>CAZWAY010000024.1:0-78054 GCA_964631945.1 uncultured Planctomycetaceae bacterium
GACCGCCAGTGGGGCCGGCCCGCCGCGCGGCTCGAGGTGCTGGCCTACGGGCTCGAGCCCGCGCCCTTCCGCGCGCTGGCGCGTCCGCCGCGCGCGCCCGGCGCGCCGCTGCGGCTGGCCTTCCTCGGCACGCTCGCGCCGCACAAGGCTCCGCACCTGGTGCTGGAGGCCTTCGCGCGGCTCCCGGCCGAGCTGCGCGCGCGCGCGACGCTGACGCTGCACGGGCCGAAGCAGCACTTCCCCGACTACGTGGCCCACCTGGAGCGGCGCGCGGCCGAGCTCGGCGCCGCACTGCCGGGCACGCTCGCGCGCGAGCACGTGCCGGCCACGCTGGCCGCGACCGACGTCCTGGTGGTGCCCAGCGTGTGGTACGAGAACTCGCCGCTCACGATCCACGAGGCGCGCGCCGCGCGCACGGCCGTGCTCGTGTCCGACCTCGGCGGCATGGCCGAGCTGGTCGAGCCGGGCCGCCAGGGCTGGCGCTTCCAGAGCGGCGACGCGACCGACCTGGCCGCGCAGCTGGAGCGAGTCCTGCGCGATCCCGGCGCGCTCGCGCGGCTCGACTTCGAGCCGCCACCGAAGGACATGCGCGTGAGCGCGGCCGAGCTGGAGGCGCGCTACGCCGGCGCGCTGCCGGCGGGCCAGGGGGGCGCGCGATGAAGATCCTGCTGGCGCTGCACGGCTATCCGCCGGAACTGCTCGGCGGCACCGAGAGCGCGGTGCGCGAGCTCGCCCACGGCCTGGTGCGCGCCGGGCACGAGGTCGTGGTCGTGGCCGGGACGCTGCGCTACGAGCAGGGGTTTCGGCGCAGCCTCGAGCTGGATCCCGTGGCGGACGGCGGCGCCACGGACGGCCACGGCGGCGCGCGGACCATCCGCGTGCACAAGATCCACCGCGCCGACCTGTACTTCGACCACTGGCAGAAGAGCGCCTCGGCGCGCGCCTCGCTGGCCTTCCGCGAGGTGCTGCGCGAGGAGCGTCCCGATCTGGTGCACGTGCACCACTGGATCCGCCTCTCGCGCGACCTCGTGCAGCGCGCCGCGCTGGAGCGCATCCCGGCCGTGGTCACGCTGCACGACCTGTGGACGACCTGCCTGGTGACCTTCCGCGTCAAGCCCGAGTCGGGCGAGTTCTGCGAGGTCAAGCTGGGGCCCTCGCCCTGCCTGCGCTGCGCGGCCCAGGTGCCGCCGCGCACGCCGTGGCTCTCCTACGAAGCCCAGGGCGTGGCGCTGCTGGAACGCTCGGCCGACCTGTCGCGCGAGCTCGAGCTGGCGCGGCGCGTGCTCGTGCCGACGCGCGCCCACGCCGAGGCCGTGCTGCGCTACCTCGGCCTGGCGCGCGAGCGCCTGGACGTGCGCGTGGTGCCGCACGGGCGCGAGCTCGGCCTGCGCGCGCGCGCGCCGCTCGCGCCACCGCACGAACACGGGCAGCTGGTGCTCGGCGCGTGGGGCCATCTCTATCGCCTCAAGGGCGCGGACTTGCTGCTGCGCGCCGTGCGTCTCCTGCGCGAGCCCGCGCGCGTCGCCTTGCACTTCGCGGGCGGCGAGCCCGAGCCCGCCTTCGCGCGCGAGGTCCACGAGCTCGCCCGGGGCCTGGACGTGACCTTCCACGGGCCCTACGCCGCGCGCGAACTCGGGGGGCACCCCGTGAGCGCCGTGCACGCCTTCGTGAGCGGCACGCGCGCGCACGAGTCCTTCGGGCTGGTGCTGGACGAGGCCGTGGCGCTCGGGCTCGTGCTGGTCCTGCCCGAGAGCGGTGCCTACGCCGAGCGCCTGGGCGGGGCGCGCGGCGCGCTGTTCTATGCCCCGGGCGACGCGGCCGCCCTGGCGGCGGTGCTGCAGCGCCTGCTGGACGAGCCCGCACTGCTGGCGGACCTGCGCCGCGCCCTGCCGGCCTCGCGCGCCTTCACCCCCAGCGCCGAGGACAACGTGCGTGCGCACCTCGCGCACTACGAGGAGGTGCTGCGCGCCGGCGCGCCGCGCGACGTGCGCGCCGTGCCCGAGCGCGAACGCATCTGGCAGGCCGGCGAGGACGCCTGGGGCGCGGAGCTGCAGCGCCGGACGGGCGCGGAGCTGGGCTTCCCGTGAAGATCCTGGTGGTCCTGCACGACTACCTGCCGCGCCACACCGGCGGCTCGGAGATCCACGCGCACCAGAGCGCGCGCGAGCTCGCGCGCCGCGGTCACGCGGTCACGGCGCTCTATACCGAGCGCGACCTCGGCGCGCGCGACGGCGAGCTGCGCGTGGGCGCGCTCGACGGCGTGCGCACGCTCGAGGTCGTGCACCAGCGCGAGTACGCGGACGTGCGCGTGAGCTGGGAGGAGGAACGCTCGCTCGCGCTCTTCCGTGAACAGCTGGCCGCGCTGCGCCCCGACGTGGTGCACTTCCACCACCTGGCCATCTGGGGTTCACGCTGCATCCCGGCCGCGCGTGCGAGCGGCGCGCGCGTCGTGGTGACGCTGCACGACTACCACCTGCTGTGCGACAACGCCACGCTGTTGCGCCCCGACGGCGAGCTGTGCACGGACGGCTTGCGCGGGTCCTGCAGCGCATGCCTGCGGCGTCATCCGCTGTGGCGCGAGCGCTGGCCGGCGCAGGCGCACGGGCCGGCCTGGCCCGAGGCAGCCTGGTCCGAGGCCGCGCGCCTGCGCTTCGAGCGCCACCGCGCCGACCTGGGCGCGGCCCACGTGGTCGTCTCGCCCTCGCGCTTCCTGGCGCGGCTGTTCGAGCAGGCCGGCTTCCGGCCCGCGCGCGAGTTCGAGATCCTGAAGGCCGGCTACCCCGGCACCGTCCACGCGCCGCGTCGGCGCGATCCCACGCGTCCCCTGCGCGTCGGCTTCGTGGGCGGGATCTACGCCTCGAAGGGCGTGCACGTGCTCGTGCGCGCGATGCGGCACCTCGCCGGCGAGCCGGTCGAGCTCGCGATCCACGGCCACCTGGACTGGTTCCCCGACTACGTCGCCGGCCTGCGGCGCGAGGCCGAGGGCGCGGCCGTGCGCTTCCGCGGGCCCTTCGAGCCGGGCGCCGTGGACGCGGTGCTGGCCGAGCTCGATGTCCTGGTCTTGCCCTCGATCTGGTACGAGAACATGCCCATCACCCTGCACGAGGCCTACCGGCACGGCCTGCCGGTGGTCGTCACGGCGCTCGGTGGGATGGCCGAGGTGGTGGAGCACGGCACCACCGGCCTCACCTTCCCGCGCGGTGATGATTCGGCCCTGGCGGCGGCGCTGCGCTCGCTCGCGCGTGACGCGGTGCTCTACGACCACCTCGCCCGGAACCGGCCCCCCGTCCCGACGCTCGAGCAGGTCGTGGATCGCCTCGAGGGACTCTACGCGGCCCCGGGTTAGCCCGCTCCGAAGACGATGCTGGGCCTCTCCTATCACGGCGCGAAGCGCGTGGTCGTGTTCGTCATCGGCGCGAGCGTGCTGCTGCTCGGCGTCCTGCTGCTGGTCCTGCCGGGCCCCGGCCTCCTGTTCATCTTCTTCGGCCTGACGCTGCTCGCGACGGAGTTCGTGTGGGCCCGCTCGTGGCTGCGCCGCCTGCGCCTGACCACAAAACGCGCCGGTCGGCGGGCACGCGGTTGGCGGGGGTGGCTGCGCCGGGGCCCCAGGAACACTCCCTAGGTCCGGCCCGGCCGGCGTCGTCTACCTGGCGCGAAGGCTGACTCCTATACTGGCGCGCCCCATGAGCGACTGGCGCATCCACCGCCGCGAGGCCTGCTGCTCGGGCTGCGAAGCGCCCTTCCAGGAGGGCGCGCCCTTCTTCTCGCTCCTCTTCCTGGAGGGCGATCGGCTGCGGCGCGAGGACCGTTGCCCGGCCTGCTTCGAGCTGCCCACCTCGGCGGAGGCCACCCCCGACCTGGTCTACTGGCGGGCGCGCCACCGCTCCGACCCGCGCGCGCGCTTCGCGGTCGACTTCGAGGCCATCGAGGAGCTCTTCCTGAGCCTGGAGGGACGCCGTGAGGAGGGCCTGGCCGAGCTCCGTTACCTCTTGGCCCTGCTGCTCTTGCGCAAGAAGCGCCTGAAGCTGGCCGGGGTCCGCCGCAACGCCGCGGGCGAGACCCTGTGCGTGCGCCGGCCCCGCCGTCAGGAGGAGTTCGAGGTGCAGGTCTTCGAGCTCGATTCCGAGCGCGCCCAGGTGCTCAAGGCCGAGCTCGCCAGGGTCTTCGAGGGCGCCGGGGTCGAGTCCCTGGCCGCCGCGCCGGCCGCCCCCGCGCCCGAGCCGGGTGGCACCCCGGTGGCGGAAGCGATCCCGGGCGACTCCGCCCCCTAGGGCCCTGCTCGCCGGCCCCACGCGGGCGGGGCGGGAAGCGCGGAGCGTTCTCCGCGCCGTGCTCGTTCTGGGTCTTTTCCCCGAGGAATCGTGGACCTTCGTGGCCGTCGCCCGCGCATGCACGCGCGCTCGGCGCCAAGTTTTCTCCACTTGGAGTTCGCCATCTCGGAGGCGGCATCTATACTCACGCGCGATCACCCAGGTGGCGCAAAGTGGCACTCGCAGCAAGCCAAGAGATCGCGGTGGACGGGGGTCGGTGCGGTGTTCAGCGGTGACTCCATCCATACGCTCGACCCGAAGAACCGGGTCTTCGTCCCCAAGCGCTTTCAGGAGCAACTCGGGCGCGACGCGGGCGGCGCCCAGGTCGCCGTCCTGACGCGCGGCTTCGAGGGCTGCCTGTTCCTGTTCTCGGCCCAGGGCTACCAGCAGGTCCTCCAGCGCCTGACGACCCAGCCCTTCGGCGGCGCCCAGCTGCGCACCATGCAGCGGCTGTTCTTCTCGAACGTGCACTCGACGCCGCTCGACAGCTCGGGCCGCGTGCTCCTGCCCGAGAAGCTGCGCAAGTACGCCAGCATCGACAAGGAAGTGGTCATGGTCGGCGTGGCCGACCGGGCCGAGATCTGGGACCGCGCGCGCTGGGAGAAGTTCGAGTCCGAGAACGACGACCATTTCGACGACCTGGACGTGGTCCTGGTCGGCGGCGGCGGCCCGGGAAACGGTGGGTGAGCCCATGGACACCCGGCCATGATCGCGACAGGGGGGAGCATGACGAACGAACCCGGCCCGCGCGTGCACGTGCCCGTCCTGCTGGGCGAGGTGCTCGAGGGCCTGCGCGGCGACCGCGCCGCGGACGAGCTCTCCGGCTGGATCGTGGACGGCACGCTGGGCGCGGGCGGCCACGCGCGCGCGCTGCTCGAGCGCTTCCCCGGGGTGAGCGTGTTCGGCGTCGACCAGGACCCGGAAGTGCTGGCGCACGCACGCGGGGAGCTGGCCGAGTTCGGGGCGCGCGTGCGCTTCTGCTCGGCGCGCATCTCGCAGCTCTATCCGCGCCTGGTCGAGGCCGAGCTCGCGCCCGTGATCGGCTTCCTGCTCGACCTCGGGGCCAACTCGCTGCACTTCGACCGGCCCGAGCGCGGCTTCAGCCTGCAGTCCGACGGTCCGCTCGACATGCGCATGGACCCGACGCGCACGCGCACCGCGGCCGACATCGTCAACCGCTGGGACGAGGAGGACCTGGCCGACCTCTTCTACTACGAGGGCGACGAGCGCAACTCGCGCGCGATCGCGCACGCCATCGTCGAGTCGCGCACGCGCGCGCCCTTCACGCGGACCGTGCCGCTGGCCGAGCTGATCGCCGAGTGCTCTGCTGGTGGAGGGCTTCGCGGCGGTCGCGGCCGCATCCATCCGGCCACGCGCTGCTTCCAGGCCCTGCGGCGGGCCGTCAACGAGGAGGGCGAGGAGCTGCGTCACGGCCTGCGCGTGGCCGAGCGCGTGCTGGTCGACGGTGGTCGTCTGGCGGTGATCACGTTCCACTCCTTGGAGGACGGCTTCGTCCGCAAGGTGCTTCAAGAGCGCGCCCGGGAAGGTTGCTGGCAGCTGGTGACCAAGAAACCCCGCGGACCCGGGGCGGCCGAGCGCCGCGCCAATCCCCGGGCGCGCTCTGCTCTACTGCGCTGCGCCCTGCGCGCGCGTCTGCCGCTCGTGCCGCGCGGCGAGGTCTTCAGCGACGAAGGCACGGAGGAGCGCGCATGAGACGCGGGCTCCTGGGCTGGTCCCTGTGCGCGCTGGCGCTGGTGGTGGGCGTGTTCTCGGCCGCGCTGGCGACCGAGAATCGCGCGCGCGGCGACGCGCTCGATCGCCTCGAGCGCTGGTGCGAGGCCCAGGCGCGGCGCAACGAGCTCGCGCGCGTGCACAACCAGCGCCGCGAGGGCGAGCTCCTGCACGGCCCCGACGTCCCCGAGGCGCGGGTGCCGCGAGCCCTGTCCGCGGGGATCCAGCCGTGAACCCGCACGAGGCCCTGGCGTCCGCCTCCGGACTGCGCCCGATGAGCGCCTTCGTGGTGGTCGGAGCGGTCGTGCTCACGGTGGCGGTGTGGGTCGTGCGCCTGGCCTGCCTCGATTCCGCCCAGCCCGAGCGCATCCGCCAGGAGCTGGCGCAGCCGCCGGCCTACTCGATCGTCGCGCGCGAGGGCGAGACGCTCGCGCGCTTCGTGCCGCGCTTCGACCTCGAGCTCTCGCCGCGCAGCCTGTGGCAGGCGCACACGCCGCGCCGCATCGCCGCGGCGCTGGCGGAGGTCCTGGGAGGTCGGCCCTCGGCGCGCGAACTCCTGGCGGCGCTGCTGCCGGACGCCGATCCCGCCGGCTGGGTGCGCGTGCGCGCCTGGAAGCTCACCCCGCGCCAGGCCCAGCGCGTGCACGACTGGGTCGAGAGCGGCGCGGGCACCGAGCGTGGCCCGCTGCAGGGCGTGCGCGTCGAGCGCGTGGACGGCGCCTTCCAGCTCGCCTGGCAGCCGGAGGTGCTGCTGAGCGAGGAACAGCGCAAGGGCCACGGTGTGAGCCAGGCCTGGCGCTGGGGGCGGCGCATCGCCGACGGCTTGCACCTGGTGCGTCACGACGTCCCGCTGGATCCGGCGCTGGTCCCCGAGAACGAGGCGCGCCGCGCGCGTGAGGCGGTCTGGAAGGCGCTCCTGCCCACGGCCTTCGCGCGGCCCATCTCCGGGCTGGCGCCCGAGTGCGTGTTGCCGCTGCGCGACATGCTCGCGCAGCAGGGCGTGGCGAGCTGGCAGATGCGGGTCGCCTACGCGCGCGACCGCGTCTACCCCGCGGGCGAGCACGAGCTCTTCGGCAGCTGGGGCTTCCTGGGGCCCGACGCGACCGCGGCCGTGCCGCGCGAGGGCCTGGAACTGGTGTGCGACGGGCTGCTGCGCGACAAGCGCTTCGCCTTCCTCGAGCGCCAGCCGGAGCTCTACCGCTGGATCGACGACCGTCCGGTGCGCGGCGCGCGCGCCAACGGCTACCTCGACTTCACGCCCTCCAGCCCGGCCCCGCTCGTGCGCACGACGCTCGACCTCGGGCTGCAGCGCTTCCTCGGGCAAGAGCTGCGCGCGACCCTGGAGACGCACCAGGCCGCCGTGGCGATGGGCATCGTGCTCGAGGTCGAGAGCGGCGAGATCCTGGCGATCGATTCGGCCGAGGCCTACCCGCTGCAGCCCTTCGCGCCGGTCTACCACGTCTTCACCACGGGCTCGACCTTCAAGGTCGTGACCATGGCCACGGCCCTGGAGGAGGGCGTGGTCACGCCCGAGACGATGTTCGACGTGGGCGACGGCGAGTACCGCGTCGCCTACCCCGATGGTCGCCCCAGCGGGCGCGTCATCCGCGAGGCCGAGGGCGCCCTGACCGGCCGCCACAGCGCGTCCGAGTTCTTCGCCTTCTCGGTCAATGCCGCCCTGGCGCAGATCGGCCTGCGCATCGACGACCAGCGCTTCCACGATTACCTGGAGCGGCTCGGCTACGGCCGGCCGCCCGGTTCCGGTCTCGGACCCGAGCGGGCGGGGAACCTTGCTCCCACACCCTGGTCCTACGCCTACACCCACGCCTCGCTCGGGTTCGGTCACGAGATCTCGACCACGCTGTGGCGCCATGCCGAGGCCCTGGCCACGATCCTGCGCGGCGGCGAGCGCCGGCCGCTGCGGCTGGTGCGCTCGGTCGAGCAGGGCCAGCGCCTGCTGGAGGTGCCGGCCGCTCCGGCAGTCCGCATCTACTCGCCACGGACCTGCGCGGCGGTGCGCGACATGATGCGCCTCGGCGCGCGCGAGGGGACCGGACGCGAGGTCGGCGCGGCCTTCCGGGCGAGCCTCGTCGCCGCCTCCGGGGAGGAGCCCGCGCCCGGGTCCTTCGACCTCGGCACCAAGACCGGTACGGCCCAGAAAGTGCCGAGCGAACTGTGCGTGCACGTCGAACTCGGCCAGCGCGCGCGCTGGGAACGCGCGGGCCTCCCGGCCTCGCGCGAGCGCCTCGAGTCGTTGCAGTGTCTCGAAAAGCCGCACGCGCGTTGCTACACCAGCTCGATCTGCGCCTTCGGTCGGGCGCCCGGCAGCGAACGAGAACTCATGGTGCTCCTGGTAGTGGACGAGCCGCGCGGCAAGGAACGCTTCGGCGGCCGCGTCGCCGGTCCAGCCGCCGAGCGCGTGCTGGCCGAAGCCCTCGGCTTGACGGTCAACGGCCTGGCCCCGAGTCGCGAGGTCGCGCCGGGCTTCGGCGCCACGGCCCTGGCCCTGCGCGGGACGAGCGCGCGTCCGTGGGAGCCGTCGCGATGAGGCTGGCCGAGCTCTCGGGCACGCTGGGCGGGGCCCTGGCGGGCGACGGCGCGCGCGCCATCCGCGACGTGCAGCTCGACAGCCGGCGCGCGGCGCCGGGCGCGCTGTTCGCGGCCCTGCCGGGCGCGCGCGGCGGCGACTCCGAGCTGCTGGCGCGGCACGCGCAGGATGCCGTGCGGCGCGGGGCGGCGGCCGTGCTCGCGCCGCGGGCCCTCGCGCTCGCGCCGGGCGTGCCGCTCTGGATCCATGCCGACGCGCGGCGCGTGGCCGGTCTGGCGGCCGCGCGCGTGCACGGCGACCCCGTGCAGCACCAGCGCGTGGTCGGCGTCACCGGCACGAACGGCAAGAGCACGGTCGCGCACCTCGTGGGCGCGCTGCTCACCCATGCCGGACACCGTCCGGCCGTGGTCGGCACGGTCGAGTACAAGCTGTGGGGCGCGCCGGCGCGACCCGCCACGCACACCACCCCGGATGCGCCCGAGCTGGCGCGCCTGGCGCGTGAGAACCTGGAGCTCGGCGGCGACGCCTTCGCGCTCGAGGTCAGCTCGCACGCGCTCGACCAGGAGCGCCTGGCGGGCTTCCCGCTCGACGTGGCGGTGTTCACGAACCTCGGGCGCGACCACCTCGACTACCACGCCGACCTCGAGGCCTACGCGCGCGCCAAGGAGCGCCTGTTCGAACACACCAAGGCCGGCGGGGCCGCGGTGATCAACGCCGACGATGCCGCCGGCGAACGCATGCGACGCGCGGCCGAGCGCGCGGGCGCGCGCGTCTTCACGTACGGGACCAGGTCCGATGCAGACCTGAGCGCCGTTCTCGACCGGGTCGGCCCGGCAGGGACTACCTTGTTCCTGAAAGGGATGGGGATCCCACGGACCGGGTTTTTTCTACCCCTGGTGGGCAGACACAACGTCGAGAACACGCTGGCGGCTCTGGCCGCCGTCCTCTTTCTTGGAGTGAGCCCGGCGCTCGCCGGTGCCGGGCTCACCGCGCTCACCGCTCCGCGCGGGCGGCTCGAGCCGGTCGACACCGGCGCGCGCGGCTTCCGCGTGTTCGTGGACTACGCGCACACGCCCGACGCGCTCGAGCGCGTGCTGGCCACGCTGCGCGAGCTCCTGGCCGCGCCCGGGGCGGACGCCGGGCGCGTGCTGTGCGTGTTCGGCTGCGGCGGCAACCGCGACCGCGAGAAGCGCGCACCCATGGGAGCGGCCGTGGCGCGCCACGCCGAGCGGGTCTGGATCACGAGCGACAATCCGCGCGACGAGGAGCCGCTCGCCATCATCGACGACATCTTGCCGGGCTTCGAGCACGGCCGCGCCTCGCTCGAGGACGGCAGCGTGGAGATCGAGCCCGACCGACGCAGGGCGATCGCGCGCGCCCTGGCGGAGGCGCGTGCGGGGGACATCGTGTTGATCGCCGGGAAAGGACACGAGGCATGGCAACAAGTGCGGGACGAGCGGCTGCCGTTCGAGGATCGACGCGTCGTGCAGGAAGAACTGCCCTAGGCGGACGCTTCACGCTGGGCGAGCTGGTGGACGCCACCGGCGCGCGCCTGTGCGCCGGCGATCCGGAGCTGCGGCTGGCGGGCGTCTCGACCGACACGCGCACGCTGCGACCGGGCGAGCTGTTCCTGGCGCTGCGCGGGCCGAACTTCGATGGCAACCGCTTCGCGGCCAAGGCCGTGGCGGCGGGCGCGGCGGCCGTGTTGCTGGCGGGCGCCGAGGCCCCCGCCGACCTGCCCGCGCACGTGGCATTCGCCTTGCACCCCGATCCGCGCCGCGCGCTGGGCGACCTGGGGTCCTGGTACCGCTCGACGCTCTCGGCCAGCGTGCTGGGCGTGACGGGTTCCTCCGGCAAGACCACCACCAAGAACATCCTGCGCGCGCTGTTCGCGCCGCTGTTCCCGGTCGTGGCCTCGCCCAGCTCGTTCAACAACGACATCGGCGTGCCGCACACGCTGTGTCTGGCCGACGAGGACACGCGCCTGGTGGTGGTCGAGATGGGCACCAACCACCCGGGTGAGATCGCGGCCCTGGCGCGCATCGCGCGGCCCGAGATCGGCATCATCACCAACGTGGGCGCCTCGCACCTGGAAGGGCTGGGCTCGCTGGAGGGCGTGGCGCGCGAGAAGGGCGCGCTGGCGGAGGCCCTGCCGCGCGAGGGCCTGTGCGTGCTCAACGCGGCCTCGCGCCAGCGCAGCGAGCTGGCCGGGCGCACGCGCGCGCGCGTGCTCACCTTCAGCGTCGAGGGCCGCGGCGCCGAGCGCGGCGACCTGGACGCGCGCGCGCTGTACTTCCACTCCGGCGGCACGACCTTCAAGCTCGACGGGCTCGGGCTCGAGGGCCACGAGCTCACCTCGCCGCTGCTCGGCACGCACAACGTCGAGAACCTGCTGGCGGCGCTGTGCGCGGCCGAGGGCCTCGGACTCGAGCTCACGCGCGTGTTGCCCGCGGTCTCCTCGCTGCGCCCGGCCCATTCGCGCATGGAGCGCATCGACCTGCCCGGACTGACGCTGTTCGACGACTGCTACAACGCCAATCCACAGTCCCTGCGCGCGGCGGTGCGCGTGCTCTCGGGCCTGCACGGCTTCACGCGCCGGGTGCTGGTGATGGGCGACATGCTGGAGCTGGGCGAGCTCTCGGCCGAGCTGCACCACGAGATCGGGCGCGAGGCCGCGCGCGCGGGCGTGGACGCGATCGTGCTGGTCGGCACGTGGGTCAAGGCGGCCGCCGCCGGCGCGCTCGAGGGCGGTCTGGGCAGCGACGCGGTGGTGCACTTCGACACCACCGAGGAGGCCGCGCGCGGCGCGGCCGAGCTGGTGCACGCGGGCGACGTGGTGCTCGTCAAGGGCAGCCGCGGGATGGCGCTCGAACGCGTGGTCGAGGCCCTGCGCACCCGCTTCGGGCCACCCACGACAGGCTGACGTGTTGTACGCCCTGCTGCACGAACAGGCGGACTTGCGTCTCTTCGGATACATCTCGTTCCGCATGGCGATGGCCGCGCTCACGGCCTTCGCGCTGGCCCTGTGGTGGGGCAAGCACGTGATCGCCTGGCTGCTCAGGAACCGCATCCGCGAGGACGTCTCCAAGGCGCCCCACGAGGAGCTGGTCAAGCTGGCGCAGAAGGCCGGCAAGGGCGAGACGCCCACCATGGGGGGCAGCTTCCTGGTGGCGGCGCTGCTGGCCTCGGTCGTGCTGTGGGCGCGCCTCGACAACCTGCAGGTCGTGCTGGCCGTGCTCTTGATCGCCGGGCTGGCCGCGGTCGGCTTCGTGGACGACTACAAGAAGCTCGCCATCCCCGGCTGCAAGGGGCTCAGCTCGCACGCCAAGATGCTCGGCCTGTCGAGCGTGGCCCTGGCGGTGCTGGCGATCCTGTGCTGGTACGCGAAGACCACCGGGCGGGCCTCGCTGCTCGACCTGTACGCGCCGTTCCTGAAGGACGCGGCCCTGCCGCTGGCGTCCTGGGGCGCGCTCGGGATCGCGCTGTTCGTGCTGTTCGAGTGGTTCGTGCTGGTGGGCGCGGCCAACGCCGTGAACATCGTGGACGGCATGGACGGCCTGGCCGCGGGCTGCACGATCATCTCCGCGGGCGCGCTGCTGGTCTTGTGCTACGTCACCGGGCGCGCCGACTGGACCGCGTACCTCGGGCTGCCGCACGTGCCGAACGCGGGCGAGATGGCGGTGCTGGGCGCGGCCCTGTGCGGCGCGACGCTGGGCTTCCTCTGGTACAACGCCTACCCGGCGCAGATCTTCATGGGCGACTCGGGCGCGCTGCCGCTGGGCGGGGCGCTGGCCTGGCTGGCGTTGGTCTCGAAGCAGGAGCTCGTCCTGCCGCTGGCGGGCAGCGTGTTCGTGCTCGACCTCGCCACCAGCTTCCTGCAGACCTTCTGGTACAAGCGCACGCGCCGGCGCCTGTTCACGATGGCGCCGATCCACCACGGGCTGCAGCGCTATGGCGGCGTGTTCGTGGCGCGCGAACAGGGCTGGCACGAGGCCAAGGTCGTGGTGCGCTTCTGGATCCTGGCGGCCTGCGGGGCCACCGCCAGCCTGGCCCTCCTCAAGCTGCGCTAGCCATGGTGCCCCGCGTCCGAGCCGCCGCCCTGCGCGAGTCCGCCGCTCCCGGTGGCGAGCAGCTCACGATCACCGGCTTCCTGGACAACCTCGCGCGCAAGGCCGAGGTGCACGATCCGATGCGCCCGGCCATGCGCCTGTTCCTGGTGGTGCTGGCGCTCTCGGGGCTCGGCTTCCTGATGCAGGCGGCCTTCGTGGCCACCACCCACACGCCGGCCGAGTTCCTGGGCGAGCTGCGCGGCCACGCGCTGCTGCGCGTGCTCTCGGTGGGCGTGATGCTGCTGGCCTTCCGGCTGGGGCCGGGCGGGTTGCGGCGCCTCCTGCCGCACCTGGTGGTGCTCTCGGCGCTGCTGCTCCTGCTGGTGTTCGTCGAGCCCTTCCGCGCGGCCCGCAACGGGGCCTTCCGCTGGGTCGAGTTCCCGCTCGGCGCGCGCCTCACCTTCCAGCCCTCCGAGCTGGCGCGCATCGTGGTCGTGCTGTGGGTCGCCGACCGCTGCGTGAAGCTCGGGCGGCGCGTGCACGACATCCGGCGCGGCGTGCTGCCGATGCTGATGGTGTCGCTGGTGTTCTTCATGCTCGTCCTGGTCGAGACCGACCTGGGCGGCTCGATGCTGCTCCTGATCTGCGCGCTCTCCACCATGTGGGTGGGGGGGGCGCGCATGCTGCCGGTGGGGGCCTCGCTGGTCGCCATCGGGGGCGGGGCCATCACCGCCGCCGGCCTGTTCGTGCCCTACATGCGCAACCGCATCGCGATGTGGTTCGGGCAGGTCGACAACGGTCAGGTCGCGGGCACGCTCAAGGCGCTCGCCTCCGGCGACCTGTTCGGGGCCGGCTACGGGCACGGCGGCTTCCGCAACGACGGCGTGCCCTACCTCGAGTCCGACTACGTGTTCGCGCTGGTGGGCGAGGAGCTGGGCGTGGTCGGGATGTGGATCGTGCTCGCCTGCTGGCTCGCTTTCCTGTGGTACGCCCTGCGGCTGGTGCTCTCGCTGCGCGAGCGCTACGAAGCGCTCGCGACCTTCGGCCTCTTGCTCTCCGTCGCGCTACAAGCGATGGTGCACGTGCAAGTGGTCGCCGGGCTGGCACCGCCGAAGGGGATGACGCTGCCGTTCCTGTCCGACGGTGGCACTTCTCTGATCGTTTCCTCTTTCGCCGTGGGGCTGGCCCTGGGGGCCGCGCGCAAGACCCACGAGGAGCTCTATCCATGCACTCGATCGAACGCTACGGCATAGTCGCCCTCCTGTTCCTGGTGGTCACGGTGGTCGCCGTCCTGATGTGGGACGGGAACAAGGAGAAGAAGGAAGCCGAGGTCCCGGGCCGCCTGGCCGCCGCCGCGAGCCACGCGCCCGTGGCCCCCGCGGTTCCGGCGGACGAGTCGCGGCGCCTGAGCCTGCTGGCCGAGAGCCAGCCTGGCCCGCTGCAACGGCACCCGCGCGCCGAGCGCGGCGCCGACTTCGGCTCGCCGTCGGAGCCGCTCTCCGCGACGCCGCTCTCCGAGAACGCCCCGGACGCTGCGCCGGGCACGCTCGAGCTGCAGGCCCCGCGCGAGCAGCCCGCGCCCGAGCAGGTCATCGGCCTGAAGGCCGCCGGACCGGCCCAAGCGCTGGCCGCGAGCGCGCGCACCTACGCCGTGCGCACGGGCGACACGCTCAGCGAGATCGCCCAGCGCGAGCTCGGCTCGGCGCGCCGCTGGCAGGAGCTCGTGAGCGCCAATCCCGGCCTCGATCCGAGCAAGCTGCGCGTCGGTCAATCGATCCGCATCCCGGGGGCGCCGGCCGTGGGCGGCGAGCCGCGCACCGCGGCCGTGAACGCCGCCGCGCCCAAGCCGGGCGCCGAGCCCAAGCCGGCCGCGCCGGCCAAGGCCGGGGCCAGCGGCAAGACCTGGAAGGTGGGCCAGGGCGAGAACCTGTGGCGCATCGCCGAGCGCGCGCTCGGCGACGGCAAGCGCTGGCGCGAGATCGCCTCCCTCAACCCGAAGGTGAACCCCGACAAGCTCCTGCTGGGGCAGGAGCTGGTGTTGCCGGGCTCGGCCCAGGCGCCGGCGCGCGCGCCGGACAAGAAGAGCGGCACGAGCAACCCGAAGCTCGCCGTCAACCCGCCCAAGGCCAAGGGCGACTCGGTGATCCTCGCCAGCGCGTCTCGCTCCGAAGGCGCCCGCCGCGGAGGGAAGGTCAAGTGAAGCGCAGCACGCGGATCTTCCTCTTGGCGGGGTGTGCGGTGGTCCTGGTGCTCGAGGCCCCGCTCTCGCTTGCCTCGCTGGCCGCCGGCTGGGCCGGTCCGTACGCGCGCCGCGGCGAGCCGCGCTCGGCCTCGACCGGGCACGGGCAGCCGAACTCCGTGGCCCTGCTCGAGTTCTCTTCGCGCCAGTAGCGCCGCCCGGCACGAGCTCGTCATGCGCCTCGCTCTGGCTGGCGGCGGAACGGGAGGACACGTCGTCCCCGGGCTGCACCTGCTGGAGCACCTGCGCGCGCGGCGCGCGGCGCCCGAGGACGTGCTGTGGTTCTCGGCCGGGCGGGGGGTCGAGGAGCGCGTGCTGGCGCGGCTCCCCGAGCGCGCGGGCGCGCTGGCGCTCGAGCGGGTCGTGCTCACGCTCGAGCCCGAGACGAGCGGCGCGCCCTCCTGGTGGCGCTTGCTCGCGCGCACGGCGCCCGAGACGGGCCGCGCGCGCGCGGCGCTCGCGCGCCACCGCAGCGAGGTCCTGCTGGCCCTGGGCGGCTACACGGCCCTGCCGGCCGTGCTGGCGGCGCGCTTCCTGGGCATTCCCGTGGTGCTGCTCGAGATCAATTCGGTCGCGGGCAAGGCCACACGCGCGCTGGCGGGGCTCTCGGAGCGCGTGGTGCACGCCTGGCCGGCCTCGCTGCCGCCCGCCGGCGCGCGCCACCGCTGCTTCGGCCCACCGCTCGCGCCGGCCTTCGGCGCGCGCGTGCCGGACGAGGCCGAGAGCGCGGCCGCACGCGCGCGGCTGGGCTTCCAGGGGGCCGCGCCGTTGCTGCTGGTGCTGGGCGGCAGCCAGGGCGCGGCCGGCCTGAATCGCTTCCTGGCCGCGCACGCCGCCGCGCTGGTGGACGCGGGGCTCCAGGTCCTGCACCAGACCGGTCCCGGGCGCCTCGAGGAGGGCGCGCCCGCGCGGGCGGGCTACCGCGCGCTCGAATACCTGGACGACGTGGCCGGAGCCCTCGACGCAGCCACGCTGGTCCTGTGCCGCGGCGGGGCCTCGACCCTGGCCGAGATCGCCGCGCGCGCGCGGCCGGCGCTGGTCGTGCCCTATCCGCACCACCGCGACCGGCACCAGGAGCACAACGCGCTCGCGCTCGGCGCGGGCGTGCGCGTGGTGCCGGAGGAGCGCCTGGACGCGGCGCTGGTCCCGACCCTCGCGCGCCTGGCCGGGCCGGAGGGCGAGCGCGAGCGCGAGCAGATGTCGCGCGCGCTCGCGCGCGCGATCCCGCGCGACGGCGTGCAGCGTCTGGCGGACGAGCTCTTGCTTGTCGCGCGACGATTCCGCACAACGACGTGAACCCCTGCGCGGCCTCCGGTCGCTCCCGACGATGCACAGCGAGATGCACACCCGCCCCTCCGGCCCGCCCGTCCCCGCGCTGCCGCTCACGCCCGGCTTCCCCAGGCGCGTGCACCTCCTGGGCGCGGGCGGCGCGGGCGTGTCCGGGCTCGGACGCATCCTGGCCGCGCGCGGCGTGCGCATCAGCGGCCACGACCGCGCGCGCTCGCCCATGCTCGCGGCCCTGAGCGAACTCGAGTTCGCGATCTCGCTCGGCGATTCGAGCGCCGAGCACCTGCCGGCCGACGCCGAGCTGGTGGTCCGTTCGGCCGCCGTGCCCCAGGACGATCCACAGCTCACCGCCGCGCGCGCGCGCGGCATCCCGGTCTGGAAGTACGCCGAGGCGCTCGGGCACCTGTGCCCGGCCGGGCGCACGCTGGCGGTGGCCGGCACCCATGGCAAGACCGGCAGCTCGTGGATGCTGTGGCACGCGCTCGAGGGACTGGGAGCGCGCCTGCGGGCGCCCGTGACCGGTGCGCTGGTGGGCGGGACCTGCCGGCGCCTGCGCACCAACGCGCTGGCCGGCCACAAGGGCGGGCTGTTCTGCGTCGAGGCCTGCGAGTACGACCGCAGCTTCCTGCAGCTCGCGCCGCTGGGCGCGATCGTGACCAACGTCGAGGAAGACCACCTC
Source organism: uncultured Planctomycetaceae bacterium (assembly GCA_964631945.1). Taxonomy (GTDB): domain Bacteria; phylum Planctomycetota; class UBA1135; order UBA1135; genus JABFRZ01. Next base: position 16,844 of record CAZWAY010000024.1, read on the forward strand.
GACTACTACGGCACCTTCGGCGCGATCAAGGAGGCCTTCGCGCGCTTCGCCGACCGCGTCTCGCCCGACGGGCTCTTGGTGCTGGGCCGCGACGTGCCGCCCGAGGTCGAGTTCGCCGCGCGCGCCACCGTGTGGCGTCTCGGACGCGAGCTCGAGGTCGAGCTCCTGGGCGAGACGCGCGGGGCCTTCTGCATGCGTCTGCTCGGACCGGGCTGGGCCACGCCGCCGGTGCAGCTCGCCATCCCCGGACACTTCAGCGTCGAGAACGCGGCCTGCGCGCTCGGCCTCGCGATCGGGATCAGCGCGCGCCGCGCGCGCGTCGAGCCCGCCAGCCTCGTGGCCGCCGCAGCGGCGGGGATCGAGCGCTTCGCGGGCGTCGAGCGCCGCTTCGAACCGTGGGGGAGCGCGACGTCGGATGCCGGCAGCGTGCACGTCGTGCACGACTACGCGCACCATCCGACCGAGGTGCGCGTGACGCTCGAGGCCGCGCGCCGCGCCTACCCGCGCCAGCCGCTCCACGTCCTGTTCCAGCCGCACCAGCACAGCCGCACGGCGCGCTTCCTGGAGGAGTTCGCCGAGTCCCTGCGCTTCGCCGACCACGTGGTCGTGGCGGACGTCTACGGCGCGCGCGTGCACCGCGACGGCGAGCACCGCGCGGGCGCGGGCGAGCTCGTGTCGGCGCTGCGGCGCCGGGGCGTTTCGGCCGAGGAGGGCGGCGAGCCGGCGCGCGCCTGCGAGCGCTTCGCCGCCAGCCTGCCGGGCTCGGCCGCGGCCTTCGTGCTGGGCGCGGGCGACATCGAGGGCATCCGCGAGCCGTTGCTCGCGCGCCTCGGTGCGCGCGCACCCGCGCATCCGTGAGGTCATGGTGACCGCGGCGCTCCTGTGGCCCTGCGCGGCGCTGCGCGAGGCGGACCTCGCCGCACGCACCACCCTGCGCGTCGGCGGACGGGCCGAATGGCTGCTCGAGCCCGCGCACCCCGACGAGTTCGTGGCCGCCTGGAACGCGGCGCGCGAGCGCGGCTTCGAGCCGCGCGTGCTGGGCGGCGGCGCGAACCTGCTGGTGCCCGACGGGCTGCTGCCGGGCGTGGTGATCACGACCGAGCGCATGGGGCGTGTCTTCCGTCCGCACCCCGACGACGGCGCGCGCGAGGGCCAGGAGTTCACGCCGCTCCTGCCGGCGCTCGCGCGCCAGGAACGGGACGAGGACGCACGCCTGGTGGCGTGGGCCGGCTGCTCGCTGCCCGGGCTCGTGCGCATCACGCGCGAGCTCGGATGGAGCGGCTTCGAGGGCCTGGCCGGCGTGCCGGGACACCTCGGCGGCGGCGTGGCCATGAACGCGGGCGGGCGCTGGGGCGCGACCTGGGACGTGCTCGAGAGCGTGCGCGTGCTGGCACCCGACGGCGGCGTGCGCCACCTCCAGCGTGCGCAGTGCGCGCCGCGCTACCGCGACGGCAACCTGGACGGCGCGCTGGTGCTCGGCGCGGTGCTGCGCTTCCGCGTCGACGCGCGCGCGGTCGTGAAGGAGCGCGTGGCGACCTTCCTGCGCGAGAAGGGCGCGGCCCAGCCGGTGACCGAGCACTCCTGCGGCTGCGTCTTCAAGAACCCGGACCCGGAGCTCTCGGGCGGGCGCACGGCCGGGCAGCTGATCGAGGCCGTGGGCGCCAAGGGCACGCGCCGCGGCGACGCGCTGGTGAGCGAGAAGCACGGCAACTTCATCGTGAACCGCGGGCGCGCGAGCGCGGCGGACGTGCTGGCGCTGATCGAGGAGCTGCGCGCGCGCGTGGCGGACGCGTTCGGGATCCGGCTCGAGACCGAGGTCAAGCTCTGGCGCAGTTAGGGGCTGCATCGGGAGGGCGGCGCGCCGGTCCGCGCGTTGTGGGCGTCGTTGCGCGCGAATCCGAGCGCAGCCCAGAATCTGGAGAAAGGCCTTGGGCGTTCGTCGGAACGCTCCGATACCTCGCAGGACGGCAGCCGGGATCCCCTCGGACCCCGCCCCGCAGATCCCCTTCCCCACCTTCCCCCAACGCAGAAATGCGGGATCGCAACCCCATGCGATCCGTGTCTGCGGGGGTCGACCATCGGGGGTCCCGGCGGCCGGTTCTTCGCGCGGAGAGCGCGGGAGAAGAAATGCACCGCGAAGGCGAGGACGCGCGGAGGTCGCGGAAGAGGGCGGGTGGCAGAGCGGCTGGTGACCGCTTCGCGAGTTCGTCCCGTTGGATCGCATCGCGGTGCTCGCTATCCTCTGCGCGCCCGCTCGCCGCACCCGGGGTCGGCAGCGGACCTCTCCCACCAGGTCGGTGAGCGAGGGACTCGACCGACCCCCTACGAGAGGGCCCATGGCCTCAGAGAAAGAAGCCGCGACCGGCGCGGCAGGCGGGGCGACGAAGGTGGCGCCGCTCGAAACCCCCTTCCCGCTCGCGACCCTGCGGCACTCCGTGTCGCACCTGATGGCCTCGGCGGTCGAGGCGCTCTACCCGGGTGCCAAGTTCGGCAACGGGCCGGCCATCGAGCACGGCTTCTACTACGACATCGAGCTCCCGAAGCCGCTCGAGGAGCGCGACCTCGAGCGCATCGAGAACGAGATGCGCCGCATCGCCAAGAAGGCCGGCGCGATGGTGTGCAGCGAGTACACGCGCGACGAGGCGCGCGCGCGGCTCGTGCAGCGCAACCAGACCTTCAAGCTCGACACCCTGGGGCGCATCCCCGAGGGCGAGAAGATCACCTTTTACGCGCACGCCGGCTGGGAGGACCTGTGCGAGGGCCCGCACATCGACCGCTTCGACCGGCCCTTCGTCTTCAAGCTGCAGCGTGTGGCCGGGGCCTACTGGATGGGGGACGAGGCCAATCCGATGCTGCAGCGCATCTACGGGACCGCCTTCTGGACGAAGGAGGACCTCGAGCGCCACCTGGCCTGGCTTGTGGAGGTCGAGCGCTGCGACCACCGGCACCTCGGGACCGAGCTCGACCTCTTCAGCCACCACCAGGAGGCCGGCGGGGGCTTCATCTTCTGGCACCCGAAGCTCGGGGCCGTGCGGCGCGAGATGGAGACCTTCTGGTGGGAGCTGCACCAGGCGCGCGGCTACATGCCGGTCTACACCCCGCACGTCGCGCGCGAGACGCTGTTCGCGGTCTCGGGGCACCTCGAGAACTACGCCGACCTGATGTACGCCCCGATGGCGATCGACGAGCTGCCCTACCGGGTCAAGCCCATGAATTGCCCGGGGCACATCCTCATCTACCAGAACCGCGGGCGCAGCTACCGCGAGCTCCCGCTGCGCTGGGCCGAGCTCGGCACGGTCTACCGCTACGAGCGCTCGGGCGTGTTGCACGGCATGCTGCGCGTGCGCGGCTTCACGCAGGACGACAGCCACATCTTCTGCACGCCCGAGCAGCTGCCGGCCGAGATCGCGGGGGTGCTCGAGCTCGTGCGCTCGTTGCTCTCGACCTACGGCTTCGAGTTCACGGCCTACCTGGCCACGCGTCCGGCCAAGGCCATCGGCTCGGAGGAGGTCTGGGCCCGCGCCATCGCGGCGCTGCGCGAGGGCGCGGCCAAGGCCGGGATCGCGCTAGAGCTCGACGAGGGTGGCGGCGCCTTCTACGGCCCGAAGATCGACTTCAAGATGAAGGACGCGCTCGGGCGCGAGTGGCAGACCTCGACCGTGCAGTGCGACTTCAACCTGCCGGAGCGCTTCGACCTCCACTTCACGGACAAGGACGGCGCCAAGAAGCGGCCGATCATGGTGCACCGCGCGATCTACGGCTCGCTCGAGCGCTTCGCGGGCGTGCTGATCGAACACTACGGCGGTAAGTTCCCGTTCTGGCTCGCGCCCACGCAGGTCGCGCTGATCCCGATCCGTGAGGCGCACGCCGACTACTGCCGCGAGCTGGCGCGCACGCTCGAGTCCGCCGGCCTGCGCGTGGCCTGCATGGACGACGCGGTCCACATGAACAAGAAGATCAAGGAGGCCACGCACGACAAGGTGCCGTTCCTCCTGATCGCCGGCGAGCGCGAGGTGGCCGAGCGCAAGGTCACCGTGCGCCAGCGCGAGCGCGAGCAGCAGGAAAGCGTGCCGTTCGAGGAGTTCCTGGCGCGCGCCCGGGCCCTGCGCTCATCGCGCGCGCTCGAACTCGGCTAGGCCATTCGTTCTCGGAGGGCGCGCGCGGGCTGTCCCTCGGCCCTCGAGATGCCAGGATCTGGATCGACCTCCTCGTGCACCCTGGAGGGGGTACAGGATTCGGATGCGTCCTCCGCGATTCGGATCGACGATTGCAACATCGAGCAGTTCTTTCAAAGCGAGCATCTATCATATCTGAAATACGGACGATTCCCCATTGCGCCATTCTATCTATGGGGGAAAAATGGGCCCTGTCGAATCGCCGCTCCCATCCGTGGGGTCGGATTCGACCTGTCCGAGGAGTTGGACGTGGGTCCGAGGCTCGGGCAGGGCACTCCAGCTCTCGTCCCCCCATCTGGATTCCCCCCCGATGACCCCCCCGTTCCGCGCGGAGCGTAACGCGCTCCGGTTGCTCGTCCGCTCCTCGATCCCCGCGGCGTTCCTTCTCGCATTCACATCCGGTGTTTCCGCCTTCCCGCCCGTGCAGGGAAGCGGGAGTGGCGGCGGCAACATCCCGACCGGCTTGTTGCCGAGTCCGCTCTTCGGCGCGCAGCCGTTCACCCAGAAGATGCTCCTCTTCGAGGAGTTCGGGATCGACCCGATGCCCGCGAACTACGTCGCGCGCACGTCGCTGCCGGGAACGCCGGACGCCGCGAGTTGTCCGGACGGGAGCGCCCTGGACGCCTTCCTGGCGCAGCCGCTCTATCCGGCGCCCGGGCGTGAGTGCAACGACTTCGAGAACCCCTGGAAGACGCGCATCGAGGCGTTCCTGGGCCGCACCCTGCTCGACACGCGCGATGAGGGTCGCCCGCCCGGCGAGGGTTGGGCGCACCAGCGCTGGACCGAGTTCCCGCCCCAGGTCTACTTCCAGTCGGCGCAGACCGGCGCGCACGACAACGGCGGCCTGCGCGACTTCAAGCAGCGCCACCGCTACCGCCTCGGCGAGTTCGGGCCGGGCGGCCTGTACCACAACACCACCGGGACCCCCGGCTTCAACGGGACGACGCGCGGGATCGAGGTGCGCTTCCACCCGAACATGCCGGCCCAGGACCCGCTCTCGCTGTGGACCTTCGACGGTACCTTCCCGCCGAAGCTGCTGCAGGCGCGCTACGGCCAGGCCGTGCTGTTCCGCCACTACAACGCGCTGCCGATCGACCCCTCGGCCAACATGGGCTTCGGGACCCACACGATCTCGACCCACGAGCACAACGGTCACAACCCCGCCGAGAGCGACGGCTACACGCACGCGTTCTCGTTCCCGGGTCAGTACTACGACTACCGCTGGCCGATGATCATCGCCGGACACGACTCGGTGAACGTCACGGCCTCGGATCCGCGCGCGGGTTCACCCGACGGTCGCGGTGGGATCCGGCGCCTGCGCGGCGACTATCGCGAGACGATGAGCACGCACTGGTTCCACGACCACATGCTCGATTTCACCGCGCAGAACGTCTACAAGGGCAACGCCGCGATGATGAACTACTACAGTTCCATCGATCGCGGCAACGAGGCCATCAACGACGGCGTCAACCTGCGCCTCCCGAGCGGATCGGCGCTCGACTGGGGCAACCGCGACTACGACGTCAACCTGGTGGTGGCCGACAAGGCCTGGGACCGGAACGGCCAGCTCAACTTCAACATCTTCAACACGGATGGCTTCCTCGGCGACCATCTGCTGACGAACTGGCAGTTCGATCCGTACCTGGAGGTCCGCCCGCGCCGCTACCGCTTCCGCATCCTCAACGGTTCGGTCTCGCGCTACATCAAGATCGCGCTGGTGGACCAGAACGGCGCACCGGTGCCGTTCCACATGGTGTGCAACGACGGCAACATCATGGAGCACGCCGTGGCCTTCGACGGCACGCTGGGCACGCAGCGCGGCATCCTGCCCGAACAGGGCATCGCCGAGCGCTACGACATCGTGGTCGACTTCAGCGCCTTCCAGCCGGGCTCGAAGCTCTACTTCGTCAACGTGCTCGAGCACGACGACGGCAGGGGTCCCAAGGGGGCGATCCCGCTCGGGGACATCGCCAGCGGTGCTTACCGGGCCGTGGCGCGCGACGACAACAACGACGGCTTCCCCGAGCGCTGGGTGAACGGCGACCCCTGCGTCGGCAAGTTCCTGGAGTTCCGCGTGGCCGCGCCCAACGGGGTGGATCGCAGCATGAACCCGGCCGACTACGTGGCGGGCAAGAAGACGATGCTGCCGCTGCCGCGGCCGAGCGCCAACGAGCTCGCCAACGCGCGCCACCGCACCTTCGAGTTCGGCCGCTCGGGCGGCACCGACGAGGCGCCCTGGACGATCAAGACCGACGGTGGTCAGGCCTTCGGCATGGATCCGACGCGCCTCTCGGCCGCGCCGAACCTCGGGGAGCTCAGCGCCGACGGCCTGGGGCACCTCGAGATCTGGAAGCTCTCGACCGGCGGCGGCTGGAGCCATCCGGTGCACGTGCACTTCGAGGAGGGCATCGTGATCTCGCGCGACGGCAACCCGCCGCCCGAGTGGGAGAAGTGGGCGCGCAAGGACGTGTACCGCATCGGGGACGGCCCGGACACGAGCCGCGAGATCGAGTTCTCGATCCGCTTCCGCGAGTTCGCCGGCACCTACATGGAGCACTGCCACAACACGCAGCACGAGGACACGGCCATGCTGCTGCGCTGGGACATCGAGCGTCCCGGGCAGTTCACGCTGCTGCCCGCGCCGATCCCGAGCTGGGACGGCGTGCAGTTCGTCGAGTCCAGCTCGCTGCCGACGGCGCGCACCGGCGACGGCTTCGGCATCGGTGGCACGGGTGGCGGTGGCGGTGGCGGCACGGGTGAGGTCCTGGCGGTCACCCAGGCGCAGTACTCGCCCACGCGCGGCTGGCGCCTCACGGGTACGAGCACGGGCGCGACCGGGACTCCGAATCGCATCCGGGCGCGCGTCGGTCAGACGCTGGCCGGTGCGATCATCGGCAGTGGCCTGGTGAGGGCCGATGGCAACTGGACGATCCGCGTGTCCCAGGGCCCGGCCCCCGACGCCTCCAACACGGTCAGCGTGGAGTCGACCGGCGGCGCCTCGCTGCTCGGCGTGCCGTTGCAGGTCCTGCCCTGAGCGACGTTCCACGCGGCGAGGGGAGCTTCCCGCTTCCCTCGCCCGTGGCTGCGAGCGCACCCGCCATGAAGACCCTTCGTCTCCAGCTCGTCCCCGCCCTGCTGCTGCTCGCCTCGGCCGCCTCCGCCGGCGGCGATCCGCCGGCCGGTAGCGCTGCCGGGAAGTGGGGCGCCGAGTACTTCCCGAACGTGCCGCTGATCACGCACGAGGGCAAGACGGTGCACTTCTTCGACGACCTGATCGCGGGCAAGGTCGTGGTCGTCAACTTCATCTACACGAGCTGTCCCGACGCCTGCCCGCTCGAGACGGCCAAGCTGGCCGAGGTGCACGGCCTCCTGGGCGAGCGCGTCGGCCAGGACGTGTTCATGTACTCGATCTCGATCGACCCCGAGCGCGACACGCCCGAGGTCCTGCGCGACTACACCGAGCGCTTCCAGACCGGAAAGGGCTGGACCTTCCTGACCGGCGCGAAGGAGGACATCACCTTCCTGCGCCAGAAGCTCGGCATGATCCGCTCGGGCGAGGTGAAGCTGTCGGACCACACCATGAGCCTGCTCATCGGCAACCAGGCCACGGGCGTGTGGATGAAGCGCTCGCCCATGGAGAACCCCTACCTCCTGGCCACGCAGATCGGTAGCTGGCTGCACAACTGGAAGCTGCCGCCCGAGCCGGGACACGACTACGCCAACGCGCCCGAGCTGCGCAGCCTCTCGCGCGGCGAGAACCTGTTCCGCACGCGCTGCGGAGCCTGCCACGGCATCGGGGCCGAGGACGCGCTCGTCCGTCAGGGGCCCGACCTCCTGGGCGTGACCGAGCGTCGCGAGCGCGCCTGGCTGGCGCGCTGGCTGGCCGAGCCGGACGTGATGCTGGCCGAGAAGGATCCGCTGGCGATGGAGCTGTTCGAGGCCTACCGCCGGGTGCCGATGCCGAACATGCGGCTCGGGCCGGTCGAGGTCGAGGCCGTGCTGGAGTACATGCAGGACGAGAGCCGCCGCATCGCGGACGAGCGCGCGAGCGCGGCCGAGTGGGAAGACGATTGGGAAGACGCGCCCGAGGAGGAAGCGGGGGACGGGGCCGAAGACGGCGGCGTTCCTTCCTGCTGCCAGAAGCGGGACCTCGGCGTGCTGGGGTCGGATGTACCGGGGTCGGAAGTGGCGGGCTCGGCAGAGCTGGGGTCGGGAAGGTCGAGTGCGCAGCCGGACTCGGGCACGGAGGCACCGGTTGTGGAGCCCGCCTTGCCCGAGTCGCCGGCGGGCGCCGACCGGGCGCGCGCGGCGCGGACCGAGACGATCTCCTTCCCGACCTCGTCCGCGCTCGCCTTCGGCCTGACGCTGGTGCTGGGGCTGTTCGCCTTCGCGCTCGGACGCGGTGGGCACGGCCCGCGCGCCGGCTGACCCCGCCGGGCGGGCCGACCTGGACAGGGAAAGTGCTCTGGCCCCGATTCTCGCGGGGCGACTCCCAGATCCGGGATGCCGGACGCCGGGATCCGGGCGCGAATCGAGCGCGTTCGACGCTTCCGCGGTAGGAAGGAGTTCGAAAGCGCGCTAGCGTCTGCGGGGCGCGCGAGTGGAGACGGCGTGACCCCCTACGTGGCGGACCAGAGCAGCCAGCTGAACTTCGCGCTGTTCGTCACCCAGGCCGGTGCGAACGCGCTGCTCGCCGTCGTGCTCATCGGTCTGCAACGCGTCTACCGCCGCGCGTTCCTCGCACACTGGGGCGCGGCCTGGCTCGCGCTCACGTGCTCCCTGCTGGGAGCCGCGCTGGCGCCGTGGCTGGTCACGCGCGCGGAGACGGACGGCCTGCGTCTCTTGGTCGTCGCGCTCACGCTCGCGGCGGGCTACGCCCACGTCGCGGGTCTGCTCTCGGGCGCCTGGCTGCTCGTCACGGCGCGCGCGCCCGGGCGCGCGCTGGTCCCGTTCCTGGTGTCGGCCTCGCTGCTGCTGGGCTTCGCGCTCGCCTTCGGTTCGGCCGAGCTCGCGGCCTCCACGCGCGCGCTCGCACGCAATGGCCTGCTGGCGCTCGTGACCGGCCTGGCCTTCGTCGGCGCGGCCGTCATGGTCTCCGCCCTCGCCCGGCGCGAGCCCTCGTTCTCGCGCTGGCTGGTGGTGGGACTGCTGTTCCTGGCGGGCTCCGGGCGGCTGGTCCAGTTCGCGGAGCAAGTCGCGTTCCCGCAGGGCTTCGCGTTCGAGTCCCTGGCCGGGGTGATCGTCACGCACTCGCTCGGGCTCTTCCTGCAGCTGTTGCTGCTGGCCGGCCTGCTGCTGTGGTTCTTCGAGGACGAGCGCGGCAACCTGGCGCGCGCGGCGCGGGCCCTGGCGGAGAGCGAGGAGCAGCGCCGGCGCTCGGAGCACATGGAGGCCGTGGGACGCCTGGCCGGCGGCGTGGCGCACGACTTCAACAACCTGCTGACGGCCATCACCGGGCACGCCGAGATCCTGCTCGCGCGGGCCGGACCCGCGCACCCCGATCGCGAGGATCTCCAGCCCATCGCGCGCGCCGCGGCCCGCGCGGCCGAGCTCGTGCGCGAGCTCCTGACCTTCTCGCGCCGCCAGCCGCTGCGCCCGCGGAACTTCGTGCTGGACGAGCTGCTGGGCGACGTCCGGCGCACGCTGGAGCGGGTGCTGGGCGAGAACGCGCGGTTCGAGCTCCAGCTGGGCGCGCCCGGGGCCGTGCTGCACGCCGATCCGTCGCAGATCGAGCTGGCCGTCCTCAACCTGGTCTCCAACGCGCGCGACGCGATCCGCGGGCGCGGCGTCCTGCGTCTCACGACCAGCGTGACACGCCTCGAGGCGGGCGCGGCCACGACCCTGCCCACCGGGAGCTACCTGCTGCTGGAGGTGGCCGACGACGGCTGTGGCATCGCGCCCGAGGCCAAGGCCAAGATCTTCGAGCCGTTCTTCACCACCAAGCCGGGCAAGGGCACGGGCCTCGGGCTGTCCTCGGTGTACGGCATCGTCACGCGCAGCGGCGGCGAGATCCGGGTCGAGAGCGCGCCCGGGCGGGGCACCACCTTCCGCATCTGGCTGCCGCTGGTCGCGGCCACGCCCGAGCGCCGCTTCGACCTCGTGCCGGCGGCGCCCGGCGTGGGCGGCCACGAGTCGATCCTGCTGGTCGAGGACGAGGACCAGGTGCGCGAGCTCGCGCGACGCCTGCTGACGCGCGCCGGCTATCGCGTGTCCGGCTGCGCGAGCGGCGATCAGGCGCGCGCGTGCCTGCAGGCCGATCCGACGGGCTTCCAGCTCGTGCTGAGCGACGTGGTCATGCCGGGGCTGCCGCTGGAGGAGCTGCTCGCGACCGTGCGCGACGAGCACCGGGGCCTGCGCGTGCTCCTGATGTCGGGCTATTCCGGGTCGTCCGTCGGTCGCCAGGGCGTGGACCTGGCGGTCGCGAACTACCTGCAGAAGCCCTTCACCTCGCGCGAGCTCCTGGACGCGGTGCGTGCGGCCCTCGACGGTCCGCTGGCCGAGTCTCGCCCGGGGGTGGCCGATTCCCTGGGCGGGAGCGCGGGGTCGGCCTAACCAGGGGCGCGCCGGCTCGGCGCGTCGCCGAGCGCGGCGACCAGCGCGTTCCCGATGTGCTTCTGCAGCGCACGCCAGCTCGCGCGTTCGCCGCGCGCATAGCGCTGATTGACCTCGAACTCGAGGCCGAGGTAGCGCCCGCGCGGGAACTCGGAGCGCAGCGTGGTGGTCAGGCCGTCCGAGACGCCCGAGTAGGGCTCGTTCATGTCGATGCGCAGCTCGGGCAGCTCGCTCTGCAGCGCGGCCCGCAGCGTGCGCGCGAAGCGTTCCTCCGCCGGCCGGCGCGGATCGAACAGGAGGCCGACGTCGGTGCGGCGCGCCTCGCCGCGCAGCCGGGGCGTGAAGCTGTGCACGCTGAAGTGCAGCACCGTGCGGCGATCCGCGAGGCGTTGCTCCAGGCAGTTCCGCACCGCGTGGCGGTAGGGCTCCCAGTAGCGCGCCAGCAGGGCCAGGCGCTCCTTCTCCTCCAGCCGCAGCGCGTATTCCGAGAACAGGGTCGGCGACTGCAACGAGCGGTTCAGGTCGACCAGCAGGCGCGTGACGACGCCGCGGAAGAGCGGTGCCTCCAGACGCACCGCCAGGGTGCGCGCCAGCTCCAGTGCGCCCGGATCCCAGCCGCGGTGCGAGTCGAGCAGACTCGCGCGCTGGCGGAAGAGCGCGCGATAGCGGCGTGGAACGCTCCTGGAGGCATGCTCGCAGGCGAAGACGATCCCGTCGATGCGCGCCATGTGCGGGTCAGGACTCCAGGAAGAGACGCCCCTCCGTCAGGCAGGCGCACAGCTCCGAGTACACCGCGCGCAGCCGGGCGGGGGAGGGAGCCGCGCCCAGCGCGCGCAGGAGGCGTTGGGAGAGCGTGCCTTGACGGAGGATGGTTTGCAAAGGCTCGATCAGCTCGGCCTCGGTGTGCGCGTGGGCTGCGACCGCGGATTCGAGCAGCGCCTGCCACAGTTCGCCCAGGGTCGGCAGTCCGCCGCGCCGCCAGCCCAGGGCGCGCGCATAGGCCGGGTCGCCGACGCGCGCGGCCGGTCCCAGGCGGATGGCCTCGCGCAGGAGGGCCGCCAGCGGCTCGCTCGCGAAGGTGCGCTGCTCGGCGCTGGAGCCGAAGCGCTCCGCGCACAGCGCCGCCACCACGCAGGCCAGGGCCCAGGCCACGGCCACGTCGGCGCGCGGGCACTCCTGCACGTCGGTCAGGCGCAGTTCGATGGCGTCGCGGTCGAAGCGCGCGATCGCGCCGCGCGCGTTGAGCCACTCGCCCTCCAGGGTGCCGCTCGGGTCGAGCTCGCCCACCGCCGCCTGCAGCGGATCCAGGATCGTGCGGCGGTAGGCGGCCTGCGTGAAGACCGGCTCGGGCACGACCGCGCCGGTCATGGCCGGGACGCGCTGCGAGTTCGTGCGGTAGACCTCCAGGCGCTGGTCGAGCAAGCCGCTCACGCGCCCCTCCATCACCGGCGAGCTCGCCGCCAGGGCCGGCACCAGCGGCAGCACCAGGCGCACGGCCGCGTGCAGGCGACCGAACTCCTCGTCGTCGCCGAAGGCCAGGTTCAGGTGCACGCTCTGCAGGTTGGCCCAGCCGTGCGTACGGCAGCCGAACACGCGGTCGTAGGCGCGGTAGACCTCGGAGTACTCGAAGGGCCACAGCTCGGTCTCGGTGCGCGGATCCATCCACGGGTGCATGCCGCCCGGCATCAGGCGCGCGCCGAGGGGCGCGAGCAGGGCCTCGATCGCGGCGACGTTGTCCTGGAAGGCCCGCGCCACGCCGGCCAGGGTGCGCTCGGGCGCGCTGGTCTTGAGCTCGAGCACGTGGCGCACGAGTTCGTTCGACCACGAGATGCGGCCGTTGTCGTGGTCGCCGCTCTGGGTGCCGCTGGCCGTGAACAGCACCCTGTCCGCGAACGGGCGCACGTCGAGCGTGGCCCGATCCACGATCATCAGCTCGAGCTCCAGTCCGAGGCCCTCGCCCAGGCGCAGCGCGCTCATCGACCGCGACTGCCCTTGTGCTGCAACACACGCTCCCACAGGCTGCGCATGATGCGGAGGTACAGCTCCTCCCCCAGCACCGAGTCCTCGAAGCCGCGGTCGATGTTGGGGTTGTCGTTGACCTCCATCACGTAGTTCCGGCGGCCGATGCGCTTGATGTCGACGCCGTACAGGCCGTCACCCACGCAGCGCGCCGCGCGCAGGGCGGTGCGCACCACGCCCGGCGGAACCAGGTCGAGCGGAACCGGCTCGATCTTGCCGTACTCGGCGTTCTGGCCGTGGTGGCGCACGATCTGCCAGTGCTTGTCCACCATGTGGTAGCGACAGGCGTAGAGCGGCTCGTCGCCCAGCGTGCCCACGCGCCAGTCGAAGGCCGTGGGCATGAACTCCTGGGCCACGAACAGGTCGGAGGCCTCCAGGATGCCGCTGGCCTTCTCGGCCATCTCTTCCTCGCTGGCGCACTTGTGCACGCCCTGCGAGAAGGCGCTGTCGGGGTACTTGAGCACGCACGGCAGGCCGACGGCCTTGACGATCTCGGACAGGTTGTGGCGGTTGCCGACCACGGTACGCGGGGTCGGCAGCTCGGCCTGCAGCAGGGCCTCGGCCAGGAACACCTTGTTGCCGCAGCGGATGATCGACTGCGGGTCGTCGATCACGGTCAGGCCCTCGGCCTGGGCGCGCTGCGCGAAGCGGAAGGTGTAGTGGTTGACGTAGGTCGTGGTGCGGATGAAGAGCGCGTCGAACTCCGCCACGCGGCTGAAGTCGTCGCGGCCGATGCGCTCGACGCCGAAGCCGACCTTCTCGCCCGCGCGCTCGAAGCGCCGCAGCGCGCCGGGGTTCGAGGGCGGGAAGGCCTCCTGGGGGTCCGCCAGGATGGCCAGGTGGAAGCGCGGCGGTCGCCGCCGCCGCACCTGGTAGCGCGGGCGCGCGAAGTAGCGCTCGGCCGCCTCGCGCACGAAGGCGAGGTGCGCCTCCGGGATCAGACGCGCGGGGATCGGCTCGATGCGCTGCAGGCGCCAGCGGTTCTGCAGGCGGCTGAAGTGCGCGCGCAGGAGCGGCGCGGGGAACAGATTGAAGAGCCGTTGCACCAGCGGCGCGTAGCGCTTGGCCAGGTTCTCGCCGAAGTAGATCGAGATCACGAACTCCGACGACTGGATCTTGCGCAGCGTGCGCTGGATCGATTCCTCCAGCTCCTCGTCCACGGCGCGCACCATCGTGCGCGAGCGCATCTCGAGCAGGGTCGTGAGGTTCGGGATGGCGGTGTGCCCGCGCGCCATCGCCAGCAGCGACACGTAGTAGCCCTCGCTCTGGTAGCGGTAGCGCCGGCACAGGTTGAAGACGCGCACGCCCTCGAGCTCGGACCAGCGCGGCTCGGACAGGTAGTCCTTGGCCAGGACCACCTCCACGCCCGGCACCTGCAGGGCCCAGTCGCCGATCTCGCTGACGGCCACGACCGTGGTCATGCGCTCTCCTGCGAGCGGCGCGGCTCGATCACCAGGCACGAGGCGTCGTAGGTCAGGACGCCCAGGAAGATCGCGCCGACCACGCGTGCGATCGGGACCGAGTACTTGGCCGAGTCCACGTTGCCGGGATGCTCGAGCGGATCGGCCACCAGCACCGAGCGCTGCGCGCGGCTGTAGCCGCACAGGACCACGAAGTGGCCCACCGGGTCGCCGCGCAGGTCGTCGTCCACGTTGCTGTCGGGGAGCTCGCGCATCGAGCGGTGCAGGTAGGTGGCCGAGAGGCCGGTCAGGATCGGCAGCTGGCGCCGCAGCGGCGCGCGCAGGGTCGAGCTGGTCAGGTCGCCGAAGCGGATGCGCCCGCCCAGCGCCAGGAAGTCGAGGTAGCCGCGGCTCGCCAGGCGGATCTTCGGGTGCTTGCGGGCCGCGACCTGGGCCTCGAGCTTGTCCTCGACCGAGGCTTGCTCGGTGAACCAGGTGGGGTCGAACACGCGCAGGTTGAAGGTGTGCAGCGTGGCGCGGTAGCCGCGTCGCAGGGCGTGCACGCCCAGCATGCACTCGAGCGTGCCGCCGCCCTCCTCCAGCATCGGGATCTCGTCCACCAGGCGCGCCAGCGGCAGATGGTCGCCGAAGTAGCGGTAGACGGCGTGCAGGCAGGTCGGACCACAGGTCTGGTCGTCCGGCTGGCGCTGGATGTCGAAGTTCTTCAGGTCGCGCATCGGGCGCGTGTCGGGCCGGCGATCAGCGTCCACGCGAGGGCAGGAAGTAGATCAGGATGTCGGCCACGAACAAGAGGATGATGATCCACTCCAGGAGCTCGGCCCGCCGGCGGGCGGCGCGGTCCGAGATCTTGGAGTAGATGCTCTCCAGCGTGGCCAGCTTGCGCTCGATGGCGGTGTCCCAGGCCCCGAAGTGGAAGCGCTCGGAGCACAGCCCGTAGAGCCGCGCCAGGTAGTCGTCGCCCAGCAGCTTGAGGGCGTTGTCGAAGTTCTCGTGCAGGATCGCGCTGTCGGCCTGGAAGCGCGCCAGGCGCTCGACGTCGTGCGTGCGCGGCGACAGGCCGAAGAGCGGCTCGTGGGCGCGCGCCAGGAGGCCGTAGGCCTCCTCGAGCCGCTGTTCCAGGCGCCCGTCGAGGAAGCGCAGCTCGACCAGCTCGACCGTGGTCAGCTCCAGCACGCGGCGCTCGTCCTCCAGGTCCGTGCCCACCAGCAGGGCTCCGAACCAGTCGACCAGCACGAGTTCGTCGGGCGCGTAGGCGATGCGACCGTCGAGGGCGTTCTCGATCTCGTGCAGCGACAGCGAGCCGCGCTCGGCGCGCAGGATGCGCGCCAGGAGCTGGCGCTGGTCCCGCTCGAGCTCGGCCACCGGGACTTCCAGCGGCTGCAGGCTGTAGAGCACGTAGTCCTCGACCGCCTGGGCCAGCTGCGGCTCGCGCACCGCATCGCCCAGCGCCACGAGCATGGCCTGGGCCTCGGCGCGCGCCGCGCTCAAGAGGCCGGCGTTGTCGTACAGCAGCACGCTGACCTCGACCAGCTGCTCGAGCGGCAGGTCCAGCGGCAGGCGGTACCCGAGGCTGATCGCGCCGTAGGGATAGAGCGCGACCTCGAGCTCGCGCGCGCAGGCGATGTCGCCCAGCACGAGCGGCTCGATCGGGCGCGTGAAGCGCAGGGGCCGGCGCACCTCGGCCGCTTCCTCGGCCGAGCCGCGCTTGTGGCGGAAGGCTTCGGCGCCGCGCGCGACGCCCAGGCGTTCGGCCGCGAGCGCCAGGTCGACCTCGTAGCCGAGGTCGAAGGCCGTCAGGACGTAGCCGGTGCCGCGCGCGCGCATGCGGAGGCCGGCTAGAGGTAGCGCTCGAGCAGCACGCGGCGGTGGTGCGCTTCGTGTCCGGCCAGGATGAAGGGGAAGGCGCACACCACGAAGGGGTTGTCCGAGGCCGTGCCGGTGCGCTCCCAGGCCGCCGCGTCGAGGCTGCGGAAGAAGCGCAGGTTCGCCGCGCGCAGGTGCTCGAGCTCGGCCAGCAGGTCCGCCAGCGGGCGCCGGTCCGAGCCCGACGCGGCCACGAAGTCGTCCTGCTCGAAGCCGGCCAGCGGCGTGGCGTCGCCGCGCGCCATGCGCAGCGCGCGGTAGGCGAACACGCGCTCGGCATCGATGACGTGTCCGACGATCTCCTTCACGCTCCACTTGCCGGGGGCGTAGCGCTGGCCGCCGCGCGCCTCGCCGAAGCGCTGGAGGAGTTCGCGCGTCTCGTCCAGGCCGCGCTCGAGCTGCGCCAGCACGTCGCCGGGCGGCACGCGCTGGATGTAGCCGTGGTAGTAGGCGCCGACCTCGTCCGGCCGCGGCCGGCGCACGGGCGCATCCGCGGCTGCGGCGCGGTGGGTGGGGGACATGCGGTTGGCGATTGTCGGGCGTGGAGCAGGGCCCCACAAGTCCGCCGCGCCGTCGCGGTATGCGCGGCTCCTCGGCTCGAGGCCGGTTCAGGGGCGGTTCAGGGCCGCGAACCAGGCCAGGGCCAGCCCACCCGCGGCCGCGCAGCCGGCGGCGAGCTGCAGGCGCCGGTCCTCGATCGCCGCGCGCGGCAGGGAACCCAGTCCGAGCCCCAGGGCGAGTCCGGCGAACAGGCCGAAGACGTGCGCCAGCACGTCCACGTTGCGCGTGGACTGCGCCTCGCCCACCCCGAGGTAGAGCAAGAGCAAGAGCGCCGCTCCGACCGGCGCGAGGCGCCGCGCGCGTGCCTCGCTCAAGAGGTGTCGGGCGCGCGCCTCCGAGCCGCCCAGCAGTCCGACCGCGCCGAAGACCGCGGTCGAGGCCCCGACCGAATGGTGCTCGCCCGCGTGCACCCAGGCGTTGGCGAGGTTGCCGAGCATCCCCGCCAGGAGCAGCGCCAGCGCGCCCAGACCGCCGCCGTAGGAGTGGAACAGGAGATAGGTGAAGAGCGCGCCGAAGATCAGGTTCGAGAGCAGGTGCGGCAGGTCGCTGTGCAGGGTGAGCGCGGTCACCGCGCGCCACAGCTCGCCCGCGCGGATCGCGCTGGCCTGCGCGTTGCCTTGCCCCAGCCAGTCGAGGCCGAAGGCCTGGCCCCACTGGGCCAGCGCGAGCACGACCAGCACGAGCGCGCCGAACGCCGTGCCCAGGCGTGCGCCGGGCGCGGCCGGCGGCAGCGCGCGCGGCCGGCGAAAGCCGTGGTTCTCCTCCTCGTAGCGGCGCAGCTGCTCGCTCGCCGCCGCGGCCCAGTGGGCCTCGACCAGCAACCGGATCACGCCCGGCTCCACCAGCTCGAGGTGCGGGATCGACTGGCTGGTGAGCACGAGCGCGCGTTCGCGGCTCGCGCGCGCCTGACGCGTGCGGTAGACCTCGACCAGCTCGGCTACTGGATCACTCCGCAGCCGATGCGCCCGCCGGCGTTGCCGGTCGGCTGGGTCACGAGGTCGTCGACGCCGGCGTGCACGATGAGCGCGCGCCCGCGCACCGAGCTCGGTCCGTCTTGCACCGTCAGGTCGGGCATGAGCAGGGCGTGATGCCCCTCGCCGTGCTCGTCCACCCACAGGTTGCCGAGATCGCCGGCGTGGTGCTCGGGCGCGTGCGGCGAGCCGTGGGCGTGGGTGGCGGGGTTGAAGTGTCCGCCGGCCGAGCTGCCGTCCGCGGCCGAGCAATCGCCCTTCTCGTGCACGTGCACGGCGTGCCAGCCGGGCGGCGCGTGCTGCACCTCGATCTCGACCAGCACGCCGCCCTTGACCTCGCGGAAGCTGGCCTTGCCCGTGAGGCTCGCGCCCGAGCGGCTCTCGATCGTGGCGCTGGCGCGCGCGCCCTTGGCGCCCGAGTCGGCCTGGCGAGCCGAGCCCTTGTCCGTGGCGTGGACGAAGACGCAGGCCGTGCACGCGAGGCCGGCCAGGAGGGAGGTCGCGATGAGGAGGGTGCGCATGGCGGTGGTCAGCGGGTTGGATCGGGAGCGACGCGGGGAGCGCGAGTGTAGTCCGGGCCCGGCGGCGGTCCAGCGCCCGCGGCCCTGCTTCCGGGTATCGCGCTCGTTACCCTTCCGCGCGGCCCAGGCTCCCGCGCCGTCCCGCTCTCGTGACCTCGACGCCCGTCTCCTCCGCCCGCCCGGCCGACCGCGCGCCCGGCGCCACGCCCCTCGGCGCGCTGCTCGCCCTGACGGCCCTCGCCAGCTTCGCGGCCGGGACGGCCACGCTCAGCATCTTCTTCGTCACCGCGCGCGAGCCCTACCTCTTCACGGGCGTGCAGCAGTACGCGCTCGGCCTCCTGGTCGGGGTCGGCTACACGCTGGGCGCGCTCGCGGCCGCGCGCGTGACCCGGGCCTGGCGCGCGCGCGGCGGCTCGGCGCGCACGCTGCTCGGGCTGCTCTCGCTCGCCATGGCGGGGCTGCTGTGTCTGCCGCTCGCCACGCGCACGGACGCCTCCATCTTCGCGCTGCTGGCGCTGTACGCGCCCCTGACGGGCTGCTTCTGGCCGCTGGTCGAGGGCTACGTCTCGGGCGGACGCCGCGCGGCCGCGCTGCGCTCGGCCATGGGACGCTTCAACGTCACCTGGAGCACCACCCTGCTGGCGTCGTTCTTCGTGCCGCCGTTGTTCGCGCACGCGCCGCACGGGGTGTTCGGGCTGCTGGCGCTGACGCACGTCGTGGCGGCGCTCTTCCTGCTGGGCTTCCAGCGCGAGCCCGGCGCGCACCTCGAGGAAGAGCACGAGGTGCCGCGCGGCTACCCCGAGCTCCTGCGCGTGCATCGCGTCCTGCACGCGATGAGCTACCTGGTGATGTACGCGCTCTCGCCCTACCTGCCGCGCCTGCTCGAGCGCCTCGGGCTCGCGGGGCTGGCGGCGGGCGCGCTGGCCGCGACCTGGCTCGGCGCGCGCGCGCTCGGGTTCCTGGTGCTCGAGCGCTGGCACGGCTGGCACGGACGCTGGTCGGTGGCCGTGGTCGGCGCGCTGTGCGTGCTGGGCGGCTTCGGCGCGACCTTGCTGGGGCCGAGGCTCGGCGCGGGCGCGATCCCGGTGGTCGTGCTGGCGCTCGTCGTGTTCGGCGCGGGCCTGGCCGCGCTCTATGCCGCCGCGCTCTACTACGCCTTCGAGGTCGGCGGCAGCGAGGGCGGCGGCTCGCACGAGGCCCTGATCGGCCTCGGCTACTCGATCGGTCCGAGCTGCGGCCTCTTCGTGCTCGGCCTCGAACGCGCCGGCTGGCTCGAGGCGAGCCGCCGCGACGGCGCCCTACTCGCCGTGATCACCGCGCTGTGCCTCGCCGCGGCCGCCTTCGCCTGGCGTCGCCGGCGCGGGCCGTAGGAGCGCGGGGCCGCGTGGCTCTCATTCCCGCGGAACGTAGCTGTCCGGATCGGCGAAGCCGCCGGCTGCCCAGGCCTCTGCGTCGAGGAGCTGCGCGCGGTCCAGGACGCCGTTCTTGTCCTCGTCCCAGATGACGAGGCAGTGATCGATGCTGTCCGAGCGGAACCGGTACATCGCTCCGAGCGTCTTGTGCTCCTGCGCACCCAGGGCCGTCCAGCTCACCTTGCCGAGTTCGGGCACCGCGAGCGGGGCGCCGCCCAGCGGGCTGGCCGCGCGCGTCCAGGTCGCCGTGGACTCCCGGTAGATCCACAGGTCGCGGCTGTCGTGGTACTGCACGAGCACGCCCGGGAAACCCACCGTCGGCGCGAGCTGGGCCACATGGGTCCGGCCGACGACGTTCGCCTCGTAGAGCGAACGCGGCGCGACTCGCTGGAAGGCTTCGGCCCGGTCCGCGAGGCGCGCCGGGAGCTCGAACGTCCAGCTCTCGATCACGGTCGTGCCGTCGGCGCG
Organism: uncultured Planctomycetaceae bacterium; assembly: GCA_964631945.1. Classification (GTDB taxonomy): domain Bacteria; phylum Planctomycetota; class UBA1135; order UBA1135; genus JABFRZ01. The sequence goes on from CAZWAY010000024.1 coordinate 36,807, forward strand.
CGTGCCGCCGACGTAGATCCGCGCTCTGCCGCCCGAGGCGATCCCGGTCGGGCAGTAGGGCGTGGTGAACGCTTCCGACTCGGTGGTCCTGCCGACGTCACTCTTGGGGGTGGGGAAGTGGCTCCACGCGAGCGTCACCGTGCTGGCGTGGGTGTCCAGGTGGGCGAAGCCGAGGTGGTTGGGGTCGAGCGCCAAGCGGACGGTGGCGACCCGGTACAGCTCGGGCGGAACCACGCCTTCGTACGATCCTGCTGCCGGAGGCGTCGGCGAGCAGCCGAGAGACAGACTCCAGAGGAGGGCGCCCGTGGGGAGGAGTGGTTGCATGGTCCGGGGTCCGCGGGTCGTCTCCGCCGTCGTCAGGACTCGCGCAGCTCGGCCACCAGGCGCTCGGTGGCCTCGGCCGTCGAGACGCGTTCGACGTAGCCGAACTCGCGCTCGAGCGCGCCGATCGCGTAGGAGTGGCTGGTGGCCAGTTGCTGCGCGAGGAAGCGCGTCATGGGCGGCTCGCCCGTGCGCCGCGCGATGCGCCAGGCGAGCTCGCAGGCCGCGCCGGCGGCGTAGGCGAAGGGCCGCGACACGCGTTGCGTCGGCGGCGGCACGCCGGCGCGCGTGAAGAGCTCGGCCAGCCAGCTCCACAGGACGACCGGCTCCTTCTGGGCCACGAAGTAGGCGCGTCCGGCGCCGCTCACGCCCGGCTCCAGGCGCTCGAGCACGTCGGCGTGGGCCGCGGCGGCGTTCTCGACCCAGGTGAAGCTGACCTCGTTCCGGCCGTTGCCGACGATCGTGAGCGCGCGTGCGCGCGCGCGCGCGACCAGACGGGGCATCAGGTTCGGATCGCCGGGGCCGAGCACGAGGTGCGGGCGCAGCGCGACCGTCGCGAGACTCGCGCCGTTCGCGGCCAGCACCTCGCGCTCGGCCGCGGCCTTGGTGGCCGGGTAGGCGGCCAGATAGCGGCGCGGGTAGGGCAGCGACTCGTCCGCGCGGCGGTGCTCACGGCCATCGAAGACCACGCTCGGGCTGCTCGTGTAGACGAGGCGTGCGACGCCGTGCGTCTTGCAGGCCGCGAGCACGGCCTGCGTGCCCTCCACGTTGGTGCGCACGAAGTCGGCGCGCACGCCGGTGAGCCCGGTCAGGGCCGCCGCGTGCACGACCGCGTCCTGGCCCTGGATCGCGCGCTCGACGTGCTCACGGTTGCGCAGGTCGCAGGTCAGCGTGCGCACGCCGAGGGCCGCGAGCTCGGGCGACGGCCGGCGGCTGGCCGAGCTCACCTGGTGCCCGCGGCGTTTCAGCTCGGCGACGATGGCGCCGCCGAGGAAGCCGTTGCCGCCGGTGACGAGGACCCGCATCGCGGCCGATTCTAGCGGGGCCTCGGGGGGGCAGCGCTCTGGTCGACGGAACTCTCACCCGCGCAGCAACCGAATTCGCTCGACTGCTAGACTCGCCCACCCCCATGGCGCCGCGTCTCCGCACCGATTCCGAGCTCGAGGCCGCCTTCGCGGCCGAGCGCTTCCTGCTCTTCAAGCACTCGACCACCTGTCCGATCTCGGCCGCCGCGTTCGCGGAGTACGAGCGCTTCCTCGCGGCTCACCCGGAGCTCGCCACGGGCTGGATCGAGGTCGTGGCCCAGCGCCCGCTCGCGCGCGCCGTGGCCGAGCGCACCGGCCTCCGCCACGAGTCGCCGCAGGCGATCTGGCTGGTGGCGGGCGTGGCCCGCTGGAACGCCTCGCACTCGGCGATCACGGAGGCGAGCCTGGCCGCCGCCAGCGTTGCGCCCGACCCCTGAGAAGCACTAGTGGGGTGAGCCCGTAGTTCGCAGCATATGTCGGCCCCTCGCTCGCGCCAGCGTCGTTGCGCCTCCTCCGAGTATTGCAGCGAATACGCGTCGTCGGCGCGCCTAGCTGGCGCGGCTGCGGGGCTCGACATCTGCTGCGAACTACGGGCTCACCCCACTAGCCGAGCGTGCGCTCGGCCCAGCGCTTCAGCTCCTCGCGCCGGATCTTGGCGTTGTGGCGCGCGTCCACCGGGAAGTGCGGGTGGAACAGGAAGTCCTGGATCGGCGCGGCCGGGGTCGCGCCGGGCTCGGCCGCGAGCTCGCGCTGGCGCTGGCGCAGGCGCGGCAGCAGCGTGTGCACGCGCTCGGCCGGCGCGCTGCGCTCGACCACCAGCACGGGCCGCTCGGCCCCGCGCGGGCCGACGCCGACCAGCGCGCTGCGCGCGACGCCCGGCGTCACGTCGTAGGCGTTCTCGAGCGGCACGGGCCACAGCACGCCGCCCGCGGTCTCCAGGCGCTGGGACTTGCGCCCGAGGAACCACAGGCGTCCCTCGGCGTCGAGACGACCGACGTCGCCCATGCGGTGCCAGACGCCGCCGTCTTCCGCGGGGATCTTGGCCAGAGCGTTGGCGTGCTCGTCCGCGAGGTAGCGCGCGCTGACGATCGGGCCGCGCACGCACACCTCGCCGGGCTCGCCGGGCGCGACGCGCAGGGCCTCGGACCAGCGCGCGATGGGCGCATCGCTCACGTGGATCAGCGCCAGCTCGAGCCCGGAGAGCGTGCGACCGACGCAGCTCCCGGCGCCCTGCTCGATGGCCGTGCGCAGCGGCGCGAGCTCGGCGCCGGTGACGTCGCTCACCGGCAGGGCCTCGGTCGCGCCATAGGGCGTGTGCACCTCGCCACCCGCGGGGAGGAGCGCGCGCAGCTCGAACACCAGCCCCGGCGGCACGGGCGCGCCCGCCAGGGTCGCGCGCCGGAGGTGCGTGAAGCCCAGGCCACGCGCGCGCATCCAGGGCACGACGCGCTTCCACACGGCCGGCGAGGCGAAGGCGAAGCTCGCGCCGCCCGCCTCGATCGCGCGGTGGATCGCGGCCGGATCGCAGCGCGCGGGGCGCGACGGATCGAGCTCGGGGAAGACAGTCGTCAGCCCGAGCGCGTTGTCGAACAGCGCGAAGAGCGGGAAGCAGGCGCAGTCGGTCTCGCCGGGCTCGAGCCCGTAGTGCTCGCGCAGCGCAGTCAGCTGCGCCGCCAGGTTGCCGTGCGTGTGCACGACGCCCTTGGCCGGGCCGGTGCTGCCGGAGGTGAACAGCACGGCCGCGGGGGTGTCGTCCTCGACCTCGGGGACCGGGAAGGGCGTATGCGGTGCGCGCGCGAGCAGCGGCTCGAGCGCGTGCGCTCCGAGGGCGAAGCCACGACCGACCGAGAGCGAGAGGCCCACGCGCGTGAAGGCGCGCGCGAACAGCTGGCGCGCGAGATGGATGCGCGGCACGCCGATCAGGGTGCTGGCCTGGGAGCGCGCCAGGCAGGCGAACAGCGCCGCGCGTCCGAGGCCCGGGTCGATCAGCACCGGCAGCGCTCCGACCCGCAGCAGCGCGTGGAACAGCGCCACGAAGTCGGGCCCGGGCGGCACGAACAGCGCCGCGCGCTCGCCGCGCACGAGCCCGAGCCCGCTCAGGACGTGGGCGCAGGCGTCCACGCGCCGCTCGAGCTCGGCGAAGGTGAGCGTCCGCGCGCGGCGGCCGAAGGTGCGCACGGCCAGGCGCTCGGGCGCGGCCGCGGCCTGGCGGCGCAGCTCGAGCGAGACGTGCGCCGCGCTCATGGGGCCAGCGCGCGCGCCAGCGCCTGCACGAAGGCCTGCGGCTCGTCCTCGAACAGGTAGTGCCCGGCGTGCTCGAAGCGCGTGACGCCGGCGCGCGGGAAGCGCCGTTGCCATTCGTCCAGCATGGCCGGCGTGAAGACCCAGTCGCGCGCGCCCCACAGCAGGTGCACCGGGCGCTCGCGGAAGGTGGTGAGCGCGGTCTCGATCGCCAGGAGCTCGTCCCACGACGGATGCCCGGGAGCGAGCGGGATGTCCAGCACGAAGGCGTGCGTGGCGATGCGGTCGTGCCAGGAGCCATAGGGCAAGAGGTAGCCGCGCCGGGCCAGCGGCGTGAGCGGCCGTGCGACGGCCATGCGCGTGGCGCCGCGCGCGAAGGCGTTCAGGCCGCGCACGGCCAGCGTGCCGAAGAGCGGCCAGCGACAGGCCGCCAGGCGCAGCGGCAGCTTGCCCTTCAGCGGGAAGGCGGCGGTGTTGCACAGCACCAGGCGCTCGACGAGCTCGGGCCGCCGGCGCGCGAAGCCGAGCCCGATCGGTCCGCCCCAGTCGTGCAGCACGAGTCGGACGCGCTCGAGGCCGAGCGCGAGCACGAGGCGCTCGAGGTTCTGGACGTGCGCCTCGAGCCGGTAGGGGAAGTGCGCGGGCTTGTCCGAGAGCCCGCAGCCGAGGTGATCGACGGCGAGCACGCGCCGGGTCGGGCGCAAGGCCGCCAGCGCGCGCCGGAAGGCGAAGGACCAGGTCGGGTTGCCGTGCACGAACACGACCGCGTCGCTCGTGCGCGGGCCCTCGTCCAGGTAGTGCTGCGCGGCGCCGGCCGCGGGCGTGCCGGGCGGGTGCACGAAGAAGCGCGGCGTGAAGGGATACTCGCAGCCCAGCGGGGCCAGGCGCGCGCGCGCGGCGGCCTCGCGTGCCGCGCCGGTGTCCGCGGGCGCGGAGCTCGAGGGCGGGGAGCCGGGCACGGTCGCGGCCGGGCTCACGCGACTTCCTGCAGCGTGTGGAGGCGCGGCTCGGCCGGCACGGCGCTGGCGCAGGCGAGCCAGTGCGCGCCCGCGCGTCGCACCCACACGGCGTGCTCGGCGCCGCCGCGAGGAAGGGAATAGCAGAGGGAGTAGCGCCGCGCGCCGTCTCGCTCCTGGGGGCCGCGCCGGAGCAACGCGCAGCGCGCGAGGTCGGCCAGCCCCGCGCCCGCCAGCTTCAGCAGGGCCTCCTTGGCGGTCCACAGCGCGAGCACCTCGTCGCGCGAGTCGCCGCCCAGGAGCGCGAGCTCGCCCGCGGCCCGGAAGCGCTCGCGCGCGGCGTGCCAGCGCGGGCGCAGGCGCCACTCCGCGTCCACCGCGACCGGCGCGGGCGCCAGCAGCGCGAGCACGAGGCCGGTCGTGTCCGCGAACGAGGCGTGCCAGCCGCCGCACGCGGCCGGCGCCCCGCTCGCGCTGCGCGGCCAGTCGTCGTAGGGCAGCGCGCGCGGCGCGCCGGCGAGCTCGCCGCTCGCGCGCAGGGCCTCGGCCACGACCGCGCGACTGGCTTCGAAGCGCCGCGCCCGCGGAGTCCGGGTCGAGAGCGGCGCGAGCACGACGTGGAGGGGAAGGACGTGGAGGGGAAGGACGTGGAGAGCGGAGAGATCGAGCGCCATCACCCCTCCTCCGCTCGCGTGTTCTTGCGCACGATCTCCTGGTCGAAGGCGTTCACGCCCATGCCCGCGTCCACCACCAGCCCCTGGGCGTTGATGCCGGAGGAGCGCGGCGAGAGCAGGTACAGCGCGCAGTCGGCCACCTCGCGCGTCTCCAGCCCCTGCTTGCGCAGCGTCAGGGCCTCGGCGTGCAGGTAGCTCTCGAGGTAGCCCGGGATCCCGGCCGAGGCCGCGGTCTTGAGCGGGCCCGCGCAGACCGCGTTGCAGCGCACGCGGCTGAAGGCGCTGAAGCTCTTGGCCAGGAACACCACCGCCGAATCGAGCGCGGCCTTGACCGGCGCCATGTAGCCGTAGTTCTCGGCCGCCGTGCGCGTGCTCGAGATCGAGATCGCGACCAGCGAGGCGTCGCTCGCGAGGCGCGGGCGCAGCGCGTTCGCGAGCGCCACGAAGGAGAAGGCCGAGGCGTCCAGCGCGGCCAGGAAGGCGGCGCGCGGCGTCTCGTGGAAGGGCTTCCAGCCGCCCGAGTAGTCGGCGTGCGCGATCGAGTGCAGCACCCCGGCCAGCGGGGCGTGCGCGGCGAGCTCCTCGGCCAGGCGCGCGAGCTCCTCGTCGCGCGTCACGTCGCACACCAGCACCGGCCCGTCCAGGCGCGGCGCGAGCTCGGCGCGGCGCGCCTCGGTGTGCACGCTCCAGACCACCCGGGCCCCGGCCTCGACCAGGCGCGTGCCGACGTGCCAGGCGACGCTCTTCTTGTTGGCCGCGCCGCACACCAGCACGGTCTTGCCCGCCAGGCCGAGCCAGTCGCCTCGTCCCTCCGCGCTCACGCCTCGCTCCTGGCCGCGCGCGTGAGCACGCAGCGCACCTCGAGCGCGGGCTCGTCGCCCACCGCGGCCCTGGCCTCCAGGTACGCGGCCGGCCCGACCGTCTCGACCAGCTCCACGCGCGTCCGCACCGTCTCGCCGGGGCGCACGATGCGCCGGAACTTGGCCTTCTCGATGCGCGCCAGGACCGGCACGTCCCGGGCGGCGCCGAAGCTCGTGCCGCGCTCGCCCAGCAGCACGGCCGCGGCCTGGAAGGCGTGCTCGCACAGGATCACGCCGGGCGTGAGCGGGTTGCCGGGGTAGTGGCCGCGGAAGAAGTCGGCCGACTCGGGCACGCGCCATTCGGCCACCAGCGCCGGGCGCGGGGCCTCGGCCGGCTCCAGCCAGGCGCGGTCGAGGAACAGGAACGGCGCGCGGTGCGGCAGGCGCGCCTCGATCGCCGCGCGTTCGAGCACGTCCGCGCTCATCGCGCCGCTCCGACCGCTTCGCGCAGCGCCAGCAGGTGGGCGTCGATCTTGTTGGCCTGGATCACGCCGTAGTTGGCCGCACCCAGCCAGCCGGACATGATGATCCCGACCGAGCCGGCGTGGAACAGGCCCTCGATCTGCTTGGAGAGATCGAGCGAGACCGCCAGGCCCTCGAACTTGGTGCCGAAGGACGTGCCGAGCGGCGCCTGGGTGTAGAAGGCGAAGGTGCGCGGCGTGGCCACCTCGCGGTGCTCGATCTTGGCGCCCACGCCCGGCACCAAGCGCTCGAGACACGCCAGCGTGTCGTGCGCCAGGCGCTCCTTGGCGCGCTCGTAGGCGTCGTCGTCGAGCTCGGCCCAGTCCTCGAAGCGCGCGTTGGTCGAGCTGACGATCGCGTAACGGTCGCTGCCGGGCCGGCACTTCGGGTAGTAGAGCGAGAAGGTGCGGCTCTGGCCGTGGAAATCGCACAGCGCGGGCGAGTCGAAGCGCTCGCGCTCGGAGGTGAACACCAGGTCGCCCACGAAGGGCAGCGTGGCGCCGCGCGCCAGCCCGAAGAAGACCTGGGCTGACGAGTTCGAGAGCCGCACCGCGCGCGCGGCGGCGGCGTAGGCGGGCGCGACGTGCTCGAGCCCGACCAGGCGCTCGAGCGTGGTCTTCACGTTGGCGTTGGAGAGCACCACCTTGGCGGCGAGGAACTTGCCGTTGACCTCGACGCCGCGCACGCGCCCGTGCTCGACCACGATGCGCTCGACCTGCGCGTGGTTGTAGAGCTCGACCCCGTTCTTCGCGAGCTCCACGCGCATGGCCTGGATCAGCGCGTCGGTGCCGCCCGAGAAGGTGTACACGCCCTCGCTCATGAAGTTCGAGAACACGATCCCGTAGCTCTTGGCCGGGTCCTCGAGGCCCGAGCCGTTGGCGTAGGAGATCGGCTCCATCAGCAGGCGGTGCACGTCGTTCCGGCCCGGGAAGAAGCGCTCGAACAGCTCGCCGGTGGTCTCGTCCGAGGCGTCGTAGAACTCCAGCCCGCGCAGGTGCTCGAAGAAGGCTTCGACGCGCGCGCGCTCGAGCCCGAACACCTCGACCAGCTTGCGCGTGAAGTCGCTGCGCGTGAACGAGGTCTCGAAGGCGAACTGCGGGTTCTGGAAGCGCACCGACTCGAGCGGCACGATCCGGCTGGCGATCTCGGCGTTCCAGTACTTGCGGCAGGTCTTCTTCATGCCCACCGGGAACCCGTGCAGCGAGATGTCGAACAGGTGCCCGCCCGGGCGCTTGAACCAGGTGGCCAGGCCGCCGAAGTTGTAGTGCTGTTCGAGCAGGCACACCGAGTGCCCGGCGCGGCCGAGCACGTTGGCCGCGCTCAGCCCGGCCAGGCCCGAGCCCACCACGATCACGTCGTAGGCCGGGCGCACGCTGGCCAGCGGATCGAAGCGGATCGGGCGCTTGCCGTCGCGCGAGCCCTTGAAGTAGCGCCGCGCGGGCTGCAGCTCGGAGTCGTGGGCGCGCGTCACGGGACCGGCGCCTCCGCGCGTCCGGCGAGCTTCAGCAGCACGTGCCGGTTGGCCATGGCGACGCCCGAGATCATCGCGCCGACGATGCCGAGGTAGCCCTGGTCGGTGCCGATCAGGTACAGGCCCTCGACGCCGCTCGCGCCGTCCAGGCGCTTCTCGGGCGAGCCGTACACGGCGCCGCCGGCGTGGCCGGTGAAGCGCTCGATCGTGGCCGGCGTGTAGACGTCCTGGAACACGGCGTGCCCGCGCCACTCGGGCAGGAAGGTGCGCACGGCCTCGGCCGCCTGCTCGGCCGCGCGCCGCTTGGCGGCGGCGTACGCGGCGGCGTGCTCGGGAGCCGCGAGCGCCTTCCAGCGCGCGTGGTTGGCGAGCACGCTGATGCGCAGCATGCCCTCCGCCAGCGGCTTCTCGGCGCGGAAGTTGTTCGGCGAGGAGATCACGCCGCTGCGCGCGTCCACGAGCTCCTCCGGCCGGCGGTAGAGCGCGTGCGGGACGGTGGCGTAGAAGCCGGTGGCGGCGCGGTGTCCGAGCTCGGCCGGGGCGCGATCGAGGACCCAGATCGATTCCACGAACGAGAGCCGCCCGACCTCGGCCGGCGGCACGCGCTCACCGGCCAGCGCCAGGGTCTCGACCCGTCCGGCCGAGGACAGCACGACCGGGGCCTCGAGCACCTCGCCGCTCTCGAGCTCGACGCCCTGGGCGCGGCCGGCGCGCACCAGCACGCGCCGCACGCCGGCGCGCATGCGCAGCTCGGCGCCGCTCTGCTTCAGGCGCTTGACGAGCAGGTTCAGGAGCGAGCGGATCCCGCCCTCGGGCCGCGACAGGCCGTCCAGGAACACCGCCCGGAACAGGATCGCGAAGGTCTGCACGTCGGTGTCGTCCTCGCGCGCGCTGCCGTACATCAGCACCGGCAGCAGGATCATCTCGGCCAGCAGCGGCTCGCGCAGGAACTCCGCCAGCAGCGCGCGCGCGCCGGGCGCGGGCCGCGTGTCCTCGCGCACCTCGTAGGCGCGCACCCACTCGCTCAGGCGCGCGAACCCGTCGCGCTCGGCCGGGAACAGGCGCTCGACCTCGGCCGTGAGCCGCGCGAAATCGTTGCTGAACTCGAGGCGCGCGCCGGGGAACAGGATCTCGGAGCATTCCTGCTGGCCGAGGCGCAGCTCCTCGTGGCGGATGCGCAGCCAGCGCAGGAGGCGCGTCAGCGGCGCGCCCTTCTTGCCGGGCGGGGCGTAGTTCGTGAGCGCGTGCAGGCCGACGTCGAAGGGCCGGCCGCCCAGGGTGTAGAAGGAGTTGAGCCCGCCCCACAGCTCGTGCTTCTCCAGCACGACCACGCGCTGCTCGTGTTGCGCCAGGCGCAGCGCGGCCGCGAGCCCGCTCATGCCGGCGCCGATCACGATCGCGTCGTAGCGCGTCACGGCAAGAGCTGGGCGGACGCGGCTACGCGCTCGTCGCGCAGTGCAGCGACTTGGCTTCGAGCTTGGGGTAGAGGTAGCGCACGCAGCCGTCGAGCGTGGCCAGTTCCTTGTAGTCCTCCTCGGGCACCTGGACGCCGTAGAGCTTGCGCAGCTCCATGACGATGTCGAGGAAGTCCATCGAGTCGAGGTCGATCTGCTCGCGCAGGCGCTTCGACGGATCGAGGCCCGCGACGTCCTCGTCGGGGGCCACGGTCTGGATGATGTCCTTGATGGCGAGGACGACGTCTTCTTCGGTCATGGGGGTCTGCGTTGGGGTTCGCGGGGGCAGGGGGAGTGGGCTAGGCGTGGCAGCGGCCGACGACGACGGCCGAATTGATGCCGAGCATGCCGAAGGACATGTTCAGGATGGTCTCGACGCGTCCCACGCTCTTGGGCGTGTTCGCGACCAGGTTCGGGACCTCGCACTCGGGGTCGAGCTGGTCGAGGTTGATGGTGGGGTGCACGACCCCGTCGCTGAGCGAGGGCAGGTTGCCGGCCAGCTCCAGCGCCCCGGCCGCGCCCATGGCGTGGCCGATGAAGCTCTTGGTGTTGTTGACGTGCGTGCGCGGCCCGTCGCCGAAGACCTCGCGCACCACGCGCGCCTCGATCACGTCGCCGGAGGGCGTGGAGGTGGCGTGGGTCGAGACCAGGTCGATCTGTTCGGGCGCCAGGCGCGCGCTCGCCAGCGCCCCGCGGATGCAGGCGTTCTGGCCGGCCGCGTCGGGCAGGACGAAGTCGGTGCCGTCCGAGTTGACACAGTGGCCGAGCAGCTCGGCGTAGATGCGCGCGCCGCGCTCGAGTGCGTCCTCCAGACGCTCGAGCGCGTACAGGCAGCCCCCTTCGGCCACGACGATGCCGTTGCGCGCCCTGTCGAAGGGGCGCGAGGCCTTGCTCGGATCGGCGTGCTTGGCCAGCGCGCCCTCCGAGGCGAAGGAGGCGAAGATGCCGAAGGTGCGGATCGACTCCGACACGCCGCCGCCCAGGGCCAGGTCGATCTCGCCCAGGCGCAGGAGCTGCGCGCCGTGGATCAGGCCCAGGTTCCCGGCCGCGCACGCGCCGCCCAGGCAGTAGGCCGGGCCCTTCAGGCCGAGGTTGAGCGTGACCTCGCCGGCCGGGTTGTTGGCGACCGTGCGCGGGTTGTGGTGGTGCGACCAGAACGACAGGTCGAAGCCGTACCTGGCGACCTCGTGGATCTCGTTCTCGGTCTCGACGTTGCCGTGCTCGGTGATGCCCGGGAAGACGCCCACGCGCTGCGGGTCGTAGCGCGCGAGCTCGAGCCCGGCGTCGCGCAGGGCCTCGTTGGCGCAGTACACCGCGATCGAGCCGGCGCGCGTGCCGCGCCGCACCTCCTTCTTCGACTGGTGGCGCAGCGCGTCGAAGTTGCACACGCCCGCCAGGGTCTGGCCCACGTGGCGGATCTCGTAGGGCACGACGCCCGAGCGCCCGGCCAGCAGGCTGGCGCGGAACTCGGCCAGCGAGTTGCCGTTCGGCGCGGCCAGGCCCACGCCGGTGATGACGATGCGCGCGAGCTCAGGCATCGGCGCGGCGGGTCGCACGGGGACGGGGTTCGAGCAGATCGGGATCGAGCGCCGGATCGAGCTCCGGTTCCAGCGCATCGGCCGCGGGCGCGTGCGACGTCCCTCGCGCGGCCGCCTCGGTCGCGCTCAGGAGCTCGTTCGCGCCCCCGAACAGCCAGCGCGCGGGCTTGCCGACGCCGACCTTGAGGGCCGTGTGCACGGCGCGCGAGAGCACGCTCTCCGAGTCGCTCATGGCGTTGTGCACGGCCGAGAACACCAGCTGCATCATGGCCTCGCCGATGGCGCAGGTGGCGATGATCGAGCGCAGCGTCAGCACGCGCGGGTCGCGCTCGCCGTACTTCTTGCGCACGAAGGCCAGCGCGCGCTCGGCCGTCCGCTTGAACTGCTGGAACACGACCTGCTCGCGCCGCCGGAAGACCGTGGCCACGATCGAGAGCGCGTTCCCGACCGGCGTGTGCACGTGGCAGCGGCGCGCGCTGTCGAAGGTCGTGCGGATCGCACCCCACTCGCCGAGTTCGTTGAGCGCGCCCGAGGTCGCGGCCTGCGACAGCGACAGGGCCTGGCTGATGTCCTTGCTGGCCAGCGGCTCGCTCGCCAGCACCAGCGCGCCCCACACGCGCCCGTGCACGCGCTTGAAGCCGAAGGTCTTGAAGAAGAGCTCGAAGGTCGGGAGCTCGGCCAGCAGCTCGGCATCGACCGTCGGGCCGGGCGGCTCGGACAGCGGGGCTTCCTTGTGGGCTTCCTTGGAGGAGAGCGTCATGGCGCGAGGGCTGTGGGTCTGATGGATATCAGGAATTCCTGATAACTACAGGCGCGACGTTCTGACACAACGCCGGGGCGCGGTCCACAGCCGCGGGGCGATTTCCTGGGGCCCTGCCCGACCCGGTGGGCTGCCCGGCCGCCCTCCGCCCCCGGAACTCCGCCCAGCGCATCTCGCCCCCCTCATTCGACACCGTCTGGCGCGAGCGGTCTCAGCGCAAGCCGGAGCTGCTTCCTTCGCTCGAGGCCTGCCGGAGCGCGAGGTGGAGCAAGCTCTCGATCAAGGCCGGATACCCGATCCCGGTCGCCTGCGCCGCGGCGGCGAAGTCCTCGCCGCGGGCGAGTTCGGGGTTGGGGTTGGCCTCGAGCACGGCCAGGCGTCCGGCCGGGGTGAGGCGCAGGTCGATGCGCGCGTAGCCGGAGAGGCCGAGCGCCTCCCAGGCGGTGCGGGCCGTGCGCGCGACGCGCCCTTCGAGCTCGGCCGGGAGGCGCGCGGCGCGGTTCCGGACGCCGAGGCGGCGCTGGGTGGCGGGCGAGAACTTCACCGCGCGCGTGGCGATGGCGGGTTCGCCGCGCCGGAGGCGCGTGAAGACGAGCTCCCAGGTCGGCAGCACGCGCGGGCGCGCGGCGGTCGCGAGCACGGCCGAGTAGAGCTCGCGCCCGTCCAGGTACTCCTCGGCGATCGCGTCGGTGCCGATGCGCGAGTGCACCAGCGACACGCGCCGTGCGAGCTCGCGCTCGTTCGTCACCAGCGAGGCCCGCGCCAGGCCGAGCGAGGCCTCCTCGGTACGAGACTTGACGATCAGCGGGAAGGCCAGCGCGCGCGCGCGGCGCACGCGTCCGCCGCGCGCGAACACCTGGTGGCGCGGCACGTCCACGCCGTGGGCCGCGAGGATCTGCTTGGAGAGCGCCTTGTCGCGCGCCAGCGTCAGGCCGCGCGGGTTGCAGCCGGTGTAGGCGAGCTGCAGCAGCTCGAGCAGGCTGGCGACGTGCTGGTCGTAGCCCGGGTTGCCGTGGAACTCGACCAGCAGGTTGAAGACCACGTCGGGCGGATCGGCACGCACGGCCGCGAGCACGGCCTCGAGCTCGTGCTGCGCGCCGACGATGCGCGCGCGGTGTCCGCGCGCGCGCAGGGCCTGGAGCACGTCGAACTCGGTGCGCCACTCGGGCGGAGCCCGCTTCGAGTAGCCGCGCACCCTCGCCGGCGGCACGAGCGTGTCGTGGCACAGCACGAGCACGTCGAGCAGGCGGCTCGCGCTCATGCTCCGGCCGGGCTCATCGGGCCCCGCCTACCACTGCGCGCCCAGCATCAGGCAGTGCAACCCGCTGCCGATGCCGAGCAGGGCCACGCGCTCGCCGGCGCGGACGTGTCCGCGCTCGAGGGCCAGCGCGAGCGCCGTCGGCAGCGCCGCCGAGCCGGTGTTGCCGAGCTCGGCGAAGGTCGCGAAGTCGAGCGCGGGGTCGAGCTCCAGGCGCTCGAACAAGAGGCGCCGGTGGGCCGAGCCGACCTGGTGCGTGACCACCCGTTGCACGCCCCGCTCCCCGCCGCGCTCCCAGCCGAGCTCGCCCAGGAAGTCCGCGAAGGTGCGCTGTGCCAGCGCCACGCCGGCCTCCAGCAGGGCCTCCGAGTCCGTGCTCATGGTGGGCCCGGCCCCGGCCGCGTCGCGGTCGCCCTGGCACAGCCCGACGTGCTCGGTCGCGGCCAGCGCGCTCGCGCCGACAAGGCGCGGCCCGTCGCGCTCGTCCCGCGCGCGCGTCAGGAGCACCGCGCAGGCGCCCGAGCCGATCGTGAGCGAGGCGAAGGCCTGCTTGAGCTCGTCGCGCAGCCCGCGCTCGTCCGCGCGGCTCGCCAGCAGGGTCGCGATGGTCTGCTCGACCAGCCCACGCCCGTCCTCGCCCGAGACGACCAGCCCGGCCTCGAGCGCGCCGCGCTCGATCATCCCGGCCACGACCAGCATGCCGTCCAGCACGCCCAGACAGGCGTTGGAGAGGTCGAACACGAGACATTCGGGCGCGAGCCCGAGCGCCGCGTGGACCACGCTGGCGGTGGACGGCTCCAGGAAGTCGCGCGAGACCGCGCCGTGGATCAGGCAGCCGATCGTCTCGCGCTCGATCCCGCCGCGCGCGAGCGCCAGCTCTCCCGCCCGCGCCGCCGCCGCGCTCGGGCGCATCCCGCGCGGCCAGAAACGCCGCTCGCGGATCCCGCTCATGAGCTCGAGCCGCCCGACGCGCAGCCTGAGGCGCTCGTACAGCGGCGCGAGGCGCTGCTCCAGCGCCTCCGAGCTCACGCGCTCCTCCGGCAGGGCATGCGCCACGGCCGCGATCCTGACGTGCTCGAAGCGCATGGGGGCGAAGAGGGTAATCGAGCTCCGCCGTTCCGGCGAGCCGGCGCGGGGCTCGACCAGGCTCGTCTCGGCTCGGGCGAAGCCCTCCGGGAAGATCCTGAGGGAGCACGCCCCGGCCCCCTGATCGGGCAAGGCCGCAGGAGCCCGCTCCCGCGCCGCGCTGGCGGAGATTGCCGATTGACGGATTCTCTCCCGCCGGTGCACCCTGGTCGCTTGCCCGCACCGAAGCCGACCATCCTGCACGTCGACATGGACGCGTTCTACGCGTCGGTCGAGCTGCGCGACCGTCCCGAGCTGCGCGGCCAGCCCGTGGCGGTGGGGGGGCGTGCCGACCAGCGCGGGGTGATCGCGGCGGCGAGCTACGAGGCGCGCAAGTACGGCGTGCACTCGGCCATGCCGACGGCCCAGGCGCTGCGCCAGTGTCCCGGGCTGGTGCTGTTGCCGGCGGACTTCGACAAGTACACCGGCGCGAGCCAGGAGATCATGGGCATCTTCCAGCGCTACACGCCGCTGGTCGAGCCGCTCTCGCTGGACGAGGCCTTCCTGGACGTCGAGGGCTGCGAGCGCCTGCACGGCGATGCGCCGACCATCGGGCGCGCGCTCAAGGCCGACATCCTGCGCGAGACCGGGCTGGTGGCCTCGGTCGGTATCGCGCCCTCGAAGTTCCTGGCCAAGCTCGCGAGCGAGCTCGGCAAGCCCGACGGCTTCAAGGTCATCGAGGCGCACGAGATCCGGGCCGTGCTGGATCCGCTGCCCGTCTCGAAGATCTTCGGCGTGGGCGAGCGCACCGCCAAGCGCCTCGAGTCCCTGGGCGTCACCACCGTCTCGCAGCTCGCCTCGCGCCCGCGCGACGAGGTGATGAGCGAGTTCGGCGCCAGCGGGGCCTGGATCCACGACCTCGCGCACGGCATCGATCCGCGCCGCGTCAACCCGCGCCGCGAGGAGAAGTCGCACGGGCTCGAGCGCACCTTCGAGCGCGACATCAGCGCGCGCGAGGAGCTGCGCCTCGTGCTGTACGAATTCTGCGAGGAGGTCAGCCACGAACTGCGCCACCGCGGCCTGCGCGGACGGACGATCACGCTCAAGGCGCGCTACGCGAACTTCAAGACGCTGACGCGCTCGCGCACGCTCGACCTGCCGGTCAACCTGGGCAAGCGCATCTACGCCGTGGCGCGCGAGCTGCTCGAGCGGCTCCCGCCCGGGGCCTTGCGCCTGCTCGGCGTGCAGCTCTCGAACCTGAGCGACGTGCGCGCCCCGGTGCAGGCCAGCCTGTTCGGCGGGCTCGAGGCCAACCCGGGCGGGGTCACGGCCGAGGTCGAGGAGCAGAAGCTCGAGCGCACGACCCAGGCGCTGGACAAGTTGCGCGCCCGCTTCGGGCCCGGGACGGTCGTGCCGGGCAGCCTGATGTCGCGGGCCGCGCTGCGGGTGCGCGCGCGCGAGGGCGAGGAGCCCGGCTCCTAGGTCCGGCTTCCCGGGGACCGGTAAAGGCCTGCCGGGGCCGGGTCGATAGAGCGGGCAACCCCTTCCCACTCTCGACCATGCAATCCGTAGACAAGCCCGATCGCGCCCCCGCCGCCCTGTCCGAGCTCGTGAAGAAGTGCGCGAGCCTGTGCCAGAGCGCCGAAGCAGCGCTGTCGCACCTGCCGGCCGAGCGCGAGACGTTCCTCTCGACCAACCTCGGCGACGTGCTGACGCAGCTCACGCTGGTGCTGCGCATGGTCGGCCAGGAGCCGGGCGAGGCCAAGCGCAAGGAGGAGCGCAAGAGCTTCCTGCGCAAGCTCTTCAACCGCAGCGTGGTGCAGGAGGATCATCCCTTCGACGCGCCGCGCTTCGACGTCTCGCACCAGGGGTTGCAGGGCAACTCGAGCACGGTCTCGATGGCCGAGCTCCTGAGCTTCCTGTCCTTCGGCCGCAAGACCGGGGTGCTGTGGGTCGACACGCCCGAGGAGAACTTCCTGATCGGGATGGTCGAGGGCAAGGTCATGCACGCCACCAGCGACCACTCGCCCGAGGGCCTGCGCCTGGGCGAAGTCCTGGTCGGTCTGGGGTACCTGACGCGCCGCCAGCTGGAGCGCTTCGTCGAGAAGATGGGCGAGAACCGCGAGGCCGTCTCGGGCGAGGTCCTGGTCAAGAACGAGATGATCACCGAGGACGAGCTGAAGATCGCGCTGCGCCAGCAGGTGCAACAGCTCGTGCGCCGGCTGCTCGCGGCCAAGACCGCGATCTTCCGCTTCCGCGAGGGCATGGAGGTCCTGCTCGCGCATCGCGTGAGCATCGACATGAACCACCTCCTGCTCGAGAGCGCGCGCGCGCAGGACGAGGCCAACCACGCCGAGCAGCGCAGCGGCAACGCGCTGAACTCGTGGGCCTCCTGGCAGGGCGAACTCTCGGCCGAGATCGCGGCGGTCACGGGCGAGCCGTGCGCCGTCCCGGAGCCGGGCACGGGGCGGGAGCCGAGCGCGGACGGCGCCCTGGCGAGTTCTGCCGCCGGTGACTCCGCCGGGAGCCCGGCCAAGCCCGAGCGCCCGAGCCCGGGAGCCTGAGCTCGGGCTCGCGCTGCGGCCTACGCCGGGCGCGATCCGGCGCCGGTGAGCTGCACGACGCGCTGCGGGAAGGGGATCTCGATCTTCTCCAGGTCGTAGCGCGCCTTGAGGCGCTTGACGAGCTCGTGGATGACGATCCCGCGGTCGACGAACTGCTTCACGCGGAAGCTCAGCGCGAAGTGGATCGAGGACTCCCCGAAGGTGTGGAAGCGCACCAGCGGTTGCCAGTCCGGCACCGCTTCCGGGAGCGCGCGCACGACCTCGGCCGCGACCGCGCGCGTCACCGCCTCGACCTTCTCGAGGTCGGAGCCATAGGCCACGCCGAGCTGCAGGAGCACGGTCTGGGACGACTCCGGCATGGCGAAGTTCTTGGCGATCATCTCGACCAGGCGCGCGTTGGGCACGATCACCAGGTTGTTGAGCGGCTCGCGCAGTTGCGTGGCGCGCCAGCCGATGTCGACCACGAAGCCCTGGATGCCGTTCTCGAGCTCGACGAAGTCGCCGATGCGCACGGTCTTGGCCAGCGTGATGTGCAGACCGGCGAACAGGTTCGAGAGCGTCGGCTGCAACGCCAGTGCGACCGCCAGCGAGCCCACCCCCAGGGCGGTGAGCAGGGGCTTGATCTCGACCCCGAGGTTGTCGAGCACCAGCAACCCGCCGACCACCAGGATCAGCACGCGCAGCACGTTGCGCGTCAGGCTGGCCGAAACGAAGGCCGCCCCGGCCCGCCGGGTGGCGCGCTCGACCAGCGCCGTGCCCAGGTTGGCGGCCACGAACGAGAGCGACAGCATCAGGAGCGCCGCCGCCACGCGGTCCACCTTGGAATGGTGCACCGGGTCGAGCGGCGAGCCGCGCACCGCCAGCACGACCCCGGCCAGCACGAACCAGCCCGGGATGTGGTGCTGGACGGCACGCACGACCAGGTCGTCGAGATCGGTCTTCGTGCGCTGCGAGAGCTGCGCCATCTTGCGCACGAAGTAGCCCTTGAACAGCAGGCCCAGGGCCACCGCCACGGCCAGCACGATGGCCGGGCGGAACCAGGGCTGCAGGTCGGCGAGGGTCGGCAGGAAGCTCATCGGCGTCGTGTGGCGCGCCGTTCGCGTCGTCTCCGTGACGCGCCCTCTCTCGGGGCGCATCCGGCCGGCGGCAACAGCCGTGGAACGGTAGGGCCTCGCTCCCACGCCGACAAGGGCCCGCGCGCTCGGCTCCGCTCCGACCCGGCCTACTCGTCCCGTGCTCGCCGGGCGCGGCGCGCGCGTGCCGCCTGGGTGCGTGCGCTGCGGGCCGAGATCTCGAGCATGGCTCCGGCGAGCGGCGGTGCCCAGGCTTCCCCGCTCTCGGCCAGCGCGCTCGAGTCCGGGTAGACCGAGGCCTGCACCGAGGCCGAGCCCGAGGCCAGTCCGAACAGGAGCGCCGCCAGCCCCCGCCGCCGCGCCGGCGTCCAGGCCTGCGCTTCGCCCTGCGCCAGGCATGCGGCCAGGTACTCCACGTGCAGGCGCAGCAGCGTGCGCAGCGGTCGCCAGGGGGGATGGTCGAACTTCAGCGCGCCGCGGACCTGGTGCAGGATGCGCATGAGGTCGGGGTTGCGCTCGAAGAACACGAGGTGCGCCGTGAACATCTCGGCCAGCATGGCGGGCAGCTTGCGGTGTTCCTCCAGCCGCTCGCGCACGAAGGCCTGCAGCTCCAGCAATCCGTCCTTGGTGACCGCGTGCAGCAGGTCCTCCTTGCTGCTGAAGTGGAGGTAGAGCGTGCCCTTGGCCATGCCGGCGCCGTCCGTGATGTCCTCGATGCGCGATTCGTAGATGCCCTCGGAGCCGAACAGCCGGCGGCCGGCCAGGACCAGCTCGCGGCGCGTCGTGTTGCGGCGCACTTCCTGGCGTCCGGGCTGGGCGGAGGCCCGTGCGCCGTGCGCGGGCCGGGTCCGACGGTTCGAGGGCGGAGGGGCGGCGGGGGAGGTGCGTCGTGTCATGGAGGAGGGGAGGTCGTGTCGTGGGGCGCTCTGCTTGGCGGAGGAGCGCCGCGTCAGGTGAAACTCGTGCTCGCCAGCGCCGCCAGGCACTCGGGATTGGCCAGGGCCAGGAGGTTCCGGGGTGTCTGGCCGCGCAGGCTCGCGCGCGCGGCCAGTTCGGACAGCTTTCCGTTGCGCGTGCGCGGCAGCTCGGCCACGACCGCGATCCAGCGCGGCACGTGGCGCGGGCTGCGGTTCGCACGCAGGGCCGCGCACAGGCGCGCGCGCAGCTCGGCGTCGAGCTCGGTGCCGTCCGCCAGGCGCAGCAAGAGCGCGATGCCCTCCGCGTCCTCGCGCCGGTGTTCCACCGCGCAGGCCTCGAGCACCTCCGGGAAGCGCTCCAGCTCGCGATAGATCTCGGCCGTGCCGATGCGCACGCCGTTCACGTTCAGGGTCGCATCCGAGCGTCCATGCACGATCAGGCCGCCGTGCGCGCTCCATTCGGCCCAGTCGCCGTGCCGCCAGGTGCCGGGGAAGCGCTCGAAGTAGGCCTGGCGGTAGCGCTCGTGGCCGGCGTCGTTCCAGAAGCAGAGCGGCATGCTCGGGAACGGCGGGCGGCACACGAGTTCGCCGGGCGCGCCGCGCACGGGCGCGCCGTGCTCGTCGTAGACGTCGACGTCCATGCCGAGGCCGGGCGCCTGGAGCTCGCCCGCCCACACCGGCGCGGTGGGGGCACCGCCGGCGAAGCACGAGACGATGTCCGTGCCGCCGGAGATCGAGATCACGTGCACGTCCCCGAGGGCGGCCTGCAGCCAGGCGTGCGTCTCGCCGCCCAGAGCCGAGCCGGTCGAGGCCAGCGTGCGCAGGCTCGGCGGCGCCCCGAACGCGACCCCGCGCGCGCGCAGGCTGTCGTAGTAGCGCGCGGCGGAGCCGAAGAAGCTCAGGCGTTCGGCGCGCGCGAGCTCGGGCAGGACCTCGGGCGGGGCCAGCGGATCGCCGTCGTACAGGACCACCGTGGCCTGGCAGGCGAGCGCCGAGACCAGCCAGTTCCACATCATCCAGCCGCAGGTCGTGTGGAAGAACACGCGGTCGCCCGGGCGCACGTCGCACTGCAGGCGCTGCTCCTTCAGGTGCTGCAGCAGCGCATTGCCGGCGCCGTGGACCAGGCACTTCGGCTTGCCGGTCGTGCCCGAGGTGAACAGCGCGTAGAGCGGTTGCTCGAACGGGTAACGCGCGTGCGGCTCGGGCGCGGGCGGCGCGGCCGGCAGGAACTCGTGCAGCGCTCGGGAGGCGCGCGGCAGAGGCCCGCTCGTGCCGAGCCAGGGCACCACGACCGCGGCCTCCAGCGTGGGCAGGGCCTGCACGAGGGTCGCCAGCGCCGGCAGGCACTCGTGGACCTTGCCGCGGTAGCGGTAGCCGTCCAGCGCGATCAGGACGCGCGGGGCGAGGTCGACGAAGCGGTCGAGCACGCTCTCGGGGCCGAAGTCGCTCGAGCACGAGGACCACACGGCTCCCAGCTCGGCCGTGCCCAGCATGGCGGCCACGGCCTCGACCCCGTTGCCGATCCAGGCCACCACGCGCTCGCCGGGCCCGACTCCGGCCGCGCGCAGGGCCACCTTCCAGCGCGCGACCTCGGCGCGCAGTTCGGCGCGCGTCAGGCGCCGCACCGGCGCGCCCTCGCGCACGGCGACCAGCGCCTCGTCCTGCCCCGGTCCCGCCAGCAGGTTCTCGGCGAAGGAGAGGCGCGCGTCCGGGAACCAGCGCACCCGCCGCGGGCTCGCGGGGTCGGGCTCGAAGGTGCGCGCGCCGCGCTCGCCGATCAGGCCGCAGGCGTCCCAGACCAGCGCCCAGAACGGCCCCGGTTCCTCGACCGACCAGCGGTGCAGCGCGGCGTAGTCCGCGAGCGGGCGGCCGGAGCACTCGCGCGCGCGCGCCCAGAAGGCGTGCAGCTGCGTGCCGGCGGCGCGCGCGGGCGCGGGCGTCCAGAGGGGCGGGGGTCTCATCGGCCGCGCGCGCCTCTCCATGCGCCGTCCCGAGCATCCCGCGCGGGTACACTCGCCGCGCCCCGCCCGGCCCGCCCGCGCCCATGAAACTGGACAGACTGATCGAGATCGCCAACTACCCGCTCTTCCACCTGGGCTCGGCGGCGGTCTCGCTGGCGACCCTGGTCCAGCTCGTGCTGGTCCTGTTCGGCGCGATCCTGGCGGCGCGCACCGCGAGCGCCATGCTGCGCACCCGGGTGCTCGCGCGCACCTCGCTGGATCCGGGGCAGCAGTACTCCATCGCGCGCATCGCGGGCTACATCGTGGCGCTGGTCGGCCTGCTGGTCGGCCTCAGCATGGTCGGGATCGACCTGACCTCGCTCACCGTCCTGGTCGGCGCCCTGGGCGTGGGCGTGGGCTTCGGCCTCCAGAACGTGGTCAACAACTTCGTCAGCGGGCTGATCATCCTGTTCGAGCGCCCCTTCCAGCTCGGGCACCGGGTCGAGGTCGGCGGGACCGTCGGCCGCGTGGCGCTGATCGGTGCCCGTAGCACCACGATCGTCACCAACGACAACATCGCGATGGTCGTCCCGAACTCCAAGTTCATCGAGGAGAACGTGATCAACTGGAGCCTGGGCGGCGATCGGCGCGTGCGCTTCCGGCTGTCGGTCGGGGTGAGCTACGGCAGCGACCCGCGCGAGGTCGAGCGCCTGCTGCTGGAGGTGGCGCGCAGCGGCCCGGACGTGCTGCAGGACCCGGCCCCCGCGGTGGTCTTCATGGGCTTCGGCGAGAGCTCGCTCGACTTCGAGCTGCGCGTGTGGACCGACACGCTGTTCGAGCGCCCGAGCGTGTTCAGGAGTCCGCTCTACTTCGCGATCTGGGAGAGCTTCAAGCGCCACGGGATCGAGATCCCCTTCCCGCAGCGCGACCTGCACGTCAAGGGACCGCTGCAGGTCACCCTGCCGCAGCGCTAGCGCCCGGGCGCGCGCGGTCCGGCCGGGGACGCCACGACTCGGCGCGGCGCTCACGCCTGGCCCGCCTCCGCGGGTGACCCCGGACGGAGCCCGCTCCAGCGTTCCACGGCCGCGGCCCCGACCGCGTCGCCCCACACGTTCACCGCGGTGCGGAAGCGGTCGAGGATCCAGTCGATCGACAGCAACAGGCCGATGCCCTCGACCGGCAGACCGACCGCGTCCAGCACGAGCACCATGGTGACCAGCCCCGCCTGCGGGATCGCGGCCGCACCGATGGCCGCCAGCGTGGCGGTCACGGCCACCAGCGCGAGCTGGGCCGCGCCCAGCTCGATGCCCAGCGACTGCGCGATGAACACGACCGCCACGGCCTCGTACAGCGCGGTGCCGTCCATGTTGACGGTGGCCCCGATCGGCAGCACGAAGTCGGCCGCGCGCGCCGAAACGCCGTTGCGCTCGACCACGCCGCGGCGCGTGATCGCCAGCGTGGCGGCCGAGGAGGCCGTGCCGAAGGCGGTCACCAGGGCCTCGCTCATCCCGGCCGCGTAGCGCGTGGCGCGGCGCCGCGCGCTGAACCACAGGATCAGCGGCAGCGTCAGGCCGGCGTGCACGGCCAGTCCGAGCATCACCGTCAGCGCATAGCTGCCGAGCCGGCGCAGCTCCTCCCAGGCGGCGGCGCCGCCCCCGGCCTGGCCCAGGCGATCGGCCACGAGGCCCGCGATGCCGAGCGGCGCCAGCCACACGATCCAGCGCACCAGCACGAACAGGGTCTCGTTGGCCGCGCGCAGGATCGCCACCAGCGGTCGGCCGCGCTCGCCGATGGTGAGCAGCGCGGCGCCGAACAGCAGGCTGAACACGATCAGGCCCAGCACGTTGCCGGGCTGGAACGCGCCGTCGGCCCCGTGCTGGTGCGCGGCGGCCTCGAACAGGTTGGGTGGGAACAGGCTCTGCACGAGGTCCTGCAGCGCTTCGAGCGCGGACTTCTGCGCGACCGGGCCGGGCGCCGCCGGCGGGGCGTGACCGACGCCCGGCGCCAGCGTGGTCACCAGGAACAGCCCCGTGAGCACGGCCAGGATCGTGGTGATCAGGAAGTAGGCCGTGGTCGCGCCGGCCAGGCGCAGGATGCGTCCGGCCGAGCCGACCTCCAGCACCGCCACGATCACGCTGCTCGCGATCAGCGGCACGATCAGGGCCTTCAGCAGGTTCAGGAACACCGTGCCGGTCAGGCCGACCCCGACCACGAAGAGCCCGTGGGGCTCGCTCTGCCACCAGGAGCCCAGCGTGGTCCCGAGCAGGATCCCGAGCAGGCCGCCGAGCCCCATCAGGCCCGAGAGCAACCAGGGACGGGGCCGGCGCGCGGAGCCGCTCACGAGGCGGGTTCCGGCACGCTTTCGCGCGCGCGTGCCACGGGTACGGGGCGGCCCTCCAGCCAGGCCGTCAGGCGTCGCACGCCGTCCAGCACGGCTCCGCAGTGCGTCTCGAGGAAGGCCGCCGAGACGGGCTCGTCGGCCGGGCGGGTCTCGAGCGCGGCCATGGCCTTGGCGCCGTCGAAGTCGACCAGCGCCAGGCGCACGGTCCACTCGTCCTCGCCGCGCCCGAAGCACGAGCCCGGCAGGAAGGCCACGCCGGCCTGCTCGAGCACGCGCTCGCACAGCTCGCGACTGGTGTGGATGCCGCGCTGCTCGAAGCTCGCGGCGTGTCGCGCGAAGTCGGGGAACAGGTAGAACGCGCCCGCCGGTTCCAGCACGTCGGCCCCGGCCTCCCGCAGGAGCCGCGCGCAGGTGCTCATCAGTGCGGACAGGATGCGGCGCGCCAGCCACAGGTAGCGCTCGATCTGCATCCCGCCGCGGAAGGCGCGCACGGCGGCGTACTGGATCGGCGCGCTGGTCGAGGTGTAGGTCTCGCTGGCCACCGCGGCCATGGCCTCCAGCAACCAGCGCAGATCGCGCGGGAAGGTGAAGGTCCCGAGCCGCCAGCCGCCCGCGCCGCACCACTTGCTGAGGCCGCCCGAGACCAGCGTGCCCTCGGGGTAGGCGCGCGCGATCGAGACGTGCTCGCCGCGGAAGTGCAGCTCGCCGTAGATCTCGTCCGAGAGCACCAGCACGCCGTAGCGCCGCGCGACGTCCGCCAGGCGCGCGAGCTCGTCGGCCTCGTAGGTGCCACCGGTCGGGTTGCTCGGGTAGTTGAGGATCACGATGCGCGGGCGCTTCGGATCGCGCCGGCACAGCGCCTCGAGGTCCTCCGGCGCGAGCTTCCAGCCGCTGGCCTTCGAGCACGGGAGCAGCGACACGCGCCGCCCGATGATCTGCGCCTGGGGCGCATAGGAGACCCAGGCGGGGGTCGGGATGACCAGCTCGCCGTAGTACACGAGCTGCAGCAGGAACATCAGCTCCTTCGAGCCCGGCCCGATCAGCACGTCCTCCTCGGAGGCCGCCATTCCGGTGCGCCGGCGGTGGTACTCGGCCACGGCGCCGCGCAGCTCGGCCAGGCCCCGGACCGGCAGGTACTCCTTGCGCGAGGCGTGCGTGCGCAGGCTCTCGACCACGGGTGCCGGCACCGGGAAGGGCGACTGGCCGAGGCCCAGGCGCGCGATCGCGCGGCCCGAGCGGATCAGTTCCTGGCTGTGCTCGTGGATCGCGACCGTGGCCGAGAGCCCGAGGCCGCGCACGTTCAGGTTGAGGGGCTCGGAGGACATGGGCTCAGTGCCACTCCACGTGGCCGAAGAGCACGGGCGTGCGGCGCGGCGGGACCGTCTCGCCCCACGGGCGCTGGCGGCCGCCGGCCTCGATCTCGCGCATGGCCGGATCGAAGAAGAACTCCTCCTCGCCGAAGGCTGGACGCAGCTGGTCGAGCCAGGTCGCCTCCGCATCGAAGCGCGCGAAGAACGGACGCCCGACCCAGCTCGGGTCGCGGCCCTGTTCGAGCGTCAGCACGAAGACCTTCTCGCCCTGGACCTCGGCCGTGCCCACCACCATGACCTTGCCCGGGGTCGCGCTCATCGAGGGTCCGCGCACCGTGCGCGCGAGACCGGAGACCAGCCGGTAGGCCTCCTGGAAGATCTCGGACGCGCGCGCCAGCGGCACGTCGAAGTAGTTCTTCGGGCCGGTGTCGCGCTCGACGAACATGTAGTAGGGCACGGCTCCGAGCTGGACCTGCAGGCGCCACATGTCGGCCCAGGTCCTGGCCGAGTCGTTGACGCGCCGGATGAGGGGCGCCTGGCAACGCACCACCGCGCCGGTGGACTGGATGCGGCGCAGGGCGACCTGGGCCACGGGCGTCTCGAGCTCGCGCGGGTGGCTGTAGTGCGACATCAGCGCCAGGGCCTTGCCGGCCGCGCGCACCTCCTCGAACAGGCGCAGCAGGTCGTCCGCGTCGCCGTCGGTCACGAAGCGCTGCGGCCAGTAGGCCGTGGCCTTGGTGCCGAGGCGGATGCTGGTGATGTGCTCGAGACCCGCGCCCAGCAGCGGCTCGACGTAGCGGCGCAGCACCGCCGTCTTCATGATCAGCGGATCGCCGCCGGTGAAGAGCACGCTGCTGACCTCGCGGTGGGCCTTCAGGTACTGGACCAGTGTCTCCACCTCGCGGCTGGCGAACTTGAGCTCGTCCAGGCCGACGAACTGCGGCCAGCGGAAGCAATAGGTGCAGTAGGCGTGGCAGGTCTGGCCCTGGCTCGGGAAGAACAGCACGGTCTCGCGGTACTTGTGCTGCATCCCCGGCAGCGGCTCGCCCTCGAGCGAGGGCACGTTGAGCTCCATCTGCCCGGCCGGGTGCGGGTTCATCGAGCGCTGGATCCGGCGCGCGAGCTCGCGGACCTCGGTCTCCGGGGCGTCGCTCCGGATCAGGTCGGCCATGGCGTCGAAGTCCGCCGGCGCCAGCATCCCGCGCTGCGGGAAGGTCAGCTGGTACAGCGGATCCTCGGGGATGCGGTCCCAGCGGATCAGCTGCTCGACCACGTAGTTGTTGACGCGGAAGGGCAGCACGGCCGAGACCGTCTTCATGGCCAGCAGCTCCTCCGGCGCGAGCCGCTCCAGCTGCGGGATCGCGTCGATGTCCTTGCGCTGGTACGCCCGGAATCCGAGCTGGGGAATGCGTGTCGACGTCAACATGTCCCAAGGCCTCCCTTCTGGTTCTCGGCCCGCCTGCAAGCTCCGGTAAATAACTGACTAGCCAGTCATTATGTCGGTCGATGCGCTCGGTGGCAAGCACGAAAAATGCGCCACTCCCCTGGGAAACGAACGAGCCCCGGCGACCGTGGGGCCGTCGGGGCTCGGGTGCGGGTGCGGGTGCGCGTGCCCTAGTGGTTGTCCGTGACGTAGTGCATGAAGCTCATGCCGATGTCCTCGAACTGGTGCTGGCGCGGGACCTCGATCGCGTCCTTGATGCAGACCTGCTCGCACAGCTTGCAGGACACGCAGTTCTTGTCGATCACGTAGGCGATCTGCGAGGTCTGGGGCAGCGGCTGGCCGGGCTCGACCTTCACGCCCTCGGCCGGGCGCATCTCCAGCGCCTCGAACGGGCACACGTCCACGCAGAACTCGCAGCCGGTGCACATCTCCTCGTGCACCACGGCCTTGGGGATCTGCTTGGCCTTGATGCGCGCCACGGTCACGTCGCGGTTGTCGTCGATGGCGTCGAAGGGACAGTAGACCCCGCACACCGAGCAGTTGATGCACAGGTCGGGATCGATGTAGAAGATCTCGCCGCTGGTGATCGCGTTGGTCGGGCAGACGCGCTCGCAGATCGTGCAGGCCGTGCACTTGTCGGTGATGAAGTGCGACTTCCACTGCCAGGTCTCCTGCACGACCGGGTCGGTGAACAGCGCGATCTCGAGCTTGCCGCGAGCGTCGTGGCGCGTGGCCATGCCGATGAAGTCGTGCTCGAGCTCGAGCGAGTTGACGAACTGCGCCGGGAAGGAACGGGTGGTGTGCGTCAGCGAGCGCACCTTGGGCTCGGTCAGCCAGCCGGCGACGAGCAGCGTGCGCCCGGTGAGCTGCACGTGGCTGCGGTACAGCGGCATCTGCTCGGGCAGGCCGTACTTGAAGCGGTTCTGCACGGCCGGGACGCGCGTCGGGAACTGGTAGGTGACCATCACCAATCCCTCGCGCTGTTCGATCGCGAAGTCGCGCCCGTAGCGCCGGTCGCGCTCGACCACGTCCTCCTCGACCCCCCGCCAGCGCGCCCACTCGAGCTCCCAGCCCGGCACCTCCTCGAGCTTCCCGACCTCTTCCGCCGGCGGTAGCTCGCCCGAGAACTTGATCGCGCTGGTCGGACACACGTCCACGACCGTGCGCGCGTTGTACATGTCCCAGGGGTGCGTCTCGTGGGCGTGCGCCTTCTGGTCGCCGCCCATGTAGAAGACCTCGGGGAAGTCCTGGCAGCAGGCATCGCAGGCGATGCAGAGCTCCGGGATGACCCAGAACTTCTCCGCGGTCTTGACGGTCTCCTGGATCGCGCTGTCGGCCATGGGTGGATCGATTCGGGGGTGCCCGGAAGGCTGCCGTGCGGGAGAGCTTCGGCCGTCGAAGGATACCGGCAGGAGCCGGGCCTTCAACGGAGCTTCGGGAGGAGGCGGGGGAGCCTCGTCATCTTAGATGACGGGGGCGGGGGGGCAAGGTGGGGAGGGAAGGGGTTTCGCGGCGGAGCTCGGTGCTGGATCGTCGCGGTGGCTCGGTCGGTGGGGTCCGCGCTCGCGCGCGGGAGGTCGGTGACCGGCCCGCGACGCCTGCGGGGCCTACACCTTGCCCAGCTCCCGCACCGTGCGCTCGTTCACCACGTTGCCCGTGTTGAGCGTCGTCTTCGGCTCGAGCAGGAGCACCCAGCACTCCTCCGCCGCCTTCGGGCAGTGTTCGACGCCGTGGGGCACGATCACGAGTTCGCCCGGGTCGAGCACCAGGTCGCCGGTGCGGAGCTGCATCGTCAGGCGGCCCTTCACCACCAGGAAGAGCTCGTCCTCGAGCTCGTGGTGGTGCCAGACGAACTCGCCCTGGAGCTTGGCGAGCTTGAGCTGGCAGTCGTTCAGCTCGCCGGCGACCTTGGGGCTCCAGTGTTCGCTGAAACGGCCGAAGCGCTCGGCCAGGTTGATCTTGGTGGGGGGCGCGGGGGCGGGGGTGGGGCTCATGGCAGAGGCGAGGATAGCGTCACCCGTTGCGCGCGGGGTGCGGCCGGCGGAAGCTCTGGTCCGTGACGGCGCCCGAGAAACGCGAGGCCTGGCGCGACGCGCGCGTGGCGGGGGAATACGAGGCGCGGCGCTTCGCGACGCCGCTCGGGCGCCTGAAACACCGCCGCGACGCGGCGCTGGTGCTGGCGCTGCTCAACGAATCGGCCGGAGTGCGCTCGGTGCTGGACCTGCCGTGCGGGACGGGGCGGCTCCTGCCGGAGCTCGCGCGCGCGGGCTACCGCGCGGTGGGCGCGGACGTGGCGCTCGAGATGATGCAGGCCGGGCTCGCGCGGCGCGGCCGGGGGGCGCCGCTCGTGCAGGGCGACGCGCAGCGCCTGCCGTTCCAGAGCGCCGCCTTCGACGCGGTCGTCTCGCTGCGCTTCCTGTTCCACCTGGGGGCCGAGGAGCGCCGGCGCTGTCTGGCCGAGATGCGCCGCGTGAGCAAGGACGGCCTGGTGGTGGGCGAGGTGCGCTACCGGCGGACCTGGAAGCACCTCGGCCGCTGGCTGCGCAGCCGCGTGGGGCTCTCGGCTCGCTACCGGCCGGCGGCGGATCGCGCCGAGCTCGCGCGCGAGCTGGCGGGCGCCGGACTCGAGCTCGTGGCGCTGCGCCCGGTCTCGCGGCTCTTCTCGGACAAGGCCTTCTTCCTGGCGCGCCCGCCCGCGCGGCGCCGCGGGCTGCCGGCCGAGGTCGGCGGGTAGCGGGATTCCCCGGGGCCACGGGGCTGACGAGCGGCACGCCATGGTCCATGCTCTGCGCCATGGCCGCCCGCACCCAGCGCCTCGCCACCAACGTCCCCGGCGAGTTCTTCGTGGACTCCTCCTGCATCGACTGCGACACCTGTCGCTGGATGGCGCCGGCGGTCTTCGATCGTGCCGAGGAGCAGTCGCGCGTGCACCACCAGCCCGTGGACGTGGCCGAGACCCACGCGGCCGAGCGCGCCCTGCTCGCCTGCCCGACGGGCTCGATCCGGACCGAGGCGAAGCGCGACCTCGCCGCCGCGCGCGCGTCGTTCCCGCTGCCCATCGCGGAGGACGTCCACCACTGCGGTTACCACA
Organism: uncultured Planctomycetaceae bacterium; assembly: GCA_964631945.1. Classification (GTDB taxonomy): domain Bacteria; phylum Planctomycetota; class UBA1135; order UBA1135; genus JABFRZ01. The sequence continues at coordinate 65,572 of CAZWAY010000024.1, forward strand.
GCGAGGCCTCCTTCGGCGCGACGAGCTACCTGATCGTCCGTCCGCCCGCGCGCGGCGGCAACGTGCTGGTCGACAGCCCGCGCTGGAACCGCGGCCTCGTGCAGCGTCTGGAGGAGCTCGGCGGCGTGCGCACGCTGTTCCTGACGCACGTCGACGACGTGGCCGAGCACGCGCGCTTCGCGGCGCACTTCGGCTGCGAGCGCGTCATGCACGCCCTCGATGCCGTTCCAGGCGTCGAGCGAGCGATCGAAGGCGTCGAGCCCGTCGCGCTCGACGCCGAGTTGCGCGTGCTCCCGACCCCCGGCCACACCGCCGGCTCCGCCTGCCTGCTCTACCGCGAGCGGTTCCTCTTCACGGGCGACCACCTGGCCTGGAGCGAGTCGCGCGGGCACCTCTACGCCTTCCGCAGCGCCACCTGGTTCGACTGGGACACGCAGGTGCGTTCGATGGAGCGGCTGGCGCGCGAGCGCTTCGAGTGGGTGCTGCCCGGACACGGCTGGCGGCGGCGCATCCCGGCGGAGGAGATGGGTCCGCAGATGGCGCGCTGCGTGGAGTGGATGAAGCGGAAGCGCTGAGGCGCTGCTAGCTCACCGGCGCGCCGCGCGCGAGGTGCCGGCGCACGGCCTGTTCGCGGCGGCGACGGACGCGCGCCGACAGGCGCTCGAGCTCCTCGGGGGCCGGCGCGCGCCCGAGGGCCAGCTCCAGGTAGCGGCGCACGAGCTCCGGCCAGTGTCCGGCGCGCACGCCCGCGGCGCGCGCCTCGGCGGATTCGAAGCTGGCTCCCAGCCGGCCGAGGTCGTGCGCGCGCAGGCGCGGCTCGACCGTGCCGACGTGGCGCAGCCCGTCCAGGTCGGTCCACACCAGCGTGGGCGCGGCGCCCGAGGTCTCGAGCAAGAGGTTCGAGGCCTTGAGGTCGCGGTGGCGGAAGCCGGCCGCGTGCAGGCGCGCCAGGGCGCCCGCCAGCGTCGCGAGCAGGGCCTCGAGCCCGTGGCCGGCCCGCAGGAACTCCCAGGGTCCGAGGCCGTCGACGTAGCGCGTCACCAGCACGGCCTCGCGCGTGCGCCCGAGCACCGCCAGCGGTTCCGGGCTCGCGAAGCCGCGCGCGCGCAGCTCGCGCGCGAGCTGGAAGGCGCGCTCGGGCCGGTTCACGCGTCCGAGGGTCGCCAGCGAGCGCTTCCAGCCGCGCACGCGCGCGCGCTTGGCCACCACCGTCCCGAGCGGCGTCTGGAGCCAGGCCAGCTCGGTCTTGAGCGGCGCGTGCGGCAGCGGAACGCGTGCGGGCCCGAACCAGCTCGGCCAGTCGCGCGCCCACTGGCGTCCGAGCTCGGCCGGCAGCGCCTCGGCCGCCAGCCAGGGCTCGCTCGTGCCGCGGGCGCTCATCGCTCGCCGAGCACGGGATGCTGCTCGGACAGCAGGATCTCCAGCACCTCGCGGGCCTCGCCGTGGCCGAGTTGCTGCAGCGTCGGCTCGATGTCGTGCAGGATGCGGCGCGCCTCCTCGCTGGAGGGCCCGCGCTCCAGCAGCTTGGCGAGGTGCACGCTCCGCAGCACGTCGCGGCCGCCCTCGAGCGCCAGGGCCGCCAGGCCGACCTCGGGCGCGACCAGCGACAGGCCCTGCAGGAAGGCGCGCAGCGTGGCGCGCGCGTAGACGTGCATCGAACGCGGATGGCGGCGCAGGTGCTCGAGCTGGCGCCGGTGCAGCGTCACGTGCGCGCGGACGTCCGGCTCGTGCGCGCGTCCGCGCGCGCCGGCCGGGACGGGCGCGTGCGCGCGGGGCTCGGGCCGGCCCGGCAGCTCCTCGCCCTCGAACGGCGAGTGCACCCGCAGGAGCGTCTGCGAATCGTCGACCACCAGCGACTCCGGCGTCGAGCGCAGGGCCGCGCCGTGCATGAACTCGCTCTCGCCGTGCGCGAAGTGCAGGTGGTGCAGCCCGACCGGGATCGCGTTGTCGGTGCCGCGCCGGTTGACCACCACCAGGGACACCAGGAGGACGTGCGTGGGCGTCTTGGGGGGCTCGCGCAGGAGGTCGACGATGGCCGTCTCGGACTGCAACACGGAGTGCACGATCGCGGTGCGCAGCATCGCGTAGGGACTCGTGTCGGCGCGCAGCGCCGCCAGCCGCACCGGGCCGAAGAAGGCGCTCAGCTGATCGAACCAGGGGTAGCGTACGGCCGAGGCGCTCTTGGGCGCGTCCAGCAGCAGCCGCAGCGCGCCGCAGCAGGGCGAGGTCGTGCCGAAGCGGTCGAGCTCGCCCCAGCGTGCGCCGCCCTTGAGCTCGCGCCGGCCGACGTGGCTGGCGATCTCGATCACGAGCAACTTCTCGCCGTGCTCGAGCGAGCGCGCCGTGAAGTGCAGGTTGGCCAGCGCGATCGCGCCCGGCTCGATGCGTCCGCCCATGTTCGAGACCGCGAACACGCGCCGTGTGCCGGGGATGTCGGGGGCCGAGAGCAGGCGCGCCACGTCGCGATCGAAGGCCGAGCGCAGCTCGCCGTTGAACTCGTCCGAGCAGGCCGCCAGCACCGCGCCGGCCTCGACCACCGGCCGGAACGCGCTGGCCGCGCGCAGCACCGCGGCGTGCAGCGAGGGCAGCGATTCCTCGCGTCCGAGCCGGGCGGCGAGCTCGCGCAGGGCCGCGTGCGCGTGGGTGATCATGGGCGGGAGCCTAGCGGCTGCTCCGCGCGGGGCAAGCCGGCCGGCCGCCTTCCCTTGGAGCGCTCGATCGGGTCGAATCGCGGCGAGCGATGCCCGTCTCCGACTCCGAACGCCCGCGCCGCAGGGGCCTGGCGCTGGCCGGACTGCTCCTGGCCCTGGCGGGTTGTGAGCGCGCGGGCGGCGGCGAGGGCGCGCCCGCGCGCGTGCGCCTCACGGAGCTCGTGGGCGAGCTGCGTGCGCTCGCGCCCACGCCTGCGCAGTCGATCCTGCGCGAGGACTTCGAGCGCGTGCCCGCGGACTGGCACGTCGTCACCGAGCTCCAGGCTCCGCTGGCGGGCGACCCGTCGCTGCTCACGACCAGCGCGGCGTGCGAGGGCGAGCGCGCCTTCGTGACCCTGAGCGGCCCGCGCGGCGCGCTATACCGCATCGTCCCGGTCGAGCCCGACACGCCCTACCTGTTCGAGGGCGAGCTGCGCGCGCGCGAGCTCGCGCCGGCCGTGGAGGGCGCGCGCTTCTGGCTGGCCGAGCTCTCGGCCGACGGTTCGCCGGCCGAGCTGTTCGCGCCCGGCCGCGATCCGTTCGTGCGCCGCCATCCGCTGGCGCCGGCGGCCGGGACGCAGGGCTGGCAGACGCGTCGCGCCTTCTTCCGCACCGCCGCGGCGACGCGCGCGCTCGTGGTGATGTGCCAGCTGTGGATCCCGAACCCCGCCAAGGGCGAGTCCGACCTCCAAGGCGGCGCGGTGGACTTCGAGCACCTGGCACTGGCGCGCATCGGCGAGCACGAGCTGTGGGAGCTCGAGGCCGCGCGCGCCGTGGCCGCCGCCTACCGCGGCGACGCGCTGCCCGCGCGCGAGGATGCGCGCGCGCGCCGGCGCGTGGACGCCATGCTCGGGGCCGAGCAGCGACCCGCGCTCCTGTGCCTGCCCGGCGAGAGCCTGCGCTTCGCGCTCACCGTCCCGCGGGCCGAGCCGCGCTTCGAGGCGGGCTTCGCGCCCTGGCCGGCCGGCTTCCGGCCCGCGCAGGCGGCCACGGGCTGGCTGCGCGTGGACGGGCAGGAGCTGTGGCGCGGCGTGCTCCCGGCTGCGAACGCGCTGGGCGAGTGCGGCTGGCAGGAACTCGCGCTCGAGCTCGCGCCCTTCGCCGGCCGCAGGGTCACGCTGGAGCTCGGCGCGGAGGGCGCGCTGCCGGTGGTCTTCGGGGCCCCGCTGGTGCGTTCGTGCGCGCCCGCGTCCCTGCCCTGGAACGTGCTCCTGGTCTCGATCGACACGCTGCGTTCGGACCGCGTCGGGGCCTACGGCGCCACGAGTGGCGCGACGCCCCGCCTCGATCAGCTCGCGCGCCAGGCGCTCGTGTTCGAGGACATGAGCGCCAACGCGCCCTACACCCTGCCCGCGCACGCGAGCCTGTTCAGTGGCCAGTACCCGAGCGTGCACGCGGTCGAGGACGAGGGCGTTCCGCTCGCGCCCGCGCGCTCGCCGATCCTGGCGCGGATCCTGGCCGAGCGCGGCTGGCGCACGCAGGCCTTCACCGCGGCCGGCTTCCTCACGCCCGACTTCGGATTCCACGCGGGTTTCGACGGCTTCTCGCTGCGCGACCCGCTGCGCCACCCGGGCTCGAAGTTCTTCCGCGACTTCGCCGCGATCTACCCCGAACAGGGCCCGGCCCCGGCCGAGCCGGGCGGCGCGCGCGTGCGGCGCTGGATCCGCGCGCACCAGAGCGAGCCCTTCTTCCTGTTCGTGCACACCTACGAGGTGCACGACTACGACCCGCCGCCGGGCACGCTCGATTGCGCGGCCAAGGGCTGCCGTTCCACCTTGACCGACTTCAGCCCGTTGACGCTGAAGGACAAGAACCGCGCGCCGTTCCCGGGCTCGAGCGAGGACCGCGCGCACCTCGGGCACCTCTACGACGCGGCCCTGCGCCACGTCGACGGCGAGGTGGGCGCGCTGCTCGACGAGCTGGAGCAGAGCGGCATCGCCGGACGCACGCTGGTGGTGATCACCTCGGACCACGGCGAGGAACTGTTCGAGCGCGGCTTCCTGCAGCACGGCAAGTCGCTGCAGCGCGAGGTGCTGGCGATCCCGCTCTTGGTGCGCGTGCCCGGCCGCGCCGCGCAGCGCGTGACGACGCCCGCCATGCAGGTCGACGTCGCGCCCACGATCCTGGCCGCGCTCGGGCTGCCGCGCGATGCGCGCATGCAGGGCCGCGACCTGCTGGCGGCGCCCGGCCCGCCGCGTCCGATCTGGGCCGAGGTCGACGACGCGCGCGCGCGCCAGCAGAGCCTGCGCGACGGGCGCTGGAAGCTCGTGTACGGTCCGCCCGATGCCCCGGTGCGCTTCCCGAGCGCGCGCGAGTGGTCGCTCTACGACCTCACGCGCGACCCGGGCGAGCTGCGCGACCTGTCGGCCAGCGCAGGCGCGGAGCTGGCGCGCCTGCGGCGCCAGCTCGAGGCCTTCCGCGCGGAGCTGCGGGCCGAGAGCGAGGCGCTCGGGCCGCCGCCCTCGAGCGAGCTGGACGAGAGCACGCAGGCGTTGCTGCAGCAGCTCGGCTACGGCGGCTAGTGCGCCGCCAGCCAGTTCGGCCCCGAGCCCACGTCGACCCGCAGCGGCACGGCGAGCTCCACGGCATCCTCCATGCAGCGCCGCACGAGCTCGGTCGTCTCGGCCAGCTCGCGCGCGGGACACTCCAGCACGAGCTCGTCGTGCACCTGCAGCAACATGCGCCCGGCCAGCTTCGAGCGCGCGAGCTCGCGCTCGAGGTCGATCATGGCGCGCTTGATGATGTCCGCCGCCGAGCCCTGCACCGGCGTGTTCAGCGCGGCGTTCTCGGCGAAGACGCGCACGCGGTTGTCGCTCGAGTTGAGCTCGGCCAGCTTGCGGCGGCGGCCGAGCAGCGTCTCGACGTAGCCCGTGCGCCGGGCCTCCTCCAGCAGGCGGTCCATCCAGGCGCGGATGGTGGGGAAGGAGGCGAAGTAGCGCTCGACGAAGGTCTTGGCCTCGGCCAGCGGCATGCCCGTCTCGCGCGCCACGCGCTGCGGGCCCATGCCGTACAAGAGGCCGAAGTTGATGACCTTGGCCTTGTCGCGCATCTCGCGCGTGACCAGCTCGGGCATCACGTTGAACACGCGCGCGGCCGTGGCGGCGTGCACGTCCTTGCCTTCGCGGAAGGTGCGGCGCATGTGCTCGTCGCCCGAGAGGTGCGCCATGACGCGCAGCTCGATCTGGCTGTAGTCGGCCGAGAGCAGCAGCCACTCGCCGTGCGCGTCGCCCGGGCGCGGCACGAAGGCCGCGCGCAGCTGCTTGCCGCGCGTGGTGCGCACCGGGATGTTCTGCAGGTTCGGCTCGCTGGAGGCCAGGCGCCCGGTGGCCGCGCTGACCTGGCTGAAGGAGCAGTGGATGCGGCCGGTGCGCGGGTTGACGTACTGCGGCAGGGCGTCGACGTAGGTGCTCTTCAGCTTCTGCACCTCGCGGTATTCGAGCAGCGCGCGCACGATCGGCACGTCGCCGTACTGGAGCTCGAGCGTGTCGGCGTCGGTGGCCCAGCCGGTCTGGGTCTTCTTCACCTTCTTGACGCCGGCCTGGTCCTGGATGCGCAGCCTCTCGAACAGGATCTCGCCCAGGGCCTTGGTGCTGTTGACGTTGAAGTTCTCGCCCGCGTGGCCCTGCACGGCGTGGGTCAGGGTCACGAGCTCCTGCTCCATCTCCTGGGACAGCCTGGCGATCAGCGCGGTGTCGAGGCGGATGCCGCGCTCCTCCATGGCCGCCAGCACCGGGACCAGCGGCAGCTCGAGCTCGTGGAAGAGCGCCAGTGCTCCGGCCTGTTCCAGCTCGCGCGCCAGGGGTTCGCGCAGGCGGTAGGCCACGTCGGCGTCCTCGCAGGCGTACTCGCCGAGCGTCTCGAGCGGCACCTGATCCATCGTGATCTGGGCCTTGCCCTTGCCGATCAGCTCGGCGGTCGGGATCTTCTTGATCCCGAAGTGGCGCAGCGCGAGCGCGTCCAGGCCGTGCGTGCGCGCGTCGCCGCCCGACACGCAGAAGCTCGCCACCAGCGTGTCGAAGGCCGGCGGCGGCAGGCGCAGGCCGGCCTGCGCCAGCACCAGCCAGTCGTACTTCGTGTTCTGGCCGAAGCGCTCGAGGGCCGGGTCGGTGAGCAACGGCGCCAGCTCGGCCAGGAGCGCCGCGCGGCCTCCGGGCAGGACCTCGGGCTTGACCGGCACGTAGAAGGCCCGTCCGGCCGCGGCCGAGAAGGAGATCCCGACCAGCTCGGCCTCCAGCGCGAACAGGCTGGTGGTCTCGGTGTCGAGCGCGAAGCTGCCGGCCGCGCGCAGCTCGGCCAGCATGGCCACCAGCGCCGCGCGCTCGCGCACGATCACGTAGTCGCGCGGCCCGCTGCGGCTGGGAGCGCTGGCGCTGGCCGCGACCTTCTCCAGCAGGAGGCCGAACTCGAGCTCGCGGAAGAGCTCGATCAGCGCCTGCGCGTCCGGCGCCGGCGGGGTGAGCGCGGCCAGCCCGCTCGGCAGCGGCACGTCGGTGTGGATCGTGACCAGCTCGCGCGAGAGCAAGAGCATCGCGCGGCTGGCCTCGATCTTGGCGCGCGTCTTCTCGGGCACCTCGGAGAGGTGCGCCAGCAGGTTCTCCACGCTCTGGTAGCGCTGGATCAGCTCGGTGGCGCCCTTCGGCCCGATCCCGCGCACGCCCGGCACGTTGTCCGAGCTGTCGCCCATGATCGCCAGCACGTCGATCACGTGCTCGGGCGTGGTGCCGAACTTCTCCTGGACCGCGCCCAGGCCCTGGATCTCGGGCGGCTCGCCCTGCTTGAAGACGTTGTAGAGCTTCACGCGCTCGCTCACGAGCTGCATGAAGTCCTTGTCGCCGGTGACGATGAAGACCTCGTGCCCGGCGCGTTCGGCCTGCTTGGCGAGCGTGCCGATCACGTCGTCGGCCTCGACCCCCGGGACCTCGAACAGCGGCACGCCGTGCGCGCGGATCACGGCCCGGATCGAGTCGAGCTGCGCGACCATCTCGCTCGGAGCGCGCTCGCGCGTGGCCTTGTAGGCCTCGTAGCGCTCGTGGCGGAAGGTCTTGCCCGGCGCATCGAGCGCCACGGCCACCAGGTCCGGGCGCTCCTCCTCGAGGATGCGCCGCAGGGTCATGGTGAAACCCAGCGTCGCGCCGGTCGGGCGGCCGTCGGCGCGCGCCAGGCGCGAGCCGGCCAGCGCGAAGTGCGCGCGGTAGGCCAGCGCGGTGCCGTCGAGCAGGAAGAGGCGCGCCATCGGAGCGGGATGATAGGGAACGCCGCGGCCGAATGGGCTCGAGCCGCACCGGACCGGCGCGCTCGGGGCCTACCCCGTACGCGCCACTGCGCGCGGCGCTACTCGAGCGTGATCTGGGCCACGTTCGAGCGCTGGCCCGTGCCCGGCACGATCGCCCGCGCGCGCAGGGTGGTGCCGGCCAGGCGCGCGTCGTCGGGCAGCGGGATGACCACGCGCGAGAGCCCGTTGGCGGGCGCGGTGCCGCTCGGCAGGCGGTAGATCCAGGTGCGCTTGCCGGCCGGGGAACCCACCGTGCCCGGGCCGGTGGCGGTGGCGAACACCGTCCAGGGTTCGCCCGGGGTCGCGGCCACGTGCATGACGATGTCGTCGCCCAGGCGCGGGCGGCCGTAGAAGTTGAGCTTCGGGCCGGTGTCGAAGGTGACGAGCGAGAGCTCGTCCACGCCGGCCTCGGTCAGCGAGTCGTTGGGCTGGTCGCCGGTGCGGAAGCGCAGGCGCACCTGGTCGGTCAGCGCGACGTGGTCGGCGACCTCGAAGGTGCTCTCGATCCAGGAGTTCGAGCTGCCGCCGGTGATGCTCTCGAGCGTCACCCACGAGGCGCCGTCGTCGTCCGAGATGGCGACCTCGAGCGCGTCGTTGAGCACGGTGGCGTTGGCGAACCAGCGCCGGTAGCTGAGGGTCGCGCCCGAGACGCCCGCCAGCTGCAGGCGCGGCGAGATCAGCGTGGTCGGGCCGCCGTCGACGTCGTCGCCGCCGACCGTGGTCGAGCCGTTGCCGGTCGCGAAGCAGCGCACGCCGGGCGCGGGCGAGGCGTCGTCGGCGGGGTTCGAGGGCGCGCTGCCGTTCACGGTCCCGACCGGATCGCCGTAGGCCCACACGCCGGTCGTGGCGGCGTCGCCGGGCGCGCCCACCGTCCAGCCGAGCTGCAGCTCGAGGTCGTCCGTCAGGAACGGGCGCGGCTGGCCGAGCGCGAACGAGCCCGGGAACTCCTGGGTGAAGCCCTCGTAGGTGATGCTCGCCACGTAGTCCACGCGCGTGCCGGAGCTCATGCCGGCGCCCAGCGCGAGCTCGAGCGGCTGCCCGGCGTGCGAGGCGCTGCTGAAGGGCGCCATCGTCCCGAGGTTCACCAGGGCGTTGGTGAGCGTGACGCCCGGCGTGCTGCAGGCGAGCGCGACCTGGACCGCGCCCGAGGTCGCGCGCCCGCTGTTGCGCAGCGAGAACACGAGCCGGAAGGACTCGCCCGGCTCGAAATAGCCGTCGCCGTCGCCCAGCTCGCTGGTCGCGCGCCCGGCGTCGTGCACGTATGCGCCCGCGGCCCAGGCCGTGCGCAGGAAGCCCGGCTCGGCGATCTGGGCCAGCGGCACGATGCGCGCGGTGGCCGGCCAGAAGCCGTCGGTGTCGTTGCCGATCTCGGGCGTGAAGGCGATCGTGCCCTTGGCGTTGTGGTCGTAGTCGTCGGTCACGCCGTTGGCGAGGTACAGCACCGCGCCGGCCGGACCGCGCAGCCAGTCCGTCTCGAGCGTGCACAGGTCGCCGATCTCGGTGTACTGCGCGTTGTTGGCAGGCGCGGCGGCGACGTAGCCCCAGGGCCACAGCCACAGGTCGGAGTAGGTGTGGGCCGAGAGCGCGGTCGCGAAGTTGCGCGACAGGATGAAGGCCTGCATGGCCGCGACCTCGGGCTCGCTGGCCGGCGCGGTGCCGCGGTAGGTCTCGTTCGAACCGGTGGGCGAGCTGCCGCTGTTGTCGAAGCCCCACTGGAAGGCGTAGTTGCGATTCAGGTCCACGCCGATCGAGCCGCCCGCGTTGGCACGCCGGTTCTTGCGCCACAGCCCGCCGCCGGCGGGGTTGGTGCTGCGGTTGTACTCGTAGCCGTCCGGGTTGACGCAGGGGAGGAACCAGATCTCGCGCTCGTTCACGAGGTAGGTCGAGAGCGGATCGCTGCCGTAGCGCTCGAGCAGCGCGAGCATCGTCCAGAGCGTGCACTGCATGCTCTGGGGCTCGCGCGCGTGGTGCATGGCGTCGTAGCGCACCTCGGGCTCGTTCTCGTCCGTGCCCACGTTGTCCGAGACCTTCATGGCCCACAGCGTGCGCCCCTGACCGGTCGTCCCGATCGAGAACTTGGCCGAGGTCAGGCTCGGGTAGGCGGCGTGGATCTGGTCGAGCACCGCGACGACCTCGGGAAAGGTGTAGTACCCGCCCATCGAGCCCGCGCCGAACTGCGGCGAGAGCCAGGCGCCGAGCGGCGGCACCGCGCGGATCGTCTCGCGCGGCGTCAGGCGCGAGGCGTAGAAGGCCGGCAGATCCTGGTGCACGAGCGTGAAGGGGATGCCCTCGCGCGCCAGCAGCGCGCGCTCGCGGCCGTCGACGATCAGGTCGATCTCGCCCGAGCGCAGCACCGCGGCCACGTCGAGCCCGAGCCGGTTCACCGTGTCGAGCGTGAGCACGCCCGCCGGGACGCGCACCAGACCCTGGGCGACGTCGAGACTCTGGGGGCGGGCATCTTGGGCGAGGACGAGCAGGAGCGGGATCAGCATGGGGGGCGGGTGGCGAGGGGTTGCGGCCATTCTAGGGCCGAGCGCGGGGCACGCACGGGTCCTCCGGGAACTATCTCAGGCGATTCTCAGGCGGTCCTCAGCCGATTCGCGAGCGCGCGCGCGAGGCGCGCCAGGGCCGGCGGGTGCTGGCTCAGGAAGAGCGAGGGCTCGAGCAGCTCGAGCTCCATCAGCTGCGGGTGGCCGTGCTCGTCCCGCACCAGGTCCACGCGCGCGTAGAGCAGCTCGCTCCCGAAGCGCGCCAGCAGCCGTTCGGCCAGGGCGCGCTCGTCGGGCGCGATCGGCAGCGCCGCCGAGACGCTCTCGGCCTGGCCCGCGAAGCGCGGGGACTTGCGGATCGCGTGGGTCAGCTGGCCCTCGATCCACACCAGCGCGCGCTCGCCGCTGGTCGCGACCGCCGCGGCGTAGCGCTGCACGAGCACGTCGCGTTCGCCCAGCAGCGCGGCCAGGTGGACCTCGCCCGCCGCGAGCTCGTGGGGCGCGCTCGAACGCACGCGCAGCGTGCCGAAGGACGCGGCCGAGACCGCCGGCTTGACGACCGCGTCGTCCCAGCCGTGCCGCTCCAGGAGCGTGGCCAGGGTCGTGCTCGTGCCGCGCTCGAGGAAGGCCGTCGGCACGATCGGGAAGCCCTCGCGCGCGAGCTCGCGCAGGTGGAACTTGTGCACGTTCCAGCGCAGCACCGCGGGCGGGTTCCACAGCGGCGCGGCGCGCGCCGCGCGCTCGATCCAGGCCAGGAACGCCTCCAGGTGGTGCAGGTAGTCCCAGGTCGAGCGCACCACCGTCGCCACGGGCGCGTCCCAGTCCTACCGTGGATCGTTCCAGGCCGCCACGCGCGCGCGCACGCCCTCGCCGGCCAGGGCGGTCAGCAGCGCGTCCTCGTCCATGTCCGGCTCGGGCAGCGGGCGGCAACTGGCGATGCGCAGCTCCATCGGGCCGAGAGGGTAGCGAGCGGAGGCTCGCGCTGGCCGGTCGAGCGACGCAGGATTGTGCGCACCCCGCGATGACACCGGAGACTCTGCCTGCGCCGACTCGCCTCCCCGCGCTCGAGCGCCTGAAGTGGGCCGCGCCCGGCCTGGCCCTGGCGGACCTCGGCCTGAGCACGAGCGCGGGGCTGTTCGAGCCCGGCGTCTCGTCCCTCGAGCCCCTGGAGCGCTCGCCAGCGCGCGCGCGCTTCCGCTTCCCGCTGCCCGGCTCGCCCGACGCGCGCGGCAACCTGACGGGCCGCCCGGGCGCGCTCGGAACGGGCTGGCTGTGGCTGACGGTCTTCCACGCCGGACTGGGCGAGCTCCTGCGCGCGCGCTGCACGCCACCGCGCAGCGCCAGCGCCGCGGAGCGCGAGTGGAACCTCCTCTGTCACCTGCGCGCGCACGGCGTCGGCACGCCCGAACCGCTGCTGGTCGGCGCGCGCGGCAACGGCTTCGTCTCGCGCCACTCGTTCCTGCTGGTGCGCGCACCCGAGGACGCCTTCCCGCTGCCGCGCTGGCTGCGCACCGACGGCCTCGGCGCCGAACGCGAGCGTGGCCTGGTGGCACTCGGGAAGACGCTCGCCCTGCTGCTGCGCTCGGGCCTGGACCTCCCGGGGCTCAAGCCCGAGGACATATGGATCACCCCGAGCGGCTCAGGCGAGTGCGAGACCGAGGGGCCGGGCCTGAAGAAGAACCGCCTGCCCGGCGTGTCGATCGTCGAGGTTCGCGGCGGACGCGTCGGGCGCGGGTCGCCGGAGCGGATCGAGGCGCTGCTGTCGAGCGCGGGGCTCGGGCTGGGGAAGGAGGAGGTGAGTCGGGTGGTGAGGATCGTGGTGGGGGAGGAGTGAGGGTAGCCCGCGGGGGCTGCGCTTCCCGGGGCCCCGCTCGTTGGCGCCGGACCGCGGGATCGACCCACCGGCGACGTGTGGGTCGATCCTGTCCGGCGCCGAGCAACCCCGGGAAACTCCGCGGCGGCGGTCGAGGTCGCGGTCGAGGGTCGCGACTACGAGGCCAGCATCGACTCGAGTGTCTCGCCGTCGTCGTGG
>CAZWAY010000025.1:0-40816 GCA_964631945.1 uncultured Planctomycetaceae bacterium
CTCGTAAGAAGGCGCGCGAAGCGCGCCGAGCGACCCGTACGGCGACGAGCCCCCGCGAGATCCGTCGCCGGTGGGTCGCGTGTCTGGTCCCACCCCCGAACGGGCCCCCGACGAGCCGACCACCCTCCCACCTCCAGCCCCCCACGCTTCCGCACCCCCATCCCCCCTGCTACCTTCCCCGCGGTCATGCGCAGAGCGGCGGTCTGGGTCCTCATCGCCCTCTCCCTGCTCAGCCTGCTGTGGCTGAACCGCTCGCGGACGCGACTCGAGCGCACTCCGTCCGCTAGCCCATCGACCTCGCCCGCGGCCGCCCCCGCCCCCCTCTCGTCCTCGCCGGACGATCCCGCTTCCGCCTCCCCCGTAGTCGAGCCCCTCGCTCCCGCCGGCCGCACGACGCTGACCTCCGCGGCCGAGCCGCGCGCGCGCGTGCGCGGGCGTCTGGTCGTGGCCGAGACCGGCGATCCGATCCGCGCGGTGTTGCCGCTGTCCCTGCGGCGGCTCGACCTCTCCCAGCCCGAATCCCTGTCCACGCAACCCGACGGCACGTTCACGAGCGCGCAGGAGTTCCCGCCCGGGCGCCTGCGGGCGCGGGTCGAGGACGAGGACGGCCAGGAACTGGTCGAGCACGAGGCCGACTTCGACCCGCGCGCGGAGGGCGAGTGGATCGTGCCGATTCCCGCGCGCGCCTACCCGACCTACGTGCGCGGTCGGGTCGTGGATCGTCGCGGCGAGCCGCTCGCCAAGGCCCTCGCGCGCCTCGTGCCGCTGCGCGCCCTGGACGCCTTGGTCGAGGCCACGGCCGACCAGGACGGCCGTTTCGAGCTGCGCGGGCTGCAGGCGGGGACCTGGCGCTTCCACGTGCAGGGGCCCTGGACGCGCAGCGATCCCGCCGCGCTCACGCTGTCGGCCGGCCCGAACGAGCTCGGCACGATCGTCCTGCCCGAACCGCTCGACGCGCCGCTCGTCCTGCGCTTCGAGTCGGCCGGCGGTCCCGCCCGTCCGCAGGCCTGGGTCGTGCTGCGTCGCCAGGACGGGGTCGGGGTGCAGCTCGACTCCGCCGCGCGCGCCGAGGCGGGGCCGGACGGGATCTTCGAGCTGCGCCTCGAGCGCGTCCCGGCCGAGCCCTGCACGCTCTCGCTCGAGAGCCTGGACGGACGCGTCTACGAGCCGGAGCGCGCGCGGGTCACGCCGCCCGCGACGGTCCGCGTGCGCGTCTCGGGCGCGGCCCGGCGCGTCGGCCCGCGCATGCGCGTGCGCGACGCCGAGACGCACGAGGTGTTGGCGGTGTTCGAGGTCTGGACGCGCCTGCACGGCCGCTGGCGGCGGCAACGCGCGGCCGATGCGCTGCCGTGGGGCGAGCGCGAGCTGCTCGGCTCCGACGCCTGGGTCGTGCAGGCAAAGGGCTACCGATCCGTGCGCGCGCAGCGCGCGCCGGACGGGCCCGAGGTCGTGGAGGTCGAGCTGGAGCGCGGCTTCGGTCAGGTGCTGGTCTTCGCGGACGTCGAGGACACGTCGATGGACGAGCTCGACCTCGGACCTCGCCGCGCGCTGCTGGCCGGGGTCGAGGTCTGGGAAGACGGCCGCTTCCTCGGCCAGAGCGACGCGGACGGGCTGCTCCTGCTGGACCACGAGGCCGTCCCGGGATCGCTCGACTTCCGCCTGCCCGGCTGGCGCGTCGTGTCGTCCGACGAGGTGGACAGCGAGATCCGGAAGATCGGCCTGGCGCGCTCGGAGTGAGCGCCCGTGTCCCGAGCCGGGACGCTAGTCTCCGTACCCCAGCGCGCGCACGCTCCGCTCGAGCGCCTCGATCTCCTCCCTCGTGTAGACCGCGCCCGAGCGCGGTGGGTGGGCGACGGTGAAGCTCGCCTCGCTCACGCGCTCGACCGGGCGCGGATCCGCCAGGAGCTCGAGCGGCACCGCGCCGCGCATCTCGTCCGGCACGGGCTGGCCGAGCAGGTGCAGCGCGAGCGGCGCCACGTCGAGCAGCGTCAGGCGCCGCCCCTGCGCGAGCTTCCCGCGCGGCACGAAGGCCGGCCCGGCCGCCGCGAAGATCCCCAGCAGGTCGTGGTCGGCGACCTCGGGCTCGTAGTCGCCCTGCGGCGCGCTGCCGCGCTCGGCGAAGGCCTGCACCTCGGGCCGGAGCTCGAACAGGAGGTCCGGCAGGGCCGCGCGCTCGGGCCCCGGCAGCAGATCCTCGGCGCGCCAGACGCGCGTGACCCACGGATGGGCCGCCAGCCTGGCCGTGAGACGCGCGAGCACGCCCTCGACCTCGGCCGGCGCGACCGTGCCGTCCGGCTCGCGCCCGCGCAGGTTCAGGCGCAGGCTGCCGTAGTTGCCCTCGCACACCCAGGCGAAGGCCTGCGTGCGCGCGAGGTCGAGCTCGGCCAGGCGTTGCGCGGCCTCGTCCGCGAAGCGGCGCGCGAACGGGCCCTCCGGCAACGGCTCGGAACGCGCGTCCGCGCGGCGCGTCGCGAAGCCCTCGGCCATCAGCCAGGCGTGCAGGTTGAAGCCGCGGGCATAGCTGCGAAAGCCGTGGTCGGAGAGCAGGATCACGTTCGTGTCCGCGCCCGCCGCCGCGCGCATCCGTCCGAGCAGCGCGTCCAGGCGCGCGTAGATCGGCGCGACGTGCTGCGCGAAGTCGAGGCCGTAGGAGAAGTGCGAGAGCACGTCGAGCTCCTTGAAGACCACGAAGGCCAGGCGCCAGTCGTCGCGTGCCAGCCACCCGTCGAGCAGTTCCGCGCGCAGGTCGAGCTGCGCCTCGGCCTCCGGCCAGCTCGGCTCGCGCTCCTCCAGCCACGGATCCAGGTCGGGCAGGAAGCCACGCGCGCGCAGCTCGGCCGCGAGCCCGGCCGGCCAGGCGTAGTCGGCCGCGGGCGGCGCGAGCATGCCGCACACCAGCGTGCCGAGGATCGGCTCGGGCGGATAGGTGAGCGGCACGCCCAGGACCAGCGCGGGGATCCCGCGCGCGGTCAACAGACGCCACAGCGGCGCGGCGCGGTTCGAGCGCGCGCTCACCAGCGTGAGCGCGTAGCTCCCCGGCAGCGGCTCGTGGAAGCCGAACACGCCGTGCTCGCCCGGCCCCTTGCCGGTCGTGGCGGTGGTCCAGGCGGCCGAGGAGATCGGCACGATCGTGGACTCGAGCTCGCTGCGCGTGCCGTGCGCGAGCAGCGCGGCCAGGTTCGGCAGCTTGCCGGCGGCGAGCAGCGGATCGATGGCGCGGAAGCTCGCGCCGTCCCAGCCCACGACCAGGAGCCGCGCCGGGCGCGGGCCCGGTTCCGGTCCGGTGGGCCCGCCGCAGCCGCCGAGGGCCGCGAAGAAGAGGGCGAGGAGCGCGTTCCGGCGCATGGCGCGGGGCGCACGATACCAGGATCGCGGCGCGCGCGAAGGAGGCTCAAGATCGCCGCTGGGCGGGGTCGAACCTCTCGGCGGGCCCGATGGAAAGAAGTCTCGAGATCCTGCGCGCGACGGGCGACTGGCTCGTGCACACCGAGACGGGGCACGCGCTCGCGCTCGTGCTGGTGCTCGCCTACCTGCTCGGCTGGTGGCGCATCTTCTCGCGCGCGGGCTTTCCGGGCGCCCTGGCGGCGCTGATGCTCGTGCCGCCGCTGGCGCTGGTGCTGTTCGCCTTCGTGGCCTTCGCGCCCTGGCCCGCGCGCCGCGAACTGGCCGCGCTGCGGCGCGTGCAGCGCGTGGTGCACCAGGCCGAGCGTCGCCGGCTGAGTGCCTAGTCGTACGGGGACGCGATCGTCGTTCGCAAAGGGGAATGGAGCCCGGGGAAGGGGAAGCCACATGCCGTACTTCGTGATCCTGCCGGTGTTCGCGGCGCTCCTGGGCGCCGAGGGGTTGGTGCTCTGCGCGTGCGCCGCCGTGCCACGCCTGCGCGCGGCCGTGCCGGTCGCCTGGCGCGTGCTGGTCGGCTCGGCGGCGGGCTTCTGCGGCGCGAACCTGCTGTCGCTGGCCCTCGGGGTCGTGCCGGTCCTGTGCGCGGGCGCGCTGGGCATCGAGGCGGACGACCCCGGCGCGCAGCTGGTGGCCGCCTTCGCGCTGCTCGGTCTGTTCGTCGGGCCGCTCCTGGTCTCGCCGCTCGGCTTCCTGGCCGGGGCCTACCTCGGCTTCAGGCGGGCACGGCGCGCGCGTCCCGCCAGGCCTTGATGCGGTTCTCCGGCGTGCCGAGCGGCAGCTCGTCGGCGCCCGCGCACAGCTCGGTCCATTCCAGCATGGCCTCGCTCAGGCGCTCGAAGTAGCCGGCCGGGCTGGGCGCCTCCGGGAAGGCGCGCGGGAACTCGCGCATCCACGCGCCGAGCTCGGCGAAGGCCCCGCGGATGGAGCCCGACTCGAGCGGCGCGTTCTCGACGTGCCGCCACACGAACTCGTTCAGGTGGATCCCGAGCGCTTCCTTGCGCAGGTTCACGAAGTAGTTCGAGGCCTTGGAGTGGTTCACGTGCGGCAGGCCGCTGGTGCAGTACAGCCCGAGGTGGTCGGCGATGCGCTTCAGGAAGAAGCCGCTCCAGATGTCGTCGAAGCGGTCGAAGCCCACGTTGGCCACACCCATCAGCAGGTTGTACGCGGCCGGGATCGCGCTGCGGTGGTAGCACACGTTCATGCCGCACAGCGGGAACCACACGCCCGGCGGCACGATCTCGCGCCGGCCGCGCAGCGAGGTCGGCTGCGGCTGGCGCGCGCGCACGAGCGAGGTCGGTCCGTCGAGGTCGGGCACGTTCTCCCACAGGCCGTGGTTCAGCAGCACCGGCAGGCGCCCGCGCTCGCCGTAGGGGATGCCGCGCGGATCGTCGCCGTCGAGCGTGCGGAACCAGCGGTCGAGCCCGAAGGCTGCCAGGTGCTCGGCGAAGAACTGGCCGCGCTCGCCCGCGGCCGGAAGGCAGTCGTCGTCGAGCGTGACGACGTACTCGCAGCCGTCCTTCCAGGCGAGGTACATGGGGAAGCTGCGGCACGCGCCCGAGCCGCGCGGCACGATCCAGTCGCGCTTGCCGAGCAGCGCCGGCAGGTCCGCGTGCGAGGTGTGCACCACCTCGAGCCCGACGGCCGCGCGCGTCAGCTCGAACGAGCGCGCCGGGTGGTCCTCGTGCACGTACAGGCAGAGCTCGAAGCGCTCCTCGAGGGTGCGCCAGATCGGCTGCCAGGCCGCGACGAAGCCCTCCAGCGATTCGCGCCGCACGGTGGGGACGGAGATGCCGATGCGCACGGGTGCGTTCATGCCGATTGGGAGGGTCGGTCGAGGCGTTCGAGGACGTTCGAGAGCGTGCGGCGCAGGCTCCCCGGTCGGCCGCGTCGCGCCTCGAGCTCGCGTTGCAGGCTCTCGAGCTCCTGGGAGAGTCGCGCGTGTTCGTGGTGGGCCGCGCTCAGCTCGCGCTCCAGCCGCTCGCGTTCGGCGCGCTTCGAGGCCAGCTCCTGGGCGCGGCCCTGGAGCTCGCGCTCGCCGGCGAGGTAGGCGCGTTCCTTCTCGAGCAGCAGGCCGCCGAGCCGCTCCAGCGCGAACTCGAGATCGGGGTCGCTCGCGGCCGGGCGCGCGGCGGGGCGCGCGACGAGCTCGCCGTAGAGCTGTTCCAGCGCGCCGAGGTGCGCGCCCTTCTCGTAGCGCGCGAGCTCGCCCGCGCAGCCTGCGGAGAGCCGCTGGCCGAGCCCCGGCTCGGCGAGGATGCGCAGGATCTGGCGCGCCAGGTCCCGCGGATCGCGCGGCGTGAACAGCAGCCCGTTGACCTCGTGGCGCACGACCTCGGGCAGGGCCGCCACGCGGCTGGCCACCAGCGGCAGGCCCAGCAGCAGACAGTCGTAGCAGGACTGGGCCGCGTTCTCGGCCCAGATCGAGGGCAGGACCTGCAGCGTGGCGCGCGCCAGCAGCGGTGGAACCTGGTCGTGGGGCACGGGCCCGGTGAACTCGACCGCCGGCCCCAGTCCGAGCGCGGCGGCCTGGCGCTCGAGCGCCGCGCGCTGGGAACCACCGCCCACGATCGCGAGGCGCGCGCCGGGACGCTGCGCCAGCACCGCCGGCATGGCTTCGAGCAGCGTCCCGATGCCCTTCTCCGGCTCGAGCCGGCCGAGGAACAGGAGCTGCTCCCGTTCCCGCGGCGTCTCGCGCCGCAGCCGTGCGAGCGCCTCCAGCCCGCCGAACTTGGCCGGCTCGGCGAAGTAGCGCAGCGTGCGCACGTCCGGGAAGCCGTTCTCGCGCAGCAGGTGCGCGAGCGCGTCGCTGCCGCACACGACCGCGGCGGAGCTCTCGCGGCAAGCGAGGTAGCGCAGGCGCGACACGACCACGTTGCGCGCGTCGATCGGGTAGTTCTTGGAGCACTCGTGCTCGAAGCACTTGCGGCCCGGTCCGCCCGCGCAGGGCGTGCCGTCGGGCCACACGCACCAGGCGTTCGGGCACAGCAGGCCGAACTCGTGCGGGTGCAGGAGCAGCGGCACGCCCAGCTCGCCCAGAACGCGCGCGAAGCTGGCCGGGAACACGTGCAGGTTGTGCACGTGCACGAGCTCGGGCCGGAAGCGCCCCGCGAAGGCGCGCAGGGCCGCGAACAGCGGCACGTCCTGGAGCAGGCGTTCTGGATCGAAGTCGGGCCGGCGCACGACGCGCAGCTCCGCGCCGTCGTGCTCCTCGTTCGCGTCCTGGGCGAAGAGCGCGAGCTCGTGTCCGCGCGCGCGCAGCGCGTCCACGAGCTGGTGCACGTAGACCTCGGCGCCGCCGACCTTCTTGTGATGGGCGTTGACCTGGAGGATCCGCATCCGGGAGCCGCGTCGCCCCCGGAGACGACGGAACGCGACGCGGGGGTCTTTCGACCGCCCGCCGCGGTTCGTTGAGAAGAAAACTCCACCAGCCCCGCCCGCTCGTTCCGCGCAGCCTGTCAGGAAACGCCCTGCACCACGCTGGCCCCCGAACTCTGCCTCCGCCTCCGCGAGGCTCCGCGTCCTCCGCGCCCCCGCGGTCGGCTCGGCTCGTCCTGCCGATCAGCCCGCGCCCGTGCGGCAGAAGCACGAGGCCCGGATGGTCACGTCGGCGCGCTGCCAGCGGCGCTGGAAGCTGGCCTCGGTCGCGGCCGCCTCGCCCGCGCGTCCGCTCAGGCGCTGGCACTCCGCCAGGCCGAACAGGGCCCAGCCGTTGTCGGGGTGCAGCTCGAGGTCGCGCAAGTAGACGGCCTCGGCCTCGGCCACCTGGCCCTGCTCGAGCAGCAGCGCGCCCAGCGCGTGCGCGGCCGGCTGGAACCAGCCCCAGGGCTCGTCGTATTTCAGGGCCTCGTCCTGGCTCACGGCCGAGCGCAGCTGAGCGAAGGCGGCGGCGTGGTTGCCGCGCCGGTACTCGAGCTCGCCCGCCAGCATCGAGCGTCCGATGGCGAGCACGGTCCGGGTCGGGTTGTTCCCGATGGTGTAGGTCTCGGGCACGGCCGCGACGGCGGCCTCGAAGGCCCGCTGCTCGGCCGCGGCCTGGTCGAGTCGGCCGAGGGCCGAGCACGCGAGACCGCGCGCGTAGTGCCAGAAGGCCAGGGTCGTGAGCTCGCCGGCGGGCGGCGCCGGCTCGGCCAGGATCTCGGCCCACTTGCCGAAGCGTACGAGCACGTGCAGCGGCGTCGGCAGGAAGCCCTCCAGGAACTCGGGCATGGCGGCCAGGGCGTCGGCCGGCAGCTCGCGCACCAGCTCACGCGCGCTCGCGAGCGCCAGCTCGTAGCGTCCGTCGAAGCCGGCCGCGTACACCAGGAAGTGGTAGTTGTGGGCGCGGTACAGGGCGTAGAAGCCGCCCGGTCCGGAGCGCTCGACGCGCGCGCGCGCGGCCACCACCGCCGCCTGGTTGGCGCGCACCGCGTCGTCGTAGTGCCCGAGGCGCATGTCGATGTGCGCCGGCATGTGCACGAGGTGCGCGGCGCCGGGCACGAGCGTGCGCAGTCTGTCCGCGTTCACCAGCGCCTTCCCGGGCGTGGGCGACATCTCCCAGGCGTGGATCGCGAGGTGGTTCGCGCCGACGTGGGCCGGGTCGAGCGCGAGCACGCGCGCGAGCGTGGCCAGGATCTCGGGCGTCTCGGGCTGCGGCTCGCCGGCCTTGGTCCACAGGTCCCACGGGCGCAGGTCCATCAGCGCCTCGGCGTAGAGCGCGCCGGCCTCGGCGCTCTCCGGGTTCGCCTGCCACACGGCCTGCAGCGCCGCGGCATAGGCCTCGTCGAGCGCGCGCCGCTCGGCCGGCGGCGGCCAGGCGTAGCGCGTGGCCAGGGCCTCTATCAGCGCCCGCTCGAAGGGCGTGGCCTCGGCGCGCAGCGCCAGCGCGCGCGTGATGGCCTCGTGCGCGGCCCGCTCGCGCTCGGCGTCCATGGTGGGGTTGTTGATGTGCGGTCCGACGGCGAGGGCGAGGCCGAAGTGCGCCATGGCCAGCCCGGGGTCGAGCTCGGCCGCGCGCGTGAACGAGCGCCGCGCCTCCTCGTGGTCGAAGCCCCAGTAGAGCGTCAGGCCCTGATCGAAGTAGGCCTGGGCCGCGGGCGAGCGCGTGGTGACGGCGAGGTGCTGGCCGCCGAGCTCGGGCAGCAGCGGGAAGGACGCGCGCGCGGCGGGCGTGGCGCAGGACCCCGCGAGGACGAGGAACGGAGCGAAGAAGGGGACGCGGGTACGGCTCATCGAAGACCTCCGGGGGGTGCGGCGTGCGGCGCGACGAGAGGGGATTCTGCCGCCTGCAGCGGGGCGAGTGAACCCTCCCGCGCGGGCCCGCGGCGGAGCCGCCCGAGGGCTCCGCTCGGGCGCCCTTGGCCCGTTCAGTCCGCGAGCGCGCGCCGCAGCGAGCCGCCGTGGGCGGCGAGCCGGGCCCGCGCGTCCGCCAGCTCGAGCCCGCGCCGCTGCATCAGCACGGCCGGCTTCACGTGTCCCTCCGCGCGGCGCAGCAGGACCTCGGCCGCGTCCCCGGAGAGGCCCGTCAGGTCGCAGAGGATCCCGAGCCCGCGCCGCCACAGCTTGCGGTTGGCGCGCGTGTCGAGGTCGATCATGCGGTTCCCGTGCACCTTGCCGAGGCGCGCGAAGGCCAGCGTGGTCACGCGGTTCAGAACCAGCTTGGTGGCGGTGGCGGCCTTGAGGCGCGTCGAGCCCGCCAGGACCTCGGCCCCGGTCAGGACGCGGATCGAGACGTCGGCGTGGTCGGGCGCGCTCTCGAACGGTACGCAGGCCAGGAACACCGTCGCGGCGCCGCGCTCCTTCGCGCGCGCGAGCGCACCGTGCACCCAGGGCGTGCGTCCGCTCGCGGCGATCCCGAACACGACGTCGAGCGGGGTGGCGTCCGCCAGCGCCGCCTGCCCGAGCTCGAACGAGTCCTCGGCGCCCTCGACCGCGCAGGTGATCGCCTCGGGGCCGCCCGCGATGCGGCCCTGCACCTGCGCGGGCTCGCTCTGGAACGTCGGCGGGCACTCGGAGGCGTCGAGCACGCCGAGGCGTCCGCTCGTGCCCGCGCCGGCGTAGAGCAGGCGTCCGCCCAGCGCGAGGCGCGCGGCCACCAGCTCGATCGCCGCGACGATCGCGGGCTTGGCCGCGCGCACGGCCGCGTTGACGCCCTCGTCGGCCGCGTCGAACACGTCGAAGGCCTCGGCACTCGGGAGCGCGTCGAGCTCGTGGCTGGCGGCGCTCACGCCCTCGGTCGCCGGCAGCTCGCCGCTCACGCGTTCTCCCGCTCGACGCGCTTGCCCGGCACCCACATCGGGCGCGGCAGCGACATGCCGCCGTCGACCGTCAGGCACGTGCCCGTCACCCAGCCGCACAGGGACGACAGGAGATACAGCGAGTGCCGCGCGATCTCCTCCGCCGGCGCGAAGCGCCCGAGCGGGATCTTGCGCTGCATGGCCGCGCGCGCCTCCTCGGTCGGCCACAGGTTGGCCGCGCTGCCCTCCGACTCGAACGGCCCCGGCGCGATCGCGTTGGCGCGGATGCCGTGCGCGGCCCACTCGGCCGCGAGCGTCTTCGTGAGCGCGAGCACGCCGGCCTTGGCCGCGGCCGAGTGCGCGACGCCCGGCATGCCGCTCCAGGCGTAGGTCGCGACCACGTTGAGCAGCACGCCGCGCCTGGCCGCGATCATCGCGCGCCCGAAGTCGCGCGAGCAGTAGAACGTCCCGTCCAGCACGATCCCGAGCACCGCGCGCCAGGCGTTGGCGGAGAGCCGCTCGGTCGGACACACGAAGTTCCCGGCCGCGTTGTTGACCAGCAGGTCGACCTGGCCGTGCTTCGCGAGCACCTCCGCCGCGGCCTTCTGGACCGCCGGCGCCTCGCGCACGTCGAGCGCCTGCGACTCGACCTTCCAGCCGCGCCGCGCGGCCTCGTCCCGCAGCGGCTGGTGGTGCGCCGGGTTGCGCGAGAGCACGACCACCGTCGCGCCCTTGGCCGCGAGCCCGCGGCTGATCTCGAGCCCGAGCCCGGTGCCGCCCCCCGTCACCACCGCCACCTGCCCGCGGAACTCGTCCGCCGGCAGCCAATCGCCCGCCGTCGCGCGCTCGTTCGTCGCCATGGGCGTGAGGGTCGCAGACGGCCGAGCGAGCGTCCAGCGGTCTCCTTGCCTCCTCTGCTCCTCCGGACTCCGCGCTCTCCGCGGCTCCGCGGTTCTTCAGAAAAGCCAACCGCGGAGTCGCGGAGAGCGCGGAGCATCACGGAGGAAGATCAAGAAGGAGAAGGGGCAATCGTTGCTCATTGTGCAAGGCCGCGCTTCGGTGGCGACACTCCCACGCGCACCGACCGAGGGTTGCGAGGCGGGGACGGAAGTCCGCCTCTGGCGGCCGCGAGTGGGAGGACAATGGCACCAGGGACAATGGCACGATGAAGAGCCTGGGGATCCTGGTGCTGGTCGTGGCGCTTGGGATGGGCGCGGCTTGGTTGCTGGGCAGCACGGGACGCCCAGGCGCGCCGCGCGGGTCGAGCTTGGAGGCGCGCGCCGCGGGCGTTGCCTCGGCTCCAGCAAGGCTCCTGGAGCCCGGCGCCGCGCTGCCGCCGGTCGAAGGCGCGGCGCTCCAGCGCGAGGAGGTGGAGCCGGCGCAGGCTTCGCGGTCGGAGGGCCAGTCGGGACGAGCGTGGCTCGTCGTGCGCGTGCTCGCGCGTGAGAGCGGGCAGCCGCTCGCGGGCGTGCACGCGATCCTCACCTCGCCCCACATGGCCGGGGCCTGGCTGGTTCAGGGGCCCCGATGGGCGTTCGAGCCGGAGGTGGAACGCACGGCTTGCCCCTGTCCGGTGACCGACGCCGATGGACGGGTGCAGCTGGAGGCGCGCGCGGGCCAGGAGTCCACCCTGATCGTCAACGCGCTGGAGCGGGTCCACGCGCGCCCGGAGACGCTGTCGGTGACGCCGTTGCTGGAGGGCGAGCGGCGCGAGGTCGAGCTCCGGCTCGAGACGCGCGACGACCTGCGCTGGTTCGGCCGCGTGCTCGACGACGGGACCGGCGCGCCACTGGCCGGCGCGAGCGCGGAGTGGCGGAGCGGCGCGCGACGCCCGGCCTTCAGCGCGGCCGACGGCATGCTCGTGCTCGACTTCGCCTCGTGGCAAGCGAGCGAGGTCGAGATCGCGCTCGCGGGGTATCTCTCCAACTCGCTCGCGCTCGAGCGCGGACACGAGAGCGTCGAACTCGCGCGCCCCATCCGCCTGGTCCGGCCCGCGGCCCTGGAGGTGCGCGTGCGCGACGGTCAGGGCGCTCCCAGGGCCGGGGTGCGCGTGGAGGTCATGGACCTGGAGCCGCAAGCGGAGTCCGAGCTGGCCGCCTTCGGTCTCGGGCGTGCGAGCGATGGGGAGGGCGGGTGCACCTTCGAAGGGCTGCCGCCGCGCGTGCGGCTCTCGGTCGCGGCGCGCGGCGGTCTCGGACGCACGCGGCGTCAGGACGTGATCCTGGCGCCCGGCGAGCGGCGCGTTCTCGAGTTCGAGCTCGAGAGCGGGTGCCGCGTGCTCGGGCAGGCCGTGGACGAGGACGGGCAGCCGCTGGCGGGGCTCGACCTCTGGCGGCTCGCGCGCGGCGAGCTCCCGGCGCTGCGCGAGCTGGCGCACGAGGGCGCGGTGGTCGACAAGGCGCGCACCGACGAGCGCGGGCGCTTCGTGTTCGAGCACGTGCCCGCGGGCGAGTGGTGGATCGGTCCGGCGCCGACGCGCGGCGTGGCACGCGTGGCTCCGCTGGCCACGCGCGTGGCGATCCTCCCGGGCGAGGCCCGACTCGAGCTCACGCTGGTGTGCGCCACGGCGCGTTACCTCCACGGCCGGGTGCTGTCCCCGGAAGGGCGGGGCGGGTTCGCCAAGGTGACCGCCTGGCAGGCGGGCACGCGCCTCGTGACGGAGAGCCGGAGCGCCGGGCGCTTCGTCGTCGGCCCCCTCTCGGAAGGGGATTGGTTCCTGCAGGCGCAGGCGATCCCTCGGGAGGTGTCGCCCTCCTCGGCAGCGCCCTCCGCGGTGGCGCGCGCCGAGGTCGGGCAGTCGGACGTGGTCCTGCGCCTGCGCTCCGGGATGATCCTCGCGGGCACCGTCCTCGACGAGCGCGGGACGCGCGTGCCGGGCGCCGAGGTCAGCCTGTCTCCGGACGAGTACGGCTTCGCGTCCGTGGCGACCACGGACGAGCTCGGCTTCTTCTCGCTCGGCGCCCAGGCGCCGGGCGGATATCGACTGTGGGCGCGCTCGGGGGCCTCGGTGGCGACGCTCGGCCCGCTCGCGATCGATGCGCGCCAGGCGCTGGCGCCGGTGGAGCTGCGGCTAGAGGCCGGTGCCGAGCTGCGCCTCCGGCTCGCGTCCGACGCACGAAACGGGCTCGAGGCGCGCGTCTCCTGGGACGGCGTCCCGTGCCTCGTCGTCGCGCTCCGTCCCGGAGTCGAGCTGTGGCGGACGCTGCCGCCGGGTCCGGTCGTGGTGCGGCTCGTCCGCCGGGGCCGCGACGGGGACTCGACGGTGGTGGAAGAGCGCGCGCTGATGCTGCGTGTCGGCGAGCCCAACCTGGTCGAGCTGGTGGGCTCCGAGCGGGACGCGCAGCGCTGACCAGGGGGGAGCCCGGAACTCGTCCCTCCGCTGGGACACGAGCCGGTTGGGTCGAGCTCCCGCTTGAGCGCGTCGCGCGCCCGTGGCTACCCTCACGCCCGCGGCGGGACCGCTCGTGTCCGGCCGAGGAACGTTCACAAGACCGCGTTTCCAGGGGAGATCGTGGCATGAATCGCAGACTGTTCCTGTGGTTGCTGGCGGCGTTCATCACCGTCCCGCTGCTCGCCAGGGAGGCCCTGGCCGCGCCCCGGCAGGGGTCGGTGTTCGTGCGGACCCTGTACCCGGGTGGTGCCCCGGCCGCCTACCAGCAGATCACCATCCAGAAGCTGCAAGGCAACTACCCGGTCCCGCCCGGTCCCTACGTCACGAACGGCGTGGGGCAGATCTGGGTGGGGCTGTACCCGGGTACCTACCGCTTCAGCGTCACGGCGGGCGGGTCCACGCCCTCGTTCTGGAACGTCTCCGTCGCCAGCGGGGGCGAGTACTACATCTACTTCACGGTCTCCGGCGAGGAGATGTGACGGGGGAGATCGGATCGCGGCGAGCGGACGCACACGCTACGACTTCCTGCGCGCGGTGGTCTCCTCTCCTCCTTCTTCTCCTTCTCCTCCCTGCTGTCCTCCGCGAGGCCCCGCGTCCTCCGCGGCTCCGCGGTCTGCTTTCTCCTAATCCAGCAGGAACACGAACTCGCCCGGCGCCACGTCCGGTGGGAAGGCCAAAACCGGCGTCTGCGGCACCTCGCGCTCGGCGAACGCGCGCAGCATCCCGGCGTGCAGCATGCTGCTCGTGATCGCGCCGGCGCCCGGGTGGAGCGCGTCCAGGAAGACCTGCGCGAAGGGCGAGTGGCCGGCGGCCATGCCGTCCGAGACGGGCTCGTCGGCGCGGCCCGCGGCCAAGACGACCTTGGCCGGGCGCGTGAGGAAGCGGCCCTCGTAGGCGCGCGCGCTGGCGCTGCGGCTGGCCGCGAGGCGCCCGCCGTAGCAGCAGTCCATCGCCAGGAGGACGTGCTTCGCGCTGGCGTCCTTGAGGAAGCGGTCGAGCGCGTCGAAGTGCAGCCAGCGCGTGCGCGCGGGGTCCGTCTCCAGCGTCTCGGCGTCGGCCGGGATCAGCCAGCCCGAGGAGCCCGAGCGCTCGTGCGGCACGCCGTGGCCGGCGTAGTAGACGAGCACGCGGTCCTCCGGCTCGAGCGCGGCCCCGAGCGTCTCGAGCGCCGCGCGGATGCCGTCGTAGCTGGCCGCCTCCTCGGTCAGGAGGCGCGTTTCCCAGCGGTCGCTCGGCAGCGCGCGCAGGGCCTGCTCGAGGGCCTCGACGTCGGGCACCGTGTTCGCGAGCGGCGCGAAGCCGTGCTTGCGGTAGGCCTCGCCGATCCCGATCAGGAGCGCGTGCGAGCGATGGAAGCCGGGCTCGAAGAGCGCGCCGGGTGAGGAAGCGGAGGCCGTCTCGGCCGCGAGTCCGCGCGCCTCGGCGCTGGCCGGAGACGCCGCCTTGCCGGCGAAGAGCCGCCAGCCGACGAGGGCCGCGAGCAGCACCAGTCCGGCGGCGATTCCGGGAACGAGCCGGCGGCCGGCCGGCTTTCGGGTGCTGCTACGCGCCTCGGAGGCCGGCGACGCGAGCGCCTGCAGCGCGTCGCGCAGCTCGGCCGCCGAGCGCGGGCGTCCGACCGGCGAGCGTGCGAGGCAGGCGAGCACCAGACGCGCCAGCCCGGTGGGCACCTCGGGCACGAGCCGCGCCGGATCGCTCGGCGCGCGCCAGCCGTGCTCGAGCATCTCCGGCTGCGCCGCGCGCCCGGTCAGGGCGCGATAGAGCACGCAGCCGAGCGCGAAGAGGTCCGAGCGCGCGCTGGCCGCCTCGCCGCCGAGCTGCTCGGGCGCCGGATGCGCCGGCAGTCCGGCGTGCTCGGGCGCGCCCTCGCCGGCCTTCCCGCCGTATTCGAGCGAGGTCTGGAGCCCGGCCACGGTCGGCTTCGCCAGCCGAAAACCGGTCAGGCACGGGCTCCCGTCCGCGCGCAAGAGCACGTTGCGCTCCGACACGTCGCGGTGCACGGCGCCTGCCGCGTGCACCGCGGCCAGCGCGTCGGCCAGCGCGATCCCGAGCGCGCGCACCTCGCCCGGCGGCAGCCGTCCATCCGTACCCAGGCGCGCCGCGAGCGCCTCGCCGGTCACCGGCTCGAGCACCAGCACGGTCCCCGCCGGCTCCGCGACGACGTCGTGCAGCTTCTGGATCGAGGGGTGCGAGATCCCCGCCAGCGCGCGCGCCTCGCGCAGCACGCGCTCGCCGGCCGCGGCCCCCGCCAGCGGCACCTCCTTGCGCCGCACCAGCAGCACCTCGCGAGCGAGCGTGCGGTCGCGCGCGCGCAGCTCGACGCGCTCGCGGTCCTCGAACAGCGTCTCGAGCACCTCGTAGCGTCCGGCGATTCCCTGGGGTGTGTCGATGGCCCGGCCCTCCGGTGGGGGATTCTACGGGAGTCCCGGGGGGAGAGGTGCGGGGCGGGGCGGAGCGAACGTCCCTGACTCTTTCTCTTCCCCCCTCTTCCTCTTCGCGAGGCCCCGCGCTCTCCGCGGCTCCGCGGTCGGCTCTCTCCTAGAAACCGCGGAGTCGCGGAGGACGCGGGGCCTCGCGGAGAAGAAAACCGGAGCCCGGGCTACGCCCCTAGGAACACCTCGATCTCACGCGCCCGCTCGGCCGCATCCTGCTCACCCAGCTGCAACAGCCGCTTCAAGTAATCCGGCTGGAACATCACCAGCGAGATCAAATCGTTCGAGCGCGTCTCCTGCGTACCGAGTCCACGCGTGAGGAATCGGAACGTGCGCGGCAGGCGCGGCTCGTAATCGTTGGCCAGGCGCCCGAGGTCGCGCGAGGGGCGCAGCAGCATCAGCTTGACCGGGCGCAGGTTGTCGCGTTTCTCGGGCGGGGTGCTCTCGAGCAGCTGGTTGATGCGCTCGAGGCGCAGCGCGTCGCCGTCGAACTGGTCGAGGAAGATGGCGCTCATCACGTCGCCGAAGATCTGCGCCGGCGGCGGGTAGCCCTTGAGCACGTGCGTGCGCGTCTCGGCCAGGTCGGGCACGTGGCGCGTGGAGATCGCCAGGATGCGCTCGGCCCCGAGGTGCACGGCCGGCGCGAGCGGCGCGGTCAGGCGCATGCCGCCGTCGCCGTAGTAGCCGTTCTCGACCTGGATGGCCGGGAAGAAGATCGGCAGCGCGGCCGAGCCCATCACGTGCTCGACGCGCAGGAGGCACGCGCGGCTGACGCGGTCGGCGCGTTCCCAGGGCTCGACGTCCTGGCCCTGCACGAAGGTCACCGAGCGTCCGGTGGTGTAGCTCGCGGCCGTGAGGGCCACGGCGCGCACGATGCCCTGCTCGAGGTTGCGCGCGACGCCGGTGAGTTCGCCCTGCTCGGCCAGCAGCACGCGCTCCAAGAAGGCGCGCAGCGGAGCCGTGTCGACCATGCCGTGGTGGCGGGGCTTGCGGTGCCCGCCCGAGACCAGCGACAGGGCCGAGTCGAAGAGGTGCGTGAACAGGCCCAGGGCGCCGACGCGGAAGACCTCCTCGACCTCGAGCTCGCTCCACAGGTCGCACAGCTTCTCGACGCGCTCCAGGAAGCTGCCCCCGTGCACGCCGAGGAAGGCCGCGTTGATGGCGCCGGCCGAGACGCCCGTCAGGACCGGCACGTTGGCCTCCGGGAAGCGCTTGGCCATCCAGCGCAGCGCGCCGACCTGGTAGGCCGCGCGCGCGCCGCCACCGCTCATCACCAGGGCCAGGTCTCCGTGCTGCGTCATCGCCGTGGCAGTCTGGCGTTCGCGAGGCGCGTCCGAAAGGATCACGCGGCGTGCTCCCACGCCACGACTTCCATTCTTCCGTCGGCGTGCTCGACCAGGGCCGTGCCGCTGCCGACCCAGTCGCCGCCGTTGCCGTAGTAGAGTCCGTCGATGGTGCGCGAGGCGGCCGAGTGCACGTGCCCGCACACGATCCCGTCCACCGCGCGCGCGCGGGCCGCGACCAGGGCCGTGCGCTCGAAGCGCGCGGTGTAGCCGAGCCAGCCCTTGCAGCGCTCGCGCAACGCGCGCCCGAGGCGTCCGCGGCGCGCCAGGAACAGGCGCTCGAGCGCCTCGCAGGCGTGCTCGAGCCCGCGCGCCAGACCGTCGCCGAGGCGCGACAGCCAGCGCCGCCGGTGCACGACCGCGTCGAAGCCGTCGCCGTGCACGATCCACAGGCGCCGGCCGTCGGCGGTGGTGTGCTCGAGCTCGGGCGCGACCTCGAGCGTCCCGGCCTCGCCCCACAGCTCCAGGAAGCGCGGATCGTGGTTGCCGGTCATGTAGCGCACGCGCGTGCCGCCGCGCGCCATGGCGCGCAGCGCCTCGAGCACCGCGCGATGCGCCTCCGGCCAGCGCGCCAGCGGCAGCTCGTCGGCGTCGTCGGCGATGTCGCCCACCAGGAACAGGAACTCGGCCTGGTGATGGGCCAGGAAGTCGAGCAGGAGCTCGGCCTGGGCGCGCGGTGAGCCGAGGTGCACGTCCGAGAGGAAGATCGAACGGAAGCGCGCTCGAGCGCGGCCCCCCGGGGACGAGGAGAGCATGGGGCAGGAGAGATCGACCGGCGGGGGCGCCGTTCCGAAGGCCGGCCGGGGGCTGCCGCGCGGCTCCCGCCCTCCTGCGCGCGGCTGGTCGAAACGCGCGCGCGGCCCGCTGCATAGAATCCCGCCTTCGTCCGGACGCCGCCCCCCCCAGCTGGACCTTGCCGGTGCAACCTGGGTCCGGACTCCCTCTACCGACGATCGAAGGACATTCGCGATGGGATCCCGTCTACTCCTGGCACTGGCCCTGGCGGCCACGCTCTCCGCCGGCTGCACCGTCACCGCCGTGGGGGCCGAGGACGCCCCCCCGCGCATCCAGGCGCGCGGCCTGATCGATGGGCACGCGGCCGTGGGGCTGCGCGACGAGGACGACTTCCTGCGCCTGCGCGTGCTGGACGGGACCAGCGACGGTGCGCTCGGCGAGATCGTGATCTGGAAGCTCTTCCGGCTCGAGGTCGGGGCGCTGGGGTTCGGCGTGGGCGTCGGGCCCTTCGACCTGGCGCTGGGGACGCTGTTCTACGGGCCCGACGTGCCGCCCATGGGGGGGCGCAAGGCCAAGCGTGCCGTGGCGCCCGAGGGCGACGGCGAGTGCGAGGTCTGCGCCGAGGCCGCCAAGAAGGGCGAGTAGGGCGGGCTACTTCGCCGGCGCCCCGTCGGTGCGCGCCGCATCGGTCGGGAGCGCGTCGGTCAGGGGCGCGAGCACGCGGCCCTTCAGGCCCGGATGGTCGGGGGCGATGCGCGTGGCCCGGAACAGCCCGTTCCCGCTGTTGCCGGCCGTGCTGAGGTCCCCGCCGAAGGGGTTCCAGTACTCCCACACGATCGTTCCGTCCGGCGCGACCTCGAACAGGCGCCCCTGCGGGCCATCGCACACGGCCGTGTTGCCGTTGCCGAGGCGCTGGCAGCCCGAGATGAAGGGCGCGTAGAAGCTGGCCGGATCGCGCGCGTGGTAGCTCCACACCGGCGCGGCCGGACCGAAGGCGCGGCCCTCGCGCGCGAAGCCCGCTCCGGGTTCGAAGGGCAGCACGAGCTCGTCGACCGAGGAGTGCTCGCCGCCCGGCCGACCCTGGCCGTTGTTGAACACGAGCAGGTGCCCCGCCCCGGGCAGCCCGGCCGGGATCCATTGCACGTTGTGCTGGTAGAAGAGCCTGCGGTCCGCGTCCGAGCCGGCGCCGTGGTTCTTCGGATTGCCCCAGCGCCACAGCAGGTCGCCGCCCTTCCCGTAGCGTCCACCGCGGTGTCCCGCGGCCTGCTCGGTCGTGGTGGAGTGGTCGAGGATCCAGACCTCGGAGAGGTGCGGACTCGAGAGCGCGATCAGGTCGAACTCGGGTTGGTAGTCGATGGCGTTCGTGTGCAGCCAGTCGCAGCCCACGCCGTTGCCGCCGGCCGGCGTTCCGCCCGTCGAGCGGGTGGCTTGCGCGCCCTCGTCCTCGTCTTCATCCTCGCCGCCGCCCGAGTAACCCAGGGCGCGCATCTGCTCGGCGATCTCGGCCTGCTTGGCGAGCTCCTCCGCGCTGAGCGCGGGCGCCGCGCGAAGGTCGTAGTTCAGGTCGAGCCGCTCGGGGTGGTCCGCGACCGAGCCGTGGTTGTCGGCGGCCGGATCGAAGTCCTGGACCAGATGGTCCCAGGCGTGCCACTCCCACACGATCTCGCCACCCGTGGGCAGGGTGGGCTTCACCTCGAGCACCGCGTCCGGCCACAGACCGCCCTCGCCGACGCGCGCGGGATCACGCCCGGCCGCGATGCAGTCCTCGCGGTAGCGGAACTCCCAGGTGATCAGGAGCACGTTGCCGTTCGGCAGCGGACGCGCGTCGTGGTGCTGGGTCTGGTCCTCGTCAGCGAGCTCGTACGTCCACAGCAGCTCGCCGTCCCAGCCGATGCGCTCCAGGCGTCCGCAGATCCCGCCGCCCTGGAAGCGCGGGTTCTTCTCGATGCGCCCGGCGCGCAGGATCGAGCCGTCGTCGAGCAGGTAGACCGATGAGGGCCCGAGCTCGCTCGCCCAGCGCTGCACCTCGCGGCCCGCCAGGTCGACGAGGTGCGTGTACCTCGAGGCGAGCGGCGCGAGCAGCGTGTAGCCGGGCGCGGCCGCGTCCGTCGCCAGGCGCAACCCGCGCGGCGGCTCCGCAGCGGCGTCGGGAGCCTGGGGCGGGAAGGCCAAGGCGAGCAGGAAGAGCGGGCACGACATGCAGGAGACGATACCCGTTGCGGGCTCGGCCGCGACGGCGAGCCCCACTGACATCTCTCGAACGCGCCCGTTCCCCGTGCCAGCCGCGCGACGATCGGGACGCGCTACCATGCGGCGACCATGAAGCTCTGCGTCGCCTCGCTCGCTTTCGTTTCCCTGGCCCTGGTCCTCTCCGCCGCCGCCGCCGTCCCGGACGACGACCAGGCGCAGGAAGCGCGCGAGCAGGCCTTCGCCGAGCTCCTGAGCGGCGCGCGCCTGACCGGCTGGTTCACCGACTCGAACCACCCGGATGCGCCGCCCGCCAAGGACAGCTACGTGATCTCGCGCGCCGAGAAGGCCGACGGCGACACCTGGCTGATCGAATCCGTGGTCGGCGAGAGCGGCCTCAAGATCCCGCTCTACATCCCGGTGAAGTGGGCCGGCAACACGCCGGTCATGACGCTCGACCAGCTCGCCGTGCCGCAGATGGGCAGCTTCGACGCGCGCGTCCTGTTCCACGGCACGAGCTACGCCGGCGTGTGGAGCGGCGCGAGCCACCGGGGCGAGATGGGCGGCAAGATCGAGCGTGCCGCACCGGCCAAGCCCGCGGCCAAGTAGACCCTCGGCGGGGCGAGGCGGGCCCCACTAGATCGTGAAGTACTTGGCCTCGGGGTGGTGCACCACGATGGCCGAGGTGGATTGCTCGGGCCACAGCTGGTGCTCCTCGGACAGCGTCAGGCCGATGCGCTCGGCGCCGAGCAGCGCGAGCAAGAGCTCCTGGTCGGCGAGGTTCGGGCAGGCCGGGTAGCCGAAGGAGTAGCGCGAGCCGCGGTAGCCCTGCTTGAAGAGCTCGCGCATGTCGCGCGCGTCCTCGCTGGCGAAACCGAGCTCGGCGCGGATCTGCTGGTGGATGTACTCGGCCAGGCCCTCGGCGGCCTCGACCGAGAGACCGTGCAGGTGCAGGTAGTCCTGGTAACGGTTGGCGGCGAACCATTCGCGCGCGGTCTCGCTGGCCTGCTGACCCACCGTCACGACCTGCAGCGCGATCACGTCGGGCTGGCCGTCGTCGCGGAAGAAGTCGCTGATGCACAGGTTCTTCTTGCCCTTCTGGC
Organism: uncultured Planctomycetaceae bacterium; assembly: GCA_964631945.1. GTDB lineage: Bacteria > Planctomycetota > UBA1135 > UBA1135 > JABFRZ01. The sequence continues at coordinate 20,806 of CAZWAY010000025.1, forward strand.
GCGGGAAGGCGAAGCGCCCGGCCTCCTTGCCGTCGCTCTGCGGGTCGAGCAGCACCAGCGTGTTGCCCTCGGGCACGCAGCGCCAGAAGCCGTAGGCCGCCTGCGGCAGCAGGATCTTCTCCTTGGCGCACTGCTGCGCGAGCGCGTGGAAGATCGGGCGCACCTCCTCGGCCACGAAGCGCTCGTGCTCGCGCGTGGCCTTGCCCTTGCGCCGGTAGCCCCACTGGAACTGGAACAGGGTCGTCTCGTTGATGTACGGGACGATCGTCTGCAGCGCGATGCCCTCGACCAGACGCGGGCCGAGGAAGGGCGGCTCGGGGTAGACGATGTCGCGCGCGATGCGCGCGCGCTCGACGCCCACCAGCTCGTCGGGCACCGGGCGGCCGTTCCTCTTCTCGGCCTCCAGTTCCTCGACCGCCGCCAGCGCGCGCTGGGCCGCGTTCGGGGCGGCGTCCGCGCGGCGCGTGCGCGCCTCGGGCTTCGCCGCGCCCGCGGCCACGCGTTCCATCACCGCGAGGCCCTCGAAGGCGTCCTTGGCGTAGTAGAGCGGGCCGTTGTAGATCGCGCGGCAGTCGGCCTCGACGTAGGTGCGCGTCAGCGCGGCGCCGCCCAGGATCACCGGGACGGTCACCTGGCGGCGGTTCATCTCCTCCAGGTTCTCGCGCATCACGACCGTGCTCTTGACGAGCAACCCGCTCATGCCGATCGCGTCGGGCTTGTGCTCCAGGGTCACCTCCAGGATGCGCTCGATCGGCTGCTTGATGCCGAGGTTGTAGACCGTGTAGCCGTTGTTGGTGAGGATGATGTCGACCAGGTTCTTGCCGATGTCGTGCACGTCGCCGCGCACGGTGGCGAGCACGATCTTGCCGCGCGTGGAGCCGCTGACGCGCTCCATGTACGGCTCGAGGTGTGCCACGGCCATCTTCATGGTCTCGGCCGACTGCAGCACGAAGGGCAGCTGCATCTCGCCCGATCCGAACAGCTCGCCCACGCGCGCCATGCCGGCCAGCAGGTCCTCGTTGATGATCGCCAGCGGCTTCTTGCTGGCGCGCGCCAGCTCGAGGTCGTCGGCCAGGCCGACCTTGGCGCCCTCGACGATGCGCCAGGCGAGGCGCGCGCACACGTCGCTCGGGACGTCGCGCTTCTTCTTGGCCTCGACGTCGACGCCCTCGAACAGCTGCATCAGACGCTGCAACGGGTCGTAGCCCGCGCGCCGCCGGTCGAAGATCAGGTCCTCGCAGGTCTGGCGCACCTCGGGTTCGAGCTTGTGCAGCGGCGTGATGCGGCCCGAGTGCAGGATCGCGGCCGAGAGCCCGGCCTCCTGGGCGTGGTGCAGGAAGACCGAGTTGAGCGCGTGGCGCGCGGCCGGCTTGAGCCCGAAGGAGACGTTCGAGACGCCCAGCATCGTGCCCACGCCGGGCAGCTCCTCGCGCACGCGGCGCACGCCCTCGAGCGTGTTCATGGCGTGCTTGCGGTCGTCCTCGTTGCCGGTGCAGATCGTGAAGGTCAGCACGTCGAACAGCAGGTCCTCGGAGCGCATGCCGTGGTCGTGCACGACGAGGTCGTGGATGCGGCGCGCGACGCGCACCTTGTCCTCGACGGACTTGGCCATGCCCTCCTCGTCGATCGTCAGCGCGATCAGGGCCGCACCGTGCTCCTTGGCCAGCGGCAGGACCTTGCTGACGCGCTCCAGGCCGTCCTCGAGGTTGATCGAGTTGACGATCGAGCGCGCGCCCACGAGCTCGAGCGCGGCCTGCAGCACGGGCACCTCGGTCGTGTCGATCGAGAGCGGCGCGGCGACCTCGGTGCGGTAGCGCTTGATCGCGGCCTGCATGTCGGCCACCTCGTCGCGGCCGACGTAGGCCACGCACAGGTCGAGCGCATGGCTGCCCTCGCGCAGCTGCTCCTTGCCCATCTCGACCATGGGATCGAGCTCGCCGGCCAGCAGGTGCTCGCGGAACTGCTTCGAGCCGTTGGCGTTGGAGCGCTCGCCCACCAGGAGGATCGAGCTCTCCTGCTTCAGCTCGACGGCGTGGTACAGGCTGGTGATCTGCGGCGCGAAGGCGGGCTTGCGCTTCTTCGGCTGGCGGCCTGCCATGGCGCGCACGACCGCGGCCAGGTGCTCGGGCGTGGTGCCGCAGCAGCCGCCCACGAGGTTGAGGCCGTCCTCGTCGACGAAGCGCACCAGCCAGTCGGCCAGCTCGGCCGGCGTCAGCGGGTAGTGCGGCTGGCCGTCGACGAGCTGCGGCAGGCCCGCGTTCGGATAGCAGCCGATCGCGCGGCGCCAGGATTGGCCGAGGAGCCGCACGTGCGTGCTCATCTCGCGCGGGCCGGTGGCGCAGTTGATCGACAGGACGTCGATCGGATAGGGATCGAGCAGCGCGATCGCGGCCGCCATCTCGGTCCCGACCAGCATCGTGCCGGTCACCTCCATGGTCACGCTGACCATCAGCGCGAGCTCGCGCCCGACCTCGCGCCGCGCCGCGAGGCAGGCGTTGACCGCGGCCTTGGCCTGCAGCGGGTCCTGCACGGTCTCGATCGCGAAGCCGTCCACGCCCGCGCGCGCGAGGGCCACGGCCTGCTCGGCGTAGGAGGCCTTGAGCTCGGCGTAGCCGATCTGGCCGAGCGTGGCGAGCTTGGTGCCCGGGCCCATCGAGCCCAGCACGAAGCGCGGCTGCTCGGGGGTCGAGTACTCGTCGCAGGCCTCGCGCGCCGCGCGCACCGCGGCGGTGTTGATCTCGGCACAGCGGCGCTCGAGCTCGAACTCGCGCAGCACGTGCGGCATGGCACCGAAGGTGTTGGTCTCGACCGCGTCGCAGCCGGCCGCCAGGAACGAGGCGTGGATCGTGCGGATGACGTCCGGGCGGCGCGCGTTGACGATCTCGCAGCAGTTCTCGAGGCCCGCGAAGTCGCGCTCGAGGTCCAGGTGGTGGGCGTGGATCGAGGTGCCCATGGCCCCGTCGATCACGACGATCTTGCGCTTCAGGACCTCGAGGAAGGAGGCGCTCACGGCTTGACCGCGGTGGCGACCAGGGTCATGAAGTGCGGCGGCTGCGGATCGCGCGCGGCGCGCTGGACGCGCACCTTCTCGAAGCCGGCCTTGGCGATCAGGCCCTCGAGGGCCTGCTCGGTGAAGCCCAGGTGCTCGTGCCCGAGCTTCTCGCGCACCCATTCCTCGGTGTGCGCCAGGAGGTCGATCACCAGCAACCGTCCGCCGCGCACCAGCAGGCGCCGGGCCTCACCCAGGCAGCGCGCGGGCGAGCGCGCGTGGTGCAGCGCCTGGCTCGCCACCACCACGTCGTGCGAGGCATCGGCCAGGGGCAGGTCCTCGATGTCGCCCTCGACGTACTGGATGTTCGTGAAGCCCTTGGCCTTGGCGCGCGCGGCGAGCTGCGCCAGCATCTCGGCCGAGAGGTCGACGGCCGTGACCTGGGCCGCGACCTCGGCCAGCATCAGCGTGAGCAGTCCGTCGCCGATGCCGAGGTCGGCGTAGCGCGTGCGCGGCGCGAGCTGCAGCACGGCGCGCGCCAGACCTTCCCAGGTGCGTCCGGGCAGGAGCTCCTCGCCGAAGCTGGCCGCCACGCGATCGAAGTAGGCGCGCCGCTCGGAGCGGTTGCGCTCGCGCAGCGCGCGCAGGCCGGCCTCGTCGGCCTCGAACTCGGGCGCCGAGCGGTTCTCGCCCTGCACTCCGTCCCAGAAGCTCGCCGCCGGCCCGGGCGCGATCGAATAGAAGCTGCGCCGCCCGGCCTTGCGGTCCTGCACCAGGCCGACCTCCTTCAGGAGGGCCAGGTGCGTGGAGACGCGGCTCTGCCCCATGTTGAGGATCTCCATGAGGTCGGTGCCGGACAGCTCCTCCTGCGCCAGGAGGTGCAGGATCCGCATGCGGGTCTCGTCGGCCAGGGCGCGCAGCAGCCGCGAGGTGCCGTTCAGTCCAATCATGGCATTGAGATGATACGATGCTGAGGGCGGAGAGGCTACCGATCCGGATCGGTTGTCGGCGGGTGGGGCCTCCTAGCGCAGCCAGACGTCCAGCGCCCCGTCCCGGTGCACCCGCTGCACGTCCTTCACCCCGAGCTCGCGCGCTTCCGGACTCCGCAGCCAGGCCTCGACCGCTGGCCTCAGCACGGCCTTCTGGTCGGCGTTCCCCCAGCCGGCGCCGGTCACGACCAGCAGCCGGGGCCGCCTTCGGACCCGCGCCGTGTGCAGCGCCTGGGCCACTCTGCGTAGCGCGCGCTCGACGGTCAGGCCGTGCAGGTCCACGACATCCGCATCGTCGGGATCGTCGTCGGGATCGTCCAGGAGAGGGTCCTCGCGCATGACCAGGGGGTTTTCTGGCCTTTCGGACCGCGCCAGGTGTGTTTCCCCCCGTAGTCTGGCCGATTCCAGTCCGAGGCGCGCTCTCGCGCGCCAAATCGGGGAGACGGTACCCTCCCCGTACTTCCATAAACACACGGTCGCCGTCCGGCGGCCTTCCGCTTTCGAAACGGAGTCTAGATCGATGAAGAAGCTGCTGTTGGGTCTGTGTCTGGCTGGTCTCGGCGTCGCCTGCCGCGCTTCGGGCGCGAACATGCACGACTCGTCCTGCACCGGCAAGGACTGCGCGGACTGCGCGACGGGCTGCACCGAGATGCCGAAGGACGCCACCTGCACGGGCGAGGGTCAGTGCAGCGGCGAAGCCAAGGTCTGCCCGGTCACGGGCAAGGCCATGAACTAGCGCCTAAGAACTAGCGCCGGACAACTCTGTCCGTCTTCGAACGGGGTCCGCGGAGCATCGCTCTGCGGGCCCCGTTCGGTTTTTGCGGACGGCGACCTCCGCAGGGAGGAGATTGACGGGCCGAGGCCCAGGGGGCTCCAATGAGCGCCGGGGCGGTTGCCCCGCGTCATCGTGAAGCCTGGTCGCAGCCGAGGAGTCCTGGAGCGCCGCATCGGCTTCCTGTTGAGCGCGCTCGTGCTCTTGGTGTGGCCGGCGGCCTTCTGGCACGAGGTCACCACCGTCCACGAGGTCTGCGCGGAGCACGGCGAGCTCCTCGACGTGGGGCCCGTCGGCGCCGCGCCGGCGGATGCCGAGCACGCTCCGCTCCTGAGCGCCTGCTCGGACGAAGCCGCGCACGAGCCGTGTCCGTTCCTGACCCTCGCGCAGCCGTCCTCTGCCGCGCCCGAGGCGCGCGCGGCGGGCGAGCCGGTGTGCGCGCGGCCCGCGTTTGCTGTGCTCCCGAGCGCGGAGCGCCAGCTCTCCGTTCCGATCCTTTCCCTGGCTCCGAAGCACTCGCCGCCGGCGCTCGCCTAGCTCGCGATCCGCCTTGGGTTCCGTCGCGCCGCGACGCGCCCTGGCCCGGTCTCGACGACCGGGACGCGAGCCGCCGGTCTGCGCGGCTCTCCGCTTCGATTCGCTCCGTTCCAGGGCTCGTTCCGTGCGGGCCCGCAGCAGGGAAACGATCATGCGTCCGCTCCACGTCGTCGCGGCGCTGTGCGCCTCGGGCCTCGGGCTCGCGGCCCAGGGCTCCCCGTTCCAGACGCCGGGCATGCCCGTCTACGGCCAGCAGGGCCAGACGCCGGACACCGGCCAGACCGACCGCTTCTCCAGCGTCTTCAACCCGGCCTTCTCCTTTATCGTCGACACCGTGGCCGACTACCTCGACGCGGGCGACGCGGCGGCGGCCGATGGCTTCGACGCGCGCCTGCGCGTGCTCGAGTTCGCCGCCAACTCGTGGGTCGATCCCAACGCCTGGGCCTACTTCGTGGGCGCGGCCGACGCGGACGCGCTCGACATCGAGGAGGCCGCGGTGCACTACACCGGCCTCGGCGGCAACCACACGCTGCGCTTCGGGCGCTTCTTCATCGACTTCGGCAAGCAGATGCAGATCCACGTGCACGAGCTGCGCACGCTGGAACGCCCGCTCGCACTGCGTGCGCTGCTGGGCGAGGAGATCAAGGGCGACGGCGCGCAGTGGGACTGCTGGACCTCGGTCGGGGACGAGACCGTCGTGCGCTGGTCGCTGGGCGCGTTCAGGAGCCTGCTGCCGGAGGCGCGCGAGTTCCCCGCGCTCGACTCGGCCGGCGAGCCGCTCGCGCAGGAGGTCGCCGAGCGCGAGGACGCCGGGGACTTCAACTTCACCGCGCGCGTGACGGGCTTCCGCGACATCGGCGACAGCGGGGTGTTCCAGCTGGGCGCGTCGCTGCGGGCCCTGCCGGCCTTCCGCTTCGTCGACGCCACCGATGGCCTGTCGCAGGACGGTCTCTCCAGCCAACTCTTCGGCCTGGACGTGAGCTACGGCTGGACCGGCGCGACCGGCGAGACGCGTCTCACGCTGGGGGGCGAGTTCTTGCTCAGCACGGGCGACAGCGCGGCGCGCGTCAGCGATCCCGACACCACGCCGAACTCGGGCGACGAGACCCTGGCCGTGGTGGACCAGGACCTCACGGGCTGGTTCGCCTTCGGCGACTACGCCTGGAGTCGCTTCGACAGCGCGGGCCTGCAGTTCTCGAGGGTCGAGCTGCCCGACGGCAACCGCACCGGGGCGCACGAGATCGAGGCCTACTACACGCACCTCCTGTCCGAGTTCCACCGCCTGCGCTTCGGGCTGAGCTCGGCCGACCTGGCCGACGGCGGCGACGACGATCTGCGCGTGGCGCTCCAGTACACGGCCACGTTGGGGGCACACGGACACGGGGTCAGCTTCTAGGGAGTCACACACATGAGCACCATCGATCGAATCGCGGCCGTCGCCCTCGTCTGCCTGTTCCCGTGCCTCGCGGCGCGCGCCGGCGGCGCGCCCGCCGGGCCCCTGCGCGTCGTCACGACCCTCCCGGATCTCGCCGACATCGCGCGCGAGATCGGGGGCGAGCGCGTCTCCGTGGAGAGCATCTACAAGGGCAAGGAGAACACCCACGCCATGACCGCCAAGCCCTCGCACCTGGTGGCGCTCAGCAAGGCGGACGTGTTCGTCCAGGTGGGGTTGTCGCTCGAGACGAGCTTCGTGCCCGGCCTGCTGGAGGCGGCGCGCAACCCGCGCATCCAGTCCGGCGCGCCCGGCCTGGTGACCGTCTCGGAGGGCTGGACGGCGCTGGACGTGCCCACCGACCTCTCGCGCAAGGCGGGCGACGTGCACCCGCAGGGCAATCCGCACATGAACCTGGACCCGCGCGCGGGCGAGCACATCGCGGATCGGATCCTGGCCGGGCTCGTGGCCGTCGATCCCGCCGGCAAGGCGACCTACGAGGCGCGGCACGCCGACTACGTCGCGCGCGTGCGCGCCGCCAAGGCGCGCTGGGACGCCAGCGGGGCGCTCTGGAAGGAGAAGCGCGTGGTCGTCTACCACCAGGAGTACGACTACTTGATCGCGCACTACGGGCTGGTGCTCGAGGGCAAGATCGAGCCCAAGCCGGGCATCCCGCCCACGCCCAACCACGTGGCCGAGCTGATCGGCGCCATCCGGCGCGACCATGCGAGCGCGATCCTGACCGCGGTCTGGTCGAACAACGACACGGTCGCGCGCATCGCGGAAGAGAGCGGGGCCAAGGCCGTCGTGGTCCCCAACATGTGCGGCGGACTGCCGGGCACGGACACCTGGATCGGGATGATGGACGTGCTGCACCAGCGCGTCGCGGCGGTCCTGGGGGGTCCGGCCGGTGGGTAGCCCGGCGGCACGCGGGGCCGCGCCGGCCAGCACGGCCGAACTCCTGCGCCTGGAGCAGGTGAGTTTCGGCTACGAAGGGCGAGCGATCCTCGGCGGGGTCGATCTGACCGTCGGCCCGCGCGAGTTCCTGGGCATCGTCGGTCCGAACGGCGCGGGCAAGACCACGCTGTTCCGCGGCCTGCTGGGGCTGTTGCGGCCGCTCTCCGGTCGCGTGCAGCGCGCACCCGCGAGCGTGGGCTACGTGCCGCAGCGCGAGGGGCTGGACGCGCTCTTCCCGCTGCGCGTCGACGAGGTCGTGCGCATGGGGGCCGGCGGGCGGCTCGGCGGCCTGCGCACCCTGCCCAAGGCCGAGCACGCGCTGGCGCACGATTGTCTGCTGCGGGTCGGGCTGGTGGAGCGCGCGCACGCGCCCTTCGCCTCGCTCTCCGGCGGGCAGCGCCAGCGCGTGCTGATCGCGCGCGCGCTGATGGCGCGTCCCAGGTTGCTCTTGCTCGACGAGCCGACCAGCGGCGTGGATCGCGCGGCGCGACGCGTCATCCTGGAGCTCCTGCAGGAGCTCCACGCCCAGGGCGGCCTGGCGATCCTGCTCGTCAGCCACGAACTCGCGCTGCTGCGCGAGGCGGTCCAGGAGGTGCTGTGGGTCGCCGGGGGTCGGGTCGAGCGCCGCGCGGCGCGCGACCTCCTGAAGCCGGAGAACCTCGACCAGCTCTTCGCCGCCATCGGCGCGGGGGAGCTCGAATGAGCCCCGCGCTCGCGCTGGTCCGGGTGGCGCTCGAGGACGTCGGCTGGGGTACGCGCATCGAGCTCTTCCGCTACGCGCTCGCGGCCGCGCTCGTGGCCGGGCTGGTGTGTCCGCTGGTGGGTGGCTGGCTGCTCGTGCGGCGCACGAGCTTCTACGGCATCACGCTGCCGCAGTTCGCCACGGCCGGGGTCGTGTTCGGGTTCATGCTCTTGCCGTGGTGGATCGAGGCCATCGGGCTGGGCGGCCTGAGCGTCGACGAGGCGCTCTCCGACAGCCACGCCGCCATGAACTTCCACCTGGCCTGGGCCTCGGCCTTCACCTTCGGCGGGCTGGCCTTCCTGGTGTGGCTCGGGCGGCGCGGGGTGGGTTCGGAGATCGGGCGCGTGGCCGCGGCCTTCGCGATCGCCAACGCCGCCACGGTGATCTTCGGCCGGCTCGCGCCGGCTGGACGCTCCTTCGTGGACGAACTCCTGTCGGGCGAGATCCTGGGCGTGGGCGTGCACCAGCTCGAGGTCCTGGCCGCCTTCTACGGACTCGTGCTGGCGCTGCTGGTCTTCTTCCGGCACGACTTCCTGCTGGTGAGCTTCGACCGCGACCTGGCCTTCGTGCTGGGGAAGCGCGTGACCGCCTTCGAGCTCCTGCTGATCTCGATGATCGGCGTCACGGTCTCGGTCGGCACGATGATCTTCGGGCCCACGCTGCTGTTCGGCCTGCTGGTCGTGCCACCGCTCGTCGCGCGCCAGTGGGCCCGCTCGATGTCCGGCTTCCAGGCGCTCTCGGCCGGACTCGGGCTGCTCTCGGTGGTGAGCGGCGTGCTGGTCTCGTTCGAGTTCGACCTGCCGCTGGGAGCGGCGATCGTGGGCGCGTCGGCCCTGATGCTCTTGCCGAGACCGCTGCTGTCGGCGTTCCTGCGCCCACGCCCGTGAGGCCGGCGCGCGCCGGCCGGGCCGGCTATTCCGGACGCGGAACGGGCGTGTGCTCCATCAGCTCGACGTCGAACGTCACCGCCGCGTCGGGCGGGATGCGCGGCGGCCGTCCATCGGCGCCGAAGGCGAGCGCGCTCGGGACCTGCAGGCGTCGCCGTCCGAACAAGCGCATGCCGACCACGCCGAGCTCCAGTCCGCGCGGGACCGTGCCAGCGCCCACCTCGAATTGCAGCGGCTGGCCCGTGACCTGGCTCGACTCGACCAGGGTGCGATCCGCCAGGCGCAGCTCGTAGTGCAGCGCCACCGTGTCACCCGGGGCGACCTCGGGCCCCTCGTCCGGGACGACCAGGTCCCGCACCACCAGGCCGGACTCGTACGTGACGGCGTCGTAGTGCGGCGGAGTGGGGCGGAACCAGGAGCACCCCGCTAGCAGACAGGCGGCCAGGAGCCAGACGATTCGCAGCTGCAGGGGGCGCATGGGAGGGGCCGGTGCGAGGCTGCCGGCGACGATATCGTCGGCCAGGCCGGCAAGAAAGCGCGGGCCCCATCCGAGTTCGGAGGGGGCCCGCGGCTGTGCGGGTGCCGAGCCGTCCCCGCTGGCGGGAGCGGACGGCCGCGAGGGATCAGTAGCGGTTGATCTGCGCGCGAGCGCGCAGCTTGTCGGCGCCGGCGTCGGTCAGGGCGGTCAGGTCGGCCAGCGCGATGCGGATGACCAGGTTCTGCTCGCGCACGTCCTCACCCGTCGTGAAGACGAAGGCCGAGATCGCGTCCGGGCGGGTCTCGAGCGACCCTTCGTCGGCGCCGAAGCCGAGCTCGAACTCGCCGTCCCTGCTCTGGAAGTTCTGGGTCAGGGTGCGGTGCCGGCCGCTCAGGCGCAGCGCCACGGTGAAGGTGTCGCGCGGCGTGAGGCCCTCGATGCGCGGCGCATGGCGCGCGAGCGTGCGCAGCACGACGTCGACTACCTGGTCGACCGCCGCCGGGTCGATCTCGAGCGCCACCGGCGCGGCCAGCCGCAGACGTCGGAACAGCGGTCCGTTCTCCCCGAGCTGGCCGCGCACCTCGCCGCGCATGCGCTCCCACTCGTCGTCGGTGGGCTGGTCGCCCTGGGCGGGCTCGCTGGCGCCCTGCCGCTTGACCAGCGGGAGCGCGGCGTCCAGCGCGAAGAACAAACCGACCTCGGGCACGTGGAAGGCGCGGGAGTGCTCCACGGTCGAGTCGTTGGCCCACAGCCGGGTGACCAGCCCGTGCACCTGCATTCCTTGCTGGCGCGTGCGCGTCGTTTGCTCGCCCGCGAAGGCCTGGTCGAGCGAGTCGACCAGGATGCGGCGCAGGATCTCGGTGCCCTCGGCCGTGGCCGCCGAGGTGTTCTGGGGCGGGAAAACGGGGGCGTGGGCCGACAGGGGGCCCGCGCCGAGGGTCGCGGCGGCGGCGAGGAGGGTGGTGAGGAGCATGGCGGTGCGGTTGGAAAGGGACCTAGCGGTTCGGGGTGGGCAGGTAGGAGGCCATCTGCGTGAGCGCCTGGCGCGTCTCCTGGTCGGCGCGCGCGGCCTCGCGGCCGAGCGTGGCGAGACGCGTGTCCCAGGTGCGCTCCTTCTGGGCGAGCGCCACGTCGACGGCCTGCGTCAGGCGCAGGAGTTCCTGCTGCAGCTCCTGGCGCGACATCTGCGAGTAGCGCTCGAGCAGGTCTTCCTGGCTCTGTTCCAGGTTCGCGGAGCGCAGCGCGACCTCCTGGGCGGCGATCGCGCGCACCTCGTCCTGCCAGCCGGGGCGGGGCGCGCTCGCGGCCGGAGGCGCGCCGGGCAGGGCGAAGTCGAGCTGCAGACGACCGCCCTCGAAGCTCGCGCGCGCGCTCAGCAGGCTGAGCGTGAAGAGCAGCGCGGCCGCCGCGCCCGAGAGCAGCGCGCTCCAGCGCACCAGTCGCTGGCGGCGCAGCGTGGCGCGCTCGCCGGAGCGTGCGTGCGGCGCCGGCGCCCCGGCCCGGGCCGCGATCGTGCGCGCGAGCTGGCGCGGATCCTCGCTGCTCGCGGGGGTCTCCCAGCGCGTGAGCAGGCGTTGCGTCTCGCGCAGCGCGGCGAGTTCCTCGCGGCACTCGCGGCACGCGCGCAGGTGTGCTTCCAGGGCCTCGCGCGCGGCGGGCTCGAGTTCTCCGTACAGGAAGCCCGCGAACTCGTCGCGCGCGCGGCCACAGGTGGGGGAAAGCGGTTCGTCGTGCATGTGGGTTCCTCGTTCCCCTCAGGTCTCGAGCGTCGCCAGGCGCGTGCGCAAGAGCGACAGGCCGCGCGTCATGCGCGACTTCACGGTGGTCACGGGCGAGCCAAGGATCTCGGCGATGGCCGGGAAGGCCAGCTCGTGGTAGTGGCGCAGCACGACCACCTCGCGTTCGGAGGCCGGCAGCTCGAGCACGGCCTTGGCCACGATGTGGGCCACCTCGCGGTCGCGCGCCACGTGGAAGCCGGTCTCCTCGAGCACGTAATCGCCCTCGCGCTCGCGCACCGAGGCCTGCAGCGTGCGCGTGCGCACGGCCGAGTGGCGCTTGCGGTCGCGGCACAGGTTCAGCACCACGCGGTAGATCCAGGTCGAGAAGCGCGCGCGGCCCTCGAACTGGGCCAGGCCCTGGTAGGTCTTGAGCAGTGCCATCTGGCGGATGTCCTTGGCCTCCTCGAGATCGCCCAGGAGGCGCGTGGCGAGCTGGAGGATGGGCTCGTTCCAGCGGGCGACCATGGCCTCGAACGCCGACCCGTCTCCAGCCTGGAAGCGGAGCGCCAGTTCTTCGTCCGGGAGATCCATGGGCCCGATTTCGCTCCCTTGGACGGCCGCCGCGGGCAGAGGGACGGGGGAATCCGCGGGTCCCATGGGGCCGTGGCTACGGGCAACGGGCGGCCCTCGTTTGGCCGCGCGCGGCGGGGGCGGGCAAGGGAGGGTGCCAGGATCCCGCGGCGGGCAGGCGACCCGCAGGGTTCGCACGGGGCCGCGGCAGGCACTACGCTCTTCGCCGTGTCGCGCTCCCGAGTCAGGATCGCCGCGCGCCTCGGCCCGGCGCTGCTCGTCTTGGCCGGGACGCTCGCTGCCCAGGCCGGGGTCAAGGCCTTCCCGCGCGTCGATCCGTACACCAAGAACGGCCCCGAGGCGCTGCTGAAGGCCGGCTACGTCTCGTTCGGGCCCTTCCGCTTCGGCGACGACCACACCACCGCGCAGGCCGAGAGCGCGCTCGAGGGCGTGCCGCTGCTCTGGGTCGAGACGGCGCACTTCAAGCTCGGCTCGGGGCTGCCCGAGTACGCGCTCGGCGACGACGTCGAGGAGAAGCAGCGCCTCCAGGGCGAGCTCGAGCGCCTGGCCGCGAGGCTCCCGGACGTGAAGGTCCGCATCCGCAAGCTCGACCCCTGGCTGCGTCTGCACCTGTTCGCGCTGCGGCTCGAGGACCTGTATGCGCGCTTCCTCGAGGAGTTCGGCATCCAGGAGAGCGAGTTCCCGCACATCCCGCCCGACCCCGAGAAGCCCGCGGACAAGCCGTACATGGGCCAGGGGCGTTTCCTCGGGATGTCGGCCAAGTTCACGGTGCTGCTGTTCGACCGCAAGAGCAGCCTGGCGCGTTACTCCAACGTCTTCCTCGGGCGCGCGCTCGAGTCCCCGAGCAGCGCGCACTTCCAGACCATCGGCTCGCTGCTCTACCTCGCGGCGGCCGAGGACCTCGAGGGCCAGTACGACAACGACTCGGCCCTGACCTGCGAGGTGCTCGGCGGCGTGGCGCAGAACCTGGCGCTCGGCTTCCGCGGCTTCTCGGTGCGTCTGCCGTTCCCGGTCAGCGAGGGCATCGCGCACTGGTTCTCGCGCCAGGTCGATCCGCGCTATCCCTTCTACTCCGGGCTGGACCGCACCCAGATCCGCCTCAAGGACGAGTGGAACTGGGCTCCGAACGTGCGCGCGCGCGTCGAGCACGGCGTCTTCCGGCCGCTCGAGCAGGTCCTGGGCTGGACCGAGGCCAGCACGCTCGAGTGGTCCGACCACGTGATCCTGTGGTCGTACATGGACTACCTGCTGCAGCGCGAGGACGGCGCGGCCGGCACGCTCCTGCGCCGGCTCAAGGAGCCCGCCCCGGGGAGCGAGCCGCTCAGCGACGAGCAGCTCGCCGCGCGCGCGCGTGAGGCCTTCCCGGAGGCCACCGGCTTCGACCTCGCCGGCTTCGACCGCGCCTGGTCCGAGTGGGTGCTCGCGAGCTACCCGAAGAAGTAGCGCCTAGTGTCCCTTCCCCGAAGTCGCGTCAACAATCCGCCGCACTGGATCGCCGCTGGCGGCGTTGCGCCTCCTCCGAGTATTGCAGCGAATACGCGTCGTCGGCGCGCCTTGCCAGCGACGATCCATCACGGCGCCTTGTCGACGCTACTTCGGGGAAGGAACACTAGCGCCCCGACGCGTCCAGGTGCAGGCGGATCTCGAGCGGGACCTCGCGCTCGGCGGTGAGCTCGAAGGCCTCGCGCCCTCGGCCGAGGGTCGGGTGGCTGGCGCTGACCTGGTAGCGGCCCGGCGGCAGGGAGCGCGCGCGCAGGCTCCCGTTCCGGCCGGTCTCGCCGAGCAGGTAACCGCCGGCGTTGCCCGCGCCCTCGACGCGGGCGCCCGCCACGTTCTTGCCCTCGCCGTCGAGCACGCGCACCTCGAGCTCGAGCAGGACCGGGACCACCAGCGCCAGCTCGTCGCGCTGTGCGCCGAGGTCGAGCGCGCGGGCCGGGATCAGCGGCCCGTGCGGATCGCCCACGAGGAGTTCGTAGTCGCCCACCGGCACGGCCGGGAACGCGAAGCGGCCGCCGGCGCGGGTGTCCGTCTCGACCGCGGTGCGCCCGCGGCGTTCGAGGCGCATGGGCACGTCCGCGAGCTTCTTGCCGTGGGCGTCCGCGAGCGTGCCCTCCAGGACCTGCAGGCGCACCAGCGCGAGCGTCACGGTCTGGCTGGTGTTGGCCTCGAGCACGCTGCGCACCGGGAGCGCGCCGAGCGGCTGCCCGGCGCGGTGCTCGGCCGTGAACTCGTACTCGCCCGCGGGGCATTCGAGCTCCGCGCGCGGCTGGGCGGCCGTGAGCGGGAGCGTGCGTTCGAGGCGACCGTCCGTGCCGCGCAGGTGCACCCGCACGGTGCCGTCGAAGCCCGCGCGAACCACGCCGTCGGCCTGGGGCGTCACGACCAGGACCGTCAGCCGGCAGGTGCCCTCCGGCTCGCGCTTGGGCGCGTTCACGTGCGGGGCGACCTCGAGGCGCTCGGCCTCACGCAGCTCGGCTCCGGCCGCGACCGGGGGTTCGGGCTCGGGCTCGGCCGGCACGGCGACCGGACGCGGCGCGCGCCCGCCTGATCCCGCCAGCCGCCACACGAGCACGGCTGCCGCCAGGGCGAGCAGCGCGACCAGCGCCAGCGCCCCCCGCCCGGAGCGAGCCCGGAGCGGCCCCGAACGGGGCACCGCCGCTTCCGGCTGCGTCGCGCTACGGGTCATGCCAGAGAGGATAGGCGTCCATGCGCGAGGGGCGCGAGCTTTCCCTCGTCCTCGCCGCGGCGCGGCCCGCTCCCGCCGCCCGTAGGATCAGCAGGAATCCCCACTCGGCTGCATCCGGGGCTCGCGCGGCGGCATCGCGCTTGGCGGTCCGCGGCCGGCGGGTACGGGGCTCCTCGGCCGGACCCGAACGATGACTCTCCACGGTTCAGAGGGCGCGCGCGGCCTCGAGCAGGCCGTCTTGCTCGAGCAGGTGAGCTGGATCCGGCGGCTCGCGCATCAGCTCGTGGCCGACCGCGAGCTGGCCGAGGACCTGGTCCAGGAGACCTGCGTCGTGGCCCTCCAGCAGGCGCCGCGCGAGACCGGCAAGCTGCGCCAGTGGCTGGCGCAGGTGCTGCGCAACGCCCTGCGCCAGCACGCCCGCGCGCAGGGGCGGCGCAGCGGCCGCGAGGCCGCGCTGGCCCCGGCCGAGGCGCACGAATCGCCCGCGCGCCTGGTCGAGCGCGTGCACCTGCAACGCGAGCTCGTGGGCGCCGTGCTCGAGCTCGAGGAGCCCTACCGCTCGACCGTGCTGCTGCGCTTCTTCGAGGAGCTTCCGCCGCGCGTGATCGCGCAGCGCACGGGCACGCCCCTCGCCACCGTGCAGAGCCGCCTGCAGCGCGCGCTGGCCAAGCTGCGCGAGCGCCTCGACGGGCGCAACCAAGCCTGGGCCGCGCTCTTCCTGCCGTGGGTGCGCGGCCTCGATTCGCTCGCTCCTCCGACCCTGTTGTCCGTACTCATGAAGACCAAGCTGATCCTGGCCGTGGCCGCGACGATGGTCGCGGCCGGTGCGCTGGTGTGGTGGCAAGCCGCGCCCGAGCCAGAGCGCAACGGTGCGACCGGCCGCGCCACGGCGCTCGTCTCCGCCGAGCCGCTGGTGCCGGGGGGCGGCATGCCCGAACCCGAGGCGCCGGTCGCCGAGCGCGAGGCCCTGCCGGCGACGCCGCGCGCCGCGCCGCCGCGCGCGGTTCCCCAAGTCGTGCCCGCGCCGGCCGCGGCGTGGAGCGTGCGCCTGCGCGTGCTCGACGCCGATGGCGGGCCCATGCCCGGCATCGCGGTTCGCGCCGAGGGCGACGAGCGCGTGCTCGGGACGAGCGGCGCCGGCGGCTGGTGCGTGTTCGAGACGCGCGCGGAGCGGCTGGTGCTCTCGGCCGCCGATCCGCGCTGGGTCACGATCCACGAGGGCAGTCCCTCGCGCGCGAGCGCGGTCGATCCCGTGCTGGTGCTGGCGCCCGCGCTCGAGCTCGGCGGCTGGGTGCGCGACGAGTCGGGACGAGCGCTGCCGGGCGCCAGCGTGCGCTTCGAGTTGCCGGAGGGCTTCCGCACGCGCTTCGAGGAGCTGCTGGAGGCCTCGCGGCAGCTCGGCTGGCGCGGCACCAGCGACGGACAGGGCGCCTTTTCCTTCGCGCGCGTCCCGGCCGTGCCCGGTTCGACCCTGGCGGCCGTGCTGGCCGGCTACGAGCGCGTCGCGCTCGAGGCCCCGCCGGTCGGCGCGCGCGATCTCGAGCTCGTGCTGCGGCGTCCCGCGCTGCCGCTGGCGGGCGTGCTGCGCGGCGAGGTGCTCGAATCCGGCGGCGCGCCCGTGGAGGGCGCGCGCGTCGGCCTGGGCCTGGCCTCGGTCGTGAGCGACGAGCGCGGACGCTTCGAGCTCCCGCTGGCGCGCGCGGTGACGGCCGAGGTGCTCAGCGCGGTCAAGGTCGGCTTCCTGCCGGCGCGCCTCGAGCGTCCGGGCGAGCCGGGCGTGGGCACCAGCGGTTGGCCCGGGCACGTCGTGCTCGTGCTGGCCGGCCCGGCGCTCACGATCCGCGGCGTGGTGCTCGACCATGACGGGAAGCCGGTGCCCGCGGCGCGCGTCTGGGTACACGATCCGACCCCGAGCGCGCCGATCGGGATGATGCCCGGGTTCCTCGAGCCGCTCATGGCCGGCGCGCCGGTGCCGGCGGCCGTGCTGGAGAGCGAGGCCAACCTGCCGGAGCAGGACGGCGACAACTTCTACGACTGGTACACGGACGCGCGCGAGCCCTCGGCCCTGTGGCACTGGGTCGAGACCGACGCCACCGGTCACTTCGAGCTGGGCGGGCTCGACCGGCGGCGCTACCGGCTCGACGTCCTGCGTCCGGGCGGGTTGGAGGTGATCACCAGCGAGTCCCTGGCGGCCGGCGAGGCCTCGGCCGTGGTCCGCCTCGATCCTCCGGACGTGTTCGCGCGCGTGAGCGGACGCGTGCTGGCCGAGGACGGCACCGGCATCGCGGGCGCGAAGGTCTCGCTCTACCGTCCGATGATCGACGCGCGCGCGCGCATCTTCGGCGGTAATTCGCAGGTGGTGGTGATCCAGCCCGCCGGCGCGGTCACGACCGACGCCGAGGGCCGCTTCGCCTTCGAGGACGTGCCCAGGAAGGGCGCGGTGCTCTCGGTGCGCGGCGACGACATGGTGCCGATCCAGGCCGACGTCACCAGCGACTCCCTCGAGCTCACGGCCGAGCTACGCTGCCACCTGGAGATCGTGCTGCGCGAGCCACGCGAGCGCTTCGACGCGATCGCCGTGGTCGACGGCGAGGGCCGGGGGCTCGACATCCTGGTGCTGACGGAGGGCAGCAACAACGCCTGGACGAGCGTTCCGCTGGTGCAGGGGCGCTCGGGCGTGGTTTCCGTGTCTTCGCGCGCGCGCACGCTGCAGCTGCACAAGGGAGGGGTCGTGGTCGAGACGCGCGGGCTCGATCTCGTTCCGGGCGACGTGAATCGCATCGAGCTCTGAAGGGGACGGAGGACACCGCGGAGCGGCGGTTCGCCCGGCTCTTGCTCCGCCCGGTTCCCCGGCTCAGTCTTCCTCGCGGCGCTCGTTCTTCTTGCGGCGGTCGGCGTTCAACTCGCGCTTGCGCAGGCGCAGGTTCTTGGGCGTGACCTCGAGCAGCTCGTCGTCGTCGATGAACTCGAGGCACTCCTCCAGGCTGAGCACGCGCGGCGGGGCCAGGATGACGTTGTCGTCCTTCCCGGCCGCGCGCATGTTGCTCATCTTCTTGGTGCGGCAGACGTTGAGCGGTAGGTCGCCATCCTTGTTGTTGGCGCCGACGACCATGCCCTCGTACACCTCGATCCCGGGCGCGATGAAGAACACGCCGCGGTCCTGCAGCCCGTTCAGGGCGTAGGGCACGACCGGGCCGGCGCGGTCGGAGACCAGCACGCCGCTGGTGCGGCGCGGGATCTTGCCGGCGTCCGGGCGCCAGGAGTCGAACACGTGCGCCAGGATCGCGTTGCCCTGGCTGAGCGTGAGCAGCGCGGTGCGCGCCCCGATCAGGCCGCGCGCGGGGATGCGGAACTCGAGCTTGGTCTGCTCGCCCAGCGGCTCCATCGAGAGCATCTCGCCGCGCCGGCGCCCCAGGTACTCGATCACGCGTCCGGCCGCGTCCGGGGGCGTCTCGACCGAGGCGATCTCGAAGGGCTCGAGCTCGACCCCGTTCTCCTCGCGCACGATCACGGTCGGCTTGCCCACCGCGAACTCGTAACCCTCGCGGCGCATCTCCTCGACCAGCACGCCGAGGTGCATCACGCCGCGGCCCTTGACCTCGATCGCCTCGGCCGCGGAGGTGTTGGCGAGCTGCAGGGCCACGTCGCGCAGCGCGGCGCGCTCCAGGCGCGAGCGCAGGTGGCGGCTCGTGACGTAGGTGCCCTCCAGACCCGCGAAGGGCGAGTCGTTGACCTGGAACACCATCGAGATGGTGGGTTCGTCCACGCGGATCGCGGGCAGCGGCTCCTTGTGCTCGGGGTGGCACAGCGTGTCGCCGATGGAGAGCTCCTCGATCCCGGCCACGACCGCGATGTCGCCGGCGTACACGGCCTCGACCGGCTTGCGCTCCAGGCCCTCGTAGCGGAACAGCGACTTCACCAGCACCAGCGGCTGTTCCTTGCGGTCCGGGTGGCACACGGCCAGGCGCGCGCCCGCCTGCAGGACGCCGCGCACCACGCGTCCGATGCCGATGCGGCCCAGGTAGTCGCCGTGGTCCAGCGTCGCGGCCTGGAACTGCACCGGCGCGTCCTGCACCTGTGGCGGGGTCGGGACCTTCTCGAGGATCATCTCGAGCAGCGGCAGGAGCCCGCGCGCCTTGGCGTCGGGCGTGGTGTAGTCGAGCGCGGCCCAGCCGTCGCGGCCCGAGCCGTAGATGACCGGGAACTCGAGCTGGTCGTCGGCCGCACCGAGCTCGACGAACAGGTCGAAGACCTCGTCCAGCACCTGCGGCGCGCGCTGTCCGGGGCGGTCGACCTTGTTGATCATCACCAGCGCCTTGAGGCCGCGCTCGAAGGCCTTGCGCAGCACGAAGCGCGTCTGCGGCATGGGGCCCTCGAAGGCGTCCACCAGCAGCAGGATCGCGTCGGCCATGGCCAGCGTGCGCTCGACCTGGCCGCCGAAGTCGGCGTGCCCGGGCGTGTCGACGATGTTGATGCGCGTGCCCTGGAAGTCGATGGCCGTGTTCTTGGCCAGGATCGTGATGCCGCGCTCGCGTTCCTGCGCGTTCGAGTCCATCACGCGCTCGACCATGACCTGGTTCGCGCGGAAGGTACCGGCCGTACGGAACAGCGCGTCGACCAGGGTGGTCTTCCCGTGGTCGACGTGGGCGACGATGGCGATGTTGCGGATGGGCTTCACGGAGGTGTGGCGGCGGGAACGAAGCCCAGCATCATAGGGACGGCTCGGCCCAGCGTCTCCTCCCGGCCGGCTTCCCCGCCCGGGGGGGCGGCCCGCTCGCCCGCTCGCCCGCCCGCTAGCCCATCAGCTGCGCGAAGTCGCGCCGGCCGCGCAGCAGCTCGAGGTCGGTGTTGCGCGACAGCTCGGGGCGCAGGTAGAAGCCGCGCTCCTGGGCTTCCTTGAGCAGCGCGAGCGCGAGCTCGATCTCGCCCAGCAGGGCGTGCACGCAGGCCGAGTGGAAGCTCGTGTAGGCGTCCTTGGGCGCGCGCTTGCGGGCCTGCACGACCACCTGGCGCGCATCGTCGCCGAGGCCCATGCGGGCCAGCAGCATGGCCATGTGCAGGCGCGCCTCCTGGTCGTCCTCGACCTCGGCCAGGTGCTTCTTGGCGGCGGCGATGCCGCGGTCGGCGATCTCGATCGCCTCGGTGTAGCGGTCGAGCCGGCACAGCACGCTGTAGAGGTGGTCGTAGGAGCCGATGCGCGTCGGGCGCAGCGCGATCGCGCGCTGCAGGAGCG
>CAZWAY010000025.1:40826-77901 GCA_964631945.1 uncultured Planctomycetaceae bacterium
ATCCGCAAACCGGCCGACAACTCCAAATTCAGCGGCCTCGTGGTTGCCGAGGCGTCCCAGCAGGCCGCCCAGCAGACGGTGCGCCAGCCACTCCTCGTGGTCGATCTGGATCGCCAGGCGGTACTCGCGCTGGGCTTCCTCGGCGTCGCCCGCCATCTGGCTGGCGAAGCCGAGCGAGGTATGGGCCTCGGCCGAGAACGGGTCGATCGCCAGCGCGCGCTGGGAGCTGTCGCGTGCTTCCTGCAGGAACGTCACGTTGCCGTCCCAGTACAGGAACTTGCGCACCAGGGCCTCGCCCATGCCGGCGTGGGCCAGCACGCAGTTCGGGTCCTCCTGCAGCGACGCGCGGAAGGTCGAGATCGCGGCCATCAGGTGCTTGGAGGTGCCGCGGTGCAGGATCTCGTGGGCGCGCCGCGCCAGGGCCTCGGCCTTGGCCGGATCGCGGCGTTCCTCGGGCGGGGGCGAGCTGGCGTACTCGGAGAGGCGCTTCTTGACCGAGCGCACGACCTGGCCCACCAGCGTGGCCTGCAGCGCCCATTCGTCCTCGTCGGTGCGCTCGATGTGGTCCTCGCCGACCTTGGTCGAGGTCTCGCGCCCGTTGGGGTGCGAGCGCTCCAGCACGTAGTCGAGGGCCGCGCGCGGCCCGGTCAGCTCGAGCGAGCCGCGCAGGACGAAGGCCGTGCCGGTCTGCGGCTGGCCGTCCGCCAGCGACACGTCGAGCTGCGTCGAGCGCGCCAGCTCGGTGCGCAGGTCCTTGCGCAGGCTCGAGGCGAAGTCCTGCGCGGCCGGTTCCTTGGTCTGCACCTGGAAGGGCGGGATCAGGATCTTGCCCTGCACCGCGCTCGGGCGTTCGGCGCTGGAGGAGAGCTTGAGGTTGTCCGCGATCGCGGCCAGCGCGCCGTAGGCCGCGCCGGCGTTCGGGTAGCGCTTGTCCTGCTCGCGCGCCAGGCAGCGCAGCAGGAACTCCTCGAGCCGCGGCGGGAAGCCCGGGCGCACCTCGCTCGGCGCGCGCGGCTTGGCCTCCAGGATCGCCATGCACACCTCCGGGAACGACTTGCCCGGGAAGGGCAGCTCGCCCGTGAAGGCGTGGTAGAAGACCGAGCCCAGGCTGAAGACGTCGGAGCGCGTGCCGAGGTCGTCGCCCAGCACCTGCTCGGGCGACATGTACAGCACCGTGCCGACCAGCATGCCCTCCTGGGTGATGCTCTTCTCGCCGGTCGAGCGGCAGATGCCGAAGTCGAGCAGCTTCACCGTGCCGCCGTCCAGCAGCATGATGTTGGCCGGCTTCAGGTCGCGGTGGATCAGGCCGCGCTCGTGCACCAGGCGCAGGGCCCCGGCCACGGACAGCGCCACGCGCAGGCCCTCCTCGTAGTCGAGGCGCTGGACCTTCAGGACCTTGTCGAGCGTGCGGCCCTCCAGGAACTCCATGGCGATGAAGGAGGTCCCGCGGTCCTGGCCGTACTCGAAGACCGTGGCGATGTTCGGGTGCGCCAGGTTGGAGGTGTGCTTGGCCTCGCGGTCGAAGCGTTGCTTGGCCTGCGGGTCGAACTCGACGTGCGGACGCAGGATCTTCAGCGCCACGGTGCGCCCGAGGCGCAGGTCCACGGCCCGGAAGACCTCGCTGGAGGGACCCTCGCCGAGACGATCCTTCTCGGGGTCGAACTGGAAGTGGGCGAATCTCATCGCCAGGGCGGCACGCATGGGGGACGGCGCGCTTGTCGGCCGACTATCCTAGCGGTCTTTACCCCGAAGCCCGACACCCGCCTCGCGCGAGGTCCCCGCCCGTGCCCAAGACCGACACGTCCTCGCTCCACGAGGAGCCCAAGCCCAGCGAGGGCCCGATCCTGTTCGAGGAGTCGGACTTCCGCGCGCTGGTGCCGCCGCTCGCCTCGAATCCCGACTACAACGCGCACCGCCTGGCGGCCCGCCGCCGCCTGCTCGCGCTCGGCAAGCGCGCCGTGGCGGGTGCGAAGGAGCTGGGGCTCGAGCTCGAGTGCCGCACCTCGCTGCACAACCCCCACCCGTTCAACGCCAACCGCGTCACGCGCCTGTGGGCCTACCTGGTGCGCGCCAAGAAGCAGAAGAGCGCGCTCAAGCGCGTGCTGGGCGCCGAGCTCGGCAAGGACCTCGACTCGGCCTACCGCAACGCCTACCTGTGCGTGGCGCTCGAGGGCGCGGCCCTGGAGGTCGCGCTGCGCATCCACCCGGACGGCTGGTACGACGGTCAGAACCTGGTGAACCGCGTGAAGAAGGAGGGCGTCAAGCCTTGGCTCGCGCAGCTGAACGCGCTCTCCGGCTTCCGCCTGCGGCTGCACGACTGGAAGGGCGAGTGGCGCTGCGGCGCGCTGCAGCCCGAGCAGCTCGAGGAGTTCCTGAAGTACTACACGCCCGGCGACCACCAGCTGGCGGTCGAGAAGCGCTACCCGGCCCCCGAGGGCGCGCGCGGCGGCGTGTTCGAGCCGGGCTGCGCCGACGAGCTCCAGCGCGAGCTCCTGCGGCTCGTGCCGCTGTTCCGCTTCACGGCCTGGTCGGGGGAGAGCGACTTCTTGTTGACGCGCTAAAAAGACCGCGGCCCCGGCGAGGGTGTCGCCGGGGCCGCAGCGGAGAGAGACGAGGGCAGTTCGGAGGCCTTGGCCTACAGGGACTTCTGCGGCGGCGGCTGGTAGGTGTAGGCGCCGGGCAGCGTGTCGGTGCCGGGGTTCTGCACGATCACGTCGACGGTGGTGCCGATCGCGCGCAGGCGGCCGGTCGGACCGGAGAAGGCCCCGCTCACCGGGTTCGGAACGGTGGCCTCGAGCGTGGTCGAGTTCAGCACGTTGACCAGCGGCGATTGCTTCAGGCCGAAGCGCACCGTGGTCGTGCCGGGGATGAAGTTCGTGCCCGTGATCGTGACCACGTTGCCGCCCCCAAAGGGACCGCTGGACTGCGAGATCGAGGTCGCGGTCAGGGCCGCGCAGTTGTAGTCGGTCACCCTCAGGTCGTCGACGGCCGCCTCGACGATCGCGCCGTTCAGGTCCGAGACCCGGAAGCGCACGAGCATGTTGTTGGTCGGTGCGACGAAGTTGGCGATGCGGAAGTCGTGCTTGATCCAGCCTCCGAAGGTGTCGTCGCCCGTCGGGCCGAGCGTCTCGGCCAGCACCCAGCTGGAGCCGCCGTTGTTGGACACGTGCACGGTCATGGTGTTCGTGCCCGGATTGCCCCCCTGCATGTTCGAGAACCAGCGCCAGTAGGAGAGGTGCGGGTCGGTCATGCCCGAGGCGTTGATCACGGGCGAGCGCAACGAGGTGGCCCCGCCGTCGACGTCGGCATCGCCAACCCCTCCGCCCAGCGAACCCTGTCCAGTGAAGAAGCACATCGTGCCCGGGTTGGAGTGGTCGTCCTCGGGCTGGGCCGCGGTCCCGATCGGGTTGGCGCGGGTCCAGGTCCCGGTCGTGGCCGTGCTGAAGCCGGTCAGGTCCGCGGCCAGGTTCACCTGCCAGCCGGAGTTGACCTCGAACGTCTCGTCGAGCGCCACCGTCTGCGTGTGCGCGACGTGGGCCTGGTAGACCTGCGTCGGTCCGGCCTGGGGATCGCTCCAGGTCTGGCCGGCGGAGTTCTGCGCGGTGAAGTAGTACTGCAGCTCCGCTCCGCACGTTCCACCCGGCAGCTGGGCCTCGAACATGTGTCCGCCCAGCGCGGTCGCAGGTACGGTCGTGAACGGGCCGCCGGTGCTGTAGTGGAACTCGACCGAGGTCGGGTCGTAGTCGCCCGGCAGGTTCTCGGTCACCTCGAACAGGACGGGCCCACCGCTGGGCCCGACGAACTCGGGCAAGCCGTTCGGGTAGGCGAAGGACACGAGCGGCGGCCCCAGGCGCCACACGAACAGGCCCTTCTCGAGGTCGCTGCCGATCACCGTGCCGCTCGGGAAATACGGATAGTTGCTCCACAGTCCGTTGAACTCGGCCACGTCGTCACTCTCCCAGGTGTCGAAGAAGCCGTAGACCGTTGGGGCGGTCGGGTTCGTGTTGTTGAAGACGCGCAAGCCGCTGCGGTAGTTGGCCTCGAAGATCTTGTCGCCGGTGACGTACAGGTTGTGGTCGATGGCCGTCGAGCCCGAGGTGAAGAAGCCCAGGAACACGGGCGCGGCCGGGTTGCTCACGTCGAAGACGCGCGTGCGCGTGGTGAAGCCGAAGGACTGCTCGTCGAGCTCGTCGTTCAGGTAGGCGTAGCGCTGGTCGGGCGTCAGCCAGACCTGGTGCGAGAAGGAGTTGCTGGTGTAAGTGCCGGTCGCGACCGAGGTGATGGCGGCCTTGTTGGTGACGTTGAGGATGTGCAGGTTGGCCGTGCCGCCGCCGGAGGTGTTGTCCGCGGCGCAGAAGGCGAGCTGCTGGCCGTTGAGCGGGCCGGGGCGCGTGGACACGACGACCACGCAGTCGTGGACGTAGCGCGTGGTGTAGGAGCCCACGTGAGGCGGGTTGTCCGGGTTGGCGCCGAGGTTGTAGATCAGCAGGCCCTGCGGCGTGCCGCCCGCGCACGGGGCGCCACCGCCACCGCAGCGGTAGAGGAAGCCCGAGGTCGTGTCGATCGCGACGTTGTGCGTCGAGGTCGTGCAGCTGCCGACCGTGACCGTGTTCACCAGCGTCACCACGCCGCCGTCGATGTTCGACATGTCGAAGATCTGGATCCCGCTGCCGCCCTCGCTGACGGCGTAGGCGTTGTCGCCATAGACCTTGATGTCGCGCCACAGGCTGTTCGGGCCGGTGCGATGGGCGATGAACACCGGCGCACCCGGATCGGTGACCTCGACCCAGGCCGTGCCGTTGCTGAGCCCGATGATCGCGTACTCGCGCCCGGACGGGCTGGTGTAGCCCCAGCAGTCGTTGCCCGAGGTCGCGCCGGCGGAGAGGTCGCCGAGCGGCAGCCAGCTCATCAGCTGCACGTTGCTCGCCGCGAAGGCCGCCTGGCCCTCGCCGCTCTTGCGCGGGGAGGGGTAGGGGCGGTGGACGCTCTTGTCCTCGTCCGCATGCGGGCGGACCGAGGCGAACACAAGCAACGAGAGAGCCAGGGTCAGGGAGACCGTTTTCATCGGGGCGGGGGGCTCGGGAGGGGGAGGAGGGGGAGCGGAGCCTAGGGGATCAGGATGCAGGAGCAGGCAGAGTCCCGCAATCCGACCCGTGGCAATTGCCGCGCGCGGCCCGATGGGACCGCGATTCCGGGCTCGTGAGCCTAACGAGCCATGCCCGCGTGGCGCCGAGCCACCAGATCCCGGTACGCCGGTGCGGCCAGCAGGCCGGCCAGCACGCGCTCGGCCTGCTTCACGAGGCCCGGGTCGCGGAAGTGCACCGAGTCGGCGAAGTGGCGCGCATCGCCCGGGATCGAGTCCTCGCCCTCGATCAGGATCGCGCCCGCGGCGCGCGCCACGGCGCGGATGACGCGGTTGTACTCGGCGTAGCCCGCCAGCAACCCGCCCACGTCGAGGAACGGCATGTAGTAGAGCGCCGAGGCCGCGGCCGCGCGCTGGGCGGCGGGGGACTGCTCCGGACGCATCTGGACGCTGAAGGTCACCAGCGCCACGACCGAGCAGCGCTGCTGCGCCGCGCGCACGAGCTCCGTCAGGCGCCGCTCGAAGCCGCGCGAGAGCGCCGCAGGCTCGAAGCGCAGGAGCTCGCCCTCCTTCGGGCGCGCGCGCAGGGCCTGGCCCAGGTTCTTCTCGAGCAGGAACCAGGTCAGCCAGTACTCGCCGAGGCGCGACGGCTCGCCCTCGCCCGCCTCGTACAGCCCGGCCTCGATCGCCAGGCGGCGCGTGTCGACCGTCAGGTCGTTGGTGGCCTCGTAATAGACGATCACGTCGGGCTCGAGCGGGGCGATGCGCTGCTCCAGGCTCACCAGCGAGTTGGCCACCGTGAAGCCGCCCGCGCCGCCGTTCACGTAGTCGAAGTCGAGCTCGGGTTCGGCGCGCTTCAGGCCCTCGACCACGAGGTGCGGCCAGGTGGCCTCGCGCGAGCTGGCCTCGGCGCAGAAGGTGGTCGAGGCACCCAGGAAGGCCACGCGGATCCGGCCCGGGGGCTTGGGGCGTTCGAGCTCGGGCCCGCGGAAGCCCAGCGAATCGATCGAGATCGGCCCGACCGTGTGCCCGGGCTCGGGGATGCGCAGGCCGGTCGCGGGATCCAGCGCGAAGCGGTAGTAGCTGGTGACGGTCGTGCCATAGCGCCACCACTGCCGCAGGCGCACCAAGCCCTCCACCAGGAGCAGCGCGGCCAGGAGCCCGCCGAGCGCGAAGAGGAGCCTGCGCATCCGGGAGCAGAGGGTAAGGAACGCGGCGCGGGCACGCTCGCTCGCGCCGCCCGCGCTGGCCCGGGCCGGCGTGGCTCGCTATCTTGCTCGGCTTCGTTCTGCCGACCCTCGCGATGACGACCGCCTTCGTACCGAAGGAGACCCGCCCCGGGGAGACCCGCGTGGCGGCCTCGCCCGAAACCACCCGGCGCTTTGCCAAGGCCAAGCTCGAGCTGTGCGTCGAGGCGGGTGCCGGGCTCGCGGCCGGCTTTCCGGACGAGGCCTACCGCGCCGCCGGGGCCCGCCTGGTCGGGCCCGAGGCCCTGGCCGGAGCGCAGGGCTGGGCCAGCGAGCTCGTGCTGAAGGTCCAGCCGCCCAGCGCGGCCGAGGCCGCGCGCCTGAAGCGCGGCGCGATCCTGGTCTCGTTCCTGCAGCCGCACGCCGCGCTCGAACTCGTCTCGAGCCTGCGCCAGGGCCAGGTGACCGCGTTCGCGATGGAGCTCGTGCCGCGCATCAGCCGCGCGCAGGCGATGGACGCGCTCTCCAGCCAGGCCACCGTGGCCGGCTACAAGGCCGTGCTGCTCGGCGCGGTGCACCTGAAGAAGATGTGCCCGCTCTTGATGACCGCGGCCGGCACCGTGCCGCCCGCCAAGGTGGTCGTGTTCGGCGCCGGGGTGGCCGGCCTGACGGCGATCTCCACCGCGCGGCGCCTGGGCTGCGTGGTCGAGGCCACCGACGTGCGCATGGCGGCCAAGGAACAGGTCGAGAGCCTGGGCGGGCGCTTCATCAGCGTGCCGGGCGCGGCCGACATGGAGACGAGCGGCGGCTACGCCAAGGAGCAGAGCCCCGAGTTCCTGGCGCGCCAGCGCGAGGAGGTCGCCAAGCGCGTGGCCGAGGCCGACCTGGTCGTGTTGACGGCGCAGATCCCCGGCAAGAAGGCGCCGGTGCTGGTCAGCGCCGAGATGGTGGCCTCGATGAAGCCGGGCGCGGTGATCGTGGACCTGGCGGTCGAGTCGGGCGGCAACTGCGCGCTCTCGGTCCTGGACCAGGTCGTCGTGCACGGCGGCGTCACCGTGGTGGGCCTCGCCAACCTGCCGGCCAGCGTGCCGCACGACGCCAGCGAGCTGTACGCCAAGAACGTGTTCGCGCTGGTCAAGCTGTTCCTCGACAAGGAAGGGAAGCTCGCGTTGAACGACTTCAAGGACGAGGTCCTGGCCGGCTGTCGCCTGACGCACGGCGGCGAGGTGCTGCACGCGCCCACGGCCCAGGCCCTGCTCGAGGCCGGGAGGGCGCGGTGAGCCTCGCGTTCCTGGCGCTGCTGGTGGAGGAGCCACAGACCGGCGCGCACTCGCTGTCGTTCCTGCTGGTGGGGGCCTGGGTGCTCCTCTTGGCGATCTTCGCGGGTGCCGAGCTGATCTCGAAGGTCCCGCCCACGCTGCACACGCCGCTGATGTCGGGCTCGAACGCGATCAGCGGCATCACCATCGTGGGCGCGCTGTACTGCGCCGGCACGGGCTACCCGCTGCTGGGCCAGGTGCTCGGCTTCGCGGCCATCGCCATGGCCATGATCAACGTGGTGGGCGGCTTCCTGGTCACGGACCGCATGCTGCGCATGTTCGGGCAGAAGAAGGACCGCCAGAAAGAGACCAAGCCGTGAGCGCGCTGGCCCTGCTCGGCGCGACGGGCGTCGAGTTGCTCTACATGGTCTCGGCGCTCTTGTTCGTGCTGGGACTCAAGCTGCTGGGGCGCGTCAAGACCGCGCGCAACGCCAATGCCTGGTCCGCGCTCGGCATGGCCGTGGCGATCGGCGCGACGCTGTTCCTGGTGGGACGCGTGGAGTGGTGGGTGCTCCTGGGCGGCGCGGCGCTCGGCTCGGGGATCGGGATCGTGCTCGCGCGGCGCGTGCCGATGACCTCGATGCCCGAGATGGTCGGCTTCCTGAACGGCATGGGCGGCGCCGCCTCGACCTGCGTGGCGCTGGCCGATCTCGCCAACTTCACCCAGGACCGGCCGGGCGTGACGCTGGTCAGCGGTCCGACCGGGGCCGAGTACTCCCTGGCGGTCGGGCTGTCGCTCCTGATCGGCGCGGTGACCTTCGCGGGCAGCATGCTGGCCTACTTCAAGCTGTCCGGGAAGCTGCAGCGCAACCGCCTGGGGCCGATCGGGAGCCAGGGCCTGAACGCCGTGCTGGCGCTGGCGTGCGTGGGGCTCCTGGTGTGGTCGGGCTTCGTGGCCGAGGGCTCCCAGGCGATCCTGTTCGGCAGTCTGGGCCTGATCGCGCTGGCACTGGTGCTCGGGCTCGGGCTGGTGGTGCCGATCGGCGGCGCGGACATGCCGGTCGTGATCTCGCTGCTCAACTCCTACTCGGGCATGGCGGCCTCGGCCACCGGCTTCGTGCTGCAGAACAACCTCTTGATCGTGGCCGGCACGCTGGTCGGAGCGTCGGGGATCATCCTGACCAAGATCATGTGCAAGGCCATGAACCGCTCGCTCGCGAACGTCCTGTTCGCGACCTTCGCCGAGACCCAGTCGAGCGGCAAGGACGCCGGCTACGTGGGCGTGAAGAACGCCGGTCCCGAGGAGGCGGCCGCGATCCTGGACGGCGCCTCCAGCGTCATCATCTGCCCCGGCTACGGCATGGCCGTGGCCCAGGCCCAGCACAAGGTGCGCGAGCTCGCGCAGCTGCTGGAGAAGAAGGGCGCCAGCGTGCGCTACGCGATCCACCCGGTCGCGGGTCGCATGCCCGGGCACATGAACGTGCTCCTGGCCGAGGCCGACGTGCCCTACGAGCAGCTGTTCGACCTCGACCAGATCAACGACGACTTCAAGAACACCGACGTGGTGATCGTCATCGGCGCCAACGACGTGTGCAATCCGGCCGCGCTCGAGGACCCGAAGTCGCCGATCGCCGGCATGCCCGTGCTGGCGGTGTGGGACGCGCGCACGGTGTTCGTGGTCAAGCGCTCGCTGGCCTCGGGCTACGCCGGCATCAAGAACCCGCTGTTCGAGCGCGCCAACACGCTGATGTGCTTCGGGGACGCCAAGGCGTACCTGGAGACGCTGGTGGCCGAGCTCAAGGCGAGCTGAAACGCGCGCGCCCGGCCGCGCTACTCCGCGTACCACTCCTCGTTCTCGCGCACGACGCGCTCGATCTCCGCGCGCGAGTGGAGCACGCCCGTGTCGATGCCGGGGCAGTCGGCCTTGACCTCGCCCTGCCAGGTCTCGCGCCGCAGGTTCTCCTTCCAGAAGGGCCAGGTCGCGCACTGCTTGGGGCGCACGGGGTAGATCGCGCAGGCGTTGCCCTCACCCAGGAACGGGCAGGCGGGCGAATCCATGCGCAGCGTCACCCAGCCGTCCTCCTCCTGGCAGTAGGCCTCCAGGAAGGCCGGCTCGGGCATTTCGAGGTGCAGCGCGATTGCGCTCACGTCCTTCGGCGTGAGGTAGACGTAGGTGTAGCCCCCGTGGTTGCGGCAGCAGTTTCCGCAGCGTGTGCAGGAGAAGCGCAACCCCTTTTCGTACCAAGGTTTGGAGGACATGGAACGGACTCCTGGGCGGGGGTGTGCGTTGCCGAACAGAGGCAGGTGTCTACTGGCATCATGTGCGGGTCCACACGGCGCCGGTCGAGTCAGGGTCGGACAGGGTGCGGATTGTGGCAGGGGGCACCCCAGGAATGAAGCTCATCGTGGTGGAAGACGGGGCGCGCACGGCGCTCGACTTCGACAAGGCCGAGATCAGCATCGGGCGCGCGATCGACAACGACATCCGCCTGGCGGGCGCGCACGCCTCGCGCCACCACTGCCGCATCGAGCAGGGGCCCAAGGAGGCCTGGCTGCACGACCTCGGCTCGGCCAACGGCGTGCAGGTCAACGGCGTCAAGGCCGACAAGAAGGAGTTGCGCGAGGGCGACGTGCTGTCGATCGGCGGCGCGCGCCTGTACGTCGAGAAGCTCGGCACGAGCTCCGATCCCAGCCGCACGCAGCGCATCGACCCGGCCCAGGGCGAGGGCGCTGCGCTCGAGGCGCGCCCGTCCGCGCCCCCGGTCCCGGCGGT
The DNA here is from genome assembly GCA_964631945.1 of uncultured Planctomycetaceae bacterium. GTDB lineage: Bacteria > Planctomycetota > UBA1135 > UBA1135 > JABFRZ01. Next base: position 51,129 of record CAZWAY010000025.1, read on the forward strand.
GCTGCCGGACTTCGGCGTGAGCGGCTTCGAGACCCACGGGGCCGACGAGCGCCGCGACCTGGAGCGCCTGCGCACCTTCGCGCGCGTGACGCGCGCGCTCCTGTCCGAGACCGAGCTGGCGGCGCTCCTGCGCCTGATCGTGGACTCGGCCCTGGCGCTGGTGGGCGGCGAGCGCGGCTTCGTGCTCATGACCGGCAAGGCCCCGGCCGGCGAGGAGGTCAAGGATCCGCGCGAGATGAAGGTGCGCGTGGCGCGGTCCTTCGACCGCACCGACATCCCCGTGCCGGCCACGCGCATTTCGATGGGCATCACCGGACGCGTGCTGGAGAGCGGGCGGCCGCTGCTCTCGGTCGACGCCGGGCGCGACGAGCGCTTCTCGGCCATGGCCTCGGTCGAGGAGCTGCGCCTGCGCTCGGTGATCTGCTTCCCGATCCAGCTCGACGGCCGCACCGAGGGCGTGCTGTACCTCGACAACCGCATGCAGCGCGGCGCCTTCCGCGAGGACGACCTCGAGCTGGCCGAGCTGCTGGCGGGCCAGGCGGCGATCGCCATCAAGAACGCGCGCCTGGTGTCCGAGCTGCGCGAGCGCAACCAGCGCCTGCTGCAGTCCAGCGAGCAGATCCAGAGCCTGAACGAGCAGCTCGGGCGCAAGGTGCGCGACCGCGACAGCGAGCTCGCCGTGGTGCGCGCCGAGCTCGGGCGCGAGCGCGGACGCTACGACTACGAGTCGATCGTGGGCGCCTCGGACGAGATGAAGCGCGTGTTCTCCGAGCTCGACCGCATCATCGCGACCGAGCTGCCGGTGATGATCCACGGCGAGAGCGGCACCGGGAAGGAGCTGATCGCGCGCGCGATCCACTACAACGGCCCGCGCCGCGACAAGCCCTTCGTGGTCGAGAACTGCGCCGCGCTGCCGGACTCGCTGCTCGAGTCCGAGCTGTTCGGACACGTGCGCGGGGCCTTCACCGGCGCCGACCGCGCCAAGAAGGGCCTGCTGGAACAGGCCCACGGTGGCACGCTGTTCCTGGACGAGATCGGCGACATGAGCACCGAGATGCAGAAGAAGCTGCTGCGCGTGCTGCAGGAGGGCGAGGTGCGCCCGCTGGGCTCGAACCAGGTCACCAAGGTCGACGTGCGCCTGCTGGCGGCCAGCCACGAGGACCTGGAGAAGATGGTCAAGGCCGGATCGTTCCGCGAGGACCTGTTCTACCGCGTCAACGTGCTGGCCCTGCGCCTGCCGCCGCTGCGCAACCGGCGCGAGGACATCCCCTTGCTGGCCAACGCGCTGCTGACGCGCGCCGCGCGCGAGGCCGCCCGGCCCGCGCCGCACCTGTCGCACGACGTGCTGGCGGCGCTGGCCGCCCACGACTGGCCGGGCAACGTGCGCGAGCTCGAGAACGAGATGCGGCGCGTGCTGCTGCTGGCCGAGGATTCGGTGCGGCTCGAGCACCTCACGCCCGCGATCCTGACGCGCGGCGAAGCCCCCAAGCCCGCCGCGGGCGCGTTCCTGCCGCTGGTGGTGGGCGACCTGCGCTCGGCGGTCGAGAGCTTCGAGCGCATTGCCATCGACGAGGCCCTGCGGCGGGCCGGTGGCAACAAGAGCCGCGCCTCCAAGGAGCTCGGCATCAGCCGCTTCGCGCTGCAGCGCAAGCTCGAGAAGTACGGCCTGGGCACGGGCGGCGCGGGCCCCGACCTCGAGGGCGGGGCCGCCCCTGCCCAGGGCGATGCCGGGAACGGCGAGGATGCGGCCGAGGCCGCGGCGCCCGGGAGAGAAACGGACGCGCGCGAATAGGATAGGGGGCCTGCATGGCCGCCGATCCGCAACGCGCTCCACGCCGCGAGGACCCGCCGCCCGCCATCCCGGGCTACGAGCTCTCCGGCTTCATCGGGCGCGGCTCCTCGGGCGCGGTCTACCGCGCGCGCCAGCAGGCCGTCGATCGCGAGGTCGCGATCAAGATCCTGCACCCGCACATGGCGCGCGACTCGCGCGTGGTGCGGCGCCTGCAGCGCGAGGCGCGCACCACCGCGCGCCTGGCCCACCCGCACATCGTCTCGGCCGTGGACATGGGCGAGGTCGACGGGCGCTGGTGGTACGCGATGGAATTCGTGGACGGGCCCTCGCTGGCCCAGCGCCTGCGGGCCGAGGGCCGCATCCGCGAGCGCGAGGCCCTGCGCCTGTTCATCCCGCTGTGCGAGGCGCTCGAGCACCTGTGGGAGCACGGCGTCGTGCACCGCGACATCAAGCCGGCCAACATCCTGATCGACCGCAACGGCGGCGCGCGTCTGGCCGACCTCGGGCTGGCGGTGGCCGAGGACGACCCCTCGATCACCGGCACCGGCGGCACACTGGGCACGCCGCACTACATCAGCCCCGAGCAGGCCGTCGATCCGCGCAAGGCCGACGTGAAGAGCGACATCTGGTCCTTCGGCGCGACCCTGTACCACGCCGTGTGCGGGCGTCCGCCCTTCAGCGGCGAGAGCGCGGCCGAGGTGCTCTCGGGCGTGCTGTACTCGCCCATCCCCGACCCCGAGGAGCTCGAGCCGACGCTCTCCTCGCGCCTGGCGCTGGTGCTGCGCAAGTGCCTGACGCGCGCGCCCGCGCTGCGCTACCAGAACCCGCACGAGCTGCTGCTCGACCTCGAGCGCGTGCGCGAGCGCCGCGCGCCCAAGATCGTGCGGCGCACGCTGGAACCGGTCCAGCGCCGCGGCGACCGCGCGCGGCGCCTGCTGCTGGTGTTCGGGGGCGCGGCACTGGCGGTGTCGCTGGCGCTGGCCGGGCTGCTGCCGCGCTTGCTGCGCGGCGAGCACGCCGACGAGCCGCGCAGCGCGCCCGCCAGCGGGCCGTTCGAGCCGCTGGAGGAGCTCGCTGCGCGGCGCGCGGCCGCGCTGGCGCGTCCGGCCGAGCTGCTGGGCGAGCTGCTGGACATGGAGCCGAGCGTGCCGCTGCGCGAGCGCGTGCGCTACGAGCAGCTCGTGCGCGAGGTGGACAGCGACCTGCGGCGCGCCGTGCGCACGCTGCGCACGGAGCTCGAGGACCAGATCCAGGCGCAGATCCACGACGGCGACCTGGAGGCCGGCTGGCGCACGCTCACCGACGAGCTCGAAGCGCGCTTCCTGCGCGCCACCGGCTACGGCCTGGGAGGCCTGGCCAAGGTCAGCGTGAGCCTCGACGCCTGGCACGAGCGCCTGGTCCAGAACCTGCAAGCCGCGACCGACACGGCCGTCTCGGAGCTCGAAGCGCTCCTGCTCGACTGGCGCGGGACACGTCTGTCCGAGGTCGAGAGCAGCCTGGAACAGCAGGACTGGGAGCGCGCCTTCTCGGCCCTGCGCCTGCCCGAGCAGGGCGTGCTGCTGGCCGAGGCCGGCTTCGGCTTGAAGCTGCCGGCGGCCTCGAAGGAGGGCCTGCTGTACGACCTCGAGCTGCAGTTCCGGCGGCGCTCCGAGCGCCTGCGCGACGACTGGCAGCGCCTGGACCGCGAGCTCAAGACCTTCGTGGCCACGCGCCGGGCCACGCTCGAGCGCCAGCTGCGCGAGGGCCCGCCGCGCATCGCGGCCGAGGACATGCTGCGCGATGCCTTCGAGCGCGAGCTCTTCGACCGGCGCCTGTCGCGCGACAAGATGCCCGGCGGCCTGTCGCGCGCCGGCCTCGAGGAGCTCGAGGCGAGCGCACGCGCCCTGGCCACGCTGGAGGAGAGCCTGCTCGACGAGGACGCGCGCGACGACTACGCCGGGGTCGAGGAGCTGGCGGGCGACGCGCTGCGACGGCGCGACTACGGGCGTGCGCTGGCGCTGTGGGAGGAGGCGCGCGAGCGGCTGGTGGCCGGTCCGCGCGGCGCCTCGAGCGTGCGCGCCGAGCTGGCGCGGCGGGCCGAGGTGCGCGCGGCCGAGGCGCGCGTGCTCGACGGGCTGCTCGAACGCGTGGCCGAGCGCCTGCGGGCCCTCGACGGGCGCGCGATCGAGCTGCGCTGGGGCTCGATCGTCTATCCCGAGGTGCGCCTGCAGGCCGGGGCCGATCCCCGTCGCGATGGATTCCGGGTCGACGCGATCGCGGGGGTGCTGCGCCTGGCCGAGCTGCCCTCGCCGCAACTCGAGGTCTTCGCGGCCCTGGGGTCCGAACCCGAGCTGGCGCCGGAGGAGCGCCTGGCGCTGGCTTCGTTCCGGCTGCACGAGGGCCGCGCACCGGAGGCGCAGCGCGCGCTCTTCTCCGGTCCCCTGCCGAGCAGCGAGCCCCTGGCGGAGGTGGGCGCCGACCTGGCCGCGCGCATCGCCAGCGCGCTCGAGCGTGGCGAGCAGCGCGCCGGACTGCGCGAGGCCGAGGCCAAGGCCCTGCTGGACGACGTGCTGGACGCGGAGTTCCGGCGCCACAGCCCGCGCGTGGCGCAGGCGCGCGTGGCGCGCCTGCTGGATCTCTTCGGCGACGTCGCGCTGGTCAAGCAGCAGCGCGCCGAGCTCTTGAAGATCCGCGCCGGGCTGGAGGAGAGCGCGCCGCTCGACGCCCAGCGCGAGTTCCAGCGCGTGTTCGCGCCCGATCGGCTCGAGCTCACCTCGCTGGCGCGCGTGCGCCTGGGCTACGACTTCGACGAAGGTCGGCTGGGGGGCTGGGAGGCCGGCGATTTCGTGTTCGACGGGCTCGGCCTGGTGCTGAGCCCGCGCGCGCCGGTCCAGAGCTGGGACCAGCTGGCGGCCGAGCATGGGCTGCGCCTGATCCTGCGCACGCCGTTCGTGCACGACAGCTTCGAGCTCGTGCTGCGCTTCGAGGCGCTGCAGGGCGAGAGCCCGGCGCGGCTCCTGTGGTTGACCGCGGGCGGCTTCCAGGTGGCCGTGAGCGCGCCCGACCTGCCCGGCGGGAACGGCGCGCCGCGCCACCTGGTCGGGACCGACGAGAGCAACACCTTCCTGCAGCGGCTGCTGGCGGGCGAGGGCAAGCGCAACACCAGCCTGCTGGCGCCCGGCACGCCACCGCGCGAGCTGCGCTTCAAGGCCCAGCGCCGCTCCGGACGCTGCGAGCTGTACCTCGACGGCGTGCTGCTGGAGGAGAGTTCCGGGCTCAAGGCGCCGCCCAGCAGCGCGCGCGCGCTGCAGATCCGTTCGTGGGGGTCGGTGCGCGTGCTCGGGATCACGCTCGAGGGCGGGCGATGAGGGCGGCGTGTTGCGCTCTTCCCTCGATCGCGCGTGTCCGCCGCGCGCGCGCTGTGGCATCCTCTCGCGCATGAGCACCGTCCGTCGCGCCGCCGCCCCCCCGACGCGTCCGCCCGCGCGCGTCTCCGCCATGGCCCAGGCCCTGCAGGGCTCCGAGATCCTGCAGATCGCGGCCGAGATCCGCGCCCTGCGCGCCGCCGGAGCCGAGGTCTGCAACCTGACCGTGGGCGACTTCGATCCCAAGCAGTTCCCGATCCCCTCCGAGCTGCGGCGCGAGGTGGTGGGCGCGCTGGAGGAGGGCCAGACGAACTACCCGCCCTCCGAGGGCCTGCCGGAGCTGCGCGAGGCGGTGTGTCGCTTCTACGCGCGCGAGCTCGGGCTCGCCCTGGAACCCAGGAACGTGCTCGTCGCCGGCGGCGCGCGCCCGCTCCTGTACGTGACCTACCGGACGCTGCTCGAGCGCGGCGAGCGCGTCGTGTACCCGACGCCGAGCTGGAACAACAACCACTACGCGCACCTGGCCGAGGCCGTCGAGGTGCCGGTCCCGTGCGGGCCCGCGACGCGCTTCCTGCCGACCGAGCGCGAGCTCGCTCCGGCGCTCCCGGGCGCGCGCCTGTTGACGCTCAACTCGCCCCTGAACCCGACCGGCACGGTCTTCGAACCGGAGGTGCTGCGCCAGATCGGCGCGGCGGTGGCGGCCGAGAACCGCGCGCGCAGCGGGCGCAAGGAGCGCGAGCTCTTCCTGCTCTACGACCAGGTCTACTGGAAGCTGTGCTTCGAGGGCGCGCGCCACGTGACCCCGACCACGCTCGTGCCCGAGCTCGCCGACGTGACCGTGTACGTCGACGCGATCAGCAAGTCGTTCGCGGCCACCGGCCTGCGCGTGGGCTGGGCCGTGGGGCCGGCCGACGTGATCGAGCGCATGTCGGCCGTGCTCGGCCACGTGGGCGGCTGGGCGCCGCGCGCCGAGCAGCGCGCGAGCGCGCGCTTCCTGGACGACCCCGCCGCGCTCGAGCGCTACCTGGTGGGCTTCAAGGCCGCCGTCGCCGCGCGCCTGGCGCGGCTGCACGCGGGCTTCGAGGCCATGAAACAGCGCGGCCTCTCGGTCGAGAGCCTCGCGCCCGAGGGCGCGATCTACCTCTCGGCGCGCATCCAGGCCCAGGGCAAGCGCACGCCCGCCTGCACGAGCCTGGCCACGGGCGAGGACGTGCGTCGCTACCTGCTCGAGGCCGCCGGCATCGGCCTCGTGCCCTTCCGCGCCTTCGGCGTCTCGGCCGACGGCGCGCCCGAGTGCCAGGGCTGGTTCCGCCTCAGCGTGGGCGCCGTCTCGCTGGCCGAGATCGATGCCGCCCTGCCGCGCCTCGAGCGCGCCCTGGCGGCGCTGCGCTGAGGCGGCCTACTCCGGGTTCGCCGCCCCTAGGTTTCGCGCGTGAAGTGCGCGACCACCTCGCGCGCGCGCGCGAGCGCGGCGGGCTCGAGCAGCGCCGCGATCTCCTCCAGCGTCTCCCGCACCTCCGCCGGGCTCGCGCCGAGGCGCACCGCGCCGCGCGCGTGGGAGGCGAGCTGACGGTCCTGGCCCTGGGCGGCGAGCGCCGCCACCGCGCACAGCTCGCGTCGATCGGCGCCGAGTCCCGGTCGCGCGAGCACGCGCGCGTAGGCGTGCTCGTCGATCCAGCGCGCGAGCACGGGATGGAAGCCCGCGAGCTCCGCGCGCACGGCCTCGGCGCGTGCGCCGTAGATCGCGTCGAACAGCGCGCGGCCGGCGGCGAGCTCCGGTGGAGCGCTCTCGCGCTCGTCCGCCTCGCACGCCCCGAGCCCGCCCGCGGCGGCCAGCACGCTGGCGGCCTCGACCACGCGCGGGAAGCCGGCGAAGAGGTGCGCCTGCAGCACGACCTCGCGCCAGCGCCGATCCGGTTCGCCGGCGGGCGCCGCGCGACGCAGCGCGCCGAGCTCGTCCCAGCGGCCGAGTGCGATCAGGGCCGAGAGCCGCACCAGGCGCCGATCGGTGGGGGTGAGGCTCACGGCAGCAGCGCCAGGCGCTGGCCCAGGCGCACGCTCGCCCCGGGCACGAGTCCGGGCATCGGCTCGGCCCCGGGGATCACCAGGACCACGGTCGAGCCCATCTCGAAGCGCGCCAGCTCGGCGCCGCGCGCGAAGGCCAGCGGCTGCGCGGGCGAGCGCCCGGTCTCGAGCCCCACCACGCGGATGCGCCCGACGTTGAGGGCCCCGACCATCACCAGGTAGGCCGGGCCCGCGGCGCGCGGGAAGACCAGCACGGCGCGCTCGTTCGTGGCCAGCACGCGCGGCACGCGCGCCAGCACGGCGGGCGCCACCGAGCGGCGCTCACCCGCGAGCCAGCGCACCTCCGCCAGCGCGGCCTCGAAGGGCGCGTGCACGCGGTGGTAGTCGCGCGGGGAGAGGTAGATCGTGGCCGTCCAGGCGCCCTCGAGCTCGGGGTCGGACGCCCGCGCTCCGAGCAGATCGCCCACCGAGTACGCGCGCCCCTTGGCCTGCAGCAGGCTGCCGCGCTCGATCCTTCCGAGGGCCTGCAGCGTGCCGTCGCACGGCGCGAGCAGCGCATGGGGATCGGGTTCCAGCGGGCGTGCGCCGGCCTTCAGGCGCCGCACGAAGAACGCGCCCAGACTCGGATAGCCGTCGAGCGCCAGCTCGGCCTCGCGCGGGTCCGCCCCGCTGAAGCGGCAGTAGGCGCCGTACACGCCGCCGCGCAGCGGACGGGGGACCTTGCGGTCGGCGAGCCAGCCCACCAGGGCCGAGGAGGCGCGGCGCAGGCTCCTCACGCGGCGGCTCGTGTGGGGCGGAGGTGCGGGGTCGGGTGGCGCGACATGCGGGCTGGGGGCGGAGAATTGGTAACCTGAGCGAGCGCTGCGGCCAACGTCGGAGCGGGCTTCCTCGCGCGGCGCGCGAGCGCGGTGGGCTGCGTTGACACCCCGTTCCCGTGTGCGTACAAGGTCGCCCCCTCTCCGGGGAAAGGCGAGCGCCACGCCCATGGGCAAAGCCGGCACGATCGTGATCCTCGCCGCGGGAGCGGGTACGCGCTTCCTCTCCACGCGGCCCAAGGTCTGCCAGACGCTGTGCGGGCGCACGCTGATCGGCTGGGTGCTCGAGGAGGCGCGCGCGCTGGAGCCCGAGCGCGTGGTGGTGGTCCTCGGGCACGGCGCGGACGAGGTGCGCGCCGCGGTCGAGGCCGAGGGGCGCGCGCTGGGACTCTCCGAGCGGCTGCGCTACGTGCTGCAGGCCGAGCGCCGGGGCACCGGGCACGCCGTGCTGCAGGCCCTGCCCGAGCTCGGCCAGCGCGATCCGGTGGTGGTCCTGTACGGCGACATGCCGCTGCTGACGGCCGAGAGCCTGGAGGCGCTGTGCGCGGCGCGCGCGCGCGCGGCCATGCTGACGGCGCTGGCCGCCAAGCCGCGCGGGTTCGGGCGCATCGTGCGCGCCGACGGGCGTTTCGTGCGCGTGGTGGAGGAGAAGGACGCCACGCGCGAGGAGAAGCGCATCCGCGAGGTCAACCTGGGCGTCTACGCCTTCGCCCGCGCCGACCTCGCGCGCTTCCTGCCGCGCCTCACGGATCGGAACTCCCAGAAGGAGTACTACCTGACCGACGTGCCGGCCCTGGTGCTGGCGGACGGCGGCCCGGTCGAGGCCATCGAGCTCGAGGACGAGCGCGAGGCCATCGGCGTGAACACGATCGAACACCTGTCGGAGGCGCGCGCCGAGCTGCAACGGCGCATCCTGGCGGCCCACATGGCGCGTGGCGTGTACGTCGAGGACCCGGCCACGACCTTCATCGACCACGGCGTCGAGATCGACGCCGGTGCGCGCATCCTGCCCTGCACGGTGATCCGCGCGGGCGTGAAGATCGGCAAGGACTGCGAGGTCGGGCCGTTCACGCACCTGCGCGCGGGCAGCGTGCTGGCGGAGGGCGCCGAGGTCGGCAACTTCACCGAGACCAAGAACGCGCGCATCGGGGAGCACACCAAGGCCAAGCACCTCTCCTACCTGGGCGACGTCACCATCGGGCACCACGTCAACATCGGAGCCGGCACGATCGTGGCCAACTACGACGGCAAGGCGAAGCACCCGACCGTGATCGGCGAGCGCGCCTTCGTGGGCAGCGGCTCGATCCTGATCGCGCCCTGCACGGTCGGGGCCGGGGCACTGACGGGCGGCGGCGCGGTCGTGACGCGCCATTCCGAGGTGCCGCCGGGCGAAGCCTGGGTGGGCGTGCCCGCGCGGCCCCTGGCGAAGAAGCGCGAGAACGAGGGCGGTGCTCCGAGGCCGCAGACCCGGAAGGACGAACGGTGAGACCGGAACGGTTCCATGCGGACGAAGGCGGGGCTTTCCTGCCCAGGTACAACGACACGGTCCGGCTGATCTCCGGCACGGCGCACCCCAAGCTGGCCCAGGCCGTGGCGGCCGAGCTGGGCATCCCGCTGTGCGACGCGCACATCGGGCGTTTCCCCGACGGCGAGATCGACATCAAGATCAACGACGACGTGCGCGGCACGGATTGCTTCGTGCTGCAGCCGCTCTCGCCGCCGGTCAACGAGAACTGGGTCGAGCTCTTGCTGCTGCTCGACTGCCTGAGGCGCGCCTCGGCCGGACGCGTCACGGCGGTGATGCCCTACTACGGCTACGCGCGCAAGGACCGCAAGGACGAGGGGCGCGTGCCCATCAGCGCCAAGGTCGTGGCCAACACGGTCACGCGTTGCGGCGCCGATCGCGTGCTGACGATCGACATGCACGCGGCCCAGATCCAGGGCTTCTACGACATCCCGGTGGATCACCTGTACGCCAAGCCGGTGCTGCTCAAGGCCGTGCAGGCCATGAAGATCCCCGACCTGGTGGTGGTCACGCCCGACGTGGGCGGCATCAAGATGGCGCGTTCCTACGCCAAGGCCCTGGCGGCCGACCTCGCGATCGTGGACAAGCGCCGCGTCTCGGGCTCCGAGATCGCGGTCGAGCACCTGATCGGCGAGGTCGAGGGGCGCAACGTGCTGATCGTGGACGACATGATCTCGACCGGGGGCTCGATCTCCGAGGCGGCCTCGATCGTGCGCGCGCACGGCGCCAAGACCATCGTCCTGGCCGTGACCCACGCCGTCCTGTGCGGGCCCGCCGTGGAGCGGCTGGACGCCTGTCCGGCCGACACGATCCTGGCGACCGACACGATCCCGAAGCGCACCAAGGCCCCGCGCCAGCTGGAGATCGTCTCGGTCGCGCCGCTCCTGGCGCGCGCCATCCGCAACCTGCACGACTCCCGCTCCCTGAGCATCCTGTTCGAGACCCTGGAGGACTGATCTCCGCGTCCCGGGGGTGGACCAGGCCCCGGCCGGACGGCGCCGGGCGGTGGGGCCTTCGCGCCGGCCGAGACGCGCGCTACACTCCCGCGCCCAAAAAACGGATCCCAGCCATGACCGCCAACCTCAAGACCACCCTGCGCCCGCGCGTCGGTTCGCGCGCGACCCGCCTCCTGCGCCGCCAGGGGTTCATCCCCGTCTCGCTCCAGGGCGAGGGCAAGGAAGCCCTGCTGCTCTCCATCCAGGAGCGCGAGTTCCTCACCGCGCGCCGCAAGCACGAGCACGTGTTCATGCTCGACATCGAGGGCGGCGGCAGCGACAGCGTGATGGTGCGCGAGCTGCAGTGGGACCCGCTGGGCGAGCAGATCGTGCACGTCGAGTTCCGGCGCGTGGACCTGACGCGCGAGACCGAGGCCGAGGTGCCGCTCGAGTTCGTGGGACACCCGAAGGGCGGCGTGCTGAACCACCTGGTGGCGCTGGTCACCGTGGCGGCCATCCCGTCCAAGATCCCCGACTCGATCGAGGTCAAGGTCGACGCCATGGAGCTCGGCACCCCGCTCTTCGCGCGCGACCTCAAGCTGCCCGATGGCGTGCGCCTGGTGACGCCCGGCAACGTCTCGGTGGCGGTGGTCGTCATCGTCAAGGAAGAGGTCGCCGCGCCCGTCGCGGCCGCGACTCCGGCCGAGGGCGAAGCCGCCCCGGCCGCGGCCGCCGGCGCTGCCGCTGCCCCGGCTGGCGACAAGGCCGGAGCTCCTGCCAAGGCCGCCGCGCCCGCCAAGGCGGGTGGCAAGAAGGACAAGGAGTAGGCCCGGCGCGCCGCGCTGCGCCCTTGCGCCGCGGGCCGCCGTCCCTAAGATGCTGCGCCCCCCGAAGTCCGGCCTGGTCCGGGTCCGGTGGGCGGACCCCTCCTGCCGGAACCCCGGAACGTGCGATTCGTCTTCGGACTGGGCAACCCCGGGCCAGAGTACGAGGCCACGCGTCACAACGTCGGCTTCGACGTCCTGGACTTCCTGGCCCGGCGCGAAGGGGTGCTCTTTGAGTCAGCGAATTCACTCGAGCGCTTCGGGGGTCCCCGGGACTTCGCCTGCGCGCGCCTGTTCGAACCGGACGCGCTGCTGGTGAAGCCGCAGACCTTCATGAACCGCTCGGGCGCCGTCGTGGCTCCGCTGCTCGCATGGGCGGGAGCCGGGCCGGAGCAGTGTCTGGTGGTCGTCGACGACCTGGACTTGCCCCTGGCCAGCCTGCGCATCCGCCCCCACGGCGGGAGCGGCGGGCACAACGGCCTGAAATCGATCCTCACTTCCCTGGGAACCGATGCCTTCCCGCGCCTGCGGGTCGGGATCGGGCGCTCCCGAACCGATGCGGCGCGTCACGTGCTGGAACGGTTCGCCGCCGAGGAGCAGGGGCAGATCGACCGTGCGGTGGCGCAGGCCACCGAGGCGATCTCCGCCTGGCTCGACGACGGCGACATCGAGGCCTGCATGACGCGGTTCCATAGCCGCTGGAAACAGGGTGCCGAGCAGTGACCGCGAAGGCTGCCACGGGCCCGCACGACAAAGGAGACCACATGTCGCGGACCTACGAGATCATGTATCTGCTCGACAACAACGCCGTGCGGGCTGGCTGGAACGAGGCCAAGGCCGCGGCCACCGCCCTCGTCACCAAGCACGGCGGCAAGGTCCTGTCCGCGCGTCGCTGGGAGGAGCGCAAGCTCGCCTACCCGATCAAGCAGCGCCGCCGCGGGACCTACCTCCTGACCTACGCCGAGTTCGGTACCGAGGGCATCGCGAGCCTGCGGCGCGAACTCGACCTGACCGAGAGCGTGCTGCGCTACCTGATCCTCTCGGCCGAGGCCGTCCCGGCCACGGAGCTGGAGCTGACCCGCCTCGAGTCCGAGGCCGGTTTCGTCGTCCCGGCGCCGCCGCCCGAGGACACGCCGGAGGAGGAACGGGACGAGGCCGACCCGGCCGAAGTCGAGGAAGTCCCCGCGGGCGAGCTGGCGGAAGAGGAGGTTTGATCCATGCGCAACGAACGCAGTGACCGCGGAGACCGCTTCGAGGCTCCCAGCTACGAGAAGATCAAGGCCAAGGACTCGGACCTCGACTACAAGAACGTCGAGCTCTTGAAGAAGTGCACCGGCGGGCAGGGACAGATGTTCTCGCGCCGTCGTACCGGGCTCACGGCCCAGCGCCAACGGCTGCTGAAGCAGGCCATCAAGCGGGCACGGCACATGGGGCTCTTGCCCTTCGTCGACTAGGGCAAGAAGGAGAACCCATGAAGAACCTGCACGTGTTGCTGCGCGAGAGCGTGGCGTCCCTGGGCGGCATCGGCGAGGTCGTGCGCGTACGCAACGGCTACGCCCGCAATTACCTGTTCCCGCGCAAGCTGGCGGTCGAAGCCACGCCCGAGAACGTGCGCTTGATGGAGCGCAAGCGGGTGAGGGTCGAGGCCGAGGAGAAGGACCGCGAGGCCCAGATCACCGCGCGCATCGAGGCCCTGGGCCAGATCACGCTCTCGGTGGTGGAGAAGGCCGACGCCAGCGGGACGCTCTACGGCTCGGTCGGTCCCGCCACGATCGTCAAGCTCCTGGCGCGCGCCGGAGTCCAGACGGAAGAGAAGGACATCCGTCTCGAGGAGCCCATCAAGAGCGTGGGCACGCACGAGATCCCGATCCACATCTGGGGCGAACACTACGCCGGCATCCAGATCGTGGTCGAGGCCGCGCCTTCCTAGACGCTTCCGCGCGCGGCGCGCGGGGCGGGAAGTTGTGCGCACTTCCCGGCCCGCGCGCTATCCTGCCGCGCATGGCCGAAGAGCGCACGCCGCGGACGCCACCGCGCAACGAGGAGGCCGAGCGCGCGCTGCTCGGGGCGCTCTTGCTCGACGACGAGCGCGTGGCCGAGGTGGCCGACTTCCTGCGTCCGGAGGACTTCTACGATCGCCGCCACGGCCTCGTGTTCGAGGGCATCCTGCGGCTCGCCGAGCGCAACACGCCGGTCAACTTCATCTCCCTGGGCGAGACCCTGCGTGCGGCGAGCACCTTCGAGGAGGTCGGCGGGGCGGCCTACCTGGTGCAGCTCGCCCAGGAGGTCACGTCCTCGGCCCACGCCGTCCACCACGCGCACATCGTGGCCGACACGGCCGCCCTGCGCGGCCTGATCCGCGAGGCCACCGAGATCATCACCCAGGCCTACGAGACGCGTGCCGACGGCGAGTCCGTGAAGCTGGCCATGGACGAGAGCGAGCAGCGCATCTTCCAGCTGGCGCGGCGCGAGGCCGGCAAGGGCGCCGAGCCCATCGCTTCGGCCATCAAGGAGACCTTCCGGCGCATCGAGGCCTCGGCCCACCGCGAGGGCCTGACCGGGATCACCTCGGGCTTCCTGGACCTCGACCAGCTGCTGTGCGGCCTCAACGCAGGCGATTTGATCGTGCTGGCGGCGCGGCCCTCGATGGGCAAGACCGCGCTCGCGCTCAACATGATCGAGCACGCGGCCCTGTCCCAGCCCGAGTGGCTGCAGCGCAAGCCGGTGGTGCTGTTCTTCACGCTGGAGATGGGGCGCCAGTCGATCGTCTCGCGCATGCTGTGCTCGCGCGCGCGCGTGGAGGCCCACCGGCTGCGCACCGGGCGCATCCCTTCCGACGTGCTGCACGACCTCGCGGCCGTGGCCGACGAGTTCTCGCGCACCGGGATCTACATCGACGACTCCTCGGCGCTCTCGATGATGTCGCTGCGCAGCCGGGCGCGGCGCCAGAAGGCGCGTACCGGGCTGGACCTGATCGTGGTCGACTACCTGCAGCTGCTCTCGTTCCCGAAGTCGGAGAGTCGCCAGCAGGAGATCAGCAACATCTCGCGCTCGCTGAAGTCGCTGGCGCGCGAGCTCGAGGTGCCGGTGATCGCGCTGGCCCAGCTCTCGCGTCAGGTCGAGCTGCGCGATCCGCCCCGGCCGCAGCTGGCCGACCTGCGCGAGTCGGGCTCGATCGAGCAGGACGCGGACGTGGTCTTGCTCCTCTACCGTCCCGAGTACTACCCGCAGCAGCGCGACGAGGAGAACAAGGGCCTGGCCGAGATCGTCATCGCCAAGCAACGCAACGGACCGACCGGAACCGTGCGCCTGCAGTTCTTCGAGGCCACCATGCGCTTCGAGAACCGCGCCCCGTCGGCCACCGAAGTGCTGGCCTGAAGCCTTGGCGATGGGGGGCTTCCGCCGCGATCGCTGGAGCGCGTCCTGGCGCGTGGCCTGCGCGCTGCTCGTGCTCACGCCCTTCCTGGCCGCCCAGGGGCCGCCCGCGCCGGCGCCGGTCGAGCAGGCGACGCGCCCGCGCCCGATCGTGCGCGCGATCCAGGTCGAGGGCAACGCGCGTTACACCGACGAGCAGCTGATCGCCGCCTTCGGGCAGGCCCTGGGGCAACCGCTGCTCGGGGCCAGCGAGCTGCGCCGCGGAGTCGAGGTCCTGTTCGACACCTTCCACGTGCGCGCGCTGGTCGAGCTGGTGCCGCCCGAGGCCGGCAGCGACGAGGTCGAGCTCCTGCTCGAGATCGAGGAGCTGCCGATCGACCTCGAGCTGCGCATCACGGGCAACGTCGAGATCGACGACGACAAGCTGCGCGAGTGGGCCGGCATCGGCGCACGCGAGGAGCTGTATCTCTACCAGGCCCCGCGCATCCGCGCGCGGCTGCTGCAGCACTACCACGACGAGGGTTACGCCTTCGCCGAGGTGAAGGTGGTCGAGCGGCCGGGGGGCACCGACCCCGAGACGGGTGCGCCGATCGCGCCGGACGTGATCTTCGAGATCAAGGAAGGCCCGGAGGTGAAGGTGCGCGAGGTCGTGTTGCACGGCAACGAGCTCCTGCCCGAGAGTGGCTTCTGGTTCCTGAAGCGCGGGCTCCGCAAGCTGGCCAAGGCCGAGCTGCGCGCGCCGCGCCTGTGGTCGCTCTTCGCCAAGGACTACGTGCCCGAGACGCTCGACGCCGACCTGGTCGCCATGCGTCAGGTCTATCGCGACCTCGGTTACCTGGATGCGGTGGTCGAGCTCGAGCGCCTGGAGTTCAGCCCCGACCGCGAATGGGTCACGATCCACGTGGCGATCGAGGAGGGCCCGCCCTTCGTGGTCGAGGCGGTCGAGTTCCAGGCCCTGCGCCGGGTGCGCGACGACGAGAACCCCGGCGGATACCGCGAGGAACCGGCCGAGCTCGTGCTGGACGAGGCCGAGCTGCGCGCGCGTCTCAGCCTCCAGCCGGGCGAGGTCTTCCAGCAGCGTCATGTCGAGGAGGACCACCGCCTGCTGCGCGAGCTCTACGGCGAGCGCGGGCACGTCGAGCACCCCTCGCTCCCGGCCTGGGAGGGCTTCCGCTTCCTCGAGCCCGAGCTGGTCTTCCAGAAGGACGCACCACGCGTGCGCGTGATCTACCGTCTGGCGCAGGGCGAACCCATCACGCTGCGCGAGATCCTGGTACGGGGCAACGTGCACACCCAGGATCGGGTCATCCGCCGCGAGATGACCGTCAAGCCCGGACAGCTCGCCAATCCGAAGGAGATCGAGCGCTCACGCGCGCGCATCGAGGCCACCGACTTCTTCTCGCCGGACCTGTTCCACCCCGACATCCTGCCGCCGCAGGTGCGCTACCTGGACACGGACGATCCGGCCGTGAAGGACCTGGAGTTCCTGGTCGAGGAGGCCGGCGTGCTGGGCTTCGAGGTCAGCGGCGGGATCTCCACCACCAACGGTGCGTTCGGTTCCATCCGTCTGCGCAAGGGCAACTTCGACCTGGGCAACCTGCCCGAGTCGTTGGGCGGCACGATCGGCGAGATCGCGCGTCTGGAGGCCTTCCACGGCGCGGGCCAGCGCCTCTTGATCGAGGCTTCGCCGGGCACGGAGCTGACGCGCTACACGGTTTCTTTCTTCGAGCCCGACATCTTCCAGCTGAACGAGGACTACATCGGTCTCGAGCTGGCCGCGCGCCAGACGCGCCGGCGCTACAACTCGCACGTCGAGGGGCGGCGCGACTACAGCTTCCGCCTGACGCGGCGCCTGACGGCCGACTCCACGGTCTGGCTGCGCTACGGCCTGGGCAACGTGGACGTCAGCAACATCGAAACGGGCGGCGAGCCGGGGGTGTCCACCCCGCTGGCCGTGCCGGCGGACCTCAAGGCGCAGGAGGGCAAGAGCTCCCTCGGTCACCTGGACTTCGGCTACCAGTTCAACACCGTCGACAGTCGCCTGCTCCCGCGCAACGGCGTGGACGTGAACTTCCAGGCCTCGCTCTTCGACGGGGCGATCGGCAGCGACTTCGACTTCGGGCGCGCCCAGGTGCAGGTCGACTTCTACGACGAGTTCGACGAGGACCCCGATCTCGTCTCCGACTACGTGCACCTCGGCTTCATGCTGGGCGCGGGGCTGGCCTTCGGGGACTCGGACGAGGTGCCCTACACCGAGCGCGTCTTCCTGGGCGGCAACCAGGTGCGCGGCTTCGACTTCCGCGGCATCGGCCCGAACGAGAACGGCTTCCCGATCGGGGGCACGACCTCGTTCTACGGGACCCTGGAATACCGCCGGCCGCTGGTGAAGAACGTCCAGCCCGGTTCCTACCGCGAGATCGAGGCCATCCAGGGCGGGCTGTTCCTGGACTTCGGGTTGCTCGATCCCGCCGAGTTCTCGCTGGATTTCAAGGAGCTGCGCGTCTCGACGGGCTTCCTGTTCGGGATCTCCTTCCCCATCCCGCTCACCTTCAGCTTCGGTTTCCCGCTGCGCGAGGGCGACGGCGACCGCAAGCAGGTGTTCGAGTTCGAGATCGGGTTCTAGGACCGCCCGGCGAGAGGCGGCGTGCAGCGGGTCTTTTCGAGGGTCCCGTCGTTGACAGCGAGGGGGACGGAATGCGTAGCATGCGTCGCGTCCGTCCCGGGCCAGTTTCCGCGCCGTAGGAAACGCCGCGGGGTTCGTTTCGAGCCCTATCGCCCGTTCATGATCCAGCGCACCGCGTCCGAGCTCGCCGAGCTGTGTGGCGCCGTCCTCGAAGGGGACGGCGCGCGCTTGCTCGTGGGCCCGGCCTCGCTCGGCGAGGCCCGCGCCGACCAGGTCAGCTTCGTGCGAAGCGTGCGTCAGGCGGGGGAGTTCGAGGGCACGCGCGCGGGTGCGGTGCTCGTGCCCCTCGACCTGCGCGCGCGCCGCTCGGACCTGGCGCTCTTGCGCTGCCAGGACCCCAGTCGGGCCTTCTCGCGCGTGGTCGAGCTCTTCCACCCGCCCGCTCCGCGCCCGCCGGCGGGGGTCCACGCGCGCGCCGTGGTCGAGCCGGGCGCGCGGGTGGGCGCGGAGGCCAGCGTCGGTCCGCACTGCTACGTGGGGGCCGGAGCGGAGCTGGGGGCGCGCGTCGTGCTCCATCCCAACGTGTACGTGGGCGCGGGGGTCCGGATCGGCGAGGGGAGCGAGCTCTTCCCGGGCGTGGTGCTGTACGACGGGGTCGAGCTCGGCAAGCGCTGCCTGATCCACGCGGGCACGGTGATCGGTTCGGACGGCTTCGGCTTCGAGCCCAGCGCCACCGGCTGGGAGAAGATCCCGCAGTACGGCACGGTCGTGGTCGGCGACGACGTCGAGATGGGCGCGAACTGCGCCATCGATCGTGGTCGCTTCGAGGCCACCCGCATCGGCAACGGGGTCAAGCTCGACAACCTCGTGCACGTGGCGCACAACGTGATCGTGGAGGACGGGGCCCTGCTGATCGCCCAGGTCGGCGTGGCCGGCTCGGCGCGCGTCGGCGCGCGCGCGATCCTGGCGGGCCAGGTCGGCATCGCCGGCCATCTCCACATCGGCGCGGGCGCGCGCATCGCCGCCCAGTCCGGCGTGGGCAAGGACGTGCCCCCCGGCCAGGATCAGTTCGGCAGCCCCTCGCGCGAGAAGGGCGAGGCCTTCCGCCTGATCGCGCTGCAGGGCAAGCTGCCCGAGCTCTTCCAGCGCGTGCGCGCGCTCGAACGACTGGCGTCCGCGCGCGACGGAGAGGAACGCTCCTGATGCGTTCGCAACGGACGCTCTCGACCGCGGTCGAGTTCTCGGGGCGTGGCCTGCACTCGGGCGAGAACGTGCACGTGCGCGTGCTGCCGGCGGGTGAGGACACGGGCGTGGAGTTCGTGCGCACCGACCTGCCGGACGCCCTGCCGATCCCGGCCCACATCCGCTACTACTCCAACCGCGACCGGCGTTCGCACCTGGAACGCGGCGGCTACGGCGTGGACACGATCGAGCACCTGCTGGCGGTCTGCACCGGGCTCGCGCTGGACAACCTGCGGGTGGAGATGTCGGGCTCGGAGATGCCCGGCCTGGACGGCAGCGCCAAGACCCTGGCCGAACTCTTCGCCCAGGCGGGCATCGTGGCGCAGTCCGCGCCGGCCAAGAGCTTCCGCCTCGAGGAGCCGATCTTCGTGCGCGACGGCGCGGCCACCCTGGTGGCGCTGCCGGCCGATCGTCCGAGCCTGACCGTCCAGTACATCGCTTCCTTCAACGACCCCGAGGTCGAGGGCGGCTCGTTCCACCTCGAGGTCACGCCCGAGACCTTCGTGCGCGAGATCGCGCCCGCGCGCACCTTTTGCCTGGCCTCGGAGGTCAAGCAGCTCCAGGCGGCGGGCCTCGGCAAGGGCGCCACTCGCGAGAACACGGTCGTGCTGGGCGATCCGGCCACGGTCCTGCGCATGCCCGGCGAGCCCGTGCGGCACAAGCTGCTCGACCTGCTCGGCGACCTGCACCTCCTGGGCTGCGACCTGCACGCGCACCTGATCGCCACGCGCTCGGGGCACAAGACGAATGCCGACCTGGTGCGGCGCCTGTACGACCTGATCGAGGCGCGCGCGATGGGGGGCGTGATCCGGCGCGAGACCGGGCTGGACGTGCGCGAGGTCATGCGCATGCTCCCGCACCGCTACCCGTTCCTCTTGATCGACCGCGTGATCGAGATCGACGGATTCCAGCGGGCGGTGGGCATCAAGAACGTCTCGATCAACGAGCCCTTCTTCCCCGGACACTTCCCGGGACGTCCGCTGATGCCCGGCGTGCTGCAGCTCGAGGCCATGGCGCAGCTCTCGGGCGTGCTGCTGCTGCGCAAGCTCGAGCACACCGGCAAGCTGGCGGTCCTGTGGTCGATCGACAAGGTCAAGCTGCGTGCGCCGGTCGAGCCCGGCGACCAGCTGCGCATCGAGGTCGAGACGCTGCGCATGAAGGGCGAGACGGCCCAGGTCAAGGGCCAGGGCACGGTGGAGGGCAAGCTCGTGTGCGAGGCCCTGCTGACCTTCACGATGGTCGAGCCGTGATGGACGCGAGAACGACAGCCAGATGAGCACCAAGATCCACCCCACGGCCGTGATCGCGACCGGAGCCGAGCTCGGTTCGGACGTGACGATCGGACCCTATTCCGTGATCGGGGCCGCCGTGAAGATCGGCGACAACACGATCGTCGGCCCGCAGGTCGTGATCGACGGAGTCACGACCATCGGGCGCGAGAACCGCTTCCTCGGGCAGGCCAACATCGGGGGTGCGCCCCAGGACCTGTCCTACGAGGACGAGCCCACGCAGCTCGTGCTGGGCGATCGCAACACCGTACGCGAGTTCGTGACCATCAATCGCGGCACCATCAAGGGCGGCGGGGTCACGCGCGTCGGCAGCGGATGCCTGTTCATGGCGTGCTCGCACGTGGCCCACGACTGCGAGATCGAGGACGGCGTGCAGCTCGGCAACAACGTGTTGCTGGCCGGGCACGTGGCCGTGGGGCGCAACGCCATCGTCAACGGCGCCGCGGCCGCGCACCAGTTCGTGACCATCGGGCGCAACGCCTACGTGGGCGGCCTGACCCGGGTGATCCAGGACGTGCCGCCCTTCATGATCCTGGAAGGGCATCCGGCGCGCGTGCGCAAGCTGAACGTGATCGGCCTGGAGCGCGCGGGGCTGCCCGAGCAGGAGATCCAGGAACTGCGCGCGGCCTTCCGCCGCCTGTTCCGCGCCGAGGAGAGCCGCAGCCGGGTGCTCGGCCAGCTCGAGCTGGAGTTCAAGGGCGCGCTCGTGCGCGAGCTGTTCCAGTCCCTGCGCAACGCGGAGCTCGGCTTGAAGGGCCGCTACCGCGAGACCCGTCGAGACGAGTTCCGCCGGGCCGGGGAGGAGCTGCTGTTGCGCGCGACGGGGGCCCGTTGAGCGCGCGTCAACGCGTGGCCGTGGTCGGCGTCGGCCACCTCGGCCGGATCCACGCGCGCATCCTGGCGCGCCACCCGCGGGCCGAACTCGTGGCCGTGGTGGATGCGGACGAGGCCCGCGCCGCCGAGGTCGCGGCCGAACTGGGTTGCCGGGCCCTGGGGGGCTGCGGCGACCTGGAACCCGAACTGGACG
This sequence comes from uncultured Planctomycetaceae bacterium, assembly GCA_964631945.1. Lineage (GTDB taxonomy): Bacteria > Planctomycetota > UBA1135 > UBA1135 > JABFRZ01. The sequence continues at coordinate 71,945 of CAZWAY010000025.1, forward strand.
CGGCCGTCGTGGCCGTGCCCACGACCCTGCACGAGGCCGTGGCCGTGCCGCTGCTCCAGCGCGGGGTGGCCTGTCTGGTCGAGAAGCCGCTGGCGCCCGACCTGGCGGCGGCCGACCGGATCCTGGCCGCCGCCCAGGCGAGCGGCGCGCAGCTCGCCGTGGGGCACGTGGAGCGCTTCGAGCCGGGCGTGCGCAAGGTGGCCGAACTCGGCGTGCGGCCGCGCTTCATCGAGTGCCACCGCCTGTCCACCTTCCGATTCCGCAGCCTGGACGTGGGGGTCGTGCACGACCTGATGATCCACGATCTCGACCTGGTCCTGCACTTCATCGATTCGGAAGTCGTGAGCCTGGACGCCTCGGGCGGGACGATCCTGACCGACAGCCTCGACCTCGCCTCGGTGCACCTGGTGTTCCAGAACGGGGCCCGCGCGAACGTCACGGCGAGCCGCGTCTCGCTCACACCGATGCGTCGCTTCCGGCTCTTCTCGGGCTCGAGCTACGTCAGCCTCGATTTCACCAAGAACTATGGGCTGGTGGTGAAGAAGGGGCCCGGTTGGGAGCAGGGGCGCGAGGCCCTTCGCACCCAGGATCTGGCCGAGCTCGCCAAGCGCGAGAACTTCGTCACCGGAGAGCTCCTGGACGTCTCCGAGCTCGCGCTCGAGGGCCTGGAACAACCGCTGCAAGCCGAGCTCGACTCCTTCCTGCGTTGCGTGGAGTCCGGCCGCGCGCCGGAGGTCAGCGGACTCGATGGTCGGCGGGCGCTCGAGCTGGCCGAGCGGATCACGGCTGCCATCGGCGCGCAGAGCTGGTAGCCCTTCGCGGCGCTTGCTAGCCTGACCCCGGAAGTCGCCTGGCGGCGCAGGTGTACCCGGCTCGATCCCCTGAGCCTTACAAACGTCTGATTGGGCCCACCTCATCCGCCTCGGCAGGACCGAAGCGGTGTCGGGCCCACCTTGAACCGTCTGGTTCAGGGTAGGCCGGGCACGGCGTCGCTGGGTGCTTCCGTTTTCGCGACCCAGAAGCCCCTCCCGTCCGACACCTCGCTCTCCCTCCATGCGCGCACTCCTGTTGCTGCTGTTGGTCGTTCTGGCGTTCCTCACCGTGCGAGCGTTCCGCAGCGTTCCGGAGACCGCCCTGGCCAAGGACCGCCCTGTTCTCGAGACGCCTCCCCCGGACACCCAGGCGCGCTTCCTGGCTCCGCCGCCGTCCTCGGCGGGTTCCGGTGCCACGAATCCCGGCGCCGTGGGCGGGCGCGGAAGCGAGCCGGAACCGCAGGGTGCGCCCGAGGCCTGGCCATCCAGCCTGCTGCCCTCCGTGGTCGGGCCCGAGGAGGAAGTCGCGGTGGCGACGGCTCTGGCCCACCGAACCGCCGCGGAAGTCCAAGCCGCGGCCGCCGGCCTACCCAAGGATCGCGCCCTGATGCTGGAGGCCTTTGCCTGGGCCATGAGCGGGGAACGCCAGCTCGCTCTCTCGCTCTCGCAGAAGATCACGGACAAGGAGTCGCTGGACGGACGCGAGCGGGCCCTGTTCGAGGCGGCCTTGACCGGGCGGGCTCCCGCTCCGGCCTCCATCGGGAGCAGGCCGGTGGCCCTGGCCATGGAGATGGCCTTGCTCGCGCGCGAAGCCAAGGAGGCCATGGATGTGAAGCAGTACCCGGACTCGGCGCGCGCCTACTCCGCCCTCCTGAAGGGCGAGATCGGGGCTCCCTGGCCCCCGGATCGCGCGAGCCTGGCCCGCTGGACGGAGGCACTGAGGACGGCCCAGCGCGAACATCGCTGGAGCCCGCGGGGCGATTGGCCCGCCGTCGAGGTCAAGGTGGCGGGGGGTGACAGTCTGATCGCCCTTCGGCAGCGGTACCTCGCCGATCGGCCACAGGCCCGGATGTGCACGGGGCTGATCGAGCGCACCAACCGCCTGAAGGGGTATCTCCAGCCCGGTCAGACGCTCCGCATCCCCACCGATCCCGTCAGGATCGTGGTCGACCTGGAGGCCCGCTGGGCCCTCTATTTCTTCGGGGAGGAGGTCGCGGCCGCCTGGCCGGTCGGGATCGGTCGGCCTGGCGAGGAGACCCCCCCGGGCGACTACACGGTCCGGAACAAGCTGGAGAACCCGCCCTGGATGAAGGAAGGGCAGGACCCGATCCCCTTCGGAGACCCGCGAAACCCCCTCGGAACTCGCTGGATCGGCTGGTCACGAGGCGACACACGGACCTCCTACGGCTTCCACGGTACCTGGCAGCCGGAGAGCATCGGCCAGCCCGCCTCCGACGGTTGCGTGCGCTTCCTGAACGCTGACGTCGAGGAACTCTTCCAGATCCTGCCCGAGGGGGCCCCCATCCGGGTCGAGGGCTGACGCAGGCGAGCCTGGAGGGGGGCTAACCCCGTGCCCGCCCGCGGGTTAGGTGCCAGGACGGAAAACCAGCCCCGAAGCTTGACCGGAGCCCAAGAAGCCATATCATCCTCGCCCCACGTCGCACGAAGGTGTAGGCGTGCCGAACACGGATCAGCCGCGTCTGGACCCGCAAGGGACCGGGCGCGAGGCTCTTTGACAACAGGGTGACCCTTGAAACTCGTGCGAGCGTAGGGGCTGCGCATCTGCGCGGTCTCCAACTACAAGAGAAGCGATCAACGCCATTCAACAAGCAATTTTGAAGGGTTTGATCCTGGCTCAGAACGAACGTTGGCGGTGTGGATTAGGCATGCAAGTCGCGCGCGAAAGTCTTCGGACAAGTAAAGCGGCGGACGGGCGAGTAACGCGTAATCAACCTGCCCTTGAGACTGGAATAGCCACTGGAAACGGTGGGTAATGCCAGATGGCCCCTCGGATCGACATCGATCTGCGGGTAAACGGTGGCGAAAGCTGCTGCTCAGGGAGGGGATTGCGTCCTATCAGCTAGTTGGTGAGGTAATGGCTCACCAAGGCGATGACGGGTAGCTGGTCTGAGAGGACGACCAGCCGCACTGGGACTGAGATACTGCCCAGACTCCTACGGGAGGCTGCAGTCGAGAATCTTCCGCAATGGGCGAAAGCCTGACGGAGCGACACCGCGTGCAGGACGAAGGCCCTCGGGTTGTAAACTGCTGTCACGCTCTAGGAATGCCATGTCGTTAATAGCGACATGGTTGACCAAGGCGAAAGGAAGTGGCGGCTAACTCTGTGCCAGCAGCCGCGGTAAGACAGAGGCCACGAACGTTGTTCGGAATCACTGGGCATAAAGCGCACGTAGGCGGCCAGGTCCGTCGGATGTGAAAGCCCCCGGCTCAACCGGGGAATTGCATCCGATACAGCCTGGCTCGAGGACGGTTGGGGTGAGTGGAACTCCTGGTGGAGCGGTGAAATGCGTAGATATCAGGAGGAACACCGGTGGCGAAGGCGGCTCTCTGGTCCACAACTGACGCTGAGGTGCGAAAGCTAGGGGAGCAAACGGGATTAGATACCCCGGTAGTCCTAGCCGTAAACGATGGGCACTGGGTAGGGGGGAAGCCTATGCTCTTCCCTGCCGAAGCAAATGTATTAAGTGCCCCGCCTGGGGAGTACGCTCGCAAGGGTAAAACTCAAAGGAATTGACGGGGGCTCACACAAGCGGTGGAGCATGTGGTTTAATTCGAAGCAACGCGAAGAACCTTACCTGGGCTTGACATCCATGGATTAGTCTCCTGAAAGGGAGAGTACTGCTCTTCGGAGCCGGAACATGGACAGGTGTTGCATGGCTGTCGTCAGCTCGTGTCGTGAGATGTTGGGTTAAGTCCCGTAACGAGCGCAACCCTTGTCGCTAGTTGCCAGCGGGTAATGCCGGGGACTCTAGCGAGACCGCCGGTGTCAAACCGGAGGAAGGTGGGGACGACGTCAAGTCATCATGGCCCTTATGCCCAGGGCGACACACGTGCTACAATGGCGCGTACAAAGGGTTCCAAGACCGTAAGGTGGAGGCAATCCAAAAAAGCGCGCCCCAGTTCGGATTGAAGGCTGCAATTCGCCTTCATGAAGCCGGAATCGCTAGTAATCGCGTATCAGCCATGACGCGGTGAATATGTTCCTGAGCCTTGTACACACCGCCCGTCAAGCCACGAAAGCGGGGAGCGCTCGAAGTCGCTTTGCCCAACCGAAAGGGGGGCGGCGCCGAAAGCGAGACTCGTGATTGGGACTAAGTCGTAACAAGGTAGCCGTAGGGGAACCTGCGGCTGGATCACCTCCTTTCTAACGGGATAACGTTAGGCGCTTCGGTGACTAGCTCGCGCTGCAAGGTGCGGGCCTGGCGCCCAAGTGGCGAGCATAGGTGCGCATGCACGAGTCCAAGGGTCACCCACTTCCTTTCACCAGTCCGCCAAGGCCTGGTCGCGGGCAGTGTCCGAACCGAGCAACCGCAAGTCGGCCGTTGCGCGGGCAAGCGAGCTGCGGCGCCCGACCGAGTCGGGCGCGGGCGGTCGGCGCGCCGAGATCCACGGGCTTGTAGCTCAGTTGGTTAGAGCGTCCGCCTGATAAGCGGGAGGTCAGTGGTTCAAATCCACCCAAGCCCACCACCACCCTGTTCGGGGGCGTAGCTCAGCTGGTAGAGCACCTGGTTTGCAACCAGGCGGTCGTCGGTTCGAATCCGGTCGCCTCCACCAGCCAGCCTAGCGGATCCCGAGGCGCTGCCGAAGAGCGACGGCGAGGTCGAATAACGAGGTGAATGGAAAGCTCGAGTCACTCGCGGCCTTCATGGTCGCGAGGCTCTTTGAAAACAAGGTGAACTGGTTCGCGGCGTGGCAGCCACGCATAGATAAAAGAAGAGCGTGGTTAAGCTACAAAGGGTGTATGGTGGATGCCTTGGCGTCCAGAGCCGACGAAGGACGTGGTTTAGCTGCGATAAGCTTCGGGGAGCCGCTAAGCAGGCTATGATCCGGAGATCTCCGAGATCGGGAAACCGACCGAGGGTCAAACCTCGGTACCCGCGCAAGCGGGAGGGAACGCAGGGAACTGAAACATCTCAGTACCTGCAGGAAAAGAAAGAAAAATCGACTCTCCAAGTAGCGGCGAGCGAACGGGGATCAGCCCAAACCGGTGTCGTGTCAAGGTCTAGGCCGTTGCGCCATCGGTGTTGAGGGACTCACTGGGAAACCTAGACATCCCAAAGAAGTTAACAATTCGGTGCCCAGAAGAATGGCATGGGAAGGCCAACCGTAGGGAGTGACAGTCTCGTATTCGAAAGCAACCGAACTTCTGTGAGTATCCCAAGTAGCGCCAGACACGGGAAACCTGGTGTGAATCCGCGGGGACCACCCCGCAAGGCTAAGTACTACTGGACGACCGATAGTGGAATAGTAGCGCGAGCGAAAGGTGAAAAGAACCCCTGCTAGGGGAGTGAAATAGTACCTGAAACCGTACACCTACAATCCTGTCGGAGGCCTATGGCTCTTCGGAGCAATGGCTGACGGCGTGCCTTTTGCATAATGACCCGGCGAGTTACTCTGTCTGGCAAGGTTAAGGGTCTCAGACCCGGAGCCGAAGGGAAACCGAGTGCGAATGGCGCGACTCAAGTCAGGCGGAGTAGACCCGAAAGCAAGTGATCTATCCATGGGCAGGGTGAAGCGGATGTAACAGTCCGTGGAGGCCCGAACAGGTGTAGGTTGAAAACTGCTCTGATGACCTGTGGATAGGAGTGAAAGGCTAATCAAACTTGCAAATAGCTGGTACTCCCCGAAATAGCTTTCGGGCTAGCCTCTGGTTATTCGCACACGGGGGTAGAGCTACTGAATGGGATAAGGGCCCCTCCAGGTACCTTGCCTAATCAAACTCCGAATACCGTGTGTGCTACCCAGGGAGTCAGTCTACGGGCGATAAGGTCCGTGGACGAGAGGGAAACAGCCCAGACCGTCAGCTAAGGTCCCAAATGCAGACTAAGTGCAGAGAAGGAAGTGGAATCTCGAAGACAGCCAGGATGTTGGCTTAGAAGCAGCCATCATTTAAAGAGTGCGTAA
>CAZWAY010000026.1:0-77669 GCA_964631945.1 uncultured Planctomycetaceae bacterium
TCATGGGGCGGAAGTCTCTCACAGCGCCTGGACCGGTTTCAGGGGGTCAGGTCACTTGCCGGCAGGACGCTCGTACGCGTTGGGATGGTTCGAGGCCATGCGCCGGGCGGAGGTCGCGCGTGAGGAAGGCGTACTCACCTGGCGGACGAAGAGGGGTCGTTACCAGGTCTCACGTGAGAGCGGGCTCTTGCTGCTCATCGAGGCGGAGATCCGCTCGGAGCCGCGCACGCTGCGCTTGAAGAGCGCGGCGCTCGACGTCGAGCTCGACGCGAGCCTGACGACCCTTCCCGACGAGGCGCGCCAGGGCGCCCCGGACGCCGAGATGGCTCGGGGAATGCAAGGCTTTGCCGCAAGAGCGCTGCGCGAGGTCGGCTTCACGCGCGCCAGCGCCATACAGCCGTGGGACGAACGCGCACGTGACGACTGGCGCGCCTTCCTCGACTCGCGAGAACAATTGCCGGAAAGAGCTCCAGCGACTCGAGGATCACCTGGACCAACTTGTCGATCGATTGCGAACAGAGCTGGGGCAAGGCGACTCGCCCGACGCACGCGCGAGGGTCGAGGAGGCGATCACCGCTGGACGCGGTGCTCTTGAAGAGCTCCTCGGGCGCAACGAGAAGAGCCTGATCGAATCGCTCCCGGCGCTCTCCGTCAGGTCCGAGGAGGGCCGGGAGGAGCTCAGTGCGCTCGAGCGCGAGGTCGTCTCGGCGATCTGGGCCGAGCTCGTGGGCGAGCCCGCTCGCAAGGCCTTCGAGGAGCGGGTGGGTGGGCTCGAACGCTGAGCCCGCTTGTCTTCTCGATCGTAGTGAGCACCGGGCTGGCCTGTCGTCAGCCGCCCATCTCGACCGTCGAGAGCTGCGGCCCCGCGTACGTCTCGGTCTTGATGTGGACCTGCTTCTTCTCCATGTCCCAATGGAAGACCTGCACGCCGCCGCCGCCCTGACCGTCGGAGTGGAGCTTCGCCACGGCGCGCGTCTGGTTGTCGAGCAGCATCACGCAGCAGGAACCATCCGGATCCACGCGCAGCCCGAGGCGATCGGGCATCGGGTCGCCGACGCCGTGCGGCGCGTCCATCGCGAGCACGACCGAGCCGTCGTCGAAGGTGGAGAAGCCGCCGCGCTCGGCGCCGGTCTTGTCGTGCACGGTCAGGCCCGCGGCGCGCGAGCGGCGCTGGCCGTCCTTCGGATCCTGGCCGAGCGCGAGGCGCACCACGCCGGCATCGTCCACGAGTTCGAGACGCCGCACGCGCAGGTGCTCGATCTCGTCGGCCTCACGCGCCGGCGGACCGAACGCGAGCGTCCAGCTCGCCAAGAGCGCGGTACACGACACGGCTCCGAACAGCTGCGCGCGTCGCAGGCGCCGCTCGATGCGAACCAATCGACCTTCGAAGTTCGACCCGACCGATCCGGCTGGATGGAGTTCCATGGTGCGCGCCATTCTCGGGCGCGCCCGAGCGCCGCGTGGGCTCCGGGAAGTAAGGAATGGGTCGGCCATGGCCCTCGCCTGGGCCATGAGCCCTGTCAGGACCGTCGCCGACGCTTCGCCTCCGCCGCCGCGCGGAAGGCGCAGCCGTCGGCGTGGTCGTCGATCAGGCCCACGGCCTGCATGAAGGCGTGCATCGTGGTCGGACCGACGTAGCTCCAGCCGCGCTTCTTCAGGTCCTTCGAGAGCGCCTTCGACTCGGGGCTCGCGGGTAGCCACGCTCCGCCGAAGGGGCGCTCGACGCGGTAGTGCTCGAAGTAGCGCACCAGGCTGCCGGTCTCCTCGACCAGCTCGAGCGCGCGCGCGGCGTTGTTCACGGCCGACTCGATCTTGCCGCGGTGGCGCACGATGCCGGCGTCCTGCAACAGACGCGCTACGTCGCGCTTACCGAAGCGCGCCACGCGCTCGATCTCGAAGTCGGCGAAGGCGGCCCGGAAGTTCGCGCGCTTCTTGAGGATGGTCAGCCAGGAGAGCCCCGACTGGAAGCCCTCCAGACACACGTTCTCGAACAGGCGCTCCTGGTTGCGGAGCGGGAGGCCCCACTCGCGATCGTGGTAGCGGACGTAGAGCGGGTCGTCGCTGCACCAGCCGCAGCGCGCCTTGCCGTCGGCGTGGGTGCGCAGGATCTCCACGCGGACCATGGTGCCGCGGTCAGCGCTCCGAGGCTCGCGCGCGCCGCTCGAACTCGCAGCTCACGCGCGGGTGGAACCCGGATGGCGAGCGGCGACCGTGCGCCGACCTGCGCAGAAAGTGCAGGGTTTCGACCCTGAAACGCCCTCGCGTCTAATTGCAATTTACTATCCATCGAGAGCACCGAAAGGCTCCGAGGGTCACAAGGTCACGGCCGCGGGCCGTCTCCTGATCGAAGCATTCCGGGCTTGGCACGAGTCCATCAGGAGACACCATGAAACGCCTTCCCATCGCGGTCCTCGCGACCGCGGTCTCGCTCGCGGTCTGCCCGCTCGGCGCCCTGAGCGCGCAAGTCCCCGGCGGAACGCTCGACCCCACCTCGGTCCCGAAGTTCCGCACGCCCCTGGCCATCCCGCCCGCGATGCCGCGCAAGGAGGTCCTGCCCGGGCCCGGCAACACGAAGATCGACTACTACGAGATCGCCGTGCGCCAGTTCGAGCAGCAGGTGCTGCCGCCCGGGCTGCCGGCCACGACGCTGTGGGGCTACGGCGCGCCGCAGGTCCCCGACTCCTTCGCCTATCCCGCGCGCACCATCGAGGCGCGCTATCGCCGGCCGGTGCGCATCAAGTGGACCAACGAGCTGGTGGACGCGAACGGGAACTACCTTCCGCACCTCCTGCCCATCGACCAGACCCTGCACTGGGCCAATCCGCCGGGCGCACGCGACACGCAGGGCACGGACCAGGAGCGCTACCTCGGCCCCGTGCCGATGGTGCCGCACCTGCACGGCGCCGCGACCACGCAGGAGAGCGACGGCTACCCCGAGGCGTGGACGCTCCCGGACGCGGTGAACATCCCGCTCGGGCTCTTCCGCACCGGCACCCACTACGACCTGAACAAGGCCTCGTCGCCCCTCGGCGCGCAGTGGTCCGCCGGCAGCATGGTCTTCGAGTACCCGAACCGGCAGGCGGCCACGACCCTGTGGTACCGCGACCACTCGCTCGGCATGACGCGCGCCAACGTGTATGCCGGCCCGGCGGGCTTCTACCTCTTGCGCGGCGGCCCCGCCGATGCGGTAGACGGCCGCCTGCCCGGTCCGGCGCCCTCGAGCGAGGATCGAGCCGGGCGCGCCTACCGCGAGCTCCCGATCCTCATCCAGGATCGCTCGTTCAACGCGGACGGTTCGCTGTTCTATCCCGGCGATCGGGCCTTCTTCGAGGGCCTGCGCAAGGACCAGCTGCAGATCCCCTTCAAGCCCGACGGCGGCAGCGACGTCTCGCCCATCTGGAACGCCGAGTTCTTCGGCAACACCATGGTGGTGAACGGCAAGACCTGGCCCTTCGCGAACGTGGAGCAGCGCCGCTACCGCCTGCGCCTCCTGAACGGCTGTGACTCGCGCTTCCTGATCCTGCAGTTCTCCAACGGGCTCCCGTTCTGGCAGATCGGAGCCGAGGGCGGCTTCCTGCCGCAGCCGGTGCGCCTCGAGCGGCTCCTGCTCGAGCCCGCCGGCCGCGCGGACGTGATCGTCGACTTCAGCGACGTCGCTGCGGGCACCAGCCTCCGGCTGCTCAACATCGGTCCGGACGAACCCTACGGCGGCGGCGTGCCGGATCTCGACTTCCTGCCCTCCGATCCCAACACCACCGGCCAGGTGATGCAGTTCCGCATCGCGCGCCGGCGCGGCAGCGACCCGAGCTCGCGCCCCGAGACCCTGGGCCTCCCGGTCCAGGCGCGCCTCGGCGAGCACAGCGTCGTGCGCAAGGTCAGCCTCAACGAGATGGAGTCGAGCACGATCCTGGTCTCGACCGACGCCGAGGGCAACATCGTCCTCGATCCCGCCGGCGCGCCCTTCGGCCCGACCATGGGCGGGCTCGGCACGCTGAATCCGGACGGCACGGGCAAGGTGCTGACCTGGAGCGACGCCGTGACCGAGACGCCGCGCCAAGGCGTGACCGAGGTGTGGGAGATCCACAACTTCACCGAGGACGCCCACCCGGTGCACGTGCACCAGGTGCAGTTCCAGGTCATGGGGCGCAGGGGTGCCGACGGCGTGCTGCGCGGACCCGAGCCCTGGGAGACCGGCTTCACCGATACGGTGATCTCCCTGCCCGGCGAGATCACGCGCATCAAGGCGCGCTTCGACATCCCCGGCCTCTTCGTGTGGCACTGCCACATCCTCGAGCACGAGGACAACGAGATGATGCGGCCGTTCCAGGTCGAGGCCCCGCCCATCGGGCCCTGAGCCCGCGCGGAAAGCCCGGGCCGGCGCGAATCGCCGTGGCGGCCTGGGCTGCTGCGCTCCTCCTGCCGAACAAGATGCGCGTGCCGAAGCTGGCTCCCTCTTCTCCGCGTGTGCCGCGCCGCGGCCGCGTCGCGCCCGCCATCGCCTGGTCGCTGCTGGCCGTCGGCCTCGGCTGGAGCGCCGGCGTGGTCTGGAGCGTGCCCGTGCCGGCCGCGGGTGAGCGCGAGCACGGCGACCCGACCCCGGCGCAGGTGGTCGAGTTCTACTGCCCGATGCACCCGAGCTACCACGCGAGCCGCGCGGGCGACTGCCCGCTGTGCAACATGGCGATGATGCCGCTCGAGGGTGGCGCCGCGCCCGCCAGCGCGACGGTGGCGGGACACGCCACCGTCGAGCTGACGAGCGAGCGCCTGCAGCTCGTCGGCCTCCGCACGGAGGCGGTCGAGTCGCGCCCCTGCACGCGCACGCTGCGCGTGCCCGGACGGGTCGAGGTGGACGAGGACGGGCTCTCGGCCGTCAGCCTCAAGACCACCGGCTGGGTCGAGGAGCTGTTCGTGCGCTCGGTCGGTGCCTCGGTGGAGCCGGGGCAGCCGCTGTTCACGCTCTACAGCCCCGAGCTGTTCGAGGCGCAGCGCAAGTACATCCTGGCGAGCTCGCTGCTGGCCCAGAACCTGGCCGGCGGCGGGGCGGAGCTCGAGGCCAGCAAGCGCCAGCAGGTCGAGGCGACGCGCGCGCGCCTGGCGCTGTGGGACATGGACGAGGCGCAGATCCGCGCGCTGGAACAGCCCGGGGCCGAGCCGCTCAGCATCACGCCCATCGTGGCGCGCGCGGGCGGCGTGGTCCTGCGTCGCGACATCGTCAAGGGCGCGCGCGTCGAGCCGGGCGAGGCGCTCTTCGAGCTGGCCGATCTCACGCGCGTGTGGGTCCTGGCCGAGGTCTTCGAGGCCGACCTGATGCGCGTCGCCAGCGGAGCGGCGGTCGAGATCGAGCTGGCGGGCCGGCCCGGGGCGAGCCTGGCCGGCACGGTCGACTACGTCTACCCGCTGCTGGACGCGGCCACGCGCACGGCGCGCGTGCGCATCGTGCTCGAGAACCCCGAGGGGCTGCTGCGGCCGGGCATGTACGCCACGGTCTCGATCGGCGTGGCCCTCGGCGAACAGCTGCTGATCGACGACGAGGCCGTGCTCGACACGGGCCTGCGCAAGCTGGTGTTCGTCGAGCTCGCGCCGGGCCGCTACGAGCCGCGCGAGGTCGAGATCGGCGAGCGCTTCGACGGCCGGGCCCTGGTGCTCGCGGGCCTCGAGGAGGGCGAGCGCATCGTCACCAGCGGCACCTTCCTGATCGACTCCGAGAGCCGCATGCAGGCCGCGCTGCGCGCCTTCGGGCGCGGCACCCCGACGCCGTGATGCGCCACGACCGCCGATGATCGCCGCCGTCATCGAGTTCAGCGCGCGCAACCGCGTCCTGGTGCTCGTGCTCGCGCTGGCCGCGGTGCTGGGCGGCGTGTGGTGCCTGCAGCGCGTGCCGCTCGACGCGATCCCGGACCTCTCCGACACGCAGGTGATCGTGCTCTCGCGCTGGGACCGCAGCCCGGACGTGATCGAGGACCAGGTCACCTACCCGCTCGTGTCGGCGCTGCTCGGCGCGCCCGGTATCAAGGCCATCCGCGGCCTCTCGGACTTCGGCTACTCGTACGTGTACGTCGTCTTCGATGACGGCACCGACCCGTACTGGGCGCGCAGCCGCACGCTCGAGTACCTGTCGAAGATCCAGGCCGACCTGCCGGCGGGCGTGCAGACCGAGCTCGGCCCCGACGCGACCGGGGTGGGCTGGGTGTTCCAGTACGCGCTCGTCGATCCGAGCGGCCAGCACAGCCTGGCCGAGCTGCGCTCCTTCCAGGACTGGCGCCTGCGGCCCTGGCTCGAGAGCGTGCCGGGCGTGGCCGAGGTGGCCACCTTCGGCGGCTTCCAGCTGCAATACCAGGTCGACCTCGATCCGGTGAAGCTCGCCGCCTACGGCGTGCCGCTCGAGCGCGTGGTCGCCGCGATCCGCGCGGGCAACGAGGAGGTCGGCGGGCGCCTGCTCGAGCTGGCCGGGACCGAGTACATGGTGCGCGGCCGCGGCTACGCACGTTCGGTCGAGGACCTGGCGCAGATCGTCGTGTCCAGCGACGGGAACGGCACGCCGGTGCTGGTCGGGAATCTCGGCACGGTGGCGCTCGGACCCGACCTGCGGCGCGGGCTGGGCGAGCTGGACGGCCAGGGCGACACGGTCGGCGGGATCGTGGTCTTGCGCCACGGCGAGAACGCGCTGGGCGTGATCGAGCGCGTGCGGACGAAGCTGGAGGAGCTCGCGCCCTCGCTGCCGAGCGGCGTGGAGGTCGTGACGACTTACGACCGCTCCGGTCTGGTCCGGCGCTCGATCGGCACGCTGGTCAGCGAGCTCCTGACGGCGCTGGTCGTGGTGAGCCTGGTGATCCTGGTGTTCCTGTGGCACGTGCCCAGCGCGATCGTGCCGATCGTCACGCTGCCGATCGCGATCCTGCTCGCCTTCGTGCCCATGTACTTCCTGGGCGTGAGCGCGAACATCATGTCGCTCTCGGGCATCACGATCTCGATCGGCGTGCTGGTGGACGGCGCCATCGTCGAGGTCGAGAACGCCTACAAGCGCCTGGAGCAGTGGATCGCGGGCGGCCGCCAGGGCGACTTCCACGCCGTGCGCCTGGGCGCGCTCAAGGAGGTCGGTCCGTCGGTCTTCTTCGCGCTGCTGGTGATCGCGGTCGGCTTCCTGCCGATCTTCGCGCTCGAGGACCAGGAAGGGCGCCTGTTCAAGCCGCTGGCCTACACCAAGACCCTGACCATGGGCATCGCCGCGCTGCTGGCGATCACGCTCGATCCGGCCGTGCGCATGCTGTTCACGCGCGTCGATCCCGTGCGCGTGCGCGGGCGCGCGCTGAGCTGGATCGTGAACTGCGTCGCGGTCGGACGCTACTACCCCGAAGAGCGCCACCCGCTCAGCCGCGCGCTGTTCCGCCTGTACGAGGGCCCGTGCCGCTGGGTGATCCGGAACCGCGGCAAGACCGTGGCGCTCGCGCTGGCGCTGGTGGCCTCGACCGTGCCGGTCTACCGCGCCCTCGGCAGCGAGTTCATGCCGCCGCTGTGGGAGGGCGACCTGCTCTACATGCCCATCACCGCCCCGGGCATCTCCGCCACGCAGGCGGCGGACCTCTTGCAGCGCATGGACCAGGTGCTGGTGAGCTTCCCCGAGGTCGCGCACGTGCACGGCAAGGCCGGGCGCGCCGACAGCGCCACCGACCCCGCGCCGCTCTCCATGCTCGAGACGGTGATCCAGCTCGAGCCCGAGTCCGCCTGGCGCAGCCGGCCACGCTTCTACTCGGGCTGGCCGGCCTGGCTGCAGGCGCCGCTGCGCCCGCTGTGGCCGGAGCGGATCTCGAAGGCGGAGCTCTTGGCCGAGCTGCAGGCACGCATGCAGTTCCCGGGCACCAGCTACGCGATGCTGATGCCGATCGAGACGCGCATCGACATGCTCACGACCGGCGTGCGCACGCCGATCGGCGTCAAGGTCCTCGGCGCCGACCTGGCCGAGATCGAGGCGGTGGCGACGCGCGTCGAGGGCGTGCTCGCGGGCGTGCCGGGCACCTCCAGCGCCTTCGCCGAGCGCGCGACGGGCGGCTACTTCCTGGACTTCGACTTCGATCGCGAGGCGCTCGCGCGCTACGGCCTCTCGATCACCGAGGCCCAGCACACCATCCAGAGCGCCGTGGGCGGCGAGAACCTGGGCACGACCATCGAGGGCCGCCAGCGCAACTCGATCCGCGTGCGCTACGCGCGCGAGCTGCGCGACGACGTCTCGGACCTCGAACGCATCCTGGTCGACACCCCCGCTGGCGCCCGCATCCCGCTCGGCACGCTGGCGCACCTGCACACGTCCGCGGGCCCGGCCATGATCCGCGACGAGAACGGCTCGCTGGCGGGCTACGTCTACGTCACGACCTCGGACGGGGACCTGGGCGCCTACGTCGAGCGCGCCAAGGCCGCGGTGCGCGCCGAGGTCGCGCTCCCGCCCGGCACCACCCTGGCCTGGAGCGGCCAGTACGAGCACCTGCTGCGCGTGCAGCAGCGCCTGTGGATGCTGGTCCCGCTGACCCTGTTCCTGATCGCGCTGCTGCTCTACCTGAACACGAAGTCGCTGGTGAAGACGGGCATCGTGCTGCTGGCCGTGCCGTTCTCGGCCATCGGCGCCTTCTGGCTCCTGTGGCTGCTCGGCTACAACCTCTCGATCGCCACCTGGGTCGGGCTGATCGCGCTGCTCGGGCTCGACGCCGAGACGGGCGTGTTCATGCTGCTGTACCTGGACCTGGCCTTCGACGAGCGCGTGCGCGCCGGGCGCCTGCGCACCTTCGACGACCTCAGCGAGGCCATCGTGCACGGCGCGGTCAAGCGCATCCGCCCCAAGCTGATGACCGTGTCGGCGGCCTTCATCGGGCTCCTGCCGGTGCTGTGGATGACGGGCAGCGGCGCGGACCTGATGAAGCGCGTGGCCGCGCCGCTGGTGGGCGGACTGCTGACGAGCTTCCTGCTGGAACTGCTGGTCTACCCGGCCCTCTATGCCGGCTGGAAGTGGCACTTCGTCATGAAGCGCGGCCGCGCCGAGCTCACTCCGCTTCCGCTTCCCGCGCGGTCGGTCTAGCCATGGTGCACGCCAAGAAGCTGGCCGCGGTCGCGGCCCTCGCGCTGGTGCTGCTCGTGTACGCGGTCTCGCTCGCGAGCGAGTCCACCCCGCGCTCGTCGAGCGAACCGGCGCAACCGCGCGCGCCGCTCGCCTCGGCCGCCGCGCTGGAGAGCGAGGACTCGCGCACGGGCCCCGCCCGCGAGTCGGTGTCCGGGGCCGGACCCGACGAGGCCCCCTCCGACTCCGCGCCGGCCGCGGACGAACCCGCCCTGGCCGCGCTGGAGATCCAGGTGCTGCGCGGCGACGCCGTCGCGCACGACACCCGCGCCTGGCTGGTGTCGGGCTACCACCGCGAGCTGCCGGGCGATCTGCGCACGCCGGCACCGGGTTACACGCCGGTCTTCGCCGCCGCCGACGCGCGGGGCGTGGTGCGCTTCGACGGACTCGCCCCGGGCGCCTATCGCGCCGCGCTCGAGCTCGACGACCTGCGCCTGGAACAGGCCGTACGCCTGCTGGAGGGGCGCGAGCTCGCGCGCATCGTGATCCGCCTCGGATCCGCCACGGTGGAGGGCTTCGTCTTCGACGAGCAAGGCGCGCCGGCGGCGGCCGCGCTCGTGCAGCTGCGCCGCCCCGGCTACGGCCGGAACCCGCCGCCCGCGGAGTGCTTCGCGCGCACCGACGCGAACGGCTTCTACCGCTTCCGGCAGGTCGCGTCCGGCCTGCAGTCGGTCACGGCCCGCCCCACGGGCTCGCTGTCCGAGCGCGGCTCCGTGCGCGAGTGCGTGGTGCCCGCCGACGGCGTGACGCGCCTGGACTTCGGCTCCACCGCGCTGGAGGGCGTCAGCTGGACGGGCACCGTGCGCAATCCGGCCGGCGATCCGATCCCCGGCCCGGGCGAGCTGCGCGTGCGCGCCGAAGACCGCGACGAAGGCCACGAAGAGGTGCACACGCTGCCGCTGCGCGCGGACGGCTCGTTCGAGCTGCACCTGCGTCCTGGCACCCACCACCTGTGGGTCCAGCCGGCCGGGTTCTTCCCGCAGCAGGTCGACCTCGGTCGGATCGAGCTGCCCGCCAGCGGCCTGCAACGCGACCTGGTGCTGCCCGGAGCGCGGCTGCACCTCTGGCTCACCCCGCCGGCCGGCTGGGACGGCGCGCCGAGTCCCAGCGTGCGCGCGCGCAACGAGCTCCAGGTCCGCATGCAACTGGTCCCGCTCGCCGACGGCTCGTGGGTGCGCGACGGCTTCGCGCCCGGGGACTACGTGCTGAGCGCGGCTCCGCTCGACTTCGAGGCGACGCACGGACCCGAGTTCCCGTTCTCGTTCCAGGCCGGACGCGACGAGCTCGTGCTCGAGCTGCGGCTCGCGGCGCGCCCCTGAGCGAGTCCGCCGCCTGGGCCCGGACCCGGCGAGCGTGTTCGGGGCCACCCTGACTGCGCTACTTCACCTCGCTCAGCTTGACCGCGCAGCGCTCCTTGGCCGAGAGCAGCGCGGCCTCCAGCACGCGGCTCGTCTGGTAGGCGTCCTCGAAGTCGGGCAGCGGCACCGTGGGCTTCTCGCCGCCGAGCACCCGCAGGACGTCGGCCAGCATGTTGGTGAAGCCGTGCTCGTAGCCGAGCACGTGCGCGTCGGGCCACCAGTGGCCGGCGTAGGGGTGCTGGCCGGCGGCCGAGGTGCACATGATGCGCGTCCAGCCGCCCTCGCGCGGGCCGCGCGCGGCGTCGTGGAAGCGCAGCAGGTTCATGTCCTCGAAATCGAAGCGCAGCGAGCCCTTCGCGCCGTTGACCTCGAGCGAGTTCGCGTTCTGGTGCGGCGCGGCCAGGCGCGAGGCCTCGAAGCTGGCCACGCCGCCGCCTGTGAGCGAGGCCAGGAACAGCACCGCGTCGTCGACCGTGCTCTTCGCGCGTTTCTTGGTGCCGGGCACCGTGCGCTCCTCCACGAAGGTGCGCGCGACGGCGCCGTGGATCTCGCTCAGCTCCTCGCCCGTCACGAAGCGGCACAGGTCGACGATGTGCGCGTTCAGGTCGCCGTGCGCGCCCGAGCCGGCCGTCTTCTTGTCGAAGCGCCACAGCATGGGCGTCTCGGGCCCGCCCCAGCTCTGCAGGTAGGTCGCGCGCACGTGGTAGACGCGCCCGATGCGGCCCTCCTTCACGAGCTGGTGCGCCAGCGCGACCGCCGGGCAACGGCGGTAGTTGTACCAGACGAAGGTCTTCGAGCGCTTGGCCTTGCGCGCCGCGTCGCGCATGGCGCGCGCGTCGGCCAGCGTGCCGGCCAGCGGCTTCTCGCAGGCCACGTGCTTGCCCGCCTCGAGCAGGGCGATGGCGGGCTCGGCGTGCAGGTCGTTGGGCGTGGCCACGTCGACGAGCTCGAGCTCGTGGTCGTCGACCAGGTCCTGCCAGCGCGTCGTGATCTGCTGCCAGCCCCACTTCGCGGCGAAGACCGCCAGCTCCTTGGCGTTGCGCCCGGCCGCGAGGCGCATCAGCGGCACGCGCGGCAGCTCGAAGAAGTGCGCCACCTGCGCCAGCGCGTTCGAGTGCGCGCGCCCCATGAACTTGGTGCCGATCAGGCCGACGTGGATGGGCTTGGACATGGGAGGGGCCTCGGTCGGGGGAGCGACGGGAGCGGAACACTACGCAGCCCGGCTCGAACCTGGCAAGGCCCGGCCGAACGCTATGCTCTCGCGCGTGCTGGCGCTGTGCCCCGTCCTTGCGTTGCTCGCCCTCGTCATGCGCCCGGCGCAGACGCCGGATGCGCCGGGCGACGAGCGCGCGCGCTGGCGCGAGCTCGCGGCGCGCTGCGGTGAGGAGCTCGCCTGGGCCGCGGACTGGGAGGCGGCCGCGGCGCGCGCCAAGCAGGAGCGCAAGTGCGTCCTGGCCGTGGCCTGGCTGTATCCGGGCTTCGACGTCTCCGACGCCACGCGCAGCGTGTTCGCGATGGATCCCGACGTGATCGCGCTCGTCAACGCACGCTGCGTACCCTTCGCGTTGCGGGCCGACAGCGCCGTCCCGTTCGCCGCCGAGGATCGCTACGGACTCTCGCCCACGGCCTTCGGCGCCGCGCTGCTGGTGGTGTCGCCCGAGGGCGAGGTGCTGGCCGACACGCCCCACTGGCAGCCGGCGGCGGCCTACGACTTCCTGGCGTCGACGCTGGCCGACCACCGCGAGTTCGCGGGCGCCGAACGACCGCGGCGGCAATCGGACGAGGAGCGCGCGGCCTGGCACCTCGCGCGCGGCGAGATCCCCGAGGCGGTCGGGTACGTGGCCGAGCTGGCTAGCGCGCGCGGGTACCTGCTGAAGGCGCGGCTCCTGCGGCTCACGCACCGGATCGAGCTCGGGCTGGTGGCCGTGCGGCGCGCGCGCGAGCTCGCGCGCGAGGCCGGTGAGGCAAGTGACGTCCACGAGGCCGAACTCGAGCGTGAAGAGCTCGTGCTCGAGCTGGCGCGCGGACACGTGGGCCCGGCGCGCGTCCTGTGCGAGCGTCTGGTGGACGCCGAGCCCACGCGCCCCGAAGCGCTGGAGGCCGCGCACCTCCTGGGCGTGCTCGATTTCTTCGCGGGCGACCGCACCGGGGCCGAGCGACGCTGGCGCGCGCTGGTGGCCGAGCATCCCGAGAGCCGCTGGGCGGTCGAGGCCGCGGCCGCGCTGCTGGAGCCCGAGACCCAGCTGGCGGATTTCATGCTGCAGCGCTCCGACCCCGAGCTCTTGACCTCGCTGGAGCACGTTCCGCTGGCCGCGAGCGCGAAGGCGAAGCCGGCGGCGAACGGCGCCAACGCTCCCGACGCGGCGCTCGTCTGGCTCGCCGAGCGCCGGCGCGACGGCGGGTCCTGGCTGGACCCCTCCGAGCTCGAGGCCGGCGCCGGACCCGAGAACTCGATCTCGGTGGCGATCGACGTGCTGGGCGCGCGCGCCCTGCTCGCCTACCGCGACCGCCGGCCGCTCGACCTCGCGCACGAGACCCGCCTGGCGCTCGCCGCCGCGCGCGCGAGCCTGGGCGGACGTGCGCCGCCCTACTACATGACCTACGAGGTGTGGAGCGACGCGCTCGCGCTGGAGCTCGTGGCCGACCTGCTCGAGGCCGGCGCGAGCGAGACGGAGGCGCTGCGCGCGCTCGGGGCCGAACTCGCCGCCGCGCTCGCCGCGCGCCAGCGCCCGAACGGCGGCTGGAGCTACTTCCAGGCCGTCTCGCTCGACGAGGGCGCCCTCGAGCCGGAGCAATCGATCAGCTTCGTGACCGCCACGGTCGTGCTGGCGCTCGTGCGCGCGCACGAGGCCGGGATCGAGCTCGACGAGCAGCGCATCGAGCAGGGTCTCGACGCGCTCGAGGCCATGCGCAGCGAGACCGGCGTGTTCGCCTACATGCTGTGGAACTTCCAGGCGCGCGCGCCCGACGAAACCAAGCTGGCCGGCGCCGCCGGACGCGCGCCGCTGTGCGAGCTCGCGCTGCTGCGCGCCGGGCGCAGCGACCCCGAACGCCTGCGCGCCGCGCTGGCGCAGTTCTTCGAGCACTCCGCCGGACTCGCGCGCGAAGCCGGCAAGGCGCTGATGCACTGCGGCCCCGAGGGCCAGGGCTGCCACTACGTGCTCTACGACTACGCCAGCGCCGCGCGCGCCATCGCCGCGCTGCCCGCGACCGATCAGAAGCGCTACCGCGGGCGTCTCCTGGCCCTGGTCGAGGCCACGCGCCGCACCGACGGCGCCTTCTGCGACGGCCCGGTCCTCGGTCCCGCCTCGGGCACCGCCCTGGCGCTGCTCGCGTTCGCGGAGCTGGGCGAGGGAAAGTAGCTTCCGTCGAGCCCCACGGGTGAGAGCGGGGTTCGAGAGGCGCGCCGATGTGGTGGACCTCGATCCTCGTGACCGATCTCGGCGGACTCGCGTGCGGGGCGTGGCTGTTGTTCGGCGGCCAGCAGCGGGCGAGGTCGTGGACGGACGATCTCGGGCGCTTGATCCTGCTGGGCGTGACGCTCCTCGGCGGAGCCGTGCTGGCCGGCAAGGTGGGCGGCGGCGGCTTCCTCACGCTGCGCCTCGCCTGCCACGCGTTGTTCTGCGTGCTCGCGCCGCTCGCGATCGCGCGCGGGCTCCAGCGCCGGGGCGGGATCGGATGGACGGTGGTCGCGCTCGGGCTCGCGGCCGAGGGCGCGTACGTCTGGGCGCGGCACGTCGAGCCTTACCGGCTGGAGGTCACGCGCCACGAGCTCGTCAGCGCGCGGCTCGATGGGCGCAGCACTCCGCTACGCGTGGGCGTGCTCTCCGACCTGCAGACCGACGACTTCGGCGCCTTCGAGGAGCGCGTGTTCGCGGAGCTCGACGGGCTCGAGGCCGACCTCGTGCTGATCCCCGGCGACATTATGCAGCTGCGCCACGGCGACGCCTGGGAACGCCACCGGGGCGAGCGCGAGAAGCTGCGCGCTCTGTTCGCACGCGTGCGCCGGCCGCGGCTCGGCTACTTGATGGTGCCGGGCGATTGCGAGCCGACGGGGTCGACCTTCGACAACTGCGGCGTGCGGATGCTCGCGGACGAGCGCGTGGAGTTCCCCGCCGAGCGCCTGCAGGTGATCGGGCTCTCGCGCGAAGCCTCGCGCCGGCCCATCGAAGCGCGCTGGCTCGAAGCCGCGCGCGCCTTCCCCGGCCTCTCGATCGTCGTCGGACACGCGCCTGAGTTCGCGCTCTCGGCTCCCACGGCCGGAGTGCCGCTCCTGTGCCTCGCCGGACACACCCACGGCGGTCAGGTGCAGCTCCCGTTCTTCGGCCCGCCGCTCACGCTCTCGCGCGTCCCGCGCTCGATCGCCGCGGGCGGCCTGCACCGTCTAGACGAGTCGTGGGTGTGCGTCAGCCGCGGGATCGGAATGGAGCGCAACCTGGCACCCCGCATCCGCTTCCTGTGCCGGCCCGAGCTGATTCTGTTCGAGCTCGCCCCGCTGTCTGGCGTAACTGGCTCGCAGCTGGGGAGTCACGCCACGCGAATGCGCTGCACGCCGACGAAGTCGAGCTGCTTGGCCGGCCGGCCCTCGACCTCCAGACACAGGGCGATCGCCTCCTTGACGCGCTCCATGAGCTCGTCGAGAGAACGCGCCTGGGTGTGACAGCCGGGCAAGGCCGGAACCGAGGCCACGAAGAAGCCTTCCTCGTCCTTCTCGATGACGACGTCGAACTCTTGTGCCACGCCATCATGCTAGCCGGATCGGCCGCTGTGAGCAGCCTATCTCCGCAGCACGATGCGGAGGAGGCTCCTGGCGCCTCGCCTCCGATCTACGCCCGGAACCCGACGTAGCGCCGGTGCCACCGGCGGATGGCGCTCATCGGCGTCAGGGCCAGCAGGCGAGCACCGGCGCGTGCGCGCCGAGCTCGCGCAGGGCCGCGATGGCGTTCCCCCACAGCACGATGCCGGCCCCGACCTCGCCCGGCTCGCGCGCGCGCTCGAACAGCGCGACCGAGTGCCCGGCGCGTCGCAGGGCGAGCGCGGCCGCCGCGCCGCCGATCCCGCCGCCGATGACGAGCACGCGCATCGCGAGCGAACGCCCCTAGCCGCCGCGCGCGTCCGCCAGGCGCCGCAGCTTGCCCGAGAAGAGCTGCAGCGGCACGTGCAGGCGCGAGGACCACGCGCGCTCGTCGTGCTGCGCGAGCGGATAGGCCAGGTGCACCAGCTCGCGGCCGAGTCCGAAGCCGGCCTCGATCAGCGCCGCGGCCATCGAGAGCGTGGCCTCGTAGTTGTCGTTCGGCCAGCCGCTGTCGAGGTACAGGCGCAGCGCCTCGCGTCCGGGGCGACCCTCGGCGCGCACGCGCGCCAGCAGCTCGTCCTGGTAGCCGAAGGTGCTGGAGAGGCAGCCGGCCAGGCCGAAGCGCTCGGGCCAGCGCCAGGCCACGTAGAACGCGGCCACGCCGCCCAGCGACGAGCCCAGGATCGCGGTGTTGCGCGGGCCCGGCAGCGTGCGCAGCTCGGAATCGACCCAGGGCACGAGCTCCTCGACCAGCGCGCGCCCGTAGGCCTCGACGCCGGGCTCGGTGTAGTCGCGCATGCGCTCCTGCGAGTCGAGCCCGACCACCAGCACCTGGTCGATCACGTTCATCTCGTCCAGGCGGTCGAGCGTCTCGTCCACCTGCCATTCGCGCCCGAGGAAGGCCTCGGCCGGGAAGAACAGGTTCTGACCGTCCAGCATGGTGACGACCGGGTAGCGCTTGAGCGTGTTCTCGGAGTAGCCCGGCGGCAGGTAGACGCGCAGCGAGAGCTCGCGCCTGAGGCGCTGGGACGGGAAGGCGACGCGCTCGCTGATGCGCCCGCGCAGCCCGCTGTGGAAGCTCGGATAGACGTCGTTGGTGGCCCCGCGCAGGGCGAGCTTGTTCGTGCCCACGCACCAGGCGAGCTCGTGGCCGTCGCGCAGGCAGGGCTTGTACTCGAGGTAGGAGCGCTCGGAGACCAGCCGGAACTCGGCCCGTTGCGCGGCCTCGTCCACGCGCTCGGGGCGCAGGTCGCGCTCCCAGTCGAGCTCGCTGCGCAGCACGAGCTCGCCGCGCGCGCGCGGATAGACGACGCGTACGAGGAAGGTGTCGTCGGCCACGACTAGCTCCACGAGTCCGCCGCGAAGACGCGCTCGGCCGCGCTCTTCTCGCCGTCCTTCGGCCAGCACTCGAGCCCCACGAAGCCGCGGTAGCCGAGCTCGAACAGCTGCCGCAGGACGCGCGGATAGTGGATCTCGCCCGTGCCCGGCTCGTTGCGCCCGGGCGCGTCGGCCACCTGCGCGTAGCCGAGCTGGTCGAAGCCCTCGACCAGGTGCCCGCACAGGTCGCCCTCGGCCAGCTGCGCATGGTAGAGGTCCCAGTTCACCTTCACGAAGGGCGAGCCCACCGCGCGGCAAATGCGCACCGCGGCCTCGGTGCCGTACAGGCAGTGGCCCTTGTGGTCGACGCGGATGTTCATGGGCTCGAGGAGCAGCGTCACGCCGTGCTGCTCGGCGATCGGCGCCACGCGCTTCAGGGCCGTGGTGATGTGCGCGTGCATCTCGGCCTGCGTCATGCCCGGCTGGTCGTTGCCCCCCACCACGGTCATGGCCTTGCAGCCGAGCTCGTTCGCGACCCTGCAGCTGGCGCGGATCTCCTCCTCGACCGCCGCGTGGTTGGCCGGGTCGTTCATGCCCGGCGTGAAGCCCCAGGCCGTGAACTGCGCCACCTCGATCTTGTGCTCGGCGCAGACCTTGTCGAGCCCGGCCACGTCCTTCCCACGCCACGGCCAGAACTCGACCGCCGGATACCCGAGGTCCGCCGCCGCGCGCACGCGATCGAACAGCGGCTTGTCGCCGTACCAGATCTCCAGGTTCATCGCGAAGCGCGTGTGCGGCGTCAGGCCGAGCTTCTTCTCGGCCGCGGGCGCGGCCTGCGGGCGCATCAGGGAACGCGGGGCAGCGGCGAGCAGGGCGCCGGCGCCGAGCAGCGAGCGTCGCGACGGCGAAGGAAGAAGCGTCATGGGAAACCTCCTGGGGCGGCCAGAACCCTACTGGCCCGGCTCCCGCGCGCGCAACCGCGGGTGTCGACCCAGGCGCGACTCCGTCGAGGCCGAACGCGCGACCGGCTACGAGTGCAGGTCCCGCCGCACGATCACCTTGCGGCCGCGCAGGGTCGTGCCGCGCAACGCGCGGATGACGTGCTCGGCCTGCTCGGCGGGCACCTCGACCAGCGAGAAGCGGTCGGTGATGCGGATCGCGCCGATGGCGCTGGAGGGGAGCTTGGCCTCGTTGGCGATGGCGCCGACCAGGTCGCCGGGGCGCATCGAGTCGAGCCGGCCGGCGCCGATGAAGATGCGCGCGGTCTCGAAGCCCATGTCGCGCGGCGCGTGCCGCGGACCGCCGCGCGGGCCACCGCCGGAGGGGAAGCGCTCGGGCTTGCCCCAGGCGGGTTTCTCGCCGCTGGCGTCGAACTCGCGTCGCGGCGGCGCCGGCACGATCTCGATGTCCTGCTCGTCGGCCTTGCCGCCCGAGGCCGCCAGGGTGGCCTCGTGCACGAGCTTGACGGCGGCGGCGGCCACGTCGAGCGGGTCGAGCTCGCTGGCGAGCTCCTCGACGATGCGCCGGAACGAGTCGAGCTCGCCCGCCAGCACGGCCTCGCGCAGGGACGCGCGCGTGAGCTCCAGGCGCCGGTTGCGCAGGTCGGCCACGGTCGGGATGGTCTCGACCGCGATCTTCTGGCCGGTCACGAACTGGATGTTCTTGAGCAGGCGGTGCTCGCGCGGCGAGAGGAACGTGATCGCCACGCCCTCGCGCCCGGCGCGGCCGGTACGGCCGATGCGGTGCACGTAGTCGTCCGGGTCGGAGGGCACGCCGTAGTTCACGACGTGCGAGACGTGCTCGATGTCGAGCCCGCGCGCGGCCACGTCGGTGGCCACCAGGAGGTCGGTCTTGCCGGCGCGGAAGCGCTTCATCACGCGGTCGCGCTGTTCCTGCGCGAAGCCCCCGTGCAGGGCCTCGGCCCGGTAGCCGTGGGCGTTCATGCCCTCGCACAGCTCGTCGACCTCGAGACGCGTGCGGCAGAAGACGATGGCCGAGGTCGGCTGCTCCATGTCGAGCACGCGCCCGAGCGCGATCGGCTTCTGGGCGGGCGGCACCAGGTAGGCCACCTGGCGCACGCGCGGCACCTCGCCGGCCTTGGGACGCTCGCGCGCGATCGTGATGCGCACGGGGTCCTTCAGGTAGCGCTTGGCGATGGCCAGGATGCGCGGCGGCAGCGTGGCCGAGAACAGCGCCGTCTGGTGCGCCTCGGGCAGCTGCGACAGGATCGCCTCGATGTCCTCGGCGAAGCCCATGTCGAGCATCTCGTCGGCCTCGTCCAGCACCACCGTCTGCACGTCGACCAGGAGCAGCGAGCCGCGGTTCAGGTGGTCGAGCGCGCGCCCGGGCGTCGCCACCACGACCTCGACCCCGCGGTCGAGCACGCGCAGTTGCTGGCCGATGGATTGACCGCCGTAGATCGGCAGCACGCTGGCGCGCTTCTCCTTGCCGTACTTGTGGATCGCCTCGGCCACCTGCATGGCGAGCTCGCGCGTCGGCACCAGCACCAGCGCCTTGGGGTGGTTCGCCTTCGGCTGGCCGCTGACGGCGCGCGCGAGCAACGGCAGCGCGAAGGCCGCGGTCTTGCCCGTGCCGGTCGCGGCCTGGCCCAGGAGGTCGCGCCCGGCCAGCAGCGGCGGGATGGCCTCGCGCTGGATCGGGGTGGGCTCTTCGTAGCCGAGCGTGGTCAGCGTGGTGAGCAG
Source organism: uncultured Planctomycetaceae bacterium (assembly GCA_964631945.1). Classification (GTDB taxonomy): domain Bacteria; phylum Planctomycetota; class UBA1135; order UBA1135; genus JABFRZ01. The sequence continues at coordinate 19,276 of CAZWAY010000026.1, forward strand.
CTCGGGCGCGAGCCCGAGGGCCGCGAAGCCCTTGTCCGGGGCCGCGGCGGGCGCGGGATCGGACGCGGGCGCGGAGTCCGCGGCGGGCGCGGAGCCGGTTTCGGTGAGGCCGGTTTCGGTCATGGAGAGGGTCCGGAGCGGGGCGGAGAGCCGCACAGCTTCGCACGAACGAGCGCGCACGGGGAGAGTGCGGACTGCGAATCGCGCCGAAGACGTGCAGTTTCGCCGTCCAGCCTAGCAGGAAGACCCGAAACCCGAGTATGGGGCGCCGACCCGGTCCGGCAGCCGCGCGCCGAGCGCGTTCTGGCACCGCTATCATCGGCCTCTCCCCCTGCCGCGCCCATGAATCGGAAGCTCGCCTTGCTCGCGCTGGTCGTCCTGCTCGCCGCCGCGGGTCTGTGGTTCGGACTGCACGAGAGCGGTGGACGGGGCTCGCCGCCGTCCGCGCCGGCGACGAGCCCGAGCCCGGACTCGCCGCGCTCCGCGACCAGCGCGACGCTGGAACTCGCCGCAGCCGCGAGCGAGGCCGAGACCGGCGCGCGCGCGCAACGCACCGACGCCGCGCCGGACGCGCTCCCCTTCGGCCTCGAGCACGAGAGCTTCGCGCTCGACGAGGCGCGCTGGATCGAGGTCGAGGTCGTGCTGCCGCCGGGCCTGCCGCTCGAGGACCGGCCGGCGCTGATCGGCTTCGCGCGCAAGGACGGCGGAGGGTTCGAGGATTGGGGCGCGAACGAGCTCAGCCAGGCGCTCGACCTCGACGACTCGTTCGCGACCGCGGTCGAGGGCGAGCACCACTGGGCGCGGCGCGCGCTGACGCCCAGCGTGCGCATGCCCTTCCCGAACGGCGCCGAAGAAGGCCTGCTGTTCCTGCAGTCGCGCTACCTGCACCTGGATCCGTTCGAGGTCGCGCTCGCCACCGTGAAGACGGTGACGATCCGGCCCGAGCTCGGCGGCTACGTCACCGGGCGCTGCGACTTCCCCGCCGGAACCCCGGCCGCCGCGGGCGACATCGAGCTCGAGTTCCAGGGCCGCGCCAAGAAGGACGGCCTGATGGGCTTCGGGCGGCCGGACGGCCGCAAGGTGCGCGTGCGACCGGACCTCGGCTTCGAGCTGCGCGCGCTCTCCGCCAGCAAGAAGTACGCGGTGGTGGGCAAGGCCAGGGGCTTCGTCGGGTACTTCGAGCTCTCGTTCGAGATCCGCCCGGGCGAGCAACGCGAGGTCGTGGTCCCCTTCCGTCCGGGCGCGACGATCGCGGGCGTGGTGCGCGGCGACGGACAGCCGCTGGCCGGCGCGAGCGTGAGCGTCGAGCAGCGCGGGCGCACGCCGTGGATGGACGACCTGTCGGTCGAGACCGGCGCCGACGGCGCCTTCGCGCTGGTGGGCGTGGCGGGCGGCAAGCTCACGCTCGCGGCCCAGAAGGAGGGCTGGCGCGAGGGCAAGAGCCAGGAACTCGAGGTGTTCGAGGGCCAGAGCGTGCGCGGGGTCGAGCTCGTGCTCGAGGCCGGAGGACGCATCCGCGGGACGGTGCGCTGGCCCGACGGCTCGCCGGCCGCCGGAGCCGAGGTGAGCGCCGCCAAGCCGCGCCAGAACTGGCTGGAGACCCTGGCCCACGCGGAGAGCGACGCCGATGGCCGCTTCGTCCTCGGCGGCCTCGAGGAGGGGCCCTGCGAGGTCTTCGCGAGTCACGCCCCGCGCGACGCCGCGCAGCGTCCCGCGGGTCACGAGCTCGAGGGCCTGGGCGACATCGAGCCCGAGCTCCGCCGCGCCGGCCGCATCGTGCACGACGGGAGCCAGGGTCGCTGGATGGCCCGCGCCACGAGCGTCGCGCCGGGCACGGCCGAGCTCGTGCTCACGCTGCAGGAGCCCTTCACCGTGCATGGCACGGTGGTGGACGACACCGGCGCGCCGGCGCGCTCGTTCTCGGTCGAGGCCAACCCCTCCGATCGCGCCCAGGGTGCTCAGGAAGCGCTGAGCGAGAGCTTCGAGGGCACCGACGGCGCGTTCACCCTGTCGGTCGGCCTGGCGGGTGACTGGACCTTCCAGGCCAGCGACGAGGATCGGAGCGGCGAGCCCGTGACGCTCGCCGTGCCGCAGGGCGGCGCCGAGCTGCGCCTGGTGCTGCCGCGCGCGAGCTCGGTCAGCGGCGTGGTCCTCGATCCCGCCGGCCAGCCCATCGCCGAGGCCGAGGTGCACCTGGCCGAGTCCCCGCAGGAGGCGGCCTACGCGCGCTTCGGCGGCTCGAGCACGAAGAGCGGACCCGACGGGCGCTTCGAGCTCGCGAGCGGGGAGCGCGGCGGCTTCGTGCACGCCACGCACGAGGATTGGGCCGCCTCGGACTCGGTCGCGCTCGAGCTCGTGCCGGGCGAAGCGCTGGTGGACGTCGTCCTGCAGCTGCGCGTCGGCGCGCGCATCACCGGGCAGCTGTTCGACGACGGGGGCCAGCCCCAGGCCGGCCAGAACGTGAACTGCGCCAGCGGCGCGATGGCCGCGATGGCCTTCGGCTTCGGCGCCGAGCGCTCGACCACCACCGACGGCGCCGGCCGCTTCGCCTTCGAGCACGTGACGCCGGGCAAGGTCACGGTCACGGCCCTGCCCAGCGAAGAGGAATTGATGACGCGCCTGCAGGAGGACGCCGACGAGCAGGCCTTCCTGTCGCTCATCAGCGAGATGCGCTCGGCCTCGGTCGAGGTCGCCGACGGCGGCGAGGCGCACGTCGTGCTGGGCTCGAAGCCCAAGCAGCCGGTGCGCGTGTTCGGACGCGTGAGCGAGGCCGGCGCGCCGCTGGCCGAGAAGCAGGTCTTCGCCTTCGCCGAGGGCGGCGCGCTGCTGCAGGGCATGAAGCTCGCCAAGACCGACGCCGGCGGTCGCTACGAGCTCGTGCTCGATCGTCCGGGCGACTACGTCTTCGGCGTGGGCGAGAGCTTCGACGGCGGCACGGGCACGCAGTTCTACGAGGCCGTACCCGAGGTGGCGGAGCACGAGCTGGACCTCGCGCTGCCGCTCGGGCGCATCTCCGGCGTGGTGCGCGGCCCCGACGGACCGGCCAGCGGCGTGCCGCTGCGCCTGGTCTCGAGCGAGGGCACGTTCGGGCTCGAGGACCTGTCGGAGTCGAGCCGCGCGGACACCGGCATCGACGGCGCCTTCGCCTTCGAGCACCTGCGCCCCGGCGGCTATGCCCTGCACGTCGGCAGCGAGTTCAGCGGGGCCCTCGGCGGCGGCTTCGGCGAGACGCGCTTCGGCCAGGTCGTGCTCGACGGCCTGCGCGTCGAGCGCGACCGCGCCCTGGACGGCCTGGTCGTGCACCTCGCGAAGCCCGGCAAGCTGGCCGGCCTGGTGCGCGACACGACCGGCGCTCCGGCCCCCGGCGTCACGATCTTCGTGCGCGACGCCGCCGGGCGCGCGATCTCCGCTTCCGATTGCACCACCGACTCCGCCGGACGCTTCACCTACGAGGGCGTCGCGCCCGGGCGCGTCAGCGCCAGCGCGCGCAGCACGCGCCTCGCGAGCGGCGAGAGCGCCGCGGTCGAGGTCGCCAGCGGCGAGACCGCCACGGTCGAGCTGACCGTCTCCGAGGGCACCTTCCTGCGCGTCACGCTGCTTGAGGACGACCAGCCCGTGCGCGCGCGCCTGCGCGTGCTGGACGAGGCCGGCCGACGCGTGGACGACCTCCTGTCGATGGAAGACCTGATGGGCGTCCTGAACGAGGGCTTCTCCTCGCGCGAACGCCGCGTCGGCCCGCTCGCGCCCGGCAAGTACACGCTGATCGCCACCGCGCTCGACGGCAAGGACGCGAAGTCGGCCGTGCGCATCGAGGCGGGCCAGGGCGAGCGCAACGTCAAGCTGCGGCTGCGCTGATTTCTCTCCGTGAGCCTGCGCGTTCTCCGCGCCTCCGCGGTGAATCCTTCTCCGGAGAAGAAACACCGCGGAGTCGCGGAGAGCGCGGAGACTCGCGGAGGCTACTGGGTTCAGATCCAGCCGCGCAGACCGAGCCCGAAGCTGCGCAGCTCGACGCCGTCGATGTCGAAGTGGTCGAACGTCGCGAACAGGCCGAAGCGTTCGAGCACGAAGCCGAGCTCGGCGCGGAAGTGGACCTGGGTCGCGTCGCCCAGGGTGCCGAGGTCGAGCTCGAGGCCGGCCGCCAGCGGGCGGGCCGGGAGGAACTCGACGCCGTAGGTCGTGTTGAGGCCGAACTCGGAGCCGAACTCGTCGTCGAGCGCGTTCAGGCCGAGGCCGGCGCGGAAGGCGGTGCTCGGTCCCTGCGCGAAGCGGTACACGAGGTTCAGGTCGCCGAGGTCGAGCTCGTCGGTTCCCGCCGCGCCGAGGTCCTCGCGCCAGCGGTTCCAGCTGAGGTCGAGACCGAAGCGGCTCGCGTGCTCGAGCTGGAGGCCGAGGCCGAAGCGCTCGAGCTCGTCGAAGTCGGTGCCGGCCTCGACGCGCGGGCGCAGCGACCAGGGGCGCGGCCGATCCAGCGCAGCCGGGTCCACGAAACGCCAGTAGCCCGGCCCTTCGCGGTACGGATACTCGAGGAACGTCCCGGACCCCCCCGGGTCCTCGAGCAACCGGCGCGGCAGCACGAAGGGAGCCAGGAGCGTCCAGCCGACGACCTCGCTCAGCGGATCGATCAGCCAGTCGCCGTCCTCCTCGTCGTTCCCGAGCCAGTCGTCGAAGTCGTGCTCGCCGTCGCCGTCGCGCGTGGCCTCGCGCACGCGTTCGAGCTTGCCCTGGGCGCTCGCACGGCTTCCCGCGGCCAGGGCGCAGGTGCACGCGAGCACGAGCCCGAGCACGCACCGCGCCTGCCGCCGCAACCGTGCGCCTGCCACGCGCCAATTGTGGCGCGGGCGTGGGGCCTGCGGAAGCCCCGGGCGAGGGCGGACGCGAAAGGGTAGAACGCCGGCCCATGGCCGCCGCCCCCTTCGCGCACCTCGACGCGGCGCGCTATGCCCTGCCCGCGGACGAGCTCGAGCGCCTGCTCTCGCCGGCGCTGGTCATCCACCTCGACCTCGTGCGCGAGAACCTGCGGCGCATGCTGGCCTACGCGGGCTCGCCCGAGCGCTGGCGGCCGCACCTGAAGACCACCAAGACGCCCGCGGTGTACGCCGAGCTGCTCGCGGCCGGACTGCGCCACTTCAAGTGCGCGACGCTGCGCGAGGCGCGCGTGCTGCTCGAGACGGCGCACGGCGCCGGCTCGCCCGAGGTCGATCTGTTGCTGGCCTATCCGCTGGTCGGGCCGGCGCTGGGCGAGCTCGGGCGCCTGGCGCGCGCCCATCCACGCGCTCGGCTCGCGCTCCTGTGCGAGGACCCGCGCGCCGTGGCCGAGGTGCCGCCCGGACTCGGGATCTTCGTGGACCTCGACCCGGGCATGCGCCGCACGGGCGTGCCCCTCGGCGAGCGCGAGCGCATCCGCGCGCTGGTGCGCGCGGCGGGCGCGCGCTTCCGCGGCTTGCACCATTACGAAGGCCACCTGCACGGCGAGCTCGCCGAGCGGCGCGCGCAGTGCTTCGCGGGCTACCGGGAGCTGCTGGAGCTCGTGCAGGAGCTCGAGCGCGACGGCGCGCGGATCGACGAGCTCGTCACCAGCGGCACGCCGGCCTTCCTGCACGCGCTCGCCTACCCGGAGTTCGCGTCCACGCGCTGGGTCCACCGCGTGTCGCCGGGCACGGTCGTGTTCCACGACCTGCGCTCGGAGGAGGAGAACCCCGACCTCGCGCTGCTGCCGGCGGCGGTGGTGCTCAGCCGCGTCGTGAGCCGGCCCTCGGACGCGCTCGCGACCTGCGACGCGGGCTCGAAATCGCTCGCGGCCGAGGCCGGGGATCCGGCCGCGGCGGTGCTCGGCTGGCCGGGGCTCGAGGCGCTGCGCGCGAGCGAGGAGCACCTGCCGCTGCGCGTGGTGTCGGGGCCCGCCCCCGAGCGCGGCCAGGTGCTGATGCTCGTGCCCCGCCACGTCTGCCCGACGGTGAACCTGGCCGAGGAGGCCGTGATCGTCGAGGGCGGCCGCGTGCAGGGCAGCGTGGCGGTCGCGGCGCGCGCCCGGGACCTGTGGGCGAGTTCCGAGTCGTGACAGGTAGGGGCGTTGCGGGCCCTTCCCCATTCTCAGTCCTCCGCTTACCCTCCGCGTGCGCTCGCTGCACCACCCGAGACCCCACCGCCCTCCCGCTCACCAAGGCCTCCCGTGCTCCCGAGCCCTCTCGCCGCGGCGTCCCGTTCCCTGCTCGCCCTGACCCTGCAGCTCGCCGCGCTCGCCGGTGGCCCTCTCGGCGGTGGCCTGCAGGCCCAGACGCCCGGGAACCACGCGCTGAAGCCGCGCCAGCTGTTCGAGATCGAGGGCGCGCGCCGGCTCGGTCAGCCGATGACGCTGACCTTCGCGACCTCGGTGCACACCGACGAGCTCGCGCACCCCGTGGGCCAGAATCCGTTCCTCGACTACCGCCTGCGCGTGACCTTCACGCACGACGCCAGCGGGCTCACGCGCCGCGTGAACGGCTACTACGCGGCCGACGGCGTGGCCGCCGACTCCAGCGCGAGCGCGGGCAACCGCTGGCGCGCGCACTTCACGCCCGAGCGCGCCGGGACCTGGAAGTGGCGCGCGGAGTTCCGCCGCGGCGCAGGCATCGCGCTCTCCACGGCCGCCGGGGCCGGCGCCGATCCGACCGTCGACGGCGCCGCCGGTGCGCTCGAGATCGGCCCGCTCGACCCGGGCGCGCCCGGCTTCCTGGGCCAGGGTCGGCTCGACTACGTGGGCCAGTTCTACACGCGCTTCGCCGAGAGCGGCGCGTGGTTCCTGAAGGCCGGCATGGGCGGGCCGGAGAACTTCCTGGCCTACTTCGAGTTCGACGGCACGAGCGGCGATCCGCTCAGCCTGTGCCTGCCGGGCCCGACGCGCCTGCACCATTTCCCGTCGCACGCCGGCGACTTCGTGCCCGACGCGGTGGGCCTGGCGCACACCTGGAGCGCGGGCACGAAGGGCCAGAACCTGCTGGGCGCGCTCGACTACCTGGCCTCCCGGGGCGTGAACAGCCTGTACTTCATCGCCGACACCTACCAGGGCGACGGGCGCGACGTGTGGCCCTGGGTCACGCCCGTGGACAAGCTGCACTTCGACGTGAGCAAGCTGGCGCAGTGGGAACGCGTCTTCGCGCACATGAGCGCGCGCGGCCTGCATATCCAGTTCGTGTTCGAGGAGCACGAGAACGACGAGATCCCGGTGGCGAGCGGCGGGCTCGGCTTCGGCCTGACGAACGAGCGACGCCTCTACTACCGCGAGATGGTGGCGCGCTTCGCGCACCATCCGGCGCTGAGCTGGGTCACGGGCGACGAGTCGGACTACTGGGACGACATCGCGATCATGGAGAGCTTCGGCAGCGAGCTGCGCGCGCTCGATCCGTACAAGCACGCGATCTCGTTCCACAGCAAGCACCCGTGCTTCGGCGCGAGCTGTCCGGAGCCGTACCCCTCGGTGCTCGACCAGTACGCGCCCTACTTCGGCTCCCCGACGCTCGAGGCGACGACCTTCCAGACCTCGCCCGGCGGCTACAACTCGAGCACGGTCTCGCTGCGCCTCGCGCAGACGAACTCGCGTCGCTGGGCCCACTACGGCGACGAGCAGAGCCTCAACGCGACGCCGCCCAACCTCGACGCGAACCGCACCAAGGCGCTGTGGGGCAACCTGATGGGCGGCGGCGCCGGCATCGCCTGGTACCCGGGCAACGCGGCCGCCTCGCAGTATCCGCCGGGCGCCAACCTGTGCGACTACTTCGACCTCGGGCTGGAGGACTTCCGCCTGTTCGAGGGCTACTTCGTGCAGGCGAAGATCGCGATCGAGCTGTTCCACGCGCAGCTGCCTTTCACCGAGATGGTGCCGGACAACGCGCTCGCCAGCGTGGTCGGAGCCACCGACTACGTCTTCTGGCGCCCGCAGAACGGCGCCGTGCGCGCCGTGTACGCCGTCTACCGCGGCACGGGCAGCGCGACCGACCTCACGCTGGGCGAGGGCACGCACACCGTCGAGTGGTTCGACCCGCGCACCGGCGCCGGACCGCTCGTGGATGCGGACCTGACCGGGCCCGGCCCGCGGACGCTCACGCCCCCGCCCCAGGATCCGGGCCAGGACTGGCTCGCGATCGTGCGCCAGCAGTAGGCGCGGGCCGCGGCCCGAGCCAGGCCAGCAGGAGCGGCGTGACCAGCGCGTACTCCAGCGCGAGCACGGCGTAGGTCAGTCGGGGCGAGTCCCCCGCCGCCACCGCGCCCACGCGCAGGCCGCCCCAGAACGAGAGCGGACCGCCGAGGGCGCCGAGCGCGGCCGCCCGGAGTGGCCGAGGCGCGAGCCAGGCCAGCGACACGCGCGGCAGGGTGGCGAAGGCCATCCACAGGACCGTGATGAAGGGCGGCACGAGCGGGGCCGGCCAGCCGGCAGGAGCGAGCGGGTGACGCAGCACGCCGAGCGCGGCGAGGAGCGAGTCGAGCAGGCTCCCCGCCAGGCCGACCGCCAGCACACGCGTGAACCAGCGGCTGCGCTCCGCCGCGGCGGGCAGCTCGAGCGCGAGGTACGGAGCGAGCGCGAGCACGCCCAGCCAGGCGTGGCCGCGCGCCGCGCCGAACACGGCCGCGAACCACAGCCCCTGGAACAGGACGAACTGGCGCGCGCTCCTCACGCCGGGACGAACGCGACGCGCGCCGCCGGCCGCGCGAAGAGCATCTGCACGTCGCCCAGCTGGCCCTCGCCATAGCCGCCCTCGCAGTAGGCGAAGTAGAACTCCCACAGGCGCAGAAACTCCTCCGGGAAGCCCATGGCGCGCGCCTCGCTCCAGCGCGCGCGCAGGTTGGCGCGCCAGGCGGCCAGGGTCGGCACGTAGTGCGGGCCGATCTCCTCCAGACGTTCCAGACGCAGGTCGCTCGTGCGGCTGGCGGCCGCGAGCAGGGCCGTGACCGAGGGGATGCACGAACCGGGGAAGACGTGGGCCTGGATGAAGTCGACCGAGCGCCGCGCCTGGTCGTACAGGTCGTCGGCGATCGTGATGGCCTGCAGCGCCATGCGCCCGTGCGGCGCGAGCAGTTCCTGGCAGCGGCGGAAGAAGGCGCCGTAGTAGCGGTGGCCTACGGCCTCGATCATCTCCACCGAGACGAGCTTGTCGTAGGTGCCCTGGAGATCGCGGTAGTCGCACAGCAGTACCTCGACCCGGTCCGCGAGCCCGGCCGCGCGCACTCGTTCGCGGGCGAGGGCGTGCTGGCGCGCGGAGATCGTGGTGGTCGTCACGCGGCAACCATGGCGCCGTGCGGCGTGGATCGCGAACGAACCCCAGCCCGTGCCGATCTCCAGCAGGTGGTCGCTCGGGCCCAGCTCCAGCCGTGCGCACAGGCGCTCGATCTTCGCCAGCGAGGCCTCGCGCAGGCTCGCGCCCGGATGCACGAAGATCCCGCACGAGTAGGTCATGGTCTCGTCCAGGAACAGCGCGAAGAACTCGTTCGAGAGGTCGTAGTGTGCGGCGATGTTGGCGCGGCTGCCGCGGCGCGAGTTGGGGCGCAGCCGGTGGGCGACGGCCAGCAGCGCGCGCTGCACGCGCGCCAAACCGCCCTCGAGCGCACCCAGCACCGCGCGGTTGCGCACGAACAGGCGCACGACCACCGCGGGATCGGGGCTGTCCCACCAGCCCTGGGCGTAGGCCTCGCCCGCGCCCACGCTGCCCCGCAGCGCCACCGCGCGCCAGAAACGCGCGTCGCGGACCTCGACACGCGCCTGCAGACCGTCGGCGCGGCCGTAGCGCACGCACTCGGCGCCGCGCGCGAGCACGAGCCCGCCGTGCTGGATGCGCTCCAGGCGCGCGCGCACGCCGCGCTCGAAGAGGCCGGCGCGTGCGGCGCACACGGCGGGGCGGATCAGCGGGGTGACGGAGATCTCGTGGCTCATGGATCGTTCAGCTCGTGCGTGTGTCGGCCCGCGCCGGCGCGGGGTGTGCGTGGAAGGGCGTGCGCTTCCACCACAGGCGCAGGGCCTGCCAGTAGATGGCGGCGTGGGCGCCGAGGGGCTGCAGCGGATGGAGCAGCAGGCAGCGCGCCAGGGTCGCGCCGCGGATCGGCCGGCGCGCCAGCTCGAGCGCGGCGTGGAACACCGGCCGACCCTGCGCCAGGTCGGTCATGTGCACGGCCAACCCGCGCTCGTCGAGGCGCAAGCGCCACTCGTACTCGAGCTCCATCGGCAGGAAGGGCGAGACGTGGAAGCGCTTCGGGAATCGCCAGAGGCGCTGGCCGCCGCGCGCGTCGAGCACGTAGGCGAAGCGCTCGCCCCAGGGGGTGTTGGTGATCTCGGCCACGAAGGCGTCGAGCTCGCCGTGCTCGTCGTGGCACAGGTAGAAGCTGACCGGGTTGAAGAGGTAGCCGAAGGTGCGCAGCTGCGTCACCAGCGTGACGGGCCCCGCCGGGCGGCGGCCGAGCTCGCGCTCTACTCGCACCAGCACGGCTTCCTTCAGCGGCAGCTCGGTTGGCCCGAGGTAGTCCGCGCGCCGGAAGCTCGCCGCATTGGCGCGCTCGATCGACCACAGGAAGCGCCCGCGGAAGACGCGCGGCAGTTCGTCCAGGTCGAGCGCCAGCAGGCCCAGGCGGTAGCGGAAGCCATGCGCCCGCGGCGCGAGGCGGCGGTGTTCGACCGCGCCCTCGTAGAGCGCACTCCTCACACCGCCACCGCCCGCGGGATGCGCGCCAGGACGGCCTCGGCGCTGTTCATGCCGTCCTCGTGGAAGCCGTTGCCCCAGTACGCGCCGCAGAAGTGCACTCCGTGCACGCCATCGATCTCGGCATGGCGCGCCTGGGCCGCGAAGGCCGCGCGCGAGTAGATCGGGTGGTGGTAGGTGAACCGTGCCAGGACCGCGGCCGGATCGATCTCGTCCGTGCGGTTGAGCGTCACGAACCAGTCGCGCGGCCCGGGCAGGGACTGCAGCCGGTTCATCCAGTAGGTCACGGTCGGAAGCGGGCTCGGACTGCGCGCGAGGTGGTAGTTCCAGCTGGCCCAGGCGCGCCGCGCGCGCGGCATCAGGCGTGCGTCGGTGTGCAGCACCACGTCGTTGGCCTGGTAGCCGAAGGCCCCCAGCAGCTCACGCTCGCGCGCAGTCGCGTCGGCCAGCAGGCGCAGACTCTGGTCGGCGTGCGTGGCCAGGACCACGCGCTCGAACAGCTCTTCCTCGCCGTGCGCCGTGCGTACGAGCACGCCCGCCGGAGTGCGGGTCACGCGCGCGACCGGTGTGGCCAGGCGGATGCGCGCGCGGAACGGTTCCACCAGGCGCTCGACGTAGCGTCGCGAGCCGCCGGGCACGACCAACCATTGCGGGCGCCCGTCGACCTGCAGGAACCCGTGGTTGTGGAAGAAGCGCGCCAGGAAGCGCAACGGGAAGGCGCTCAGGTCCGCGGCCCGCGCCGACCACACGGCCGAGGCCATCGGCACCAGGTGCTGCTCGACGAAGGCCGCCGAATAGCGCCCGCGTGCCAGGAACTCGCCCAGGGTCGTGCCGTCGTCGGGGCCGTCCAGGGTGGCCGCGGCCTCGCGGTAGAAGCGCAGGGTGTCGTGCAGCATGCGCCAGAAGCGCGGGCGCAGCGCGTTCGAGCGCCGGGCCAGGAGCCCGTTCCAGCCGCTGCCCTCGTACTCCAGCCCGCTCGCCTCGCAGCGCACCGAGAAGCTCATGTCGCTGGGCTGCGGCTCGAGTCCGAGCTCGGCCAGCAGCGCGCAGAAGCGCGGGTACGTGCGGCGGTTGAAGACGATGAAACCCGTGTCCACCGCCACGCTCGCGCCGTCCGCCCCGGGGACCTCGAGCGTGTGCACGTGCCCACCGATCCAGTCGGCGGCCTCGAACACGCTCAGCTCGTGCGCGCGCGCCAGCGCGCGCGCCGCGACCAGCCCGGCCACGCCCGTGCCCACCACCGCGACCTTCACGGACGCTCCTCGCGCGCGCGCACCCGTGCCGGACGCAGGTCCCACACCAGCCCCAGCGCGGCCAGCGCGCGCAGCGTGTACCAGGTCAGGTCCAGCTCCCACCAGCGCAGACCCTGGCGCGCGGCGCCGGGAAAGCGGTGGTGGTTGTTGTGCCAGCCCTCGCCGAAGGTCAGCAGCGCCAGCCACCAGTTGTTGCGACTCTGGTCGCCGGTCGCGTGGGGTCGGGACCCGAAGCGGTGCGCGAAGGAGTTGATCGCGAAGGTGCAGTGGTAGAGCACCACGGTCGAAACCACGAAGCCCCACACCAGCATCTGCGCCCCACTCGTGCCGAGGCCCGGGGCCCAGCGCGCGAGCAGGGCGCCGAGGCCGTAGAAGGCCGGGATCGAGAGCAGCGGCACGAGCGCATCGAAGCGGTCGAGGAAGCGCAGCTCCGGATAGACCACGAGGTCGCGCACCTCCTCCTGGCGCGTGCGGAAGTTCTCGCGCGCCAGCAGCCAGCCCACGTGACTCCACCAGAAGCCCTCGCGCGCAGGCGAGTGCGCGTCGCGCTCCTCGTCCGAATGGCGGTGGTGGCGGCGGTGGTGCGCGGCCCACCACAGCGGACCGCGCTGCACGGCCGAAGCGCCCAGCAGCGCGAACACGAACTGCAGGGCACGCGAGGTCCGGAAGGCGCGGTGCGAGAAGAAGCGGTGGTAGAAGGCCGTGATGGCGAACATGCGCACGGCGTAGGAGGCCACGGCCACCAGCACGGCCACCGGGCTCCAACCGACCACCAGCACGAGCCCGACCGCCAGGTGCAGCAGCACGAACGGAGCGATGCGCAGCCAATCGATCTCGCGCCCGTCGCCCCCGGTCGCCTCATCGCGCTCGTCGTGCGCCCACGAGTCGAACCAGCGCACCAGGCTGCGCAGCGCGGCGCTCACGGCACACCTCCGGCCAAGCGCAGTCGCTGGTGCACCACCACCCACTCCTGACCACCGCGGTAGGCGAACAGCTCCGCGCAGGCCAGGAAGAACAGACGCCAGCGCTGGAACCAGCGCGGCGCCTCCGCTCCGTGCTGGCGCGCCAGGATCGCCAGGGCCCTTGGCCGGTGGCGCTCGAGGTTCGCCAGCCAGTCCTCCGAGGTGCGCGCATAGTGCGTGCCCGGCACGATCCAGCGCTGTTCCAGCGCGAAGGGCGTGCGCAAGTGGTCGAGCAGGTCCGCGCTCGGCATCATCCCGCCACTGAAGAAGTGCGCGCTCATCCAGTCGCTGGCGTCGCGGACCTCGAAGGGATAGGCGAAGCGTCGGTGCGCGAAGACGTGCAGGAAGAGGCGTCCGTCGGGGCGCAACCAGCCCGCCAGGCGCGCGAGCAGGGCCTCCCAGTTGCGCATGTGCTCGAACATCTCCACCGAGACGATGCGCTCGAACCGGCGCTCGAACCGGCGCTCGAAGCGACCTTCCGAGCCGTGCGCCCCGGTGAAGTCGTTCATGTCGTGGGTCTCGACCGCCACGTTCGCGAGGCCGCGCGCGCGCGCCCGCGCCAGGATGAACTCGCGCTGCGGGACCGAGTTGGAGATCGCCAGGATGCGGCTCCTGGGGAAGTGCTCGGCCATCCACAGCGTGAGCGAGCCCCAGCCGCAGCCGAGCTCGAGCACCTCCTGGCCGTCCACGAGATCCGCGCGCAGCGCGGTCAACGCCAGCATCGCCTCCTCGGCCTCGGCCAAGCCGTCGTCCGCGCCCTGGTACAGGGCCGAGCTGTACTTCAGGCGCGGGCCCAGCACGAGCTCGAAGAACTCGGGGGGGACCTCGTAGTGCTGCTCATTGGCCTTCTCGGGCACCAGCGCGATCGGCGCGGCGCGCATGCGCTCGACCCACGCCTCCAGGCGCCGCGCCTCGCCCGCGACCCGCTCACGCTCGCGCTCCTCGCGCAAGCGCTCGGCGAGCATGCGCCGGATCCCGAAGCGCACCAGCGGCTGCGGCACGAGGCCGAGCTCGGCCCATTCGAGTGCAGTCTTCATCGCTTCATCGCGGGCTGGCGCGTAGCGCGACGCGCGGCGGGCCGGGGAAGAAGGCGTTGGTCTCGCGCTGGTAGGCGCGGTAGTCGTCGCCACGGCTGCGCAGCGCCTGGGCCTCGCTGGGCGGTACGCCCGTCACGAACAGGACCAGCGCGAGCATCCCGGCCGGGGCGAGCCACAGGAACCCGCCCTGCGCCAGGCCGAGCCCGAGCAGCGGATACACCAGCCAGTGCAGCCACTCGAAGAAGTAGTTGGGGTGGCGCGAGAAGCGCCACAGCCCGGCCCGACAGGTGCGCCCGCGGTTGTCGGGCGCCGCGCGCCACCGCGCGAGCTGCCGATCCGCCGCGCTCTCGCCCCACAGCGCCACGACGTACAGCCCGAGCGCCAGACCGTCCGTCACACGCCATCCAGCGCTCTCGGCGCGACACAACACCAGGAACACGAGCCCGAGCAACACCACCAGCGCGCCCTGCAGCTGGAAGAACACGAAGAACCAGGCGTCCGCACGCGCCCCCAGACGCTGGCGCATGTCCGCGTAGCGCCCGTCCTCGGAACTCGCCGACAGACGCCGCGCGAGATGCCGCGCGAGGCGCAGCGACCACCAGCCCGCCAGGGCGGCAACCAGCAAGCGCCGCGGGAGCCAGCCGGCGGCGGTCAGCGCGTGGAACTGCGCGACCAGACCGACCCCGACCGCCCACAGGAAATCGACCCAGCCCGCGTTGCGCGTGTGCAGCTGGCGCCGCCACGCGAGGCCCATGGCCAGCGCGGCCAGGCCGGCACTCGTCCCCACGGCCGCTGCACTCGAGAGACCCACTCGCGGTCCTACGCCCCGCCGGCCTGCGCGGATGCCGAAACCCCCACCTTCCGTGGCTGGGCCCGCGCGCGCATCCTCGCGGCCTCCCGGGCCGAACCCTGCCTGCATGCGCAACCTCTCCGGCCGGCCGGCCCACGCGCGCGAGTGCTCGCCGGCGAGCGTCCGCACTCGCAGCGGGAGCGCGCACGATGCGGGCCCGCGTCGGGGGCCGGGTAGGATCGCCTCCTGGACCATGAACGCCCCGCGAGAGCCGACCCTGCTCCAGCGCGTCGCACGCGGCGACGAGGGCGCGCTACGCGCCCTGCTGGAGCAGTACACGCCGCTGGTCTGGACCATCGCGCGCCGCCAGCTGGGCGCGCAGTGCGCCGAGGACGTGGTCCAGGAGGTCTTCCTCGCGCTCTGGAAGAACGCGGCGCTCTTCGATCCCGAGCTCTCCTCCGAGCCGACCTTCGTGACCACGGTCGCGCGCCGGCGGGTGATCGACCAGCGCCGCCGCGCGGGACGCGGCCTGCGCACGGAGCCCGCCCTGGAGGAACCCGCCGCGCCGGACGAAGGCCTCGGGCGCATCGATCTCGGCGACGAGGCGCGGGCGGCCGCGCTCGCGCTGGACCAGCTTCCGCGCCGGCAGCGCGACGTGCTGCGTCTCGCGATCGTGGACGGACTGACACACGTCGAGATCGCGGCGCGCACGGCGCTGCCGCTCGGCACGGTGAAGAGTCACGTTCGACGTGGACTCGAACGCGTGCGCGCCATCCTGAGCCGCACGCAGGACAGCGCGAGCCCCGCCGTGAGCCCGGGAGGACGTCCGTGACCGATCACAAGCCGCTCCCGTCGCGCGCCCTGGCGCGGGCCCTGCACGGCACGAAGCCCGGCCGGATGGGCCGCAGCGCCCCGCGCGCGCCGGACGACTGGGAGCTCGTGGTCGCGGCCGTCGAGCTGGCACTGCTCGGCCCCCGGCTCGAGACCCCGCCCGCGCACCTGTCTGCCCTCGCCCGCTCCCTCGCCCCGCCCGAGCCCGACCCCGGAATCGTCACCTTCTCATGAGTTCGCCCTCGACCTTCGCGGCCTCGCTGCTGGATTCGACCCTCGCCGCGCAGGCGCGTGGTGTGGCCCTGTGCCTGCGCGAACGGCTGGGCGCCTCCAGGCTGGCCGCGCTCGGCACCTTCGACGAGCTCACGGCCGACACGCGCGTGCGTCTGGAGTACCTGGCCGAGGCGCTCGCGCTCGGACATCCGACGCTGTACCTGCAACACGCAGACTGGCTGCGCGCGGCCTACGCCGCACGCGGGCAGGACGAGGAGCTCCTGCGCGCCGCGAACGCCTGCCTGGCCACGGTCCTGTCCGAGGGTCTGCCGCCGGCGGCCTTCGCGCAGGTCGAGCGCCTGCTGGTCGCCGAGGCGCACGCGCTCGCGGCGCCGCGACGCGAACCGCCCGGCGAGCTCGAGGGTCCGCGCGCGCGGGAGATCGCGCGTCTGCTGGAGGCCGTGCTCTCGGGCAAGCGCGCGGCGGCGCTCGCGTGCGCCCTCGAACTCGGGAACGCACTGGGCGAGGAGGAGTTCGTCGAGCGCGTGCTGGTGGGCGTGCAGCGCGAACTCGGACGCCTGTGGCAGCGCGGCGAGATCCACGTGGGCGAGGAGCACCTGGGCTCGCGCCTGACCGAGGATTTCCTGGCGCGCCTCCCCGAGCCCCAACCCTCGGTGGAGGCCGGCGGCCGGCGCGTGGTCCTGGCCGCGACCTCGGGCGACCTGCACGACATCGGTCTGCGCATGGTCGCGCGCCGCTTCGCGCGCGAGGGCTGGGAGGTGTGCTTCCTCGGCGCCAACGTGCCACGCGCGGACCTGGCGCACGCACTGCAGGACCTGGAGACGGACGTCCTGGCGTTGTCGGTGACGCTCGGCCTGCACCTGCGCAGCGCGGCGGCCGTGATCGCGGCGGCCCACGCGCTCGAGCCGCGCGTGCCCGTGCTGGTGGGCGGGCCGCCGTTCGCCCTGGACGACGGGCTGTGGCGCACGATCGGCGCAGACGCGGTCGCGCTGGAGGCGCTCACGGCCGAGCGCCAGGCGCGCGCGCTCGTCCCCGGCCGCTGAGGACGTGAAGAAGTCCCGCGCCGCCCGCTACCGCAGGCGCGTGCGCCCGTCCGCGAGCCCGTCCTCGAGGTCGATCTCGCGCACCTTCTGGGCGAACTCCTCCGAGCTACACACGCCCTTCTCGACCAGCGTGCGCTGCAGCGCCTTGGTGGCCAGGGCCAGCTCCTCCAGCATCGTCTGCAGCCGGGCCGCGTCCACGCCGCCGCCGCTCGCGCGCATCGAGCTCAGCTCGGCCCGCGCCGCGGCGGCGTCACTCTTGGCCTGGTCGATCTGGGTGTGCTGGTAGATGTCGAAGATCCAGTTGATGAGCCCCATGGGGGTTCCTTTCTCTTGCGGGAGCAGGAGCGGCGCCGGCGGCCGTGACCGCGGAGCGGGGAGAACGCGCGCAGCCTACGCCCTCGCACTGCGCCGATTCACCCCCGCGGTCCTTCCGGTGAGTTCGCTGGAATGCCGCGCCGCTCCCGCCGGTCCCAGGCGAGGGCGGATCGTGACGCACGCGCACCGGACTCGCCGAGAAAACGGGGCCGACCCAGCCCGCGCTGGATCGGCCCCGACTCAGGTAGGGAACACTCTCAGCGGTCGTAGCCGATCACGTCGAACAGGGCGACGTCGGCCGTGGAGTAGAAGGCCGGATAGAAGGTCTGGCCCGGGGCCAGGGCCGGATCCATCAGGCCGATGTTGGCGGTCTGCTCGCGGAAGTGGCTGGCCTGGTAGGGCGTGCCGTCCGACATGCGGTACTCGACCGAGATCAGGTCGGTGTTGTGCGCGTCGTTGGGCGAGTTGTAAGCCATCAAGCGCGGGCGCGCGGTGAACTCGGCCAGCGTGTCGGGGTTGTAGTCGGCGCTGCCGTCGGTGCTCTGGAAGCGGAACAGGTCGAGCGTCTCCATGTCGTTGGCGCGGAAGTCGATGCCCGAGGTGAAGCCCATCGCGTGACCGACCTCGTGGATCACGACGTCCTGGAAGGAGTAGCTCGAGCCGCCGATGCCGTTGGAGGGGTCGTAGTCGAACGAGAAGTTCGTGCTGAAGGTCATGTTCGCGTCCGCGCCGCTCACCACGCCGTCGACGGCCTTCCAGTTGGCGAAGGTCGTGAACACGCGCGTCTCGTTCGTCACCGTGGCGCCCGAGCCGTAGCGCACGGGGCAGGTCGTGCCGCTCGGCAGGCTCGTCTGCAGCGTGTCGGAGGCGTCCATGTCGCTCACGAGCTGCGTGCGCATGGGCTGGTAGTTGACGAAGCCGTAGCTCGAGCTCGTGCCGCCCAGCACGCCCGGGCCGAGCGGCTGGAACGAGATGTTGATCGTGATCGTGATCGGGTCGGCGAAGAACGACTCGATGTAGGTCTCGGCCGCGGCCAGGGCGGCCGCGGCGCCGGCGGGCACGCTGCCGCTGGCGACGAACACGATGTTGAAGCCGTTGACGAGCGTGCTCGAGGCGCCGATCACGCTCACCGGCTCCTGGGCCAGGACCTGGTGCACCGCGACCATGCGCCGCAGATCGGCCGGCGTCACGGCCTGGGCGCCGGTGCAGGTCGGCTTCCAGATCTCGTGTGCGCCGAAGTCGACCTCTTCACCGGAGGCGAGCACGATCTTCTGCTTGGGCAGCTCGAACTGCAGCGAGGGCACGACGCCCGGCGCACTCGGCTCGGCCGGAGCCTGGAGCCGTGCGCCGGCGACGCGCAGCGTCGTCGACGGACTGCTCTGGACACCATGCCAGGCCAGGAAGGACAGACTCGCGACCGCCACGAAGGAGGCTTGGATCATGACAGCAGGGGGTGAGGGACGTGCGGAGGTCCCGCGCTCCGAGTACCCGCGGTACCCGGCAGTGGGCGACCGATCCGTGAAGAGCACGGTCCTACCGATCCCGCGTGACCGACCACAAGAGAAGCGCGGGGCCGAGGTCCGCCCCGTCCCGCGTCTGGGAAAGGCGGGCGCCGCGGACGCCGCGCTGGGCTCCGTTGGGCCGGCTCAGAGCTGCGCCAGGTAGGCCAGCAGGTCGCGCAGCTCGAGCGGCGTCAGGCCCTTGGCCAGCTCCTCGGGCATGGCCGAGAGGTCCGGCCGCTCCTCTTCGATCTCGGCCCGGTCGAGCGCCAGGGGGTTGTTCTGGGCGTCGAACAGGCGCACGAGCGTGGCGCTCTCCTCGAACACGCGTCCGCTCACCACGCGGCCGTCGGCCAGGAAGAAGGCGCGCATGCCGTAGCCGGGCGTCGTGCTGCGGTTCGGCGCGAGGATCGACTCGAGCAGCTGCAAGCGCGTCAGGCGCTGGCCGACTCCGGCCAGGTTCGGACCGACGCGCTCGGCGGCGTCGCGCCACCAGGCGTGACAGCGCGTGCAGGAGAGCTCGACGCGCTGGAACACGTCGCTGCCGCGCGCCGCATCGCCGCCCGCCAGCGTGTCGAGCCAGGGTGCGAGCACGGGATCCTGCGCGCGCGCGGCCTGGCGCCGCGCGAGGCGCGCGCGCAGCTCGGGCGCGCCCTGGCGTTCGCAGGCGAGCACCAGGTCGAGCGCGAGCTCGGGCGGGAGCTCTCCGGCCTCCAGCTTCCCGAGCTCGGCCGCGAGCAGCGCCGCGCAATCCGGCTCGGCGCGCTCGGCCAGGATGCGGTAGGCCGCGCGGCGCTCGGACGGCTCGCCGTGCTCCAGGATGGCCGGCAGCGCGGCCAGCACCTCGCCCGGCGCGATGCGCGTCAGCCGCTCGAGGGCGTCGGCGCGCACGCCTGCGTCCGGATCGACGAGGGCGCGCTGCACGGCCGGCACGAGTTCGCTCGTCCCCAGGGCCTCGAGCGCCGCCAGCGCGGCCCTCGCCACGGTCGCGTCGCGCCCGGACGCGGACACCAGCTCGGCCAGCGACCCGGCCACCGACGTCGCCTGCGCCGCGGCAGCGAAGCGCGCGAAGGCCGCGCGCACCGCGTCGGCGTCGGCCAGCACGCCGTCCGCGACCAGGCGCGCGGCCAGCTGCGCCAGTCCGGCGCGCGAGCGCGGCGCGAGCGGGCGCCACTCGTTGGTGACGCGGTCGCGCGCCGAGGGCTGCTCCCAGTGCGCCAAGAGATCGAGCGCCTCGCTGCGCGCCTCGCTCGAGAGCGCGGGGCTCGTCGCGAAGCTCGCCAGCGGCCCGGCCCGCGCCAGACGGTAGTTCGCGTTCAGCACGCGCCGCACGAAGGCGTCCCCGAGGGCCGCCACGCGCGCGGCGTCGACGCGCGTCGAGGCCAGCGACTCGAGCGCGCCCTCGATCGGCACGTCGTGGATCGCGCGCGCGGCCTCGAGCACGAGCAGCGGCTCGTCGTCGAGCAGGAAGCGCGCGACGCTCGGATCCGCGCGGCGCCGCAGCACGAGCAGGGCGCCCATGCGCACGTCAGAGGACGGATCCGCGCTCAGCCGGTCGAGCGCGGCGCGGTCGGCGCAGCCGAGCAGACCCAGGACCGCGGCGTGACGCAGGTTGGGGTCGCTCGTGCCGGCGTCGCGCAGGAGCTGGGCGAGGGGCGCGACCGCCTCGCGCGCGGCCAGCCGCCCGGCCGCCAGCGCGGCGAAGAAACGCACGCGCGGGCTGGGATCGGAGAGCAGGCGCACGGCCATCGGCGCCGCGGCTGCACAGCGCTCGTCGCCGAGCACGCGGATCGCCTGCGCGTGTACTTCGTCCGTGTCGCCCTCGGGTCGGATCCGAGCGTGGGTCACGCTGCGGTCGGTGACCTCGCAGGCCGCCAGCAGCGCGCCCTGCGCGCGCCCGTCCCGGCGCAGGACGATGCCCAGCCCCCACACGGCGTGCAGACGCGCGAACAGGCTCGTGCCGCCGAGCGCGACGCGCGCCAGCGCCTCCACCGCGCCGCGCTCCGCCAGCGCGAACTCGGCCTCCTGGCGCACGCGCTGGTCGGGGTGGGCGAGCAGCTCGACCAGTTCCTCGTCCGTGCGCCCGTCCATCCCCTGCGCCAGCAGCGCGCGCGTCTCGGCCACCAGCGCCGAGCGCTGCGCGGCCGGATCGAAGGCGCGATACAGCCGGCCCTTGCCGGTCTGCTCCCAGCCGTAGACCCAGTCGCTGAACCACAGCGCACCGTCCGGTCCGAAGTCGCAGTCGGTGGCGAGCACGCCCCACACGAAGGGCGCGAGCGGGCCGAGCTCGAAGAACGCGCCCTTCGGCTTCACCGTGAAGGTGTGGATGCCGCTCGCGCTGGCGTCGCCGCGGAAGTCGCACAGGAAGAAGTGCCCGGCGTAGTCGGGCGAGAGTCCCGTGCCCGGGTAGTGCGTCAGGCCCGACGGCCCGTCGGCCAGGTTCGCGACCGGCGGCACCAGGTAGGCCGCCTGGCCCGCGTGCGCGGGGTGCCAGAGCTTCTCGTCGTTCCACGGCCCGCGCGCGACCGGCGCGGTGATCCACTGGTAGGCGTAGCGCCAGCCCGAGTCGCCGCCCTCGACCACGTTGACCCAGCGCGCGCGGTCGCCGCCGTCGGAGTTGTTGTCGCCCGTCCACAGGTTGCCGTAGGCGTCGAAGGCGAGCTCCTGCGGATTTCGCAGGCCCGTGTGCCAGACCTCGAGCTTCGACCCGTCGAGCTCGCAGCGCAGCACCGCGCCGCACTGCGGGTGCGCGAGCACGCCCGCCTCGGTCTCGACGTGGAAGCCGCGGTCGCCGCACGAGAAGTACAGCCGTCGATCCGGCCCGATGCGCAGGCCGTGCAGGTCGTGCCCGAGCAGCGCGACGTGCACGCCGTAGCCGCTCGAGAGCCGGGTCTGCTGCTCGGCCACGCCGTCCCCGTCCCCGTCGCGCAGCTTCCACAGGTCCGGGATGCAGGCGTAGTAGACCTCGCCGGCGTAGGCGAGCACGCCCGCGCCGATGCCGGCCGCCGGGTCGGCGAAGC
The DNA here is from genome assembly GCA_964631945.1 of uncultured Planctomycetaceae bacterium. GTDB lineage: Bacteria > Planctomycetota > UBA1135 > UBA1135 > JABFRZ01. Next base: position 40,921 of record CAZWAY010000026.1, read on the forward strand.
CCGTGGCGAAGACCGTGTCCTCGTCCGCCTCGAGGTCGCCGTCGCGATCGACGATGCGGCGCACCTGCTCGAAGGCGCGCCCGTAGCCCGGGCCGTAGTTCGCGCCCTCGAACTTGCGGAACATCGCGCGGCGGTCGTCGACCGTCTTCGCCGCCAGGTCGTCGTCCAGCCAGTCCATGTGCTCGCGGATGTCGGTCACGCCCTGGTGGTGCCGGAAGGTCTCCGCGACGTAGACCACCCCGCCGGAGTCGACGTGGAACGCGACCGGATTCGCGAGCCGCGGCTCGGCCGCGAACAGCCCGACCTCGATCCCCGCCGCCGGCGCGAAGCGCGCGATCGCCTGGCGCGCCTCCTCCGAGGCGGCCTCGATGCGCGGGACGTAGGGCGTCGAGTCCTGCGGCGAGGAGACGGCCAGCAGCTGGAGCGCGGCCAGGGTCGTACCCGGGAGCATGGGCGCGAAAGAGTGCCACCGCCGGCTCGACGGAGCACGCTCGAACGGCGGCTCGCGGATTCCCGTGCGTAGCGGGCGCGGCGGTGGCGGAGAGACCCGGCGAGGAGGGGATGTGGCCCCCGGAGCGGCCCCGGGGGCCACCACGCAGCCGGCTTCCCCCGTGGGATCCCCCTCCGGGACCCCGCGCCGCGTGGCCGTGCGACAGGGCGATCGAGGCGCTCGAAGCGGACGCGGCCGTGCGGATTTGTCGGCGCGAGCGGGGGACCCGGAGCGGCGCGGGAGCTCGGGCGCGCGCCCTACACTGGCGCGCCCCCATGGCGAACTCGACGGATCTCTGGGCCCCGGACCACGACCTCTTCCGGCGCGCCGCCGCGGGAGACGGCCGCGCGCTGGCCAGCGTGATCGCGCGCTACCAGGAGCGCCTCCTGGCGCGCATCCGTCTGATGATGGGACCCGAGGCGCGCGCCTCGGTCGAGTCCGGCGACGTGCTGCAGGACGTGTTCTCGGAGGCCATCCGCGGCCTGCGCGCGGGCGATCTGCGCGACGAGCGCGCCTTCCTGCGCTGGGTGAGCGCGATCGCGCGCCACCACATCGTGGACGAGGTGCGCCGGCGGCGCGAGCAGTCGCTGGAGGCGCTCTCGAGCGGACTGGTGGCGGGCGAGCTCCCGATCGCCGCGCGGCTCTCGGCCGACGAGGCCGGGCAGCGCCTGGCGGAGGCGATCGAGGAGCTCGAGCCGGCCCGCCGCCTGGTGGTCGAGCTGCGCGCGCTCGAGGGCTGGACCTGGGCGCGCGTCGCCCAGGAACTCGGCCGCAGCGAGGAGGCCGTGCGCAAGCTCTACCACCGCGCGCTGCTCGCGCTGGGCCAGCGCCTCGGCGACCAGGATCCGGGCCGAGAGTCGCGCGGAGGGGAATAGCTCGCCGAGGCTATGATGCGCGCGAGGGAGGCGGGCCGCGCCCGTCCGCGATGCCCGAGGGCTCGATTCCGTCCGCACCCGACAGCGCCGGCCAGGAAGCCGACGGCGTCGTGCGCCTCTACCTCGGCTGGCTGGAGGAACGCGAGCGCGCCGGCGGGCCCGCGCTGGAGGAGCTGTGCGCGCGTCACCCCGGGTGGCGCGAGCGCCTGACGGCGCTGCACGCGGCCCACGAGCGCGCTCGCGCGCTGCTCGAGCCGGACGCGCCCACGCCACCCGAGGCGCCCGCGAGTCCGAGCGCGGAGGCGCGTTACGAGGTGCGTGGCGAGATCGCGCGCGGCGGGATGGGCGCGGTGCTCGAGGTCTACGACCCCAGTCTGCGGCGCACGATCGCCATGAAGGTCGTGCGCACCGACCCGGCCTTCCGCGCGGGCGAGACGCGCGAGGAGGCCGAGCGCCACCAGAGCCGGCTCCTGGCCGAGGCCCAGATCCTGGCGCAGCTCGACCATCCGGGCGTGGTCTCGATCCACGAGCTCGGGCGCGACGCACGCGGGCGGGCCTACTTCACGATGAAGCGCGTGCAGGGCCACGACTTCGGGGTCGTGATCCGCGCCTACCGGGGCGCTGATCCCGAGTGGAGCCTGGCGCGTGCCGTGGGCGTGCTGGCGCGCGTGTGCGAGGCGCTGGCCTACGCGCACCAGAAGGGCGTGGTGCACCGCGACCTCAAGCCGGCCAACGTGATGGTCGGGCGCTTCGGCGAGGTGTTCGTGATGGACTGGGGCCTGGCGCGCGTGGCCGGGCGCGCGCAGGCGCCGCCCGTGCCGATCCGGGCCACGCGCCTCGAGACCGAGCTCGCGAACGCCGATCCGGCGCGCGGCCCGGGTGCGCCTGCGCACGAGCCGGCGCCCGAGCCTTCGGTGGTGCACACCGACCGCGAGAGCGGCTCACGCCCGGGCTCGAGCTCGGTCGAGACCCTGGTGGGCGCGGTCGTGGGCACGCCGGGCTACATGTCGCCCGAGCAAGCCCGGAGCGACGCGTCGGCCATCGGACCCCGCTCGGACGTGTACGCGCTCGGCGCGATGCTGTACCACCTCCTGGCGGGGCGCCATCCCTACGCGCGCGAGCGCCGGCTCGACTCGGCCGAGCTGGTGCAGGCCATCCTGGCCGGCCCGCCCGAACCGCTGGCAGGGCTGGCACGCGGCGCGCCGGAGGAGCTGGTGGCGATCGCCGAGCGCGCCATGGCGCGCGCTCCGGAGCAGCGCTACCCCGGCATGCTGGCGCTGGGCGCGGACCTGCAGGCCTGGCTCGAGGGCCGCGTCGTGCGCGCGCACAGGACGGGCGCCTGGGCCGAGCTCGTCAAGTGGGTCGGACGCAACCGCGGCGCGGCGGCCGCGATCCTGGCCGTGATCCTGGGCCTGGCCGCGAACGCGGCGATCCAGACCCTGCTGCGCCGCGACGTGGAACGGGCGCGCAGCGTCAGCGTGCGGACGGCCGAGGAGCTGCGCCGCGAGGACGCCCACAACCGCGTGGCCCTGGCCTCGGCCGCGCTCGCGAGCGGCGAGATCAGCCACCTGCGCGCGCTGCTCGCCGGTTGTCCCGCGGACCTGCGCGGCTTCGAGTGGCGCCACCTGTGGCGCGAGTCGGACACCAGCACGCGCACGCTCGAGTTCCCGGGCCTGGACGTGAAGAGCGCCTTCGTCCTGCCGGGCGGGCGCGAGCTGCTGGTGGCGGGCGCGGGCGCGCACCGGCTCGTCGTGCAGGACCTCGCCAGCGGCGAACGCGTGCGCACGCTGGAGCTCGCGCCCGAGAGCGCCGTCAACGGCGCGAGTCTGTCGGCCGACGGCGAGCTCGTGGCCGCGCTGGTGTACTTCGGCGACCTGCGCCTGTGGCGCACGCGCGACTGGAGCGAGCTGCCCGCGCTCGACGCGCGCCTGCACGGCTGGCAGGACGTGGAGTTCGCGCCCCGGGGCCGGCTGCTCGCGGCCTTCGGCACCGAGGGCGTGCAGCTGTGGGAGGTGGAACGGGGCACCGAGCTCGGGCTGCTCGCGCTCCCGCAGGCGCTGGCCGGCGCGAGCGACATCGCCGACGTGGCCTGGTCGCCCGACGCGACCCGGCTGTTCGCCGCGGCCTGGGACGGCGGCGTGGGGGTGTGGGACGTCGCCACACGCACGCTCGTAACGGTCCTGCGCGACAGCAGCGCGCGCATGCAGGCGCTCGAGTGCAGTCCGGACGGACGCTGGCTCGCGGGCGGCGACTGGGACTCGCGCCTCTACGTGTGGGATGCCCGCACGCTCGCGCGCGTCCTGCGCTCCGACCGCATCGGCGGACAGGTGCAGGCCCTGGCCTGGAGCCCGGACTCGCATCTCGTCGCGGTCGGCGGCAGCGGCACGGTCCACCTGTTCGAGGCGGACGCGTGGGAGCGCGTCGGGCGGCTGGTGGGCGAGACCGGCCGCGTGCACTCGCTCGCCTTCGCGGACGGCGGCGCGACCCTGGTCGCAGGATCCTCGCTCGGCTCGGTGCGCTTCTTCGACCTCGAGCACGGCGCGGGACGCACGCTGCTGCACGCCGACGGGCGCGAGCCGCCGGCCGGCGTCGCCTTCGGACGCGAGCGCGAGCTGGCCGCGGTCGCCTGGGGCCACGGGATGGTCGAGCTGTGGGACACGCGCACGCGCACGCGCGTGCGCAGCCTGCACACCGGAGCGCGCATCCGGCACCTCGACTGGTCGCGCGACGGAGCCAGCCTGGCCGTGGCGGACTGGGCGCAAGGGATCCTCGTGCTCGCGCCCGAGGACGGGAGCGTGCGCCGGCGGCTCGCGCTCGCGCAACCCACCGAGCTGCACTTCGACCCGAGTGGAACACGCCTGGCGGCCACGGCCCAGGACGGACACCTGCGCGTGTGGACGCTGGACGACGGCCTGCTCGCCTGGGAGGCGGCGCTCGCGCCCGAGCAGCACGGCTGGCCCGGCGATCTCTTCGGCGCGAGCTGGTCGCCGGACGGCAGCGAAGTCGTGGCCTGCAACTTCGACGGTCGCGTGCAGGTGCGCGACGCCGCCAGCGGCGCGCTGCGGCGCGAGGCCCTGCGCCCGGGCATGCTCTTCGTGCAGTTCGCGCCGGACGGGAGCGGCGTGCTGGCCTCGGCCTACGCCGACAACCGCGGCATGGAGTGGCTCGACGCGCACACGCTCGCGCCGCGCTGGACCAGCGCACGCACGAGCCACCTGTGGCCGGTGGTGTCGCCCGACGGCGCGCGCGTGTTCAGCGCGAACTGGTCGGGCTTCCTCGGCGTGTGGGACGCGCGGACCGGCCGGCTGGTGACCGAGATCGAGGGCCTGCCGCCCGGGAACCCGCGCCTGGCGGTGTCACCCGACGGGGAGCGCGTGGTGCTGGCGGCCGGGAAGTACGTGAGCGTGTTCGAGGCGGGGCGCTGAGGGCGGGACGGATGCGGTGGGTCTTGCGGAGAGAGGAGAGAACCGCGGAGCCGCAGAGGGCGCGGAGACTCACGGAGACGGAGAGAGGGAGGGAGGCTGGGTCAGCGTGAGTCGGGGGTCCATGCGGCACGCACGCGCTGGAGCAGGGACTGCGTCAGGCGGATGCCTTCCTTCTCGCTCACACCGTCGCCCTCGTACTCGATGCCGACGTAGCCGCGGTAGCCGGCCTCGTGCACGATGCGCAGCATGCGCGCGTAGTCGGTGTGGGTCTCGTTGCCCTCGGCATCGAAGTCGTGGGACTTGGCGCTGACGCCGCGCGCGAAGGGCATGAGCTCGGCCACGCCCTGGTAGCGGTCGTACTCCTCGCTGGCGGAGATGCGGAAGTTGCCGAAGTCCGGCAGGGTCCCGACGCGCGCGTGGTCGGCGGCGCGGATCGTGGCGGCCAGCCAGGCGCCGTTGGAGGAGTTGCCGCCGTGGTTCTCGACGATCACGTCGATCTGGTAGGGGTCGGCCAGGAGCGCCAGGCGGTGCAGCGAGTCCGCCGCGCGCCGGGAGACCTCGGCCGGGGTGCCCAGGCCGGCGGCGTTGACGCGGATCGAGTGGCAGCCGAGGAACGCGGCCGCCGCGATCCAGCGGAAGTGGTTCTCGATCGCGGTGCGGCGCGCGCCCTCGTCGGCGTCGCCGAGCTCGCCCTCCGCGTCGCACATGATCAACAGGCTGCGCACGCCCGAACCGTCGGCGCGCAGCTTCATCTCGTGCAGGTACTCGAAGTCGGTCGCACGGTTCTGGAAGAAGGTGTTGACGTGCTCGACCCCGTCCAGACCGAACTCCTCGCGCGCCAGCACCGCGAAGTCGCGCGGATCGAGCTCGCCGGCGCGCAGCGCGCGGTGCAGCGACCACTCGGCCAGCGAGATCTTGAAGGCCTCCTGGGCGGGCGAGGCGCTGGCGCGGGACAGGGCCAGGGCACCGCCCAGGCCCAGGCCGCCGAGGAGCAGGGAACGACGGGGGGTGCGTGACATCCGGGCAGTCTGACAAACCCCGCCCGCGCGCGCCCGCTCCGAACGCGCCTCGTCCGGCGCGCGCCGCGTGCTTGGCGCGGGGCGGCGTCCGTGCGAACCTCTGGCGATGAGTCCGACCCCGAGCCCGGCCCGCCGTCGGCACGTGGGCGTGTGCTCGTGGTCCCTGCAGGCGCGCACGCCGGCCGAGCTGGTGGCGCGCGTGCGCGCGACCGGGGTCGACAGCCTGCAACTCGCGCTCGATCCGCTGCGCACGGGCGCCTGGTCACCCGGCGAGACGCTCGCGGCGCTGGACGCGGCCGGGCTCGAGCTGCGCTCGGGCATGATGGGCACGGTGGGCGAGGACTACTCGACGCCGGAGACGATCCGCGCCACGGGCGGCCTGCGTCCGGATCGCCACTGGGAGGAGAACCGCCGCGCCGCCAGCGCCAACGCCGAAATCGCGCACGGGCTGGGACTCGAGCTGCTCAGCTTCCACGCCGGTTTCCTGCCGGACGAAGCCGGGGCCGAGCGCACGAAGCTCGTGGCGCGCCTGCGCGAGGTGGTCGATCGCTGCGCCGAGCACCGCGTGCGGGTGGCCTTCGAGACCGGCCAGGAGCGCGCCCCGACCCTGCTGGCGATCCTGGAGGAGCTCGACCGGCCCAGCGCGGGCGTCAACTTCGACCCCGCCAACATGCTGCTGTACGACATGGGCGAACCGGTCGCGGCCCTGGATGCGCTGGCGCCGTGGGTGCGCCAGATCCACGTCAAGGACGCGCGCCGCCCGCGGCAGCCCGGCAGCTGGGGCGAGGAGGTCGCGGTCGGCGCGGGCGAGGTCCACTGGACGGGCTTCTTCGACGTGCTGGCGGCGCGCGCGCTGGCGGTGGACCTGATGATCGAGCGCGAGGCCGGGGCCGAGCGCCTGGCGGACATCGCCGCGGCGCGAACGCGGGTCGAGCGCGAGCTCGCCGCCCGGGGGCTCGCGTGACCCGGCGCGCACGAACGCGGGACGGCGCGCGCAAGACCGCCGCGCCCGGGGTCGGCGTCGGCATCCTCGGCTTCGGCTTCATGGGGCGCACGCACCTCGCGGCCTACCGCGCCGCGGCCGCGGCGGGCCTTCCGAACCGGGTGCTGGCCGTGTGCGATCCGGCCCTGACCCGGGCCCGCGCCAAGGGCGGCCGGGACTCGGTCAGGGCCGTGGAGCGCGGCAACCTCGAGTCGGCGCGCGGCCCGGCGGCCGAGCTGGACGGCATCGAGCTCGTGAACTCCCCCGCCGCGCTGTTCGCCGACGAGCGCATCGAGCTCGTCAGCGTGTGCACGCCGACCGACTCGCACGTGCCGCTGGCGCGCGCCGCGCTCCTGGCCGGAAAGCACGTCCTGGTCGAGAAGCCGGTCGCGCTGGACGCGCGCGAGGTGGCCAGCCTGGCGGCGGTCGCCCGCAAGGCGCGGCGCCACTGCCTGCCGGCCATGTGCATGCGCTTCTGGCCGGGCTGGGCCTGGCTCAAGCAGGCCATCGACGAGCGCGAGTTCGGGCGCGTCCGGAGCGCCGTCTTCCGGCGCCTGGCCGCGCCGCCCGCGTGGTCGCGCGATTTCTATGGCGACGCGGAGCGCAGCGGCGGCGCGCTGTTCGACCTGCACGTGCACGACGCCGACTTCGTGCGCCACTGCTTCGGGGCACCGACCGCGCTGGTGAGCACGGGCTCGCTCGCGCACGTGACCACGCTCTACCGCTATCCGGGCGGCCCGGCCCACGTCGTGGCCGAGGGCGGCTGGGACCACACGCCGGGCTTCCCGTTCTTCATGGGCTTCACGGTGGTCTTCGAGCGCGCCACGGCCGAGTTCGCGCTCGGGCGCGAGCCGCTGCTCACGCTGAGCGCCGGCGGCGCGCTGCGACCGGTGGAGCTTCCGGCCGGCACGGGTTACGACGGCGAGATCCGGCACGCGCTGGCGGTCGTGCGCGGCGGCGCGAAGCCACGCGTCAGCCTCGACGAGGCGCTCGAGCTCGTGCGCATGCTGGCGCGCGAGCGCCAGAGCCTGGCCACGGGCCGGAGCCTCTCCCTGGCGCGGAACTCCCGTGCCTAGTGTCCCCGAACTCGGGCGTCCGCGCGTATCCTGACTCGCCCCCCCGAGGCCGCCCCGGCGCGCCGATGCGATCCCTGCTGTCTTCCCCGTCACTGGCCTTTCCGCTGGCCCTGCTGCTGGCGCCCGCCCCGCTCGCCCAGCGCTCGCCCGCGGACGCGGGCGCGTTCCCGAGCCGCGCGGACGAGCTCGCGCCGACGCGCATCGAACTCGCCGGCAAGGCGCTCGCGCGTTTCCCGTACTTCCAGTACACGCGCAGCTTCAACCAGGGCGAGCCGATCCAGATCGCCTTCGACCCGCGCGTGGAGCGCGCGCTCGTGCGCCGCACGCTCGACGTCTACCTGATCGAGCACGAGGCCCTGGCCGCGCACCTGGCCGGGCAGCGGTTCGAGGGCCCACCGCTGCGCGTGCAACTCGTGAGCGCGCTGGTACGCGACAACATCTTCCTGCTGGACGCGGGCACGCTCTCGGGCGCCTCGAAGGCCGACGAGCAGGGCACGCGCGTGCTGGGCCGCGGCTACGACCTGGCGGTGGACGTCGACGCCGACGGACGCCTCGGCGCCGGCGACCTGCTCGACGGCAGCCTGGACGAGGCCGGCTTCTACGTGCTCGAGGACTTCGTCGACTTCCGCGCCGCGGACTCGCTCGAGACCGGTCCCTATGCGGTGAGCGAGGTGCTGTTCGAGGGCGGCACGAACCTGACGCGCCAGGACGTGTACTTCCCGCGCGAGATCGGGCTGCTGGGCGCGCTCCCGCTGATCGTCGTCAGTCACGGGAACGGCCACTTCTACACCTGGTACGACCACATCGGCTACCACCTGGCCTCGTGGGGCTACGTGGTGATGAGCCACGTGAACAACACCGGGCCGGGCATCGAGACGGCCTCCACCACCACGCTGCAGAACACCGAGCTGTTCTTCGCGCGCCTGGGCGAGATCGCCGACGGTGCGCTGCTCGGCCATGTGGACGTGCACCGCCAGGTGTGGATCGGGCACAGCCGCGGGGGCGAGGGCGTGGTGCGCGCCTACCGCCGGCTCGAGCTCGGCACGCCGCTGGTCACGCAGTACACGCTCGCGGACGTGAAGCTGGTCTCGAGCATCGCGCCCACCGACTTCCTCGGGCCGAACGCGTCCAACATGGGCGCGGCGTCCTACCACCTGTGGACCGGCGGCGCCGACGCCGACGTCAACGGCTGCGCCAACTGCAACATCTGCCAGACCTTCCACCTGCTCGAGCGCGCCGACGGCACGCGCTTCTCGAGCTCGCTGCACGGGGCCGGGCATGGCGACTTCCACGCCGGCGGCGGCAGCTCGGTGGCCGCCGGACCGTGCCTGCTCGGGCGCACGACGACGCACACGATCATGCGCGCGCTGCTCCTGCCGCTGGTGCAGGTCGCGGTCCACGCCAACCCGGCCGCGCTCGACTACCTCACGCGCCAGTGGGAGGAATTCCGCGCCACGGGCGCGCCGGGGCCGCTCGACAACGCCTGCGTGTCGGTGGACCTGCAGTACGTGCCGGGACCGGAGCGCGAGCGTCTGGTGATCGACAACTTCCAGAGCGAGCCGCTGCGGACGCGCTCGAGCTCCGGTGGCGGCGTGCTGATCTCGCCCGGCCTCGAGGCGCACTACGAGGAGGGCCGCTTCGACGACCGCAACGCGGACTTCAACACGGTGACCACCGACGGCATGAACGGCATGACCCTGGCGGGTCCGGCCGACGACTCGGCCGGGATCGTGTTCGACTGGAACGGCACCGACGAGACCCTGCACTTCGAGCTGATCGAGGGGGCGCGCGACCTCGGCGCGTGGCGCACGCTGTCCTTCCGCGGCGCCCAGGCCACGCGCCATCCGAACACCACCGCCGAGCTCGGCGACCTCGACTTCGCCGTGCAACTGGTCGACTCGGCCCTGCACACCAGCACGCTGCAGCTCTCGGCCTACGGGGCCGGCCTGGAGGAACCGTACCAGCGCGGCGGCTGCGGCAGCGGCGGCGGCGTCGGCTGGGGCAACGAGTTCGAGACGTTCCGCATCCCGCTGGGCGATTTCCGGCGCGGCGGCCGGCGCATCGATCTCGCCAACGTGATCGGCATCGGCTTCCTGTTCGGGCCCGCCCACGGCAGCACGAGCGGACGCATCGGCCTGGACGAGATCATGCTCACGCGCGACTGAGGCCGGGAGCACCAACGGATGAAGCCCCTCTCCCTCGCGCTGTCCGCCCTGCTCGTGCTGCTCGTCGTCGGCGGCGTGGCGGCCACGTTGATCGGTTCCGGCACGCCCGTCGAACGCGCCCTCGAGGCGCCCGGCGAGCTCCCGAACGGCGTGGTCGAGATCCTGGCGGCCTACCCGTTCGTGCTGGACGAACCCTGGGTGCACGAGTGGCGCGCGGAGAAGCCGCTGGTGAACGCCGGCTACCTCCTGGCGCTGGCGGTCGAGCCCGAGCTGGCGCGCGCGCGCCAGACCTACGAGGCCGTGCTGTACGTCGGCGAGCAGACGGCCGAGCGCTGCTTCGCGCCCGAGGACGGTGGCTGCCTGATCGCGCTGGTGCCCGCCGCGCAGAGCGCGGACGGGCGCGTCGCGCTCGACCTCGCCACGACGCCGATCTGGTTCGGCTCGCTCGAGCTGCCCGAACGCGTGGACGCGGCCCGCATCACGAGCGAGCTCGCGCTGGCCCGCCGCCACGGCATCGGGCCGGCCCGGCGCGGCGCCGCCGTGACGCTCGCCACCGGCGAGCGCGACGTGATCCACGTGCGTTCGCGCCTGGAGCTCGAGGCCTACGTCGACCAGCTGGCCGAACGCTTTTCCGTTCGTTGAGCCCACGGTGTGGGGCACGTCCCTGATGCGTAACCCGCGCGCCGGCCGTCAAGCCGCGCGGCCGGGACGGTCGAGCTCACGACGCGCCGAGCCCGGGCTCGCGCTATCCTCTCGCGCACTCCCATGCTGATCGTCACCGGCCTGCTCCTCGCGCTCCAGCAACCCAAGCCAGCCGAGGCGCCGCGCCTGGTGGTCGTGATCGCCGTCGACCAGCTCGTGCCCGAGCAGCTGCAGCGGCTCGAGACGCACTTCACCGGCGGCTTCAAGCGCTTCCTCGACGAGGGCGCGGTCTTCTGGCGCGCGACGGTCGACTACGCCGCCACCGAGACCGGGCCCGGCCACGCGACCCTGGCCACCGGACGCTATCCGGCGCACCACGGCATCGTCGGCAACGTGTTCTTCGAGCGCGCGCGGGGCCAGACCGTCTACTGCGTCGGCGACGAGGCCGCGCACCCCGTGACGGGCGCGGGCCTCGGCAGCGAGCCCGGCGTCTCGCCCGTGTACCTGCGCGGCGACGCCCTGGGCGACCTGCTCCAGGCGCGCGTGGCGGGCTCGAAGACGGTCGCGATCGCGGGCAAGGACCGCTCGGCGGTGCTGCTGGGCGGCCAGCGCCCGGACGTGGCGCTGTGGTGGGGCGGCGGCTTCGTGAGCTCCAGCCACTACGGCGAGAAGCTGCCCGAGTTCGCGGGCGTGTGGAACTCGGCCTGGCGCGAGCGCGCGCGCGGCTGGAAGTGGACCAACGAGCTGCGCGGCGATCCCGCCAGCGTGGGCACCGGCGCCGACACGCGGCCGGGCGAGGCCCTGCTGGGCGGCGGCACGCTGCCGCGCACGCTGCCGGAGGACGACGCCGGCCTGGACCGCTCGGTGGTGGTCACGCCGCTCCTGGATTTCTTCACGCTCGAGCTGGCCACGCTGGCGCTGGACGCGGCCGAGCTGGGACGCGACGACGCGGTCGACACCCTCGCTCTCAGCCTCTCGGCCTGCGACATCCTCGGACACCTCTACGGGCCCGACAGCGTCGAGGTCACCGACCTCCTGCTGCGCGACGACAAGGAGCTCGGCAAGTTCCTGGCGCTGCTCGACCAGAAGGTCGGCAAGGGGCGCTGGCTCGCGTGCCTGTCGTCCGATCACGGCGTGCTCGACCTGCCGGAGGTGCTGCAGGAGCGCGGCATCGGCGCGCGGCGCGTCGCGCAGAGCGAGGTGAACGCGCTGGTGGAAGAGGTGCGCCAGGCCGTGGCCGACGTGCATCCCGAGGCCGGCGAGCTCGGGCTGGCCTACTCCGACCTCGGCTTCACCTTCGACCAGGCCGCCGCCAGCGCCGCCGGCCTCGAGCCCGCCGCGCTGCGCGCGCTCGTGGCCGAGGTCGCGCGCGCCACGCGCTGGGTCGCCGACGCCTACACGCTCGAGGAGCTCGAGGACGATGCGCCGCTCGACCCGTGGGTCACGCTCTACCGGCGCAGCCAGTTCCCCGGGCGCGGCCCGGACGTGGCGCTGCGCCCCGATCCGTGGCTCCTGTTCGACGCGCCCGTCGGCACCAGCCACGGCAGCCCCTACCCCTACGACCGGCGCGTGCCGCTCGCCTTCCTGGGCGGCAAGGTGAAGCCGCAGCAGCGCTTCGACCCCGCCTCACCGGTCGACGCCGTGCCGACGCTGCTCGCCCTGCTCGGGCTGCGTGCACCGGCCGACCTCGACGGGCGCGTGCTGAAGGTCGACTGAGCGAGGCGCGGTGCGACGCCCGAGCGTCTCCCTCCCTCGCGCGCCGCACCTTGCGGTCAGGAGGCCCGGGCCGGAATGTTGCGCCAGCGGATGGAGCGCAGGCGGATGGACGATTCTCGCTTCCCGTCGCGCAGGGTCGTGGCGGGATACGCACTTGCCGTCTGGCGTTCCAGTAGTTGTGTCGATGGTCGCCTGTCCGCGTCCTCTCTAGTTTCCTCCTGCAGGCTTGACCTGTCGAGCGGCGCGAGCCCGGCAGGATGCGTGTCGAAGTGGTCGACCTACCTGAGGTCGCTCCAGGGGTTCCCAGGCCCCATCGTCCCGACTGACACCGAATCGCCCCGTCCCTCCAACTGGAGTCTCCATGAAAACGATCGCCGCACTAGTCGTCATCACACTGTTCGCCGCAGGATGCCAGTCGAGCCCATTCCGGGGCCACAACGACCGCTACTCGGAACTTGCGGTCGACGAGGACGCGCTCGTCTACGTGCCTGAGTCCAACCGGGGTGAGATCACGCTGGCACGCACCGACTACAACAAGATGAGGGACGGCGTGGTGATTGCCGAGGGCAACGTGGAGCAGGGGAAGCAGCAACTCACCCTCGCGAAGAGCGAACTCGGTTTGGCCGAGAAAGACGTGGGCAACGCCATGAGAGGCCTCGAGGTCGCCCGCAGCAGCAACGGAAGCGTCCGCGACGCCGAGATGAGGGCCGCCAACACGAGGATCGACCGCGCACGGGCGCGCTGGCGCTCAGCGCAATCCGACGTCGCCTTCCGTGCCGCCAGGATCGACCAGCTGGAAGGCCTGGTGGACCTCGCGAAGGTGCGCGTGAAGCGTTCCGAGGCCGAGGTCGAGCTCGCCAAGGCCAAGGCAATCCTCGCGCTCGACCGGCCGGAGAGTCGCGACATCTCCGTCGGGGAGTTCCAGGCTTGTGTCGACGAGAAGAACTCCGAAGTCGCGCTCGCCGAAGTGGATGCAGCCGCCTGGGAAAAGAAGGTCAAGGTGCGCAAGGACGTCTTCGACGCGCACCGCGAGGCACGCGAGGCGTCGTTCGTGAAGACGAACTGACTCGTCGTTGGCCCGGACCTCCATCCAGACGTAAGTCTGCTGGCGCTCCACAAGGCTCGAGGCTCGCCCTCATCAAGCGAGGGTGCCCTGCGTAGATCAATCCACACGGATGGTTACACGGACCACGCGGTCCCCCATCCTGCTTCCCGTCCCCATTCGAGATGAACCACTCCATGCATACCAAGACTGCCCTATCCACCACCTTCGCCCTCCTGCTGATGGGCTCGCTGACCCAGGCCCAGACCGATGTCAAGACGCCGCAGGATGCCCACGGCCACGCCCAGAACGCGGCCGCGAGCAAGGTCGAACCCGCGGTGGCGCTCCAATTCCGCGTCAGCGGACTCACCCAGGACAACCTCGACACGGTCAAGCAGAGCCTGATGTCCATGGAGTCACAGGTCTACTCCTGCGAGGGCTGCAAGCTCCAGCAGGCTGCGCCTGGCCGGTGCTCTGCGTGCGATGTCGACCTGAAGGGTACGAAGAAGCCGGTGCTGGTCGAGGCCGTCTTCTCCCTCGAGAACGAGACGATCCGCGTCACCCCGGTGGCCACGCAAACCCTGCGCTACTCGGACCTCGATAACACGTTGATGAAGAACTCGGTGCGGATCGACTCGGCCAAGTTCCCCCTCGCCGGCCAGCCGCGCCTGGTGCTCCTCGGGGGCACGCTCGAGAACGGCAAGGCCATCGAGAAGGCGCTGCTGGACGCCAAGCTGTTCGACACGGTCAAGGCCGACTTCGACGTCACCTCGGGCCAGATCCGGATCTGGGTCCACGCAGGCGCGACTCCTCCCATGCGTGCCAAGGTGATCTCCACGATCGACGGTCTCGGGACGAAGGCCAAGCTGTCGGACGTCGCCTGGGGCCCGCCCATGCCGCCGACCAAGGCCTGATCCCTGCCGCGGTCACGCCGCAGGCCAGCGGAGCGAGGAGGCGATTCGAGTTCGCCTCCTCGCTCCATTTTCGTCGGCCCTGGCGCCTGGCATGCGTACCGGCTCCGGGGTCCGGCCGCGGGCTCTCTTCACGGCCGTTCGGGAGGGAACAACGCGTGGATCACCAGGCCCTCTTCGCGCTCGATGTCCTCGGTGGGCCGCATGACGATCGCGTCCCAGGCGAGCTTCTCGCAGACCCGCACGCAGATCACGCAGCCGATGCACTCGTCATAGCGGATGCGGACGGGCGGGATCGTCCGACCCGGCCAGTTCTCGGCCGAGTCGAGCTCGATGCAGTCCACCGGGCAGAAGGGGATGCACACCTCGCAACCCGTGCAATTCGGCTCGACCACCTGGGCCAGCTGCTTGGGGCGTTTCTTCTTCCGCCCGTACTTCTCCGGGATGTCGGGGATGTCGGCCAGGAGGCGCTTGATCTTCGGGACGTTGTAGACGCCGCGGGGCTCGGGCTCGGGGGGCTTGGCCATGTCGTGCACACCAGTATCCGGAGTTGGGAGGTCGTCGTCGGATTCCGCCGGCATTCGCCGGCTGGCCAGAACGCGCGCCGCGTTCAGTGTCCGCTCGCGCCGCGCGTCGGGTTGCGCGGCCAGTCGTCGGCGTGCTCCGCGGCCAGCCAGGCCATCGAGGCCAGCGAGATCGCGCCCAGCTGCAGCTCGCGCGGGTGCACGGCCGCCAGCACGTCCTTGTGCGAGTGGTGGAAGTCGAAGTAGCGCTGCGGATTCGGATAGAAGCCCGCCAGCGTCACGCCGAACTCGGCCAGGGGCGAGATGTCGGCGCCGCCGCCGCGGGCGCAGGGCGGCCCGCCGTAGAGCCCGGCCAGGAGCTGCGCGGCCGCGCCCGAGGCGTCGGTGGCGTAGCCGAGCGGCACGCCGCCGCCGCGGTCGGACTCGATCGCGAGCACGTGGCGTTCGAGTTCGCGCGCGTGCGCGTCGCGGTAGGCCTGGCCGCCGCGCAGGCCGTTCTCCTCGTTCATGTAGAGCACGCAGCGCACGGTGCGGCGCGGGCGGCCGAGCTTGGAGCTCGACAGCAGGCGTCCGGCCTCGAGCACGTGCGCGCACCCGGCCCCGTCGTCGTGCGCGCCCTCGCCCACGTCCCAGGCGTCGAGGTGCGCGCCGAGCAGCACGACCTCGTCGGGGCGCTCGCGGCCGACGACCTCGCCGACCACGTTGGCGGAGGGCACGTCCTCCAGCGTGCGGCAATCGAGCGTGAGGCGCAGGCGCACGCGCTCGCCGGCCGCGAGCCAGGCTTCGATACGCTCGCAGGCGAGCGTGCTGACGGCCGCGGCCGGGATGCGCTCGACGCCCTCGGCGTAGCGCATCTGCCCGGTGTGCGGCTCGTCGTCGCGCGCCTGGGTCATCGAGCGCACCAGCGCCGCCAGGGCGCCGACCCCGGCCGCCTCGATCGCGCCCGAGCCGCGCTGGTTGACGGCCCCGCCGTAGGCCTCGAAGGGCTCCAGCACGGCCGGATCCATGGGCCGGCGGAAGAGCACGAGCTTGCCGCGCGCCTCGGCCGCGCGCGCGTGCAGCTCCTCGAAGGTCGAGACCGCCAGCACCTCGCCCTCGAGCCCGCCGGCGGGCGTGGCCACGCTGCCGCCGAGGGCCAGGGTCGCGAGCGGCTCGCCCGCGTGCGCGGCCGGCTCCAGCACCTCCAGCCGCGCGAGCACGCCGCGCTCCCAGCGCGGCACGAGCACGGGCTCGAGGCGCACGTTCTCGAAGCCGAGCCGCAGCATCGTCGCGCGCCCCCACTCGACCGCGCGCGCGGCGCCCTCCGAGCCGGACAGCCGGTGTGGCGCGCGCGTGCACAGCTCGGAGAGCAGCGCGTAGCCCTCGGGAGCCGCGAGCCCCTCGGCCAGGAGCTCGGGTACGTACACCGGCCCGCTGGCCGGACTGACGTCGCCCGTGGAAGCCTCGCTCGCCGTAGCCGGTTCGGGCAGCGCGCCAGGCGGGACCCCGGGTTGCCGGGTTTCCGGCGCCGGCGGCGGACCCAGCGAGGCGGCACAGGCGACGAGCGGCAGACCGAGCGACAGGAAAAAAACGGCGGGCGCGAGCTTCATCACGGCCCAGCCTAGCGAACGCGCGCGGCGTCCCCGCTGCGCCCTTGCCGGAACCGACCGAGCACCCGTAGGCTCGATGGTTCGATGCGCGTCTTCCTGCGGTTCCTGCCGGTGGTGTTCCTCGGGTACGTCCTGTACCTGTTCGCGCGCCCGGCGCGGAACTCCGAGGCCGGGCCCGCCCTCGGGCGGCTGCAGTTCGTGGACGTGGCCGCGGCCGCCGGGGTGGACGTGCTCAACGTCTCGGGCGACCCGCGCCGCTGGTACATCCCCGAGAGCAACGGCAGCGGCGCCGCCTGGCTCGATTTCGAGGACGACGGCGATCAGGACCTGTTCATCGGCAACGGCCAGCACCTCGCCTACCTGGACGACGGCGCGCGCCTCGAGATCGTGCGCGACGCCACCAGCCGGCTGTACCTGAACGAGGGCTCGTGGCGCTTCCGCGACGCCTCGCGCGAGAGCGGCGCGGCGCGCGACGACTGGATCAACGCGGTCGTGGTGGGCGACGCCGACAACGACGGCGATCCGGACGTGTACCTGGCCTGCTTCGGGGCGGACGTGTTCCTGCGCAAGGAGGGCAGCCGCTTCGTCGAGGCCACCCGGGCGAGCGGCCTCGGGAACGAGCTGTGGGCCGCGAGCGCGGCCTTCGGCGACGCCAACCGCGACGGGCACCTCGACCTGTACGTGGCCAACTACTGCCAGTTCGACCTGGACCATCCGCCGGCCGAGGGCAAGCGCAACACGATCGAGGGCGTCGAGGTCGGCTGGGGTCCGGAGGAGGAGAACCAGCGCGGCTACAACCGCGGCGCACCGGACGTCTACTTCCAGGGCGACGGCAAGGGCGGCTTCGCGCGCTGGACGGACAAGGCGGGCTTCGCGCTGGAGCGGCCGCTGTGCTCCTACGGCTGCGTGTGGAGCGACGTCACCGCGGACGGCTGGCCCGACCTGATGGTGGCGAACGACATCCAGCCGGCCAACCTGTTCGTGAACCAGGGCGAGGGCCGCTTCCGCGACGAGGCCCTCGAGCGCGGCTTCGCCTTCGGCGCCGAGGGCAAGCCCACCGGCGCCATGGGCCTCCTGGTGGCCGACATCGACCAGGACGGCGACTTCGACGTGCTGCGCACGAACTTCGACTTCGAGTCGAACAGCCTGCACGTGAACGACGGCAGCGGACACTTCGAGGACCGCGCCGGAGCCTATGGCCTGGCCCAGCCGAGCCTGGACAAGCTGGCCTGGGACGGAGCCTTCCTCGACGTCGACCGCGACGGCGACCTCGACCTGATGATCGCGAACGGCCACGTCTACCCGCAGGCCGAGAAGATCGGCATGGGCGCCTGGCTGCAACCCACGCAGCTCTTCGAGGGCGTGCCGCACCGCCGCTACGGCACGGTCTGGCAGGACGTGACCGCCACGGCCGGCCCGGGCCTCGCGCCGCTGCGCTCGGCGCGCGGCCTGGCCGTGGGCGACCCGGACGAGGACGGCGATCCGGACGTCGTGATCGTGGACCTCGATTCACGCCCGCGGCTGCTGCGCAACGACAGCTCCCGGCTCGGCCACTGGGTCGGGCTCGAGCTGGTGGGCAAGTTCTCGAACCGCGACGCGCTCGGCACCCGGGTCGAGATCCAGGCCGGAGGCCGCACCTGGACGCGCGAGGTGCGCGCCGGCAACGGCCTCTATTCGAGCAACGACCGGCGCGTCCTGGTGGGCCTGGGCGAGATCACGCGCGTGGACTCGGTCACGATCCGCTGGCCGAGCGGGACCGTGCAGGTCGAGCAGGTGCCGATCGACCGCTACTACACGATCCCGGAGCGCGTGGAAGAGACGCGCTAGGAACCCGTCCCGCTCTTCCCGTCTCTGCCCTCCTCTTGTTCCGCGCTCTCCGCGACTCCGCGGTTGGTTTCCAGAGGTTCACCGCGGAGCCTCGGAGAGCGCGGAACAAGAGGGGGAGAGCCAGGACGTGGCAACTCGCGCCCACTATCATGGCGCGCGCCCGCCCGTAGCCCGCGCTCCCCTCCGCCCTCGGACTCCACCCGATCCCCATGCGAGTCGCCCTCGTCTTCCCGCCCCAGGGGCACTTCACCCAGCCGTACCTGAGCCTGCCCTCGCTCAGCGCGTACCTGCGCGCGAACGGCTACCCGGACGTGTGGCAGCTGGACGAGAGCATCGAGTCCTACGACCACTTCCTGTCGCGCGAGCGGCTCGAGCGCTCGCTGGCGCGCATCCAGGCGCCGGCCCGGCTGGCGGAGCTCGAAGGGAAGCCGGAGCTCTCCTTCTCGGAGATGGAGCGCTACCAGACGCTGTCGGAGATCGCGCTGATCGGGCCCGAGGTGGCGGCCTCGATCGAGGAGGCGAAGCGCGTGCTGCGCTCGAAGGACGAGTTCTACGACTACGAGCGCTACCTGTGGGCCGGACGCACGGTCGAGCAAGGCCTGCGCATCTTCTCCACGGAGTACGCGCCCACGCGCCTGACCGCGCACGGCTTCGTGATGCGCCAGCGCGTCGAGCGCAGCGCCGAGATCGTGGCCGCGCTCTCGGACGAGCGCGAGAACCCGTACCTCGAGTACTTCCGCGAACAGACCCTGCCGCGCCTGCGGGCGATCGACCCGGACCTGGTGGGCATCTCGATCACCTTCCCGAGCCAGGCCATCCCGGCCCTGACGCTGGCGCGCCTCATCAAGCAGTGGAAGCCCTCGGTGCACATCACCGTGGGCGGCGGGCTGATGGCCTACGTGGCCGACAAGCTCGCCAAGCAGCCGGCGCTGTGGACGCTGATCGACAGCATCGTGCTGCTGGAGGGCGAGCGCCCGCTCTTGCACCTGTGCGAGGTGGTCGAGGGGAAGCGCACGCTGGCGCAGGTCTCGAACCTGATCTACCGCGACGCCGCGAGCGGTGAGGTCGTGAAGACCGGCCAGCTCGACCCGCTCGACATCAAGACCCTGCCCACGCCCGACTTCGACGGCCTGCCGCTCGACAAGTACTTCTCGCCCGAGCTCGTGCTGCCGCTCGCGGCCACGCGCGGCTGCTACTGGGGGAAATGCGTGTTCTGCACGCTCTACACCGTGATCGGCCCGGGCTACCGCGGGCGCACGGTCGAGCAGACGATCGAGGACATGCAGATCTTGCAGCGGAAGTACGGCGCGAACTCGTTCTACCTCGCGATCGAGGACCTGCCGCCCAACATGGCCAAGCGCTTCCCCGAGGCGATCCTCGAGGCCGGCCTCGAGATCAACTGGTGGTGCGACGCGCGCCTCGAGCACGACGTGTTCACGGCCGAGACCTGCCGCAAGCTGGCCGCGTCGGGCTGCAAGCGCATCGCCTACGGCTACGAGAGCTCGTCGCAGCGCGTGCTCACGGCCATGTGCAAGGGCATCGACCCCGACAAGAGCCTGGAGCTGATCAAGAACACGCACGAGGCCGGGATCTCGGTCACGCTCTACGCCATGGTCGGCTTCCCGACCGAGACGCGCGAGGAAGCGCGCGCGACGCTCGAGACGATCCTGGCGAACCAGCGCTACGTCCAGGAGGTCAGCGTGCGCGTCTTCTACCTGGACGAGAGCTCCGAGATCTTCCGCCGCCGCAGCGAGTTCGACATCGTCGAGATCTACCCCGATCCCGAGGCCGACCTGCAGGTCTACTACGACTTCAAGACGGGCAGCGGCATGACGCGGCCCGAGGCGCGTCAGACCTACCTCGAGTTCACGCGCGCGCTGCGCTCGCACTTCCCCGTGTTCCAGAACACGAACATGCTCTACCACGAGCTGAAGTCGCACTACTTCCTGTACCTGGTGAAGCACGGCAGCTGGGACGCGCTGAAGCGCAACGTGCTCGAGCCCGGCGAGCGCTCGGACGCGCGCACGGGCGCGCAGCCGCGCCGCAAGAGCGCGCTGCTCGAGCGCGAGCTCGCCTTCGACCGCGCCGAGATCGACCGCATCGTGTCCTCGATCGACTCGGCCACCGTGCGCCCGCGCTACCAGTCGGACCTGTTCGAGCCCGAGGACCTGGCGCGCTTCGACCGCGAGCTCGCGCCGCTCGCGCGCGCGCCCTCGAAGCTCGTGTACGACCGCACGAGCGGCGAGGTGCAATGCCTGTCCCCCGCCGCGGCCGAGGTGCTCGAGCGCTGCGACGGCTCGCGCACCCTGGCCGAGGTGGTCGCGATCTTCCCCCACGACGTGCGAGCCGAGGCCGAACGCTGCGTGCAGGAGATCGCGCGCGCCGGCCTGCTCGTCTAGCTGCACCGTCCGAGAACGCCCGGAGCCCCGCCATGAAGGACGAGAAGAAGCCCGCCGAACCCGCCCCGCCCCAGGTCCCCGCCACGCCCGAGAAGAAGGACGAGGGCGCGCCCAAGAAGCCTGCCTACGTCTTCAAGATCGTGCCGGCCGACCCGAAGAACGCCTTCGACTTCGAGGACGTGGCGGACAAGTAGGACGCGTCGGTCGCGGGCGACGCGCTACCGTCCCCGCGCGCGTGTCCGCAGTTCGACCGTGACGGGGAACTGGCCGACGGACTGGTTCCCCGAGGCGTCCGTGGCGGTGCAGGTGACGAGCGTCGTCCCCCGCGCGAAGAAGCTGCCCGAGGCCGGCACGCACACGACCGCGGGCGACGGATCTTGGTCGTCGCTGGCCGTGACGGTGAAGCTCACGAGCTCGCCGGGCGCGCTGCCCGGGCGCTCGGCCGCCCGCACCGATGCGGGCATGGACAGGCTCGGCGCGACCGTGTCCGGACAGCCCCACTTGGCGAGGTTGGAGTCGCCCGAGTCGAGCATGCGGACGAAGGCACCGCCCGCGTACAGCGCAGGAGCGCTGCCGTCGTCGAACGCCGCCAGGGCGTTGACGTTCGTCTGGACGGTGCCGACTTGGGGTGCCCCGCTCCCGAGGGCCGACCAGCTCGAGCCGTTCCAGCGGGCGATGCGAGACACCACCGGACCTCCTCCCACGCTCTCGAATGCGCCTCCGGCGTAGAGCGCAAGACCGCTGCCGTCGTCGTACTTCGCAAGGGCATACACAGGGCCGGTCAGCCCGAGACCCAGGTTGGACCAGGTCGTGCCGTCCCAGCGCTTGATCCCGTTCCCGAACGAGCCTCCGGCGTAGAGCGCAGCGCCACCGCCCAGATCGTCGGCCAGGAGAACCGAGACTGCGCCACCGGGACCACTTCCCAGCGTCGACCACGTCGAGCCGTTCCACTTCGCGAGATACCGCAGCCCTCCACCGTTGTCGAAGCTCCCTCCGGCGTAGAGCGCGGGACCTCCGCCGTCGTCGTACACGGCCAGGGCCAGGACCGCTCCGAGGCCCGTGAGGGTTCCCAGTTCCGACCAGCTCGAGCCATTCCATTTCGCGACCCGGCGCGTGAACTGGCCGCCAGCGTAGAGCGCTGGCCCACCGCCGTCGTCGAAGACCGCCAGTGCAAACACCGTGGTGGACAGTCCGCTGCCGAGCGCGGTCCAGGCCGAACCGTTCCACTTCGCGACCCTGCTGGCCAGCGCCCCCCCCGCCTTCCCGAAGTCGCCGCCCGCATAGAGTGCCGGACCGCTGCCGTCGTCGAACACCAACAGCGCATGGACATGGCCTCCGCCTGCTTCGACTCCGCTGCCGAGGGCCGACCAGCTCGTGCCGTCCCACTTGGCGATGCCCTTCCCTTCCACGCCCATCGGGAACGAGTAGAAGTTCTCGTTCGTATCCGCCGCGACGTACAGCGCCGGGCCGCTGCCGTCGTCGAACACGGCCAGGGCTCGAACCGTCGCGATCAGGCCCGCGCCGAGCGTCGACCAGCTGGAACCGCTCCACTTCGCGATGCCATTTGCCGTCAGGTTCTCGGCCTTGACGAAGGAGCCGCCCGCGAAGAGGGCTGGACCACTGCCGTCGTCATACACGGCAAGAGCAGCGACCGAAGTGTTGAGCTCGCCCTGATAGCCGCCCACCTGCGACCAATTCGACCCGTCCCATTTCTCGACGAGGGTCGCGGTCAGACCGCCGGCGGCCGCAAAGGGTCCTCCGGCGTAGAGCGCCGGACCGCTGCCATCGTCGTACACCGCCAGGGCCCAGGCGGACGCAGGGATCCCGCTCCCGAGTACCGACCAGCTCGAGCCATCCCAGCGGGCGATCCGGCTCGCCGGCACGCCGCCAGCGGTCGTGAACGACCCCGCTGCGTAGAGTTCGGGTCCGGTGCCATCGTCGAACACGGCCAGCGTGCGAACGAGGTTGTTGGTGCCGCTGCCGAGGGGCGACCAGCTCGAACCGTTCCACTTGGCGATGTGAGATGCCCCCGCTCCGCCTGCCGTGCCAAAACGGCCGCCCGCGTAGAGCGCCGGACCGCCGCCATCGTCGAACACGGCCAGGGCGTTGACTTCGTAGGTCGAGGGGCCGAAGGCCACTCCTCCTCCCACCGTCGACCAGCTCGACCCATCGAACTTCGCAACTCCCCCCGTGAAGCGGCCGCCCGCGTACAGCCTCGGACCCCGGCCGTCGTCGTATACCGCCAGGGCCTGAACCCTGTCGTTCAGGCTCGTGGCGGGACTCGTGAGGGCGGACCAACTCGACCCGTTCCACCTGGCGACCCGAGTTGCCGGCGCAGCACCCGCGACTGTGAAGTTGCCTCCGGCATAGAGCTTCGGGCCGCTGCCATCGTCGAACATCGTCAGCGCAGAGACTTCGAGATTCATGCCGCTGCCGAGCGGCGACCAGGTCGAGCCCTCGAGTCTTGCGACGCGATTGGCCACCGTGGAGCCGGCAAGACCGAACTCGCCTGCAGCGTACAGCACCGGACTACCGCCGCCGTCGAAGGCCACCAGGGCGTTGAGCCTGTATATCCCGGGTCGTTCCCCGAAGGTCGGCAACCAGCTCGGCAGGCACGTGGATCCCCGCAGGAGCCGCAGCGGAGCCACGTGCGTCGCGCTCGCGCTCCCGTTCCGGACCGGCGGCAGGACGACGCGCGTGCTGGCCGCCTGGTTGCGGCCGCCGCGCCCGACGGCGGTGACCTGCACCTCCGTCGCGTCGAGCGGAAGCTCGACCACGAGCCGGTAGCTGCCGGACGCATCGGTCACGGCCTGGCCGCCCGCGCTGCTCACCACCACCGCGCCCTCGACCGGATTGCCGTCGCGGTCGAAAACAACACCGTCGAGCACGAAGCCTTCGAGCCTTGCCGCCTCGCGCGCGGGTGCCCGCTCGGACAAGTCATCCAAGTCATCGCGCGTTCCGGCCGCGCCGCTCTGTTCCGACCCTCCGCCGGCGAGCACGATCAGCGCACACGTCATCCCGGTCGCGAGAGCGAGACTCCAAGGAACTCCAGCACTCATGGCTTCGTCCTCGAAAAGGGCGACCAAAAAAAAGCACGGCGGGCGCTCAACGCACGGCCCGCCCCGCTGGAGTGTAGCAGGCATCGGTCCTACGGGGTCCTACGCTCTTCGGGCCCAGACGCGGCGGGGCTCCGCGGACGTCGGCGCGAGGGAAGACGACCGGGCGGAGCCCCGGAGCACCCTGCGTGCCCTGGATTCCGCACTCAGGCAACTTGTTCGAGAAACCGGGATGCGCGCGTGCGGTCATTGAAGCGCGAACGCAGGATCACGCCTCGAACGAGGCGCGAGCTCCGCGCGTTCCCCCGGTGCGGCGAGCGCGCGCCGACCCGCATGCGATCCGTCTCCTCCATCGCCCTGGCGTCCGGGCTCGGAGTCTGCCTGTCCGTGGGGTTGGCCGCGTTCGCGCGGCCTCAGGTGCCCGCGCGAGGCGACGTGCGCCCGGCGACGGGACACGGGCCAGTCGTGCTGGCCGCGGAGGCCCGCGCCGAGGTCGTGCGCGTGATCGACGGCGACACGCTCGAGGTGCGCCTGGAAGGCGAGCTCGTGACCCTGCGCCTGCTCTCGGTCGACACGGAGGAGAAGATCTCCGGCCGCGCCTCGGGCTCGACCAGCAAGCCCGAGACGGTCTTCGGCGAGGAGACCGCGCAGTGGGCGCGGGCCTTCTTCGCCGCGCTGGGCTCGCACGCGGAGGTCGGCCTGGCCTTCCCCGAGGGCCGGCGTGACGACGCCTACGGACGACTCCTCGCGCACGTGCTCCTGCCCGACGGACGCGATTTCAACCAGCTGCTCGTGGAGCTCGGCAAGAGCCCCTACTTCAACAAGTACGGCAACAGCCGCGTCGCGCACGCGGCCTTCGTCCAGGCGCAGGCCGCGGCGCGCGCGGCCCGGATCGGCATCTGGGACCCGGCCACGAACCGCGCCAGGACCCCGGGCGCGCCCTCGGCCGTGCGGCCCTACGAGCGCCTCCTGCCCTGGTGGGACGCGCGCGCGGCGGCCATCGACGGCTTCCGCGCGCGCGTGGCGGCGGGCGAGGAGCTGCTCTCGTCCGAGGACCCCGCGGCTCTGCTGGACGCCTTCGAGCGGTGCGGGCGCGAGCCGGCGCTGCGCGTGGCCGTCTTCGGCGAGATCGAGCGCTTCTTCGAGGAGCCCGACGGCTCGCTGACCGTGCTGCTCCAGGCCGGCGGCCCCGAGACGGCCCTGCGCGCCACGCTGGCCGCGAGCGAGCGCGCCGCGCTCGAAGCGCGCCTGCGCGCGAGCACGGCGGAGTTCCGCCAGAACTTCCTCTACGTGACGGGGCGGATGGAGCGCAACGCGCGCGGCTTCGTGCTGGTGGGCGCGAAGCGCGCGGACTGGCGTCCGGCCGAGCCGCCCTACCCGTCGCGGGAGTCCGGCGAGCCCAAGTGATCCCTGGATCGCGCCCATCCGCTTCTGCACGATTGGACCGATGTCCGGTTCCGGCAACGGGAACGCTCCGGTCGCGGCCGTCGACCTCGGCTCGAACAGCTTCCACCTGATCATCGCGCGCGTGCTGGGCGACCAGCTCACCGTGCTGGACCGGCTGCGCGAGCCGGTGCGCCTGGCGGCCGACCTCGACGGCCAGGGCAACCTCGACGAGAAGGCGCTCGAGCGCATGCTGGCGAGCCTGAAGCGCTTCCGCGAGCGCCTGGTCGACCTGCCCGCCAAGCGCGTGCGCGCGGTCGGCACCGACACCTTCCGGCGCGTCACGCACCCCAAGGACCTGCTGGCGCGCGCCAGCGCCGCGCTGGGCGTGCCGATCGAGGTCCTGTCGGGCGGCGAGGAGGCGCGGCTGATCTACCTGGGCGTGGCCCACGAGGAGCCCGCGGTCGAGGGCCGGCGCCTGGTGCTCGACATCGGCGGCGGCAGCACCGAGTGCGCGCTCGGCAAGCGCTTCGCGCCGCTCCTGAAGGACAGCCTGGCGATGGGCTGCGTCAACTTCACGCGGCGCTTCTTCGAGGACGGGCGCTTCACGCGCAAGGCCTTCCGCAAGGCCGAGATCGCGGCCTCGCTCGAGTTCGAGCCGCTGCAACGGCGCTACCAGGAGGCCGGCTGGGAGGACTGCGTCGGCGCCTCGGGCACGATCAACGCCATCAGCGACGTGGTGCGCGAGAGCGGCTGGTCGGAGGGCACGCTCACGCTGCGCGACGTGAAGCGCGTGCGGCGCGCGCTGCTGGCGGCCGGTGCGCTCGACCAGCTCGACCTGCCCGGGCTCGCGCCCGAGCGGGCCGGCGTCCTGGCCGGCGGGCTGGCGATCCTGAAGGCCGCCTTCGAGGGCCTCGGCATCGAGCGCCTGCGGCCCTCCAAGGCCGCGCTGCGCGAGGGCGTCCTGTACGACCTGCTCGGGCGCATCCGCCACGAGGACGTGCGCGACCGCACGATCCGCGCGCTGTCCGAGCGCTATCACGTCGACGCCGACCAGGCCGAGCGCGTCGAGCGCACCGTGCGGCGCTGCCTCGAGCACGTGGCCGAGGACTGGAAGCTCGAGCCCGAGGGCTCGATCCAGCTCCTGACCTGGGCCGCGCGCATGCACGAGATCGGGCTCGCACTCTCGCACTCGGGCCACCACAAGCACGGCGGCTACATCCTCGAGAACTCGGACATGCCCGGCTTCTCGCGCCAGGACCAGCTGCGCCTGGCGGCGCTGGTGAAGGGCCACCGCCGCAAGCTCGCGCGCACGGCCTTCGCCGAGTTCGCCCCGCCCGCGGCCGAGAGCCTGCAGCGCCTGTGCGTGCTCTTGCGCATCGCCGTGCGCCTGCACCGCACGCGCTCGCCCAAGGCCCTGCCGAGCTTTCGCCTGAAGACCATCTCCGAGGGCCTCGAGCTGCGCTTCCCGGCCACCTGGCTCGACCGCCACCCGCTCACCAGCGCCGACCTGGAGGAGGAGGAGGGCCTGCTGTCCGAGTGCGGCATCCGCCTGCGCGTCGTGAAGGAGTAGGGAGCAAGGAGTAGAGTCGCTGGCATGCTGCGTTCGCTGTACGTGTTGCGCCACGCCAAGGCCGAGGACCCCGCCCCGGGCCAGGGCGACCGCGCGCGCGCGCTCAAGCGCCGCGGCGCCAAGGCCGCGCGCCTGCTGGGCCGCGCGCTGACGCGGCTCGACGAGGCGCCCGATCTGGTCCTGAGCTCCGATGCCACGCGCGCGCGCGAGACCGCCGAGCTCGCGCGCAGCGAGGGCGCCTGGACGGCGCGCCTCGAGCTGCGCCCGACCATCTACGAGGCCGGCGCGAGCACGCTGCTGGCCGAGATCCGCGCGGTCGAGGCCGAGGTGCGGCGCCTGCTGGTGGTCGGGCACCAACCCGGGCTCTCGCTCTTGATCGCCGAGCTCACCGGCTCCGAGCCCGACTTCCCCACCGCGGCGCTGGCGCGCATCGACTTCGGGTTCGAGCGCTGGAGCGAGATCGGCCCGAAGAGCGGCAGGCTGGCCTGGCTCGTGACGCCCGAGCTGCTCGCCCGCTCCCCGCACGCCGACTGAAGCGAGCGGGGCGCGAGGTACGCGTCCCCCGCCTCACCGGCGCGCGCTGCGATAGTGCTCCGACACCACGACCGGGAAGGTGCACGTCGCCTGGTTTCCCGTGGCATCCGTGGCCGTGCACAGGACCACGCTCGTGCCGCGCGGGAAGAAGCTGCCGGAGGGCGGGACGCACACCACCGTGGGTGCCGGATCGGAGTCGTCGCTCGCCGTGACCGAGAAGAACACGGTCTCGCCGGGTGGGCCGCCCCGGCGGTCGAGGCTCGAGACGAAGGCGGGACAGCCGAGCGTGGGCGGCGTGGTGTCGCCCACGAGGAAGAGGATCCAGAGCGCGCCCTGATCGTCGCCCCCGTCGTCGTCGAAGGCGGCGCCGACGGCGAGGTCGCCGTCACCATCGCCGTCGAGATCGCCGAGCGCGGCCAGGGAGATGCCGAACTGATCGCCCCGGTGCAGGACGCCGCCGAGCCCGCCCTGGGTCTCGCTGATCTTCTGCTGGCCGCCGACGTTGCCCTGGGGGTCGAGGAAGAGCAACCACACCGCCCCCTCGCCGTCGGCCTCGTTCCCGTCGTCGTCGAGGCTGGCTCCGACCGCAAGATCGCGCGTCCCGTCGCCATCGAGGTCGAGCGCGGCCAGGGAGATGCCGAAGAAATCGTTCGGATCGAGCACGCCCGTGAAGCCCCCCGCGGTCTCACTGAGCTTGCGGTGGCTGGCGACGGTGCCGTTCGAGTTCAGGAACAGGATCCAGACCGCGCCCTGGTCGGAGGCTCCGTCATCGTCCAGCGGCGCACCCACGGCCACGTCCTCGACGCCATCCCCGTCGAGGTCTCCGAGCGCGGCCACCGAGCGCCCGAACAGGTCGACCAGATCGAGGTGCCCCGTGAACCCGCCCTGGAGCGCGCTGATCTTCTGCTTGGACTCGACCGTGCCGTCCGTGTTCAGGAAGAGGATCCAGAGCGCGCCCTGATCGGTGCCCCCGTCGTCGTCGAGATTGGCGCCGACGGCGAGGTCCCCGACCCCGTCGCCGTCCAGGTCGCCCAGCGCGGCCACGGAGATCCCGAATCCGTCGCTGGGATCGAGGCCGCCACCCAGGTTGCCGCTGGTCTCGCTGATCTTCTGGTGCGCGGAGACGGTCCCGTCGGGATTCAGGAAGAGGATCCAGACCGCGCCCTGGTTGCTGCCTCCGTCGTCGTCGAGATTGGCGCCGACGGCGAGGTCCCCGACCCCGTCGCCGTTCAGGTCGCCGAGCGCGGCCACGGAGATGCCGAAGTGGTCGTCCTTGTCGAGCACGCCCAGGAAGCCGCCGGCCGTCTCGCTGATCTTCTGGTGCGAGGCGACCGTGCCGTCCGGATCGAGGAAGAGGATCCAGACCGCCCCCTGCTCGAGCCCGAGGCCGCCGTCGTCGTCGAAGGGAGCGCCGACGGCCAGATCGCCGATCCCATCGCCGTCCAGGTCACCGAGCCCGGCCGCCGACGTGCCGAAGAAGTCGAGGAGATCGAGGTCGCCCCCGAAACCGCCCGCCGTCTCGCTGATCTTCTGCTTCGCGCTCACCAGCCCGAATTGCGCCTCCGGCGGCGCTCCGACCAGCACGAGCGCGGCGGCGACCCAAGGGAACTGGAACGCCCTCCAAGAGCTCGATCGACGCATGGCGGCCTCTCTTCGGGCGCGGGGCACCCGTGCCGACCGCGCCGGTCGTACCGTACGGCGAGGGTCGAATCCTGGCAAGGGGGCCGCCGACAACCCGCCTGCGCCCCGTCGGCTCTCGGCTCAGTCCACGGCCCTGAAGATGCGCACTTCCGCGCGCTGGGTTCCGCGCCGCGGGACGGCGACGAACAGCTGGCCGCGCTCGGGCACGAACAGGCAGGTGCGCGCGCCGGGGGCCGTCGGGATCGTGTCGAGCGCACGGAGGCGGTCGTGCTCGTCGCGCTCGAAGACGTCGAGCGAGCCCTCGCCGCAGGCGACGTAGACGCGGCGACGCGCGGCGTCGTAGAAGACGTCGTCCGTGTCGCCCGCGAGCTCCAGCAGCCCGACGCGCTCGCCGCTGGCGACGGCGCGCACGACCAGCTTGGCGGGCGCGCGACAGCCGATCAGCAGGAACCCCTCGGACGAGGGGTCCGCGCCCGGCATCCAGGCCATGGGGAAGTTCGCGCGTGCCTCGTCGATCGACCAGGTCCCGAGCACGACGCGCTGCTCGAGGTCGAGCCGAGCGACCTGACGCGCGTCGGGGACGTTGGCGAAGGCGCGCCGGCCGGTTGCGTCGAGCTGGAAGGACTCCGGGTGGCCCGCCAGCGGGATGAGGTCGACGAGCTTCCACGCCTCGGCGTGAAGGATCCCGAGCGCTCCCTCGCCGTAGGCGACGTAGACGCGCTTCGTGCGCGGGTCGTAGCGCAGGTTGTCGGGGTCGTCGCCGACCTCGACGGTGGCCACGCGCTCGAGCGTGTCGCCCGCAAAGACCTCGCAGGTGCCGGCTCGGCCGTTGGCGACGATCATGCGATCGCAGTCGGAGAGGTAGAGGATCCCCTGCGGCTCGCTCGCCGGCAGGCTCCGCGCGACCGCGCCCGCCTGCAGATCGAGGACTTCCACGCTGTCGTTGCCGAGCGCGGCCACGAACAAGCGCTGGCGCGCCAGGTCGATGGCCAGGTGATCGATGCGACCCTCGACTCCGGGCAGGTCGATGGTTCCCGCCGGGACGAGCGTTGCGCGCTTCCCGGCCGGGTGCACGACGAAGTCGTCGAAGGAGGTCGCGGCGTCGGCCTTGGTCCACAGGCCCACGCCCCCGGCCTGCGGCACGTGGTCGTCGCTCGCCTCGAGCGGAGTCCCGCCATCGAGCGTGCAGACGATGCGCGGGCCCGCGTGCTCGACGCGGATCTTGTGCCAGGTCCCGCGCGCGACCTCGACCCGGGCGCTGGCGAGCTCCTTGCGACGGCCGTCCTGCACGCAGTAGAGGCGGAAGTTCGACTCGCGCGGGTTCATCCGGCAGACGTAGTAGTTGTCCTCGTCGAGCACGCGCCAGATCGGGCCGCCGCCCTGGTCCTCTTCGCCGCCCTCCGCCTTGAAGGCGAGCTCGAGCGCGCCGTCCTGGAAGCGCAGCGAGTCGGTCCAGCACAGATTGAAGGTGTCGCTCGAACCGTGCGTCGAGGACACGAGCGCGAGCGCGTTCGGCGGCGTGGGCGCGCCGGGGTCGGCCACGACGCTCCAGCTCGCCAGCGGGGCGCGCGGATTCGTCGCGCCGATCCGCCAGCCCGCGGGCAGGGTCCCCACGCCGGTGTGGTCGAAGTCGAGGACGAGCGCGGCGGCCTGCGTGGCTTGGCGCTCGCGCCCTGCAGGTTCGCCGGCATCTGGCGCGCTGGCCAGAGGCTGCTCGCGCGCCGCGCCGCCGTGCGGCTCCGCGCAGCCCAAGACCAAGGCCAGGACGATGGACGGGCCGCGCAATTCGTCGCGACGCAGCGAGGTGGGATTCATGGAAGGAGCCTGTCGAACGCCGTGCGAACCCGAAACGGTAGCGCTTGGCCGCGGGCTGCGCAGCATCCGGGGGCGGCCGCGGCCGGCGCGCGCGCGGATGGGGTGGCGCGGGCTTCCATGCGATGATCGGGCGCCGGAGCGGAGGCCGCTCCCCGCGCTCGAGCTCCGCGCCGCCGACGACGATGCAGGTCGATCCCTTCGACGACGCCCCCTCCTCGCTCCGCCTCGCGCTCTCCTTCGCCGCGACCTTCGCGGGCTGGGCGCTCGGCCTGGCCTGGAAGGTCGCGGCGCAGGTGCTGGGGCCGGGCTTCGGCTACGTCACCGACTTCGAGGCGTTCACCTTCTGGTCGGGCCTCTTCGCGTTCGCGGCGTGGATCGCCGCGTTCGTGCCGATCGCGCTGCGCTTCGAGCTCGAGAGCGGGATCTACCGCCCCCGCACCGCGCCGCTCTTCGGGGCCGTGTGCGGCCTCGCCTGCGCGGCGCTGTGTCTCTTGCCGCTCGGCGCGCTGGAGCTCTTGGGCTCCTGGCCGATCGCCGGCCAGGCCATGGTCGTCGGCGGCACGAGCTGGACGATCTACGCGCTCGCCATCCGCCGCTGGAGCTGGCTGCGCCGGCCCGTGGGCCGCGGCGTGCTGCTGTGCGCCACGGCGCCCTTCGCGGCCGCGGCGCTGTTCGTGTTCGTGCTGTGGCCGACGATCGAGCGCAGCGCGCCCTCGTTCGCGTACACCTTCGGCACGTCGGCGGTCCGGCAACGCGTCTTCGAGCGCGTCCTGCGCGCGCTGCAGGTCGGCGACTCGCTCGCGGACCTCCACCGCCTGTTGCCGGACACGTTCCCGCGCGAGACCACCGGAATGAGCGGCCAGCTCGGCGCCGACCTCGTGTGGCGGATCCGCTTCGAGGCGGGACGCGTCAGCGCGGTGACCGTGGAACGGCGACCGTAGAGCCCTGCGATCAAGAGCGGGCCCTACGCCCGCCGCGAGCGCGGCTGCGCGTCCTCGTCGGGCGGCTTCGGCCGGCGCACCGCGCGTGCGCGCTTGTGCGCGGGCTTGGGTTGCGCCTTCGGCGGGGGCTTCGGCGCGCGCGCGCTGAAGTGCTCGGCGTGGTGGTCGAGCAGCGCGCGCTGGCAACGCAGGGGTTGCTGCTTGCCCGGCGCGACGCGCGCGTAGGAGCCGTCGGCGCGCAGCTCCCAGGATTGCTGGTTGTCGAGCAGGGGCAGCTCGAGCGCTTCGGCCAGGACGCGCGAGCGCAGCTCCTCGTCGAGGATCGGGAAGCAGGCCTCGAAGCGGCGCAGGAAGTTGCGCTCCATCCAGTCGGCGCTCGAGCACCACACCTCCTCGGCGCCGTCGGCGAAGAACGAGTAGACGCGCGAGTGCTCCAGGAAGCGTCCGACGATCGAGCGCACGCGGATGTTCTCCGAGATGCCCGTCAGGCCAGGCTTCAGGCAGCAGATGCCGCGCACCAGGAGGTCGATCGAGACGCCCGCCTGGGAGGCCTCGTACAGGGCCTGGATCAGGCCCGCGTCGGAGAGCGAGTTCAGGCGCGCGACGATGCGCGCCTTGCGTCCGGCGCGGGCCGCGTCCATCTCGCGCCCGATGCGCTCGAGCAGCGCGCTCTTGAGGGTGAAGGGCGAGCGCAACAGGCACTTCAGGCGCGCCACGTGACCCAGGCCCGTCAGCTCCTGGAACAGCTTGTGGACGTCGGTGCCGATCTCGGGCCGCGAGGTGAGCAGGCCGATGTCGGTGTAGGTGCGCGCCGTGCCGGGGTGGTAGTTGCCCGTGCCGAGGTGCACGTAGCGCCGCAGACGACGGCCCTCGCGCCGCACGATCAGGAGCATCTTGGCGTGCGCCTTGTAACCCACGATGCCGTACACGACGTTCGCGCCGGCCTCCTGCAGGCGCGTGGCCAGGTCGATGTTGGCGGCCTCGTCGAAGCGCGCGCGCAGCTCGACCACGGCCGTGACCTCCTTGCCGGCGCGCGCGGCGTCGAGCAGCGCCGTGACGATCGGCGAGCCGACCTCGGTGCGGTACAGCGTCATCTTGATCGCCAGCACGTGCGGATCCTCGGCCGCCTGCGCCAGGAGCTGCACCACCGGCGCGAAGGACTCGTAGGGGTGGTGCAGCAGCACGTCACCGCCGCGCACCACCTCGAACAGGTCGCTCGACAGCTTCAGACGCGCCGGCGTGCCCGGCACGAAGGGCGGGAACTTCAGGTCGGCGCGGTCGACCAGACCGTAGATGGTCGCCAGCCGGTTCAGGTTGACCGGGCCGTTGACGCGGTACAGGTCCTCGGGCGTGAGGCCCACGTTCTGCAGCAGGAACTGCGCCATCTCCGGGCTGCAGGTGTCGGTCACCTCGAGCCGCACGGCCTCGCCGAACTTGCGGTTGGGCAGCTCGCCCTGCAGGGCCTGCAGCAGGTTGTCGACCTCTTCCTCGTCGACCCACAGGTCGCTGTTGCGCGTGACGCGGAACTGGAAGCAGCCGGTCACGTTCATGCCGGGGAAGAGCTCGCTCGCGTGCTCGTGGATCACCGACGAGAGCATCACGAAGGCGTGCTCGCGCCCGGCCTCACGTGGCAGCGCGATCAGGCGCGGCAAGGAGCGCGGCACCTGCACGATCGCGACGCCGCTCTGGCGGTGGAAGGCGTCCTTGCCCGCAACCGTCATGGCCATGCACAGGCCCTTGTTCAGGACGCGCGGGAACGGGTGCGCCGGATCGATGCCCACCGGCGTCAGGATCGGCAGCACCTCGGCCAGGAAGTGGCGCTTGATCCAGCGCGCGTCCTCGTCCGACCAGGCCGCGCGCCGCAGGAGGTGGATGCCCTCCAGCGCCAGCGCCGGCAGCAGCTCCTCGTTGAGCACGCGGTACTGCTCGGCCACCAGCTCGTGCGCGACCAGCGACACGCGTCGCAGCGTCTCCTGCGGCGTCAGCCCGTCGGGCTGGAACTGCTGCACGCCGTAGGTCACCTGCTCCTTCAAGCCCGCCGCGCGGATCTCGAAGAACTCGTCCAGGTTGGTGCTGCAGATCGTCAGGAAGCGCAGGCGCTCCAGCGCCGGTTGCTCGGGATCGAGCGCCTGGGCCAGCACGCGCCGGTTGAACTCGAGCAGCGAGAGCTCGCGGTTCAGGTACAGGCCGGGATCCGTGAACTGGGTCATGGCGCCGAGCCGCACGCTGGCACGGCCCATGGTCGAGGCTCATGGTCGAGCAGCGCGACCCGGGCCGTCAAGTCAAGTTCGGCGCAGCGGCACGGGCAGGTCCGCACACGGCGTGCGGCGCCCGCAGCGAGGGGGCCCCTCGACCTGCGTGGGCCCGAATCCTCGCCGGTTCCTTTTCCGAGCAGCTCCTCCTCTGGCGCCTCCGCGATCCTCCGCGTCCTCCGTGACTCCGCGGTTGGCTCGCCATCTCCCTCGTGTTCGAGCTCGACCGCGCGCTCTTCCCGGGCGGACTCGTCGAGCGCGCGCCCGCCGGCGGATAGGATCCCGGCCATGTTCCCGCTGCGCTCGCTGGCCCTGCTGCTGCCGCTGTTCTCCGGCCGAGACCCTGGCCCCGCTGCGCGGGCCGAGCCCGGCTTCACCGCGCTCTTCGACGGCACCAGCCTGAGCGGCTGGGTCACGCGCGGCGGCCATTACGACGGCGCCGCGCGCTGGACGGTCGAGGACGGCAGCATCGTCGGGCGCCAGGGCGAGAACGGCGAGGGCGGGCTGCTCTACACCGAGCGGCGCTACGCGAACTTCGAGCTGCGCCTCGAGGTCTGGCTCGACCACCCCTTCGACTCGGGCGTGTTCGTGCGCATGGCGCCGGAGGCCAAGGGCGCGCAGGTCACGCTCGACTGGCGCGAGGGCGGCGAGATCGGCGCGATCTACTCGGACGGCTTCCTGCAGCACAACGAGAGCGGGGCCGCGCACTTCCGGCGCGACGGCTGGAACGACGTGCGCGTGCGCTGCACCGGCTTCGACCTGCGTCTCGAGGTCTGGCTCAACGGCGACAAGCTGACCGACTTCGAGCTGCCGCCGGACAGCGCGGGCTTCGCGCCGACCGGCCTGATCGGACTGCAGGTGCACGGCGAGCGCGGCGACACCGGCGCGGCGCGTTTCCGCAACCTGCGCCTGCGCGAGCTGCCCTCCTTCGGCGAGGAACTCTTCACCGAGCAGTCGAGCGGGCTGCTGGAGCCGACCGAGCACGCCCGGCGCCTGGGCTGGAAGGCGCTGTTCGACGGCGAGTCCCTGGCGGGCTGGGAGGTCGAGGGCGAGCCGGACCGCTATCGCGCCGCGGACGGCACGCTGGCCTTCCTGGCGCGCGGCGGCGGCGGGCACCTCTTCACGCGCGAGGACTACGGCGACTTCCAGCTGCGGCTCGACTTCCGCATCGCGCGCATGGCCAACTCGGGCGTGTTCCTGCGCGCCGCGCGCGACGGCACGAACCCGGCCTTCTCCGGCTGCGAGCTGCAGATCCTGGACGACTTCGACTGGGAGTCGGTCACGGCCACGAAGCTCGCGCCCTGGCAGTTCACCGGCAGCCTGTACGGCGCCGTGCCGCCCGGCGAGTCGGGCGTGCTGCGCGCGCTCGGGCAGTGGAACACCTACGAGGTGCTCTACCGCGCGAACCGCCTGGCCGTGGCGCTGAACGGTCGCACGCTCTACGACCTCGACACGCTCGCCCTCGTGCCGGAGAGCGGCGAACCCTTCGCGAAGCGCGCCCGGACCGGCTTCATCGGCCTGCAGCACCACGGCTCCGAGGGCGTCGAGGGCGAGGTCGTGGTGGAGTTCCGGAACGTGTTCGTGCAGCCGCTGTAGGAGCCCCGCTCCCCCCGGCGCTCCGACGGCGCGCGTTTCTGCCAGAATCCGGGAGCAGCTCGAGCTCCGGCCCGGGAGTCCTCCCGTCATGGACAAGGCGTCTCCCGACCCCGATCGCCACTTCGCCGAGTTCCGGCGCAGCGGCGACGCGCGCGCCCTGGGCGCGGTCTACGACCAGCTCGCGCCCGAGCTCCTGCGCATCGCGCTGCACACCGCGCGTGATCCGGCCGAGGCCGAGGACGTCCTGCAGGCCGCCTTCCTGGCCGCGATCGAGCAGGCGCAGCGCTTCGACCCGGCGCGGCGCGTGCTCCCGTGGTTGGTCGGGATCCTCGCCAACGAGACGCGCAAGGCGCGCGAGCGCGGCGCGCGCCGGCCGGATCCAGAACGCTTCGGGCGCGCCCACGCCGCCGAGTCGCCGGAGGAGGAGGCGCAGCGCCTCGAGCTCCTCGCGCGCCTCGACGAAGCGCTCGGTCGCCTGCCCGAAGCCTTCCGGCCCGTGCTGGTCCTGCGCCTGCGACATGGACTCGCGGTGAGCGAGATCGCGGCCGCGCTCGAGCGGCCGCCGGGCACGGTGCGCTCGCAGCTCGCGCGCGGCACGGAGCTCTTGCGGCGCGCGTTGCCGGCGGGTCTGGCCGGCGCGCTGGCGTTCGTGGCCGCGCCCCCGCACGGTCTCGCGGCCGTGCGCGCGAGCGTCCTCGAGCACGCCGCCGCGCTGCACGCCCCACCTGTCGCTGCAACCGTCCTGGGGGGGATCCTCGCCGTGAAGAAGCTGGCCATCGTCGCCGCGCTGCTGATCGCCGCCGTGTCGCTCGTGCTCGTCGCACGCTCCCCGCGCGCCCCGCGCGCGCTCGTGGAGCCGATCGAGAGCGCGGCCCTGCTCCCGCTGCAGGCACCCGCGCAACCCACGCCCGCGGCCGAGCCGGCGCTCGCCGGAACGCGCGAAGCGCTCGCGACCTCCCCCGCCCGGCCGCCCCGCGCGGCCCCGCCCGTTGCGAGCACCGAGCTGGTCGTGGTGGCCACCTGGGCCGACGGCGGGCGCGCGGCCGGCGAGCTCGTGCTGGTGCTCGACGCGCTGGGCCAGCCGGACCAAGACGAGTGGCGGGCCTTCACCGACGAGCACGGCGTCGCGCGATTCTCCGACCTGACCCCGGGCTCGGCCCACGTGCACCTCCTGCGCGGCGGCGAGAGCAGCGTGGTGCTCGCGCGCGGCGAGACGACCACGCTCGAGCTCGCGCTGCGCGCGGGCGTGACCGTCGCGGGGCGCGTGCTCGACGAG
>CAZWAY010000027.1:0-76694 GCA_964631945.1 uncultured Planctomycetaceae bacterium
CGGGCGGCGCGCCCGCGGCCGTGGTCGGCCCGATCGTCCCGCCCAGATCCTCGACCGACCAGCCGTGCTCCTCGCCCGCGCGGCGCGAAACGATGCGCGCGCGCGCGACCGCGCCGATCGAGGGCAGGGCCTCGCCGCGGAAGCCGAGCGTGGCGATGTGCGCCAGGTCCTCGACGTCGGCCAGCTTGCTGGTCGCGTGCGAGACGAAGGCCAGCGCCAGGTCCTCCGGCCCCATGCCGCGCCCGTCGTCGGTGACGCGCACCAGCTTGGCGCCGCCCTCCTCGAGCTCGACGAGGAGCTCGCGCGCGCCGGCGTCGAGCGCGTTCTCGCCGAGCTCCTTCACGACCGAGGCCGGGCGTTCGACCACCTCGCCGGCGGCGATCTGGTTGCGCACGCGCTCGGGCAGGACGCGGATGACGGACGTGGCCGCGAGGCGCGTCATCGCCGTGCTCCCACCGGCGCCGCGCGCGGCGCAGCCGAGAGCGACCAGCGCAGGGCCAGGGCCGTGAAGTCGCTGGCGTCCGGTGCGGCGCCCGACTTGAGCGCGCGCTCGAGCGCCGCGGATTCCTCGAGCAACGCCCGCCAGGCACCCGCCGGGCGTCGGCGCGCGCGTTCGTTCACGGCCTCGCGTTGCTTGGGCGAGCCCTGCACGAGACCGGGTGCCAGGCACGCGCTGGCCCCGCGCTGCAGCGCGCCCACCAGCAGCAGACCGAGCCCGGCGGGGTCGAGCAGGCGTTTGCCACCCTTCTCCTGGAAGCCGCCCTGGAACAGGGCCTGGATCCCGCTCAGCGCGCGCGCGAGGTCGCCGGCCAGGAGCTGCTCGGCCACCACCCAGGGCGTGCTGCCCGCGGTCCAGCTGACGATCGCGCGCAGCTCGCGCCCGCCGCTGGCGCGCAGCAGCTCGAGCTGGTCGTCGAGCGCCGCCAGGTCGTTGCCGGTGGCCGCACAGACGTACAGCGCCTGCTCGTTCGTGAGCTTCAGGCCCAGCTCACGCGCACGCCGCGCGGTCCACTGCACGAGCTCGGTCTGGAGCGGATCCGGCTTCCACGGCGGCGGCGAGTCCCACAGCTTGCGGAAGGCCGGCGCCAGCCCACCCGCGGCGAGCAGCGTCTTGACCAGCACGTGGTCGGCCCGCAGCGAAGGATCCGCGAGCACCAGCGTGCCGGCCTTCTCCGGGCTCTTCAGGAAGGCCAGCGCGGCGCGCACCAGCGGCCCGTCCTCACCGGCGACCTTCTTGAGGAGCTCGCCCGGGTTGCGCACCACCACCAGGCGCTTGGGCGCGAACAGGCCCCCGCCCGAGAGGTCGTCGATCAGGCGCGCCAGCCTGAAATCACCGCCGTCCTGCTCGCGCTGGACCTCGTGCAGACAGATCTCGTGGCCGAGGCCCTCGGCCTTGGCGCGCAGCAGCGCCAGGGCGCGCTCGCGGAAGTAGCGCTCCTCGCCGCGCAGCGCGTAGCCCGCGGCCAGCGGGGCGCGCTCCAGCGCCGCGCCCAGCGCCTCGAGTTCGGCCCAGGGTTCGAGCTCGCGGGCCTTGGCCATCAGCGCCCCAGCCCGAGATGGAGGTCGAGCACGGTCCCGAGGAACAGTCCGACCGAGACCCAACCGTTGAGCGTGAAGAAGGCCAGGTCGG
Source organism: uncultured Planctomycetaceae bacterium (assembly GCA_964631945.1). Classification (GTDB taxonomy): domain Bacteria; phylum Planctomycetota; class UBA1135; order UBA1135; genus JABFRZ01. Next base: position 1,631 of record CAZWAY010000027.1, read on the forward strand.
CGCGCGAGAGGTCGTCCGCCGACACGATCGCGTGCTGCCACACCAGCAGCGCGGCCGCAGCCAGGAGCGCGAGGTCGAAGACCCAGCCCAGCCCGGCGCGGCGCGCGAAGAACAGCAGCGCGAGCAGGGTCACGCCGTGCAGCGCGCTCGCCAGTACCAGGGCGCGCGCGGTGCCGAGCCACGCGGGGATCGAGTGCAGGCCGTGCGCGCGGTCGAAGGCCTCGTCCTGGCAGGCATACACGAGGTCGAAGCCCGCCACCCAGGTCAGGACCGCCAGGGCGAGGTACAACGGCGGCGCCAGATCGCCGGCCAGGTCGCCGCGCACCGCCACCCAGGCCCCGAGCGGTGCCAGGGCCAGCGCCAGCCCGAGCACGAAGTGCGCCCCGGCCGTGAAGCGCTTGGTCGCGCTGTAGGCGAGCAGCACCGCCAGCACAGCCGGCGCGAGCTTGCCACACAGCGGATTCAGGGCCCAGGCCGCGCCCAGGAACACCAGCGCGGAGAGCACCACCAGCGTCAGCACCGCGCCGGGGCCGACCACGCCACGCGGCAGCTCGCGCGCGCTCGTGCGCGGGTTCGCGGCGTCGATGCGCCGGTCGAGCCAGCGATTGAAGGCCATGGCCGCGGTGCGCGCCGCGACCGCGCACACGATCACGAGGCCGAGCACGCGCGGCGCGGGCACGCCGCCGGCGGCCAGCCAGGCGCTGGCGAGCGCGAAGGGCAGGGCGAACAACGAGTGCCCGAAGCGGACCAGCGCGAACCACGGACGCAGGGCCACGATCACGAGGCGGCTCCCCGCGCTGCGCCGGGCTCGGTGCCCGGCTCGCTCGGCGGTTCGAGCTCGCCGCGCCAGCGCGCGCCGCGCGCGTGCGCGATCCCGAGCCGGTCGAGGATCTTGCCGACCACGTGCTGCACCAGGTCGTCGATGCTGCGCGGGTGGTGGTAGAAGCCTGGGGCCGCCGGCAGCACGATCGCGCCCAGACGCACGAGGCGCAGCATGTTCTCGAGGTGGATGGCCGAGAGCGGGGCCTCGCGCGGCACCAGCACCAGCGTGCGCCCCTCCTTGAGGGCCACGTCCGCGGCGCGCTCGACCAGGTTGGAGCTGAAGCCCGCGGCCACGCGCGCCAGCGTGCCCATGCTGCACGGGCACAGGATCACGCCGCGGATCAGGGCCGTGCCCGAGGAGGCCGGAGCCTCGACCGCGTCGGCGGCGTGCACGCGCACCGCCGCAGCCGCGTCGGGACCGAGCCAGCCCGGGAGCGCACCCGCGAGCCCGTGCGGCGGACCGGCCTCGACCCCGAGCTCGTGGAGCAGCACCTTGGCACCGCTCGCGGTCAGACACAGGTCGACCCCGTAGCCGGCGGCCACGAGCGCGCGCACCAAGGCCTCGGCGTAGGCGTGCCCGCTCGCGCCGGTGATTCCCACGAAATAGCGCTGCACGGTTCCCGACCCTGCGGGATCCGCAGGATAGACGATCGCTCCCCGCGCGGGCTACGGCGCGAGGCCCAGCGCGATCCCGAGGTTGAACAGGGCGTGGGCCCAGGCCGCGACCCCGAAGCCGCGCCAGCGGAACAACCCGGCCAGCAACAGCCCGGCCGAGAGCCGCCACAGGAACAGGCCCGCGTGGAAGGGCTCGCCGCGCGCGCCGAGCAGGTGCTGAGCGCTCTCCAGGTGGAACCACGCGAAGCCGAGGGCCGAACCGAGCAGGGCCGCGAACTCGGCCGCCAATCCGGCCACGCGCGGCTCCAACCCGAGGAAGGCGAGCGCGCGCCGCACGCACAGATAGAGGCCGGCGTAGAGGCCCACGCGGAAGAGCAGCTCTTCCCAGGGAGCCGCGCCGAGCAAGCGCAGCGTGGTGGCGAGCGAACGTGCCGGCTGGACGGCGGCGTGCAGCTCCTCGGCCCACAGCCAGCCCTGTAGCCAGACCAGCACGGGCGCCAGCAGGAAGCCGGCCAGCACGCCCTCGCCCACCAGGCGGACGAGGCCGACGGCCGGCCCGCGGCGGCGCTCGAGCCGCAGCCAGGCGAGGCACGCGAACCCGCCCAGCAGGGCCAGGCGTACGACCTGCAGCCGCGGGTCGAGGAACGCCAGGCCGAGCGCGATCACACGCTCGGCCGAGGCGCGCAGCTCGGAGGCGCCCAGCAGCAGCCCGAGCTCGTAGGCCAGGAACAGCGGCAGCGCGGCCAGGTAGCCGGCCGACAGACTGGGGGTCGCGACATCCGGCAGCGAAGGCCCGCCGGGCTGCGCCGCGCGCGCGCCGCGGCTCACGCGCGCGCCCGCGCGGCCGGCACGCGCCCGAAGGAGAGGCAGGCGATCCCGCCCGTGAGGAGCTGGTAGCCGCAGTGCTCGAGCCCGGCCCGCTCCATCTCGGCCTGCAGCTCGCTCGGCGTGGGCCAGGCCAGCACCGTGTCCGGCAGGTAGCGATAGGCCTCCGCATCGCCCGAGATCCAGCCGCCCAGACGCGGCAGGACGCGCGTGAAGTAGAAGCGATAGAACGCGCCCGTGAGGCGCCCGCGCGGCAGGCTGAACTCGAGCACGAGCACGGCCCCGCCCGGCCGTACGACGCGCGCCAGCTCGCGCAACCCGCGCGCGCGATCGGCCACGTTGCGCAGCCCGAAGGCGATCGTCGCGGCGTCCGCCCGGGCGTCGGCGAGGGGCAGGGCCAGGGCGTCGCCGGCCACGAAGCGCGCCGCGCGCCCGCGGCCCTTGCGCCGCGCGTGGGCGAGCATCTGTGGTGTGAAGTCGACGCCCAGGACGCGCGCCCCGGCGCGCTCCAGGACCAGGGCCAGGTCGCCCGTGCCGCAGCACGCATCCACCAGCTTCCGTCCGCGTACGTCCCCTAGCCGCCGCACGACGGCCGCGCGCCAGCGCCGATCGATGCCGCCCGAGAGCAACCGGTTCAGCAAGTCGTAGCGGCGCGCGATGCGCGCGAACATCGCTCGGACGGCTCGCGGGTCGCTCATGCTGCCAGGCGGAGCGACCAGGCTAGTGTCCAGGCCCGCAAGTTCGCCGAAGATTCCGCGACCTCGGCGGCCGCGCAGACACGCCGACGAGGCCCGCTCTGCTCGCCCCCGAGTCAGGGCTTCCGCGTCCGCTCCAGGCGACGCTACTGCCGGAAGTAGTCCATCAGCACGCTCGCGTTGGGCACCACGATCGACTGGAGGCCAGCCTGGAACGGGTTGACGTCCAGTTGTTCGTAGGACCCGCCGGTCATGTCGAAGACATCGACCACGCCGGGGTTGGGAACCGCCGCGAACATGAACTGCGGTGCCGAGGCCGAGAGCGCGGCCCCCGTCAGCTGCTTGACCAGGGCCTTGCCGTTGAAGGACAGCGGATTGCCGGGCGAGAAGACGGTGCTGAAGTTCGTCAGCGCGGTCAGGTTGCGCATGTTGTCGAAGGCGATGTCCACGGGGATCCCGGACAGGCCCTCGGCCGCGCCGAGCGAGGCGAACACGCCGAACTCGAGCTGGCGGATCTGCGGGTTGCCGAAGGGCCCCGGATCCAGCGGGATCGCGCCGATCGCCCCGCCGGCGATGCCCACGGTGCTGAGCGCTCCACCCCCGACCCCGGATGGACGGCCCTCGGAGTTGAGCGGGTTCTCGTGCACGATCCACACGGCCGAGTTCAGGTTGGTCGGATCGACCTGCAGGGTCTTCGGCCGATCGAAGCGGAAGGGCAAGCTGCCGATCACGTCGTCGAAGCCGATGCCGTTCACGCCGTCGGGACCCGACTCGAAGAAGGCCACGTTGCCGTTCTGGTTCAGGATGTAGCCGAAGTAGACGTTGCGCAGGAAGCCGATGGCCTGCTGGCGCGGGGTCAGGGCCACGTCGATCGGGCGCGAGATCTGGTTGCGCAGCGTCTTGCGCACCTCCAGCGTGAAGCCGGAGATGATCGACACGGTGCCCTCACTCTGGTTGCACACGAAGATGTCCTCGTTGCCCGGTTCCCAGGCGATGCCCGTGGGGCCACTGCCGACCCTGGTCGTCTTGACGACCTGGTGGAAGGTGGCGGAAGACGGACTGATGTCGAGGAAGGCCACCAGGTCAGCGCCTTCGTTGGTCACGGCCAGGAAGTCCAGGTTCGGCGACATCGCCAGCGAGGTCGGATCGAGCATGCGGATGCGGTCGAGCACCGTGAAGCGGTTCGAATTGAAGACCACGATCTCGTTGGCCACGCGATCGACCACGTACAGGAACTGCCCCACCTGCTGGCGGATCATGTAGGGCGCGCACTGCGCGATGTTGGGCTGCGGCAACGACGGCCCCTCGAAGAAGCTGTTGAGCTCCGAGGTCAGCGTGCTCTGCGGCGGCAGGTTGATGGACGGGATCCCGAACGGGAACGAGCCCGGCACCAGCAGGTTGCGCAGCTGCGGACCGCTGCGGGCCGGGTGCGGCGCACCGTACAGGGTCTGGCCCGTGTTCGGCGCGACCGGATAGGTCGAGTCGATCGCGGTGGGCTCCTGGGCATTGATCAGCGGCGACAGGCACAGCGGCGGGAACACCAGCGGCGGAGGGTTCGGGTGCGGCGCCCACGAAGCCAGGTTCTCGGTGCCCGTGTCGGTCTTGACCGGCGCGATGTTGGGCTGGATGTTGCGCGTGATCATCGTGTTCGGGCCGCCCGAGATCATCACGATGTTCTTGAGGCCGGACTGGGCGCACAGGTTGCCGCCGCCAGCCTGACAGCCGAAGGGTTGCTCGTTGTTGAAGGTGTTGTCGAGCGCGTGGCCGATGGCCATGTCCCCCACCGACTCCAGCTGCGGCGCGCCAGCCACCAGCGTGTTGAGCGAGCTGTCCCGCACGAGCGTCATCGGACCGGCCGAACCGCCGTTGAAGGTGCAGTCCCCGCGCGTCAGCGCCGGGATGAGCTGCACCCCCTGCAGCGCCACGTTGGGGTTGTTCGGATAGTTCGAGTTGCCCTCCTTGATCGGACGGGCCTGGTCGTAGGTCGGGTTGCCCGTTCCGGCCCCGAAACCGTTCAGGTCGATGATCGAGATGCCCTGGAAGCTGCCGGTCCTGCCGATGTAGACGGCATCGGGCGTCACCGGGGCGTTCACGATGCCCGGGCCCTCGCGCGTGCTGAAGAAGGTCGAGGGCGAGAAGCTGTTGGTGTTCCCGGCCAGATCGTTCAGCTGACCGGGCGACACGACGACGTCCACGGTGCCGAAGATGTTGTCACAGGTGGCACCCGGGATGGCCGGCCCCGTGCCGGGGAAGTCGTACACCGGCGAGAGCTCGAAGCGCGTCAGGTCGAAGACCGAGACCGGGCGCACCGTGAAGGGCACCTGCACCTTGGCCGCGGCCGGCCCGAACACGAGTCGGATCGAGGGCGAGAGGCCCGGGGTCGAGCCGTCGTCGAGGTCGCCCACCCGGAGCGGCTGCACGGGCTCGGTGAACTGCACCACCACGTTGGTCCGGGGGTCCACGTCCGCCGCCCCGTTTCCCGGCACGATCAGCGGCACACCCGAGCCCAGCTCGATCTGCACCTCGGGCCCGATCCCGTCGGGGCCGACCGTCGAGGAAGCCAGCGCCGGCTGCTCGAGCTTCCGCCCGCGCAGCGAGGTCACCAGCGTGCCGATGCGCATCTGGATCTGCCCGGGCGGGAAGGTCTCGTGGGTCCCGAAGTCGCCGTCCTGGTCGACCACGAACACGAACGTGTCGGGGCGCACGAGGTCGGCATCGCCGGCGAAGCCGGTGCCCGGTTCCGTGCCGGGGAAACCGAGCCCGGGAGTGCCGCCGCTGATCGGGACCGCCTCGAGCACCCCGCCGCTCGCCTGCACCCAGGTCTGCAGCACGTACTGGCCCGGATTGGCGCCCACGTCCGGACCGAAGGTCTTGCCGCCCACGAAGGCGCGTCCCTGGATCGGGGTCACCGCGCCGGTGACGCTGTTGACGATCTGCACCTGGATGCCCGCGCCGAGACTGGCGGGCGCGCTGGCCGTGCTGCGCGACAGGACCGAGGTCGGATCGATCGGCTGGCTGAAGCGCGCGACCAGGAAGTGGTTGCCCGGCAGGCTGTTCGGCAGCACCGCGGCCACCGGCCACTCGGTCGGCTTGCGGACCGGATTGTTGGCGGTGGCGTTGGCCACCAGCTGCTCGATGCGCGTGATCTCGATGATCTGTCCGGTGGGCTGGCCCTGGGCGCTGCGCACCGCGATCTGGTACGGCAGCAGCTTCCCGAAGCCGTTCGAGGCCTCGATCAGCCTGAACTGGGAGGAAGAGCTGCCCTGACCGGCGAGCCCGCCCCCGCCACCACAGGCGGGCACGCACAAGAGCGCCAGTCCGAGAGCGAGGAAGCGCAGGCTGGGATTCGTTGCCGCTTGCATGGGAGACCTACTGGCGGAAGAAGTCGGCGAGGACGCTGACGTTCGGAGCGGGAATGGACTGGGTCCCGGGCAGGAACACGTTCGTGTCCAGGCGCGACACGGTGCCGGTCGAGAGCTCGAGCACGTCCACGACGCCGGGGTTCGGCACCGCCAGGAACATGAACTGCGGGGTCGACACGGGGACGTACTGGAAACCGACGAAGCGCAGGCTGGAGCGCCCGTTGATGGACAGCGGCTGGCCAGCCGAGAACTGCGTGCTGAAGTTGGTCAGGGCCGACTGGTTCACCATGTTGTCGAAGGCCATGTCCACGGGGATGCCCGAGAGTCCCGTCGGCCCCTCGCGCACCGAGGCGAACACGCCGAAGCCCAGGTTGCGGATCTGCGGGTTCACGATCGCGCCCTGGTTGAGCGGGAGCAAGGCACGCACGCCGGAGGCGATCCCCACGTTGCTCAGGGCGCCACCCGTCACGCCGGTCGGATTGCCGTTCACGTCGAGCGGATTCTCGTGCACGATCCAGACCGCCGAGTTGAGGCGCTGGTTGTCCGGTTGCATCCCCTTGGGCTGGAAGAAGCGGAAGGGCAGGCTGCCGACCGTGTCGTCGAAGCCCCAGCCGTTCACGCCGTCCGGTCCGGACTCGAAGAAGGCGACCGTCCCGTCCTGGTTCAGGATGTAGCCGAAGTACACCCCGCGCAGGAAGCCGAAGCCGAGCTGGCGCGGGGTCAGGGCCACGTCGATCGGGCGCGAGATCTGGTTGCGCAGCAACTTGCGCGGCCGCAGCGAGAAGGCCGAGATCACCGTCACCGAACCGTCGGCCTGGTTGCACACGAAGATGTCCTCGTTGCCGTATTCCCAGGCGATGCCGGTCGGGCCGACCCCCACCGTCACCGTCTTCACGACCTGGTGGAAGGTCGACGAGGAGGGATCGGTGTCGATGAACGAGACCTGATCGGCGCTCTCGTTGGTGACCGCCAGCAGGTCCAGGTTGGGCGACATGGCGAACGAGGTCGGATCCGGCGTGCGGATGCGGTCGATCACCGTGAAGCGGTTGGAGTTGAGCACCACGATCTCGGCCGCGACCCGGTCGATCACGTACAGGAAGTGCCCGATCTGCTGGCGCGAGGTGTAGGGCACGCAGGTGGTGACGCTGGGCTGCGGCGGCGAGGGCCCGTCGAAGAAGGAGTTCTGCGCGCTCGCCAGGAGGTTCGTGGGCGGCCGGTTGAGGGTCGGGTTGCCGCGCGTGTTGGCGCCGGGCACGAGCAGGTTGTTGATGCCCAGCGCAGCCATGGTGGCCGAGGTCGTCTCCTGGGCATTGATCAGGGGCGAGAGACACAGCGGCGGGAAGACGATCGGCGGAGGATTCGGCGCGGGCGCGAAGGACACCAGGTTCTCGCCGCCGTTGACGACCTTGACCGGCAGGGCCGAGGTCGTGGAGGGCGCCAGGGAGTTCGGCCCCCCGGCCGAGAGCACGGCGCTCTTCAGGCCCGTGGAGGCGCAGATGTTGCCGCCGCCGGCCTGACAGCCGAAGGGCGCGGCATTGTTGAAGGTGTTGTCGAGCGCGTGCCCGATGGCCATGTCCTCCACCGACTCGAGGATCGGCGAGCGCGCCAGGAGGTCGTTGAGCGAGCTGTCCTTGGTCAGCGTGAAGGGCCCCTCCGAACCGCCGTTGAAGGTGCACGTGCCCGGGGTGAGCGGCGGGATCAGCGAGGTCCCGAGCACCGCCACGTTGGGGCTGTTCGGGAAGTTCGAGTTGCCGGGCTGGATCGGGTTCAGCTGGTCATAGGTCGGGTTGCCCGTGCCCTGACCGAAGCCGTAGAGATCGACCACCGAGAGTCCGGGGTTCGCGCCGGTGCGTCCGAGGTAGATCGCATCGGGCACCACCGGAGCGTTGACGATGCCCGTGCCCTCACGCGTCTTGAAGCTCGTCCTCGGCGCGAGCGAGTTGGGGTTCCCGTTCAGGTCCTGGAACTGCTGGCCGAACACCGTCAAGGCGACGTCGCCGAAGGTGCCGCAGGTGAGGCCGCCGAGCTCGGGCCCGGAGCCCGGGAAGTTGTAGGCCGGGACGAGCTCGAGCCGCGACAGGTCGTAGACCGAGAACGGCCGCACGAAGTAGGGCACCTCGACCCGTCCGGTGGAGGGCCCGAACTGGAGCTTGATCGCGGAGGAGAGCAGCGGCGGCGTGCCGTCGTCCAGCTCGGCCAGGGTCAGGATCTGCAGCGGCTCGGTGAACTGGATCTCGATGTTCGTCTCGGGATCGACGTCCTCCTCGGTGTCGGCCGGGATGATGAGCGCGCCGGAGGGCGGACCTGGGATGTTCGAGCCGAGCACCTCGGGCGGAATCGTGTCGGGCCCGACGGTCGAGGAGGCCAGCCCGACCTGCTCGACCTTGCGGCCGAGCTGCGAGGCCACGTCCTCGTTGATGCGCATCTGGATCTGCACCCCGGTCGGGAAGGTCTCGAGCGTGGCCAGATCGCCGTCCTCGTCGCGCACGAAGACGAACACGGACGGATCCACCAGCACGTCGTCGCCCGCGAAGCCGCCCTGCGTCCCGGGGAAGCCGAGCCCGGGCAGGAAGCCGTCGATCGACTGCGGCTCGATGTTCCCGGTGGCCGTGTTCAGCGCTACCCAGGTCTCGAGCAGGTAGTCTCCGGGGCGATCCGGGTCGAGGGTCGGTCCGTAGGAACGCCCGCCCACGAACGCGCGGCCGCGGATGGGGCTCGTGCTCTGATCGAGCGGGTTGTAGGCGACGATCTGGATCGAGCCGGCCAGGTTGTTGTCCGCTCCACTCGAGACCGAGGCGCTCAGGATCGAGTTGACGGCCAGGTCCTGGCTGAAGCGCGCGTAGACGAAGTGGTTGCCCGCCACGTTGCTCGGCAGCACGGCCGCGGTCGGCCACACGGTCGGAGGCAGGATCGGGTTGGAGGGCGTGACGTTGTTCACCAGGTCCTCGATGCGCGTGACCTCGATCACGCGCGAGGTCGGATTGCCGAGCGCGTCGCGCACCGGGATCTGGTAGGGCAACAGGCGCCCGAAGCCGTTCGAGACCTCGGCGATGACGAGCCGCGAGCGACCGCCCCCACCTGCGGCCCCGCCTCCGCCGCAAGCCGAGACGAACGCGACGCCGAGGCCGATCAGGACGAGCAGCGGTCGATCGATCACCTTCATGAGGGCGGTCCGGCTACGGTTGCGGGTGGTGTGCGAGCAGGGGAGCGAACCCGGGGACGACCGCGGGCGACGGCAGCGGTGGACGCGGGGGCTGCGCTGGACGACAACAAGGGGCGTGCCATTTCCGCGAACCCGATTGGAGAGGTCGGCCTTATCCCTACGAGAAGCGAGAGTTACAGAGCCAGGCGCGCTCCCAGCTCGGATGCGTTCCGGCTCAGGCCGTGCGGTTCGGAATGCGCGCACCGTGCGGGAGGAGCGCAGGCCGAGGAGGCCGGTCGGAAGCCCGGGCAGGGGTGGCTCGCCGAGAGAGCGGCCAGTCTAGGCGGGGCCTCGGGGCTGTCAATGGAGGCGCGCGCGCCCTCACCCGGCCGCGCCCGCGATGGGAGCGCCGCGCGGGGCGCGCTATCCTCCCGCCATGCCGGACTCCGATCCGCTGGTCAACCCGCTGGCCTTCGAGGGCGCGGGCCCGGGCTGGACGACCCCGGCCGTGCAGCCACGCGAGGGTGAGTTCGAGAACACCCTGCGCCCGCGCCGGCTGGTCGAATTCGTGGGCCAGGCCCAGGTGGTCGGGAACCTGCGCGTCGCCCTGGAGGCCGCCCGCGCGCGCGGCGAGGCGCTCGAGCACGTGCTGCTCTCGGGGCCGCCCGGCCTCGGCAAGACCAGTCTGGCACGCATCCTGGCGGGCGAACTCGGCGTGCACCTGCACGCCACCACCGGACCGGCCCTGGACCGCCCGCGCGACCTGGTCGGGATCCTGACCCAGCTCGGCGTGCGCGACGTGCTGTTCATCGACGAGATCCACCGCATCCCGGCGGCGGTCGAGGAATACCTCTACGCCGCGATGGAGGACTTCCAGGTCGACTTCACGCTCGACCAGGGCCCGCACGCACGCGTGCTGCCGCTGCCGCTCAACCGCTTCACGCTGATCGGAGCGACCACGCGCGAGGGCTTGCTCTCGGCCCCCTTCCGCGGACGCTTCGGGCATCTCGAGCGCCTGGTCCCCTACCCCGACGACGATCTGGTCGAGATCCTGCTGCGCTCGGCCGGAATCCTGGAGGTGGCGCTCGAACGCACGGCCGCGCGCGAGATCGCGGCGCGCAGCCGCGGCACGCCGCGCGTGGCCAACCGTTTCCTGCGGCGCGTGCGCGACCTGGCCCAGGTCACGGGCAAGACCGTGGTCGACGCCGCCCTGGTCCAGGACGCGCTGGCGCGTCTGGGGGTGGACCCGCACGGACTCGAGGAGCTCGATCGGCGCATCCTCGGCTTGCTGGCGCGGAACAGCGAGCCGCTCGGACTCAAGACCATCGCCGCCGCGGTGGGCGAGAGCGAGGACACGATCGAGGACGTGTTCGAGCCGCACCTCTTGCGCTCGGGCTTCGTGCAGAAGACCGCGCGCGGCCGGCGCATCACCACGGCCGGCAAGCGCGCCCTGGCGGCCTTCGCCGGCGCCGAGGCACCGCCCCAGCGCGACCTGTTCGCTTGAGGGCCTTCGGCTTCCGCATCGAGGCCAGCGACGGCCTGGCCCGCGCCGGGAGCTTCACCACGCCGCACGGCGCGGTGGCGACGCCGGCCTTCATGCCGGTCGGAACGCGGGCCTCCGTCAAGGGCGTCCATCCGGACGAGCTGCGCGCGCTCGGCACGCGCATGCTGCTGGCGAACACCTACCACCTCGCGCTGCGCCCGGGCAGCGCGCTGGTGCGCGAGCTGGGCGGGCTGCACCGTTTCATGGGCTGGGACGGGCCGATCCTGACGGACTCGGGCGGCTACCAGGTCTTCAGCCTGGGGGACCTGTGCACGGTGGACGAGGACGGCGCCACGATCCGCTCGGTGGTGGACGGCGCCAAGGTGCGCTTCACGCCCGAGAGCGTGATGGCGCTCGAGCGCGACCTCGGAGCCGACGTGATCATGGCCCTCGACCACTGTGCGAGCGACCCCGCGGCGCGCCCGGCGGTCACGGACGCCAGCGCACGCACGCACCGCTGGCTCGCGCGCTGCGTGGCCGACTGGCGCGCGCACGGCGGGCTGGCCACGGGCCAGGCGCTGTTCGGCATCGTGCAAGGCGGCGCCTTCGACGACCTGCGCGCGCAATCGGTCGAGGCCGTGACCAGCCACGACCTGCCGGGCTACGCCATCGGCGGGGTCTCCGTGGGTGAGGATCGCGCCGCCATGCGCCGCGCGGTCGAGGCCGCCGCGCCGCTCCTGCCCGCGGACAAGCCCCGCTACCTGATGGGCGTGGGCACCCCGCTCGACCTGTACGAGGCCGTGCGCGTGGGCGTGGACCTCTTCGACTGCGTCACGCCCACGCGTCACGGTCGCAACCACCAGGCCTTCACCTGGGCCGGCCGCGCGAACCTGCGCAACGCCTGCCACGAGCGCGACCCGCGCCCGCTGGAGGAGGACTGCGACTGTCCGGCCTGCACGCGCTTCTCGCGCGCCTACCTGCGGCACCTGTGCATGGCCGGCGAGATGCTCGCCGCCGTGCTACTCACGCAGCACAACCTGCGCTTCTTCCACCGCTGCATGGAAGCCATGCGCACGGCCATCCGGGCCGGCGACCTGGCGCAGCTGGCCGAGCGCATCGCGCGCGCCCAGGGCCGCGCGGCACCGGCCTAGCCATCGGCGACGGACCCTGGACTAGCGACGCTTGTAGTCCGGGCAGCGCCGCGCGTTCGGGCGCTCGGGCCGCTTGCACACGTTGCCGTAGTCGTAGCGGCAGGTGTCGCACAGCGGGCGCACGCTGGGCACGAGCCAGCGCCAGAAGCGCGCCAACCAGTCCCGCCAGCCGGAGCTCACCGGACGGCGAGCACCTCGAGACGCGCGACCTCGTAGGTCGGGAGCTCGCCGGTGCGCGAGGCGATCTCGCGGCCGTGCACGCCGACCTCGGTGCCGGCGAAGGTCGCGAGGTCGTAGCGCCCGCTGCTGCAGGCGAGCTCGCCCACCGGCCCCTTCCCGAAGTTCACGAAGAAGCGCGCGATTCCGTCCGCCCCGGTGCGCCGCTCGATCACGCCGCGCACCAGGAAGGCGCCACCCAGCGGATCCTTCTCCTTGCTGGTCTCCCACACCTGGCGCTGCTGGGCGAGCACCTCCTCGGCCCGGCGCGCCTTCTCGCGCTCGAGCTCGGACTTGAAGGCCGCGGCCTCGCGCAGCGTGGACAGGGTGCGCAGCTCGGCCCGCGCCTCGATCGCGAGTGCGCCTCCGCGTGCCACGATCGCATCCAGGGCCGACTGGACCGAATCGTAGTCGGGCGTCTCTCGCGCACGCTCGCGCTCGAGCGCGGCGCGCGCCTCGACCAGCGCCGCGCGCGCTTCGCCTTCACGGCGCTCGGCCTCGCTGGGCTCCTTGGGGCGCGCCTGCGCGGCGCGGATCGGAGGCGCGACGGGCAGGGCCCCGAGCGCTTGCGCCCACAGCGCCGCACCGTCCTCGCTGGCCGTCAGGCCCTCGAGCGCGGAGCTCCGCACGAATCCGCGCACGCCGGGGGGCGACCACAGCCGCACCCAGGTCTCGGCCAACGGCTTGGCCGGCTCCAGCACCTCGATCACGCGCACCTTGTCGTCGGTCTGCAGGCGCTGCGGCAGCGGGAAGTTGGTCACGTCGCTGGAGGGCGCCGGACGCAGGTTCACCGCGTTGCCCGTGACGCGATACAGGTTCGCGTCCTCGGTGGGCTCGAGGTAGCGTCCGAAAACCCACACCGCGAAGCCGCCCGGGACCTCGATCTCGAGCCAGCCGGGCGCCGTGTCCTTGTAGACGGCCACCAGCTGGCCGGCCGCCGGCTTGGCGATCTCGCGGCCCTTGTCGTCGGCCAGGTTGAAGATCGAGACGCCTTGCCCGGTGATGCGGCCGTAGCGCAGCGGGCGATCCTTCTCGACCGCCTGCACCGGACCGCGAACGGCGGCCAGGATCCCGGACGAGAGCACGAGCAGGTGCAGAACAGTGCGGAGGTTCATCGGTCGTGATCGATCGAGGCGCAGCCCGGGCCGCGCGGGAGAAGGAGCAGAGCCGTGGGACCCGGACGCGCCGTGGATTCCCGCTCTCCGGCGCATCGTAGCCAGCGCCCCAGCCGCGATCCACAAGCGCGCGGCGCGCGATTCGCGGCGATTCGCCCTCCGGGAGCGACTCCGGGACCGACCTGGAAGCCGGGGAGCGGGTATCCTAGTGCGCGTCGTCCGCCCGTGAAAAAAGCGGGTGGAGACCGGGTTCGCGGGCGCCCTCGATCGGGCGCAAGCGGACCGAACCAGCGCCCAGGAAAACGGGGCGCGGAAGAGGCCGCGCGGCCCGACGAGCCGCGGGCCTTTTCTCTTGTCCGCAGCTCCCTGCGGAGTCGTGGTCGAGCAGCGAGCGCGCGCCGGGCGCTGCCCGTCGACCTACGACGCGAACTCCGCCCCGCCCAGGCCGGCCTCGCCCTCCCCCAGTTCCTCGCTCGGCTCCTCGGCCGGCTCCCCCACGCGCTCGGCGCGCGCCAGACACAGGCCCGAGACCGCCAGCGGTCGCGCGTCCCGCAGGGTCTCGGCGCAGGCGCGCAGCGTCGCCCCCGAGGTGACCACGTCGTCGACCAGCCACAGCGCGCGTCCGGCCAGCCGTGCCGCGTGGCGCGGCGCCAGGGCGAAGGCGCCGGCCACGTTGGCGGCGCGCGAACGCGCCCCCGGCGCGCCCTGGGGTGGAGTCCAGCGCGCGCGCCGCAGGGCGTGAACGTGCTCGAGCTCGAGGCGCTGGGCCAGCTCGTCGCCCAGGAGCCGCGCCTGGTCGTAGCCACGCTCCAGCCGGCGCAGCGGGTGCAGCGGCACGCTCACCAGCACCGCCCCGGGCGGCGGCCCCCCCGCCCGAGTCCAGGCCTCGGCCAGGAAGGCCGCCAGGGGCAGGGCCAGCTCGCGGCGGCCGCCGTGCTTGAAGGCGAGCAGCCACTCCCGCAGGGCCGAGTCGTCGCGATAGGGACCGCCCGCCACCAGCACCCGGTAGCCGCGCGGGCCCCGGCGACAGGCCGCGCAGAGCCCGCCCCGCAGCCCGGCCGGCAGTCGTCCGGCGCAGCCCGCGCAGCGGGGCTCGGCCGGGTCGAAGCGGCAGGGCGCGAGGGCGTGCTCCGCGCACCCCAGACCGTCCACCGGTGGCTCGCTCCGGCACAGCCAGCACAGCGGCGGGAAGAGCGCCGCGCGAAGCTCCTCCAACCCTGCGCGCAGTCGCCGCCGGAAGCAGGGCCCGTCCGTCGCCATGCAGCCCAGACGCGCGGCGCTCGCGCTGGTTTCGCCTTGGTCCGGTTGGCCGCGCGCGGGCTACACGAAACCTTCCTCGGACTCGCTCTCGCCCGGCGGCGTGCGCCCGCGCGCACCAGGCCCGCGTCCGGCCTCCGGCAAGCCGATGCGCCGGCGGATGCGCAGCAGATAGGACTGCACCGAGTCGTTGCCCTCGGAGTCGATGCCGAACAGCTCGCCGAGTTCGCGCGCCAGGGCCAGGTCGCCCTCCAGCGCCGGCGGGTGCGCGCGGAAGTGGGCCCGCACGTAGCGCAGGAACAGGGCGTGCGAAAGCCACCATCCGCCGAGCTCGAGCGCGACCACGGCCGCCACGATCGCCCCCACCCAGGCCTTGGGGAACACGCGCGGCCCGGGCGCGGCCTCGCCCACCCCGTAGTGGCCGTAGATCTCGAGCGCGAAGCCCACCAGCAGGAACAGGAACCCGAGATGGATCTGCAGGCGGTGGAAGATGTACCCGCGGATCGAGACCAGTCGCCCGCGCGGCCCGCCGAAGTGCTCGGCCACCAGCGAGCGCGGATGGCGGAAGAGGATCGAATTCGCCAGCAGGAAGCCGCCCAGCAGCACCAGCACGAGGCCGAGCCCGAAGGCGTCCTCGGGCCCCGGCAACACCCCGCGCAACCAGGCCATCGAGCCACGGTAGGCGTGGCTCGCGGGCCGTTCAAGCTCCGCCGTTCGGGCTCCCGCTCGAGCTCGCGCTCAGGCTTCTCGGAGGCGTGCTCCCGGCGCGTACAATCGCCGACCATGCCCACGACCGATCTCGAAGCCGTGCGCAAGCTGGCGCAGCTCGCGCGCCTCGCGCTCAGCGAGGACGAGCTGGCCCGACTCGCGCCCGAACTGGAACGCATCCTGGGAGCCTTCGAGGTCCTCGGCCGCCACGGACCGGCGCCGGGCAACGAGATCCCGGCCGGACCCGAGCGTGCGCCGGCGGTGCGCACGCGCGGCGACGCGGCCCTGCCCTCCACGCCGCGCGAGGAACTGCTCGCCGCCGCCAGCCAGAGCGAGGACGGGTTCTTCGTCGTCCCGCTCACCGTCGGGAACGAATCGTGAGGCCTTCCGAGCTCGATGCCACGGCCCTGGCGGCGGCGCACGCCAGCGGCGAGCGCTCGGTGCGCGACACGATCGAGCGCACGCTCGAGACGATCGCGGATCTCGAGCCGACGCTCGGCGCGCTGGCGAGCGTGCTGTCCGAATCGGCGCGCCGGGCGGCGGACCGCCTGGATGCCGCCCGCCAGCACGGCTTCGCGGCCGGTCCGCTGTGCGGCGTGCCGGTCGTGCTGAAGAGCAACCTGTGCCTGGCCGGGGCCGAGACGAACTGCGGCAGCCGTGTGCTGGCCGGCTACCGCCCGCCCTACAACGCCAGCGTGGTCGAGCGCCTGCTGGCGGCCGGCGCCGTGCCGGTCGCCATGGCGCACATGGACGAGTTCGCGATGGGCTCCTCGGGCGAGAACTCGGCCTTCTCGGCCACGCGCAACCCGTGGGACCCGGGTCGCACTCCGGGCGGCTCCTCGAGCGGCTGCGCGGCCGCGGTGGCCGCCGGACTGGTGCCGCTCGCGCTCGGCAGCGACACGGGCGGCTCGGTGCGCCAGCCCGCGGCGCTGTGCGGCATCTCGGGCTTCAAGCCGAGCTACGGCCGGCTCTCGCGCTTCGGGCTGGTGGCCTTCGGCTCGTCCTTCGACCAGGTCGGTCCGCTGGCGCGCAGCGTGCGCGACCTCGAGCTGGCGCTGGAGGTGCTCTCGGGCGCGGACGAGCGCGACGCGAGCTCGCGCGCCGAGCCGCCCGTGCGCCGCCGCGCCGACGCCACCCTGGAGGGCCTGCGCATCGGCGTGCCGGCCGAGTACTTCGGTCCGGGGCTGGATGCGCGCGTGGGCGCGGTGCTGGAGGCCGCCCTGGCCGAATTGGAGGCCGCCGGCGCGCGGCGCGTGCCGCTCGCCCTGCCGCTGACCGAGCTCGCCATCCCCTGCTACTACGTGCTCTCCACGGCCGAGGCCTCGAGCAACCTGGCGCGCTTCGACGGCGTGCGCTACGGGCCGCGCGTCGAGGG
This sequence comes from uncultured Planctomycetaceae bacterium, assembly GCA_964631945.1. Lineage (GTDB taxonomy): Bacteria > Planctomycetota > UBA1135 > UBA1135 > JABFRZ01. Next base: position 18,397 of record CAZWAY010000027.1, read on the forward strand.
CGACGGCACGCTGGACGGCATGCTGGCCGCCACGCGTGCGGCCGGCTTCGGCGCCGAGGTCAAGCGCCGCATCCTGCTCGGAACCTTCGTGCTCTCGCACGGCTACTACGAGGCCTGGTACCGCCGCGCGCTGGCGGTGCGCGCGGGCCTGGCGGCCGAGTTCCGCGCGGCATTCGAGGCGGTCGACCTGATCGTCGCACCGACCACGCCCACGCCGGCCTTCCGGCTGGGGGAGAAGGACGCCGATCCGCTGGCGATGTACCTCTCGGACGTGCTCACCGTGCCGGCCAGCCTGGCGGGCCTGCCGGCCGTGAGCGTGCCGGCCGGCTGGCTGCGCGAGGACGCGAGCGAGCTCGCGGTCGGCCTGCAGCTGATCGGGCCGAGCGGCGCGGACGCGCAGGTGCTGGCCGCCGCGCGCCTCTACCAGGAACGCACCCCGCACCACCTGCGCCGACCGGAGCTCGCGGCGAGCGCATGAGCCCCCACGCCGCCACCCGCGCCGACTGGCTCACGGTCGTCGGACTCGAGGTCCACTGCCAGCTCGGCACCCACAGCAAGCTCTTCTGCGCCTGCGCGGTCGAGTTCGGCGCGGCGCCCAACTCGCACGTGTGCCCGGTGTGCGCGGGGCTGCCGGGCAGCCTGCCGATCCCCAACGCGGGCGCCGTGAAGCTCGCGCTGCGGGCCGGACTGGCGCTGGGCTGCACGCTCGCGCGCCACAGCACCTTCGACCGCAAGCACTACTTCTACTGCGACCTCCCCAAGGGCTACCAGATCACGCAGTACGAACGCCCCATCGCGAGCGGAGGCGGGATCGAGCTCGAGTCGGGCCGGCGCATCCGCCTGAAGCGCATCCACATCGAGGAGGACGCGGGCAAGGCCATCCACGAGCGCGGCGCGCACACGCTGGTCGACCTGAACCGCGCCGGCGTGCCGCTGATCGAGATCGTGAGCGAGGCCGATCTGACCAGCGCGGCCGAGGCCCACGAGTACCTCACGCGCCTCAAGGAGATGCTGCAGTTCGCCGCGGTCTCCGAGTGCGACATGGAGAAGGGCAGCCTGCGCTGCGACGTCAACGTCTCGGTGCACCGCGCCGGCACGCCCTGGGGCACGCGCGTCGAGCTCAAGAACCTGAACTCCTTCAAGAACGTGAGCGCGGCCCTGGAGCACGAGGTCGCGCGCCAGCGCGCGTGTCTCGAGGCCGGCGGACGCGTGCAGCAGGAGACGCGCCTGTGGGACGTCCAGCGCGCGGAGTCGCGCCCGATGCGCTCGAAGGAGGACGAGCACGACTACCGCTACTTCCCCGAGCCCGACCTGCCGCCGCTGGTGCTGGACGAGGCCGAGATCGAGCGCGAGCGCGCCTTCCTGCCCGAGCTGCCCCAGGCCCGGCGCACGCGCTGGCAGCGCGAGTTCGGGCTCTCGGCCTACGACGCCGGCGTGCTGTGCGCCACGCGCGACCTGGCGGACTACTTCGAGCAGTGCGCGCGACTCTCCGGCACGCCCAAGGAGGCCGCCAACTGGATCGCCAACGACCTCGCGGCCGCGCTCTCCAGGCGCACGAGCGAGTGCCGCCCGAACCCCGCGCGGTTCGCCGAGCTGCTCGCGCTGGTCGCGGACGGGACGCTCTCGAAGGCCGGCGGGCGGGCCGTGCTCGAGGCCATGCTGGAGCGTGACGAGCCGCCCGCGGAGCTCGTGCGCGTGCTCGGCCTGGCGCAGGTCAGCGACGGGGACGAGATCCGCGGCTGGTGCCGGAGCGCGCTGGTCGGGGCCGAGCGCGCCGTGGCCGACGTGCGCGCGGGCGAGCAGAAGGCCCTCGGAGCCCTGATCGGACGCGTGATGAAGGCCTCGAGCGGGCGCGCGAACCCGGCCCAGGTGCGCGCGCTCTTGCTCGCCTTGATCCAGGAAGGCACGTGAGCGTGGGGACGTGAGGACGCGCGTCCCGATCGACGAGCTGCTCGAGCCGGCGGCCCTGCGTGCCCTCGGGCCGGCGCCCGCGCCCGCGCGCCTGCGGGCGCTCCTGCCGCGCGGCTGGGTCCCGGCCGAGGACGGCTTCGCGCGCCGCGACCTGCGGCTGTTCTTCCGCGAGGGCTGGATCCTGGTCCTGTGCCTGATCGGTTTCGGGAGCCTGGGCGCGATGTTCGTGCTGGGCGCGCTGCCGCGCGGCTGGGGCGGCCTGCTGCGGCTGCTCGGCCTGCTGGCCGGAGTCGCGCTGGCGGCGGGTCTGGCTGGACCGCTGATCACGCGCGCGGTGCGCGGGCGGTGAGCGCGGAGTGCCGTACCCGTTCGACGAGCCGACGCGGGCCGTGCTGGCCTATGCCCTGCCGGCCGCGCTCGCGCTGCTGGCGCTGGGCTGGCCGTGGGTCGCGCGGCGCGAGGAGCGCGCGCTCGCGCGCATCCATACCGGCCTGCTCGCGCTCGCGACGCTGCTCGGCTTCGGCCTGTACACCAACGCCAACTGGCAGAACGGGCGCTACTTCAACCCCTACGAGTTCTTCCACTACTACGTGGGCGCGAAGTACGCGCCCGAGCTGGGCTACACGCGCCTCTACGACGCGGCCGTGCTGGTGGACCGCGAGACGGGCTTCGCGCCCGGCTCGAACGACCTCGCCAACCTGGACGCGCACCACGGCGGGCCCGAGTACAAGCGCCTGACGGCCGTGTACGCCGAGGGGGCGGCCATCCGCGCGCCCTTCACGCCCGCGCGCTGGGCCGAGTTCACGCGCGACGTGACCTTCTTCCGCGCCGAGCTGAAGCCCGAGATGTGGGCGCAGCTCCTGCACGACAAGGGCTACAACGCGACGCCCGTGTGGACGCTCCTCGGCGGAACCCTGGCCGGCTGGGTGCCGGCCACCAGCCGCGCGGCGCTGCGCCCCTTGGTGGCGCTCGACGTCCTGTTGCTGCTGGGCGCGATCGCGTGCGTGGCCTGGGCCTTCGGAGCGCGCGCGGCGCTGTTCGCCGCCGCGCTGTACCTGACGCACCACTGCACCAGCCACGCGCACTTCCGGGCCGCGTTCCTGCGCACGGACTGGCTGTTCGCGCTGGTGGCCTCGCTGTGCTGCCTGAAGAAGGAGCGGCCCCTCCTGGGCGGCCTGCTGCTGGCGTGGTCGGCGCTGCTGCGCATGTTCCCGCTGCTGTTCGCGCTCGGGCCGCTGGCGGTCGTCGGCTGGAGCCTGGTGCGGCGCGCGGATCCGCGCCGCGCGCAGGCGCTGCGCTTCGCGGCCGGCTTCGCGCTCGGGTTGGCGCTGCTGTTCGGAGCCTCGCTCGCGCTGGAGGGCGGACTCGGCGCCTGGCGCGAGTTCCTGGCCAAGATCGTCGAGCACGACGAGCGCCCGGCCTCGGACACGCTGGGCTTCAAGAAGCTCTTCACCTGGTCGATCGCCTTCCGCCGCGACCAGGGCCCCGAGCTGCGCGCGCACTTCGCCGCACTGCGCCCGCTGTGGTGGACGTGCCAGGCGCTGTTCGTGGCCGGATTGGCCTGGCTCGTGCGCCGGCGGCCCCTGCACGAGGCACTCGGGCTCTCCTTCGCGCTGGTGTGGTGCGCCGCGACGCCGGCCTACTACTACTACGCCTTTCTGCTCGTGCCGCTGCTCTTCTTCGTCGAGCGCGCCCGACGGCCGAGCGGCGCGCTCGGCCTGGCGCTGGTCTTCGCCACCAGCCTGTTCGCGCGCGCCTTCCAGGCCAGCCCCACCTTCGGGGGCTACTTCGCCTTCAAGCTCTCGCTGGTGATGGGCGCCCTGGCGCTCTACCTGGTGCTGGAGGCCGCGCTCGAAGCACGCCGCTCGCGCCCAGCACCGCCCTGATCGCGCCCTGTTCCTTCGCGGGGATCACGGCAGGGACCTGGCCTCTGCCGACCGGCCCTACTCCCACTCGATCGTGCCGGGCGGCTTGCTCGAGATGTCGAGCACGACCCGGTTGATGCCGCGCACCTCGTTGATGATGCGGTTCGAGATGCGCGCGAGCAGGTCCTTCGGGAGCTCGACCCAGTCGGCGGTCATGCCGTCCTCGGACTGCACCAGGCGGATCGCGCAGGCCTCCTCGTAGGTACGCTGATCGCCCATCACGCCCACCGATTTCACCGGCAGCAGCACGGCGAAGTACTGCCACAGGCCCTTGTGGGCGCCGGCGGCCTCGATCTCGGTCGTGACGATGTGGTCGGCCTCGCGCAGCGCGTGCAGGCGCTCGCGCGTGAGCTCGCCCAGGCAGCGCACGGCCAGGCCCGGGCCGGGGAAGGGCTGGCGGTCGACGATCTCTGGCGCGAGCCCGAGGTGCCGGCCGATGGCGCGCACCTCGTCCTTGAACAGCTCGCGCAGCGGCTCGACCAGCTGCATGTCGAGGTCGGCCGGCAGCCCGCCCACGTTGTGGTGGCTCTTGATCACGGCCGTGTTGCCGCCGTGCACGTTGACCGACTCGATCACGTCGGGGTAGAGCGTGCCCTGGCCGAGGAAGCGTGCGTGCTCGAAGCGCTTGGCCTCGCGCCGGAAGACCTCGACGAACTCGCGCCCGATCGACTTGCGCTTGGCCTCGGGCTCGGTCACGCCGCGCAGCTTGCCCAGGAACTGGTCGGCGGCGTCGACCACGCACAGGTCCAGGTGGAAGTGCTGGCCGAAGACGCGCTCGACCGTCTCGCGCTCGTGCTTGCGCAACAGACCGTTGTCCACGAAGATGCAGTGCAGGCGCGCACCGATGGCCTGGTGCACGATCAGCGCCGCGACCGAGCTGTCGACCCCGCCCGAGAGCCCGAGCACGACCTCGCCCTCCGTGCCCACCAGGGCCCGGATCGCGCGCACCTCGCGCTCGACGATCGAACCCGCGGTCCAGTCGCCGGGCAGGGCGCACACGCGCCACACGAAGTTCTCGAGCAGCTCGCGTCCGCGCACGGTGTGCGTGACCTCGGGGTGGAACTGCACGCCGAAGAAGCCGCGGCGCTCGTCGCCCACGGCCGCGAACTCGCAGTCGGGCGAACTCGCAAGCGTGCGGAAGCCGGCCGGCACGCGCGCGACCTTGTCGCCGTGGCTCATCCACACCACCGTGCGCCCGGCGATGGCCTCGAGCACCCCCGCCGGGTGCTGGACCTCGATCGAGGTGCGCCCGAACTCGCGCTTGGCGGCCGCCAGGACCTCGCCACCCAGGGCCTGCATCATCCACTGCATGCCGTAGCAGATGCCGAGCACGGGCACGCCCAGCTCGAGCAGCTCGCGCGGGACCGCGGGTGCGTCGCTCGCGTACACCGAGGCCGGCCCGCCCGACAGGATGATGCCGGCCAGGTTCATGCGCCGCGCGGTCTCCAGCGCGCGCGCGGGCGGCGCGATCTCCGACCACACCGAGGCCTCGCGCACGCGCCGCGCGATCAGCTGGGCGTACTGCGCCCCGAGATCCACCACCAGGATCCCGCGCGGCGTCTGGGCTCGCGGCGCTGCGCTCATTCCTGGAAGTAGTTCGGGGATTCCTTGGTGATGACCACGTCGTGCGGATGGCTCTCGCGCTGGCCGGCCGAGGTCACGCGCACGAATTGCGCCGTCTGCCACAGCTCGGGGATCGTGCGCGCGCCGCAGTAGCCCATGCCCGCGCGCACGCCGCCCACCAGCTGGTAGACGAAGGCCGAGAGCTTGCCCTTGTAGGGCACCATGCCCTCGATGCCCTCGGGCACGAGCTTGTGCAGCTCCTTCACGTCGCCCTGGCGATAGCGCTCCTTGCCGCCCTCGACCATGGCGCCGAGCGAGCCCATGCCGCGCACCGACTTGAAGGTGCGCCCGCGCGACAGGATCGTCTCGCCCGGGCTCTCCTCCACGCCCGCGAACAGGCTGCCGATCATGGCGCACGAGGCGCCCGCGGCCAGGGCCTTGGTGACGTCGCCCGAGAAGCGCACGCCGCCGTCCGAGATGACCGGCACGTCGCTCTTCGCCAGGGCGCGCGCGATCCACTGCACCGCGCTGAACTGCGGCACGCCCACCCCGGCCACCACGCGCGTGGTGCAGATCGAGCCCGGCCCGATGCCGACCTTGACGCCATCCGCGCCCGCGCGCACCAGCGCCAGGGCCGCGCCCGGGGTGGCCACGTTGCCGGCCACCACGTCGACGGCGTGCTTCTGCTTGAGCTCGCGCACGGTCTCGATCACGTTGGCCGAGTGCCCGTGGGCGGTGTCGACCACCAGCACGTCGACCCCGGCCGCGACCAGGCCCTCCGAACGCTCGAAGTCGCGCACGCCCACGGCCGCGCCCACGCGCAGCCGGCCGCGGTCGTCGGTGGCCGAGCTCGGGAAGGCCTCGAGCATGTCGAGGTCCTTCATCGTGATCAGGCCGCACAGGCGCCCGCGCGGGTCGGCGATGATCAGCTTCTCGATCTTGTGCTTGTAGAGCAGGTTGCGCGCCTCCTCGAGCGAGGTCCCGGGCGGCGCCGTGACCAGGCGCTCGGAGGTCATCACGCGCGCCACCGGAGTGTCGTCGGAGGTCTGGAAGCGGCAGTCGCGGCGCGTGAGGATCCCGACCACGGTCTGGCCCTCGACGATCGGCAGGCCGGAGATGTTCTGGCGCGCCATGATCTCGCGCGCCTGGGCCATGGTGGCGGTGGGCGGCAGCGTGACCGGATCGACGATGATGCCGTTGGCCGAGCGCTTGACCTTGTCGACCTCGCGGATCTGGCCCTCGATCGTCAGGTTGCGGTGGATGATGCCGATGCCGCCCTCGCGCGCGAGCGTCACCGCCAGGCGCCACTCGGTGACCGTGTCCATCGCGGCCGAGGACAGCGGGATGCGCAGCGCGACGTTGCGCGAGAAGCGCGTGGTCACGTCGACCGCGCGCGGCAAGAGGTCGGAGTGGGCCGGGACCAGGAGGACGTCGTCGAAGGTCAGGCCTTCGGGCATCCTCTCGCCGTCGAAGGGGGCCCCGAGTCCGGAGCCGGCGGGAGCGGGAGGCTGGATTGCCATCGGACGAGGATAGCGATGGTCCGAGGCCGCTCCAAGGCCCACGCGCGCGCGCGAACGGGCACGAAAAAGGGCCCGAACCCCCGGCCCGAAGGCTGGAGAGTCCGGGCCCCGAAGGAGGAGATAGGCGGGCCTTTCGGAAGCGCGCCGGACGGCGCTGGAGGGAAACCAGGGCTCTCTTCCCGGGCTAGGCGCTCGACCGCGGCGGGGCCAGACGGCTCACTAGTGGCCGGTGGAGAGCCTCAAGCTCGCCCCCACGACTCTCCGAGTCGGCTTCTCGTGCAGGAAACCCTCGACCCTGGTGCCCCGGCCTCCGCCACGCGGCCGCTCCCGGCCGGGCCGGCGGCGCTCGCGACGCGGCGCACGCGCGTGGCCCTGGTGGGCACGGGCTACATCGCCGACACGCACCTCGAGGCCCTGCGCGAGGTGCCCGAGGTCGAGGTCGTGGCGCTGTGCGACGTGTTGCTCGCGCGCGCGCGCGCGGCCGCGCGCCGGCACGGCGTGGCGGCGGCCGTGCAGTCGCCGGCCGAGCTCCCGGCCCTGGGCGTGGACGTGGTGCACCTGTGCGTGCCGCCCGACTTGCACGCGCGCCTGACGCGCGAGTGCCTGGAGCTGGGCCTCGCGGTCTTCGTCGAGAAGCCGCTGGCGCTCGCCAGCGACGAGGCCCGCGCGCTGTTCGAGCTGGCGGCCGCGCGCGGGCGCGTGCTGGGCGCGAACCACAACGCCGCCTTCCACCCGGCCTTCGTGCGCCTGCTGGAGCGCGCGCAGAGCGGTGCGATCGGGAGGATCGAGCACGTCGACGTGCACCTCTCGGTGCCCCTGCGCCAGCTGGACGCGCGCGACTTCTCGCACTGGATGTTCCGCGAGCCGCGCAACATCGTGTTCGAGCAGGCCGTGCACCCCTTCTCGCAGCTGGTGCGCCTGGTCGGGCGGCCGCTCGAGGTCCAGCCCCAGGTGCTGGCCACGCGCGAGCTCGCCGCCGGCCGGCCCTTCCCCGAGCGCTGGGCCGTGGCCGCGCGCGCCGAGCGCGGAACGGTCCAGCTGCACCTGGCCTTCGGCGCGACCTTCGCCCAGAGCACGCTGGCCGTGCGCGGCTCGGACGGCGCGCTCGCCGCCGACCTCCTGCGCAACACGCTGCAGGAGGAGCGCAAGACGCCCTGGCTCGACTTCTGGGATGCCTACCTGGCCAGCGCACGGCGCGGCACGGCCCTGATCCGCGACGCGCGCGCGAACCTGTTCCAGTACCTGCGCCAGACGCTGCGCCTCGCGCCGCGCGGCGACGCCTTCTACGCCGGCATGCGCGCCTCGATCCGCGCCTTCCACGCGGCCTACCGCGCCGGCCGCGCGCCCAGCGGCGACGCGCGCGAGGTCGCGGCCGTGCTGGAGTGGTGCGAGGCCTGCGTACGCCAGCTGCCCGCGCACCGGCCGGCGCCCGCGCTGGCCTTCGAGCCGCGCGCGCCGCGCGCGGGCGAGGTGGTCGTGCTGGGCGCCAGCGGTTTCATCGGCCAGCCCACGCTGCGCGCGCTGCTGGCGCGCGGCCTGCCGGTGACGGCCGCCGTGCGCCGCGCGCCGAACCTGGCTCCCGAGCTCGAGCGCGCGGCGCGCGCGGGCGAGCTGCGGCTCGTGCGCGCCGAGCTCGAGGACCGCGCCGCCCTGGCCCAGGCCATCCGTGGCGCGCGCGTGGTGTTGCACCTCGCCACCGGCGGCGGCGGTAGCTGGGAGGAGGTCCAGCGCGCCATGGTGGCCGGCTCGCGCGCCCTGGCCGAGGTCTGCGTGGAGGAGCGCGTCGAGCGCCTGGTGTACGTGTCCTCGATCGCGGCCCTGTACCTCGGGCCCGACTGCGGCGCGAGCCTGATCGACGACGCCGACGGGACCGACCCGCGGCCCGCGGCGCGCGCGCTGTATGCGCGCGGGAAGATCGCGGCCGAGGCCACGCTGCGCGAGCTGGCGCGCACGCGCGGGCTCGCGCTCACGATCGTGCGCCCGGGCGTGGTGCTGGGCGCCGAGGCGCCGTTTCAGCACTCCGGCCTCGGCCTGTGGGTGCGCGACAACCACTGCGTCGGCTGGGGCCGCGGCGAGCGCCCGCTGCCGCTGGTGCTGGTCGAGGACGTGGCCGACGCGCTGGCGCGTCTGGCCGCGCACCCCGGCCCGGAGTTCGACGGTCAGGCCCTGAACCTCGCGGCGCGCGTGCCGCTCTCGGCGGCCGAGCTGGTCGCCTACGCCGCGCACCATGGCGGGCGCGACCTCCGCTTCCACCCGCGCGCGCTGGCGCTCTCGCAGGCCATGGAGATCGGCAAGTGGCTGGTCAAGAAGGCCGGCGGCCGGCGCGACCCCTTCCCGAGCTACCGCGACCTGAAGAGCCGCTCGCTGTGGCCCGCCTTCGCCTGCCGCCGCGCGCGCGAGGGGCTCGGCTGGACGCCGTGCGAGGAGCCGCACGAGTTCCTGCGCCGGCTGTTCCCGGAGCGGGCCGCTCCGTGAGCGCGCGGCTCCTGCACGTCTTCTCGACCTTCGCTCCCGGCGGACCGCAGGTGCGCACGGCGCGGCTCCTGCCCGCGCTGCCGCGCGACTGGAAGCACGCCATCCTCGCGCTCGACGGCTGCACGGACGCGCGCACGCTGCTCGCGCCCGCGCTGGCGGTCGAGCTGCTGGAGGCCCCGCCCCGCGCGGGCACGCCGCGCACGACCCTGGCGCTGGCGCGGCGGCTGCGCCGGCTGCGGCCGGACCTGCTCCTGACCTACAACTTCGGCGCGCTGGATGCGCTCCTGGCCGCGCGCCTGGTCGGCCTGCGGGCCGTCGTGCACCACGAGGACGGTTTTCGCCCCGACGAGGTGGCGGGCTTCAAGCGCCGCCGCGAGTGGGCCCGGCGCCTGGTGCTGGGCGGCACGCGCGCCGTGATCGTGCCCTCGTTCCGGCTCGAGCAGCTGGCGCGCGAGCGCTGGAAGCTCGCGCCCGCGCTGCTGCGGCGCATCCCGAACGGGCTCGACTGCGCCGAGTTCGCGGCGCGCGACGGCAACCCGGCGCGGCGCGCCGAGCTCGGCATCCCGCCCCAGGCGGTGGTCGTGGGCTACGTCGGCCACCTGCGGCCCGAGAAGAACCCCGTGCGCCTGGTGGAGGCCCTGCGCGAGGTCGCGCCCGGCGTGCCGCCCCCGCACGCGCTGATCCTCGGCGACGGGCCCGAGCGCGCGCGCGTCGAGCAACGCGCGCGCGAACTCGGGCTGACGGCGCGCGTGCACCTGGTCGGCCATCGTCCCACGCCGCGCGACGACTACCGCGCGATGGACGTGTTCGCGCTCTCCTCCGACACCGAGCAGATGCCGGTGGCCCTGCTCGAGGCCATGGCGAGCGCACTACCGGTGGTCGCCACCGACGTGGGCGACGTGCGCCGCGTCCTGCCGGACGAGCAGGCGCGCTTCGTGGTGCCGCTCGCGCCCGCTCCGGCCGCCGCCCTGGGCCGCGCCCTGGGGGAACTCGCGGCCGACGCCGCGCTGCGCCGCACGCTGGGCGCCGCCAACCGCGCGCGCGTCGAGCGCGAATACTCCTTCGGCGGGATGGTCGCGGCCTACCGCGAGGTCTACGCCAGGGCGCTCGCTCGCTAGTCCGGGCCGCTCGCGCGCTTCACTGGCGCCGGCGCCAGCCGCGGCCGCGCAGCATCCACAGCGCGGTGCGCAGCAGGATGGCGCAGTCGAGTCGCCAGCCGAGCTCGCGGCCGTAGCGCCGGTTGAGCTCCAGCTTGGTCCGATAGGCCTCGGCGTCGCCGTGGTCGGTGTAGCCCTGGGTGACCTGCGCGTAGCCGGTCAGGCCGGGCTTGAGCACCAGGCGCTCGCGGAACTGCGGGCAGTGGCGCGCCGCCCAGCGTTCGGTCGAGAGCATCTCCGGGCGCGGGCCGATCAGGCTCATGTCGCCGGCCAGCACGTTCCACAGCTGCGGCAGCTCGTCGAGGTGCGTGTTGCGCAGGAAGCGCCCGAAGCGCGTGGCGCGCGCGTGATCGTCGCCCGGCTGGTCCAGCAACGTGCGGAACTTGTAGAGCACGAAGGGCCGCCCGCGCCAGCCCACGCGCCGCTGGGCGAAGAGCACCTTGCGTGGGCCCCCGTGCACACACGCGGTCACGAGCGCGATCGGCAGCGCCAAGCACACGGCCGGAAGGACGAGGACGAGCGTGGCCGCGAGCAGGAACGGGGAGCGCACGAGACGCGCATAGGTCCCGCGTGGAGCGAGGCGTTGCCAGTCCTCGTCGGCGAGGTCCCAGGGCCACGCGGCCCGCACGCGGCCGCCGCGCGCGGGCGCGCCGAAGGCCTCGTGCGCGGCCGACGTCGCCAGGGTTTCCAGCTCGATGCTCAAGGTTCGCGGGGCCCGGGGAACTGTCCATCGGCCCGGAGGCGCCTGGAACTCGACCCTCTTCCGCGCGCGCACTCCGCGGTCCTGCGCCCAGGCCGGGCCTGGGCCGCGACGAACGCCCCGCCACCTGGCACAATTCCCGCGAACCACGCCCCCCCGCATGAGCCCCACCACCGCCGAGCCCACCACCGCCGCCCCCGCGCTCCTCGCGCGCATCGCCGAGCGCGCCTTCGCCCAGATGGTGCACATGATCTTTGAGGCCAACCATCGCGCGGACAAGCGTCCCGGCGATCCCAAGGTGGGCGGGCACCCGGCGGCGTGTGCGAGTTCGCTGCACCTGCTGGGCGCGCTGCACCTGGTGGTGCGCCAGGTCGAGGACTACGTGTGCTGCAAGCCGCACGCCTCGCCCGTCGACCACGCCTACCATCACCTGCTGCAGGTCTTCGGGCGCGAGGACGGCAGCTGGCTGTCGCCGGCCGAGGCCAAGGCCGCCATGGCGCGCCTGCGCAAGTTCCCCGAGCCGGGCGGGGAGCCCGTGTTCCAGAGCTACCACGCGCGCTCCGACCCCGACTCGTTCCACTTCCTGCCCTCGGGCTCGGTCGGCATCCCGCCGGTGGCCTCGGTCTACCTGGCGCTGGCCCACCGCTACATGCGCGACCACGGCCGCGACGTGCCCAAGAACGCGCACTTCTGGTCGCTGATCGGGGACTCGGAGTTCCGCGAGGGGTCCCTGCTCGAGGCCATGCCCGACGCCGCCGAACGCCTGCTCGGCAACGTCACCTGGATCATCGACTACAACCGCCAGAACCTGGACGGCACGCGCATCCCGAACGAGAAGGGTCTGCACGGACGGGACTGCGACCGCATCCAGCGTACGGCCGAGGCCAACGGCTGGCGCGTCCTGCAGGTGCGTCACGGCTCGTTCCGCGAGGAACTGTTCGCGCGCAAGGGCGGCGAGGCGCTGCGCGAGCTCTTCGAGCAGGTCCTGACCGACTACGAGTTCCAGCTGGCGCTGTTCAAGCGCGACGCCTTCCTGTGTCGCACGCTGCTGCGCCAGCACTCCGAGCGCGCGCACCGCTTCGCCAAGGACCTCTCCGACGACGAGGTCGTGCGCGCCTTCACCGACCTCGGCGGACACGATTTCACGCGCCTGGTCGCGGCCCTGCAGAGCGCCAAGACCACGCCCAGCCAGCCGACCCTGATCGTGGCCCACACCATCAAGGGCTGGGGCCTGGAGTGCTTCGCCGACCCCTCCAACCACTCCTCGCTGCCCAGCGAGGACGAGGTCGTGGGCGTGCTGGCACGCCACGGCCTCACCAAGGAGGATCCCTACGCGCTGTTCGCGCCGGACAGCGCCGAGGGCCGCTTCCTGGCCGAGCGCGGGGCGACCTTCCGCGAGGGCATCGCGCGCTCACGCAAGCAGCGCAAGGAGAAGCGCGAGGCCGCGCGCCGCGCGGTCGAGGCCGCCGGAGGCCTGCCCGACACGCTCGACATCGACCTGTCGCTGTTCCCCATGGCCCACACCCAGTGGATGTGGGGCCAGATCGCGGCCAAGCTCGTGCGCGTCTCCACGCCCCAGGGCGAGGCCGGCGCGCGCGGCGACGGCCCGGGGGCCAAGCACAAGCCCCTGACGGAGAACGAGAAGCGCTGGGCCAGCGTGGCCAGCCACGTGCTCACGCTCTCGCCCGACGTGGGCACCTCGACCAACATCGCGCCCGTGCTCGACAAGCGCGTGTACGGGCCGAAGTCCGAGCACGAGCACGAGCAGGCCGAGTTCAAGGCGCGCCACCCGGAGCTGATGACCTTCAGCGATCCGTGGACGCGTCACATCCGCTTCGAGATCGCCGAGGCCAACTGCATGTCGGCCGCGGGTTCGTTCGGGAAGATGGCCCACTACACGGGCAATCCGAGCTTCCCGATCATGACCGTGTACGACTTCTTCATCAAACGCGCGCTCGACCAGCTGTACTACAACCTGTACTGGGGCGCGGAGTTCGTGATCCTCGGCACGCCCAGCGGCGTCACGCTCTCGGCCGAGGGCGCGCAGCACTCCTGGAAGTCCGACATCCAGATCCCGAACCTGATCACCTGGGAGCCGTTCTTCGCGCTGGAGATGGAGTGGATCCTGGCGGATGCGATCCAGCGCCACATGCTCGACCAGAACGACGGCCGGCGCGGGGTGCTGGTGCGCGGAGTGACGCGCGCGGTGCAGCAGTCGCTGCTGCTCGAGAACCTGCGGCGCGCGGCGCGCTTCAAGGCGGGGCTCGCGCCCGAGGCGCGCCTCAAGCCGGCCGGCGCGGGCGCGGAGTGGGGTGGGACCAGCGAGCAGGTCATCGACGAGGCCGAGCTGCCCGCCCAGCCCGACGCCGAGATCCTGGCGGCCGTGCGGCGCGACGTGCTGGCCGGCGCCTACTTCCTGGTCGACTGGCGCGGCTACGCGGGCTACGAGCCGGGCGACAACGTGGTCCACGTGTTCGCGATGGGCTCGGTCACGACCGAGGCCCTCGAGGCCACCCAGACCCTGCTCGCGCGCGGCGTGTTCGCCAACGTGATCGTGGTCACCTCGCCCGAGCTCCTGCTCGGCATCCTGGGCGACAAGGACCGCTACCGCCACCTGCGCGAGACGCTCGGCGTGAACGGCGACCTGTACGCGGTCGAGGGCGCGGGCGCCAGCGAGGCCGGCCTGATCTCGCTGGCCGGGCGGCGCGTTCCGTGCGTGGCCGTGTGCGATGGCGAGGCCGGGCTGCTCGACAACATCGGCTCGATCGTGGGCGTGAAGCAGCTGACCCTGGCGGTGCGCAAGTTCTCGAAGTGCGGGCGGCCGGACCAGGTCTACGCCTACCAGCACCTCGACGCCGACTCGATCGTCGCGGCCTGCGGCGAGGTCCTGTCCGAGACGGCGCTGGAGGAGCTGCGCGTCGCGCCCGAGCTGCTGGCGCGCCTCGCGGGCCGCGCCGCGGCGCCGCGCCCGGACTGGCGCACGCTGTGGCCCGCCGCGGAAGCGCACGGCGCATGACCGCGCGCCCGGGCGATCCCGCCCCCTTCCCGCCCTTCGCACTCGCCAGGAGCGAGCGCATCTACGACTCCTTCTGGTGCGGCCTGCGGCGCGACCACGTGAGGCTCGCCGACGGCGCGCTGCAGGAGTACCACGTGTTCGAGATCCACGACGCGGTCGCGGTCGTGCCGGTCCTGCCCGATGGCTCGATCGTGATGCTGTGGCAGTTCCGCCATCCGCACGGCAAGACCCACTGGGAGGTCCCGGCCGGGCGCGTGGACGAGGGCGAGAGCCCGGCCGCCGCAGCCGAGCGCGAGCTGCTCGAGGAGACGGGCTACCGAGCGAAGCGCCTGGTGCACCTGGGCGGCTTCTACCCGACCAACGGCATCAGCCCGCACCACGCCGAGCTCTACGCCGCGCTCGACTGCGAGCGCGTGCAGAGCCCCGAGCCGGGCCCGTGCGAGACATTCAGCGTGCACGTGCACGGCCAGGCCGAGGTGCGCCGGCGCCTGCTGGCCGGCGAATTCGCCGATGGCTTCACCGCCCTCGCCCTCTTCTACTATTTCTCCTCGGCGCGCGTCGCCGCGTCCCCCGCGGCTCCGCGCTCGGATTGACAGCGGACCAGCTACCCGCGCCGCAACAAGGCCCCGAGCTTCACCAGCGCGCGCGCGTGCAGCATGCGCGCCGCGTCGGGGCTGGCGAGACCGAGCTCGGTCGCGATGGCCTCCCACGAGCTGCCGGCGTAGTCGCGCAACAGGATGAGCTCGCGGTGGCGCTCCGCGAGCTCGGCCAGCGCACCCTGGACGCGCGCGCTCTGCTCGTGGGCCACGGCCTCGGCGCTGGGTGAGGGCCCCTGGCCCACGCGTTCGCGGCCCTGGACCTCCGGGTCGCCGCCGACCTCGGGCTGGGCGCGCTTGACGGCCCGCAGGGCGCGCGCGCGCGCGGCGATGCGACGCTCGACCAGCACGGCCAGCCAGCGGATCAGGCTCGACTCGTCGCGCATCTCGAAGCGGTCCAGGCCGCGCAGGGCCTCGAGCAGCGCCTCCTGCAGGATGTCGACCGATTCGAAGTGCCGCCGCAGGCCGGCCGAGAGGCGCACGCGCGCGATGGCCAGCACGCGCTCGCGGTAGCGCGCGAAGAGCGCCTCGCGCGCCACCAGGTCGCCGTCCTGGACGCGCCGCACGAGCTCCAGGGTCGGCAGCTCTTCGGAGGAGGGTTCGAGCACGGACGGCATGCCCTCCTAATGTCCGGCCGTGTTGACGGCGAACAGGAAATCGAAGCGCATCAGGCCACGCGCGCTCAGCGCCTCGGGCTGCACCGGACCGGGCGCGAGCAGGCCGCCCAGGACCCCGGCGCGCTCGGCGGCCGAGAGCTCCAGGCTCTCGCCCCGCAGGCGCGTGCCGAGCTCCTCGCCGAGGGCCTCGAACTCGGCCCAGGTGGCCGGGGTCCGGCGCTCGCCCTCGCGCGCCAGCAGGGTCTCCTGCAGGCGCTCGAGCAGGGGGCTCGGCTGCGCGCAGGCGATCACCACCAGGCCCTCGTAGGGGTCCGGGCGACGCAGCGAGGTGCACACGACGTGCTGCTGGCCCGGCTCGAGCCGCAGGCCTCCGCTGCGGCGATCGGGGGGCTTCACTCGGAAGCTCTCCAGGAGGTCCGGCGCCACCGGCCGCAGTCGGCGCGCCGCGAGCGACGGATCGGCGCCGAAGACGGAGAAGGCGTAGAGCCAGGTCGGGCGCGTCACCTCGGTGTGGACGCCCAGCACGCAGGTCTCGCTGAAATCGAGCGGCTGACCGTCCACCAGACTCTCGAGCGTCCCGCTCTGGTAGCGGAAGACCTCGACCTTGGGCGGCGACCAGGGCGGCGGACGCAGGGCGAAGGTGGCGCCGACCAGCGCGACCAGCACGATCCAGGTGGCCGGATGGCGCCCGAGGAAGCCGGCGTACAGGCGCGCGCTGCGCAGCGGCGGAACGTGCACGTGGCGCGGAGGCAGGCGCGCGAGACAGCGCTCGAGGTCCTCGCCCAGCTCGCGCGCGCCGGCGTAGCGCCGCGCCGGGTCGCGCGCCAGGGCGCGCTCGAGCAGGGCCTCGAGCTCGGGCGAGGCGCGCGGCAGGAGCCTGCGCAGCGGCACGCGCGTGCCGCTCTGGATGCGCGAAAGGAGCGCGCCCAGGTCCTCGCCCTCGGCCTGCACGAAGGCGCGCGCGAGCGTCAGCAGCTCGAACAGCACCAGCCCGAGCTGGTAGACGTCCGTGCGCGGGTCGTTGCCCGTGCAGGCGCGCTCGATCTGCTCGGGCGCGAGGTACTCGGGCGTGCCCGAGAGCCCCGGCTGCTCGCCCTGCGCGCGCCACGAGCCCAGTCCGAAGTCGAGCAGCACGGGCCGCCCGCCCGGCAGGATCACGATGTTCTGGGGCTTGAGGTCGTTGTGCACCACGCCGGCCGCGTGGGCGGCCTCGACCGCGCGCGCGATCTCGCGCACCAGGCGCAGGGAACAGCGCACGTGACTGCCCTCGCCCAGCAGGTCGTCGCGCCGGTCCTTGGCCCGGCCGATGGCCGCGCGCAGCGGACCGGGGCCGCGCGCCGCGCGCGCGCCGCCGCGCCGGCGCTCCGCGCGCACGCGCTCCAGGACGCGGTGCAGGTCCGGGCCGCGCGCGAGGTCCATCACCAGGTAGGTGTGCTCCTTGCCCCGGCGCACGTCGTGGATCGCGACGATGCTGGGATTCTCGAGGCGCGCGAGCAGGCGCGACTCGCGCGCCAGGGTCTCTTCCCACTCGGGCGGCGGTGCCGCGCCCGCGGCCAGGCGCAGCACCTTGAGCGCGACCTCGCGCTCGAGCTCCAGATCGAAGGCCGCGTACACGCTGCCCATCCCGCCGCGCCCGAGCAGGCGCCGGATCTCGAAGCGTCCGTCGAGCACCGTCCCGACCCGCAGGTCGCCCGGGAGCGCCCGGCCGGCCGCGGCCTGGTCGGCCAGAGCCTGATCGAAGCGCGCGCGCTCCTCCTCGTGCGTCAGGCGCGCGCGATACTCCTCCTCATGTACCGCCTCACCGTTGGCGAGCCGCGCCAGGTACTCGAGCGCCAGGGCCTGGGCCCGGAAGCTCGCGCGCTGGGCCGCGGGCAGGCTGCGCGCGAGGTCCTCGAGATCGAGCGGGGCCGCGCTGGCGAGGGACTCGACGAAGCGCTCGAGCAACGCGTCGCAGTCGGAGCTGTCGCAGGGTTCTTGGCTCATGGATCGCGGCTCCCGTGGGTTCGTCCCTCACAGGAGCGAAAGCGCCGCCGGCGCACGCTCTTCCCCTACCGCTTTTCCCTTACTGCGGGCTCGGGGCCGGCGCGCCCTTCTGCACGTAGAGAACGTCGAAGGCAACCTGGTCGCCTCCGAAGCCGAGGTCGAGCGCCAGACCGCCGGCCGCCTCGGAGCCCAGGCCGAGCTCGCGCAGCGATGGGAAGCGCAGGCGCAGCTCGCGCTCGCCGCGCTCGATCGACTCCGCCGGCAGGTTGACCTCGCGTCCCCCGACCGCGAGCCGCAGGCGCGCGGAGAGCTCGACGTGCTCGGCGAAGGTCGCCGAGCGCAGCACGATCTCGGCTCCAGCCGCGCTGGTGTCGACCAGCAACGCGGTCTGCTCGTAGAACTCCTGCGGCAGCTCCCACTGGCCCTGGCCCGGGAGCTCGAAACGGCTGGAACTCGTCTGGCTGCCGATCATCAGGCCCACCAGGTCGAGCCACAGGTCGTGGGCGAGCGTGGCCGGCGGCTCGGAACCGAGCGTCGCGCGCAGCGCCGCGCCATAGCCCCGCTGGTCGTTCTTCTGCACGAAGGCGAGCAGGGCCGCGAGCTCGGCGTCGCCGAGTTCGGCGCGTCCGTGGCGCGCGCGCACGGCGGCGTACAGCGCGCCGATGTGCTCGTCGGAGGTGCCGGCGAGCTCCACGCCCGTCTCGACGTCCACCAGCACGGTGCGCGCCACCACGTCGATCACGGGCGGCGCATCGTCCGGCACCATCACCAGCAGCGTGACGTAGTGGTTGCGCGGCACCATCGCGTACTGGGTCGTGCCCTGCTGCATCGCGCCCAGGCGCACGCGCAGCGAGTTCTCCGACAGCCGCGCCAGGGTCATGAGGCTGTTCAGGTCGCGCGCCGCGACCTGGGCCTGCATCTGGTCCTGGAACAGCTCGGCCGTGAGGTCCGCCGCCAGGTTGCCGGGGAAGCCGAGCAGCGCCAGCGAGAACTGCCGCAGGTCCTCCTGCGAGCGCGAGATGAACGAGCCCTCCAGGTTGTCGGTCGCGACCAGCGGCAGGATGCACGGGCCGTTGCCGGGCAGCCGGCGGGTCTCGGGCGCCGAGCGCAGCCCGGTGGGCGGCGGCTCGTGCACGAAGGCGAGCGCGTCGGCGCCGCCGATCGGCGCGCCCTCCGGGCTGAAGAAGGACAGCGTGGTGTACACGTCGTAGGGCTGGTTGCGCCGCGCCGGCTGCAGCGAGAGCTGCAGGCGCACGAGGTAGGCGCGGTAGCCGCTCGGGATGGCCGCGTCGCGCACGGCACGGTTGAGCAGCTGCACCTCCTGGTACAGCGCCGTCGCGGCCCAGAACTCGGTCATGGCGTCCGGACGGTTGCTGCGCGGGAGCTCGTAGTAGCCGCCGGTGCGCACGCTCGAGCCCGGCGCCGAGCGCGCGCCATGCGCGTCCGGATCCTCGGTCACCGACGCTCCGATCCCGAGCGCCTGCGTGGACTGCTCGGCGCGGCTGGCGGTGTCGCGCACGACCTCGTGCCGGGCCTCGTCGGCGCTGAGGTGGAACTCGGGCTGCAGCAGGCTCTCGTAGTGGCTCCAGGGCGCGACCGCGAGCACCGAGAGGTGCACCGATCCCGCCGCGCGCTGGTCGCTGGCGAGCGCGCTGTCCCAGAACGACCGCGGCGCGCCACACGCGCCGAGCAAGCACGCCACCAGCCCAACGGTCCTCTTCCTCATGCGCGGGGCAGAACAGCCTAGCAGCCTGGACACGCCTGTGCCTCCTATCGCTCCCGGAGGAGGACGCTGAGTCGCTCCGTGCAGTCCTCGGCCTTGGCCGTGAGCTTGCCCCAGAGGTAGCCCTGGCTGAGCCACGGCAGCGCCACTCCGGTGACGCGACTCCAGGCCGCCTGGTCCGTCGCCCGCGTCCAGCGCTCGTCGGCCACGCCGTCGAGGTCGCGATCGCAGAGCGCGAGGTCGAACTGCGCCGGCGCGCGCGTCCGGTAGAGGGCCCAGCGGCCATCCGCCGCGAAGACGAAGGCCGCGTCGGCCCCGAAGTCGCGCGTGCGCACCAGCGCGGCCAGATCCTGGGCGCGCGCGAGCCCGCCCTCGAAGTCGATCAGCACCGCGCGCACCCCGTCGTCGCCGAGCAAGAGCACGTCGCTCTTGCCGTTCCCCGCCGGGCTGGCGAGCAGCGCCACGCGCGCGGCGGACTGCCAGGGGTCGGGCGGCGCGGCGGCGGGCTCCTCCGAGGGCGGAGCGGCCAGCGTGCCGGCGGCCGGGTTCGCCGGAGCCTCGGGGGCCACGCGCGGCGCCGGAGCCGCCGAGGGCTTCGCGGCCGGCTTCGCAGTGGCCTCGGACCCGCCCTCCGGCGCGGGCACAGGCACGGGCACGTCGGAGCCGGGCTCCTCGGCCAGCGGCGCCGCGGCCTGGCCTGCGCGAAGGACGGGCTCGCTCGGCAGCGCGACCACGCCCGTGCGCGGCCAGGCGGGCGGCGCGAGCGGCCCCCACTCGGTGCGCAGCGTGACGAGCAGGCTCTGCGTGCCCTCCACGTCGGTGCTCACGGCCAGGGACTCGCCGCGCAGGTCCTGGCCGCCCGCGACGCGCTGCAGCAGGTTCTGGAACGGCCCGCCCGCGGCGCGACCGCGCAGCACGCCGTCCTGCTTCAGGAAGGAGAGGTCGACCACGGAGCTCTCCGCGGCACGCGGCGTGGCGAACACGAGCACGTGCTCCAGACCGAGCGCGTTGTCGACGATGGTGAGCCACTCCCCGTGCTCGTCGCGCGTCAGCACTTTCTCGCCGCGCACGGCGGCGTCCAGGCGCGGCGTCTGCTCGCCCTGCGGGAAGAGCTGCACCAGACGGTAGTTGGCGTCGACGTAGAACACGTTCACGTCGAAGATGCGCGCGCTGCGCTTGTCCAGCGCGATGCGGATCTGGTCGCCCGGGTGCAAGACCGCATCGCGTCCGAGGCGCTGTGGCCGGCCGCGCGGTGGCTTCCGCTCGAGCACGAGCTCGAGCTCGCCCGTCCAGCCCGAGGTCAGGTCGCTGGCGGCGTAGTCGCACAGCACGCGCGCCTTCTGGATCCGCTCCAGGTCCGCGCCCAGGCTCGCCGCCCGCACGCCGAAGAAGTCGAAGCCCCCCGCGCTCGCGCCCGGACGCAGTCCGAGGAGCTCGCCCACGTCCGCGCCCGCGGCGGGCGGCCCACACACGAGCCACCAGTCGGCCGCCGCCGGCTCGACGCGCGGGAAACGCTCGGGCGAGCGCGCCAGGAAGTCGCGTAGCTCGGCGGGCAGCGCCGCGCCGGAGAACGCTCGCCCGCGCGCATCGACGACCGCGACGGGCAAGCGCCAGTCGCCGTAGGAACGGCGCTCGACCTCGGCCGGGAACAGGAGTCCCTCCGGGAGCTCGCCCTCGAGCAGGCGCGCGCGCGCGTCGAACAGCCCGGCCTCCCGCACCTCCACGCGCGCGATCGGGCGCTCGTCGCCGCGGCGCTTGAACACGCGCGCCACCAGGCCGCGCTCGACACCCGCCAGGCGCCCGAGCTGCAGCCAGGGATCGGCGCCGCGCAGGCCGCACAGGAGTCGCGCCCCGCTGACCACGCCGCCCGTCAGGCCGCGCGCGAGGTCGCCCTCGGCGCTCGGCACCGTCAAGCCGCAGGGGAAGGCCTGGTAGGCCGAGACTACGCGCTCGGAGAGCTCCTGGTAGCTGCCCGCCCCACCGCTGCGCTCGAGCTCCTGACACAGCACGTAGGTGAACAGCCCGTGGATCTCGCGCCCGCCGCGCGGCGCGGGCATCTCCGGGGCGCGGCCGTAGCTCTGCGCGCCGTACAGCGCCGAGATGCGCTCGTTCGAGGCCGAACCGATCCAGCCGCGCTGCAGCGGCGCGGGTCCGGCCGCGGGCCGCTCGTGGGCCGGCTCCGGGCGCACGCCCAGCAGCGCCGGATCGAGACCGCGCATGCGCACGCCGTCGTCCGGGTTGCTCACGCCGCCGCGCAACAGGCCACCCGAGTGACAGGCATCGACCAGCAGCAAGACCTCCGCGCCCGCGTCGCGGATGGCGCGCAGCGCCGCGCCGAGCTCGTCGTCGCGCAGCGAGTTCGGCACGTAGCCGAGTTCCTGCTTGGCCTGGCGCACGTCGGCCGGCAGGAAGATCTCGTCGAGCCCGTCGGGCTCCTCCAGGCCCTTGTCGCGCTGCACGCGCTGCTGGCTGCCGTGCCCGGCCAGGTACACCACCACGCGCTCGCCGGGGCCCGCCGCCGCGCGCAGGCGCTCGAGCGCCGCCAGGATGTTCGCGCGCGTCGGCCGCGTGCGCTCCGCGCCCCAGCCCGCCAGCACCTCGGTGCGCTCGGGCTCCAGCGCGCAGACGCGCTCCAGCGTGCTGCGCATCAGCTGCACGTCGTTCAGCGGTCCGTGCAGACGCACGTCGCGCTCGTACAGCTCGGGTCCGAGGTCCTCGCGCAGGTACGGGTACTCGTCGCAGCCGACCAGGAGCGCGCGCAGCGGCGGCACCCCGCCGGTTGCCTCCGCCGGCGGCGCCTGCCGCGCTTCGCCACCGCGCGCCAGCGCCAGCAGCAAGAGCGGGCCTGTGAGCAGGGACTTCACGTGGGACACCGAGAGGGTAATGTCCGGGGTGGGCCGCGGCGAACGGAGGAAAGCCGCAGCAGGCACTCCTCCCGCCTGCCCCTCAGCCCGGGTGCGAATCCGGGGCGGCATCCGACCCGCCGCTCGCGAGGGCCGCCAGGAGCTCCGCGTACTTGGGCCGCACGTAGATGTGCAAGCGCTCGCCGAAGCCCGCATCCAGCCCGAGGACGCGGATCAGCTCCTGGACATCGGCCAGATCCTTGTTCCGCCCGGGTGGGTCATGCCCGAGGCGAACTCGAGCCCGATCAGGCGCTCGAGGGCGAGGAAACGGATGCCGTCGATGGTGACCGATGGATTCGGAAGAACCGCGCAAGTCGCGGGCAACGCGGCGAACCCGCGACCGTCGGATCCGGACGAGAACAGACCTCGCGGCTACCAGCGCATGCGCACCGGGCTGACCGCCTGCTTGCCCTCGTCGCCCGCGTCGGGGTCGATCTCGAAGCGCTGCAGGAAGTCGTCGATCTTGTCGACGTCGCCGAGCTTGGTGATCAGGAGTTCCATGGCCTCGGCGAAGTGCATGCGCATCAAGACACGCCGCAGAGTGTTGCAGCGCGCCAGGCGCTTGGCGGAGTGCAGCTTCTCGTCCTTGCGCGTGCCCGAGCGCTCGAGGTCGATGGCCGGGAAGATGCGCCGGTCGGCCAGCTTGCGCGAGAGCACGAGCTCCATGTTCCCGGTGCCCTTGAACTCCTCGAAGATGATCTGGTCCATGCGGCTGCCCGTGTCGACCAGCGTGGTGCCGAGGATCGTGAGCGAGCCGGCCGCCTCGGTGTTGCGAGCCGAGCCGAACAGGGCCTTGGGGCGCTCGAGCGCGCGCGAGTCGATGCCGCCCGACATGGTCTTGCCGCTCGTGCCCCACACGTTGTTGGCGGCGCGGCCGAGGCGCGTGATCGAGTCGATCAGCAGCACCACGTCCTTGCCGAGCTCCACCAGCCGGCGCGCGCGGCGCCACACGATCTCGGCCAGCTCGACGTGCTTCTTGGCGGGCTCGTCGTTGGTGCTGACGAAGACCTCGCCGTGCGTGACCGAGCGCTTCCACTCGGTCGCTTCCTCGGGGCGCTCGTCGACCAGCAGCACCATCAGGTGCACGTCGGGGTAGATCTGCTCCATGGCCTTGGCGATCTGCCGCAAGAGGATCGTCTTGCCCGAGCGCGGCGAGGCCACGATCAGGCCGCGCTGGCCACGTCCGATCGGGCAGATCACGTCCACGACCTTGAGCGCGACCTCGCCACTGCCGTCGCCGAGCGCGTAGTGGAAGTCGGGATCGATCGTGACCAGGTTCTTGAAGACCGGCACCTTGCGGGCCTCGCGCGGGTCGAGTCCGTCCACCGCGAGCACGTCCACCAGCTCCCAGCGGTTGCGGCCCTGGCCGCGGCGGTAGCTGCCCTTCACCAGGGCGCCGTCGCGCAGCGCGAACTTCTGGATCTGCCAGGGCGCGACGCCCACGTCTTCCTTGGAGGGCAGGTAGTCGAACTCGCGCCGGCGCAGCTCGCCGTAGTTGCCCTTGTCGAGCACCAGCAGGCCCTCGATCTCGCGCAGCTCCACCGGGGGCGCCGGACGCGCTTCGCGCGGCGGTGCGCCGTGGGCCGTGGCCGGGCGCGCGCCGCGCCCCTCGAAGCTGTGGGATCCGCCCGGCGGGCCGCCCCCGGGACGGCCGCCACCGTTCTCGGCGGCGCCGCCGGACTGCGGCGCGAGGTCGTCGAGCGGTAGGCCGAGCCGGCGACGGCGACGGCGTTCCTGCCAGCGGCGGCGGCGCTCGGCGCGCCCCGAACGACGCGGGGCCGCGCTCGGATCGACCGGCCCGTCCAGCGCGGGCGGCGCTGTGCCGTCGAGCGCACGCGCCTCGCCGGCCTGTTCGGCGGAGCGCGCGGCGCCCCGCGCGTTCTCGCCCTGCTCCGCGAAGTCCTGGAAGTCCTCCGCGCCGGACTCGGGCGCGGGTCCGGATTCGGCCCGCGCGCGCGGCTCGTCGGCCGCGGGCTGTTCGCCCTCGGGAGCCTCGGCGGATCGCTGCGGGGCCTCGCGCTCCTCGGGCCCGCCCCGCCCTCGGCCGCGCCCTCGGCCGCGCCGTCGCCGGGCGCCGGCCTTCGGAGCGTGCGCGCCGCTCTCGTCCGCGGCCGCAGCGCTGGCGCGCGGAACATCCGCGGCCGGGGCCGGCTCGGCGGGCGGACGCGTGCGCGCCGGGCTCGGGCTGGATTCAGGGGCGGGGGCGCGCGCCGCGCGCTTGGGCTCGCTGCGCGGGGTCTCTTGCGGACCGTCGAAGGTGCCGGCTCCGAAGGGCAAGGAGTCGGAACCGGAGGGGGAGTTCTTCTTGGAAGCCAAAGGTCTTTGGTCCTCTGCGGTTGCGGAGGCGAAGCGGTCGTTCTCCTTCGCCGGGCTCCCGGGGGGAGGCCGCGAATCCGAGCCGGAGGGCTCGAGCCGGAGAGTGCGGCTCGGACAGGCCGGAAGGCTTGCGAGGACCGGAGTCCTCTGGCCTTCGACCGGGCCCGCGGTGCGTTCGGATGCTCCGCATCCGATACCGCCGGGCCGGCGGCGCCTCGTCCCCAGCACCGCGAAACGCGGGTGGACCGGCGCCCGACCTCTCTGAGCAGAATGCAACAAGCGCGTCCCGGGCGCACCAGGAAAAACCGGCTTTTCCCGGCCGTGACGCGTGCGCCTGCATCGGCAGGGGAACGCCTCGCGCCTAAGGCACGCGCCGGAAACCCGGCCGAGTCCGGCCGCCCGAGGCCCCTCGAGCCAGGCGCCGCCCCCCTTTCCCGACTAGCGGCCGCCGTAGAGCGCGCGGTACTCGCGGATGCGCGCGAGCGTCGGCTCGTCGAGCCGCGCCCGACCCGCGCGCGGCGCGCCGGTCAGGCTCGCCACGATCTGGTCGATCGTGGCGATGGCGAAGCAGGGCATGCCGAACTCCGTCTCGAGCTCGCGCAGCGCGCTGTGCTCGCCCTGGCCGCGCTCCTGGCGATCGACGGCCACCACCAGCCCGGCCAGGCGGATCCGGGCCGCGGCGCGCAGCAGCGGAACGGTCTCGCGGATGGAGGTGCCCGCGGTGGTCACGTCCTCCACGATCACCACGCGCTCGCCGTCCGCGAGCTTGTGTCCGACCAGACGCCCGCCCTCGCCGTGGTCCTTCGCCTCCTTGCGGTTGAAGCAGAAGGAGGCGTCGTGGCCGTGCTCGGCGGCGAGGGCCGAAGCGCTCGCGACCACCAGCGGGATGCCCTTGTAGGCCGGCCCGAACAGGACGTCGAAGTCCTGGCCGAGACGGGCGCGGATCGCGCGCGCGTAGAAGCGGCCCAGGCGCAGGAGCTCGCTGCCGCGGGCGAAGCGCGCGAAGTCGAGGAAGTACGGCGTGCGCCGACCGCTCTTGGTCTGGAAGTCCCCGAAGGCGAGCACGCCGCTCGCGAGCAGGAAATCGACGAACTCTTCGGTGGGGGCGAGCGCGGCTTCCATCCTCAGGCAGGCCTCATCCGGCGCCGAACGGCCGGGCACCGGCTCCCGCTGCCGCGGGAGCGTTGGTCGGGGCGACTGGATTTGAACCAGCGACCTCTTGGTCCCGAACCAAGCGCTCTACCAAGCTGAGCCACGCCCCGACGGAAGGGCGCACAAGGTAGGGAGGCCCCCCCACGCCGTCAAGGCACGCGCGACTTCCCGCGCCGTGCCAGCCGATCCGCGGGCCTAGCCGCCGAGGTCCACGAACGTCCCGCCGTTCTCGGCCGCCAGACGCTCCATGAAGTCCTTCTCGAACTCGCCTAGCGTGATGGTGTGGATCACGACCTTGCGCAGCTCGTTGGCCGCGCGCACCTCGCGCAGGACGTCGTCGGGCTCGATGAACTTGCCGTGCGAGGGACGCCCGTCGGACAGGAAGAAGATCGTGTCCAGGGCGACCTCGTAGCCGCGCGACTCCTTGCCCACCTCCACGCCCAGGGCCGTCATCAGGGCGGCGTAGGTGTTGGTCTTGCCGCCCTCGAGATTGGCCGAGCCGACCAGCCCCACGCGCGCCAGGTCCTCCTTGGAGGCCCCGCCGATCGCCTCCAGGCGGCCCACGAAGCTCTCGGCGCTCGACTTGTTGAGCGGGTTGGCCTTGACCAGGCCCTTCTTCCAGGACTTCACGTCGGTCGCGAAGGCGATCACGTTGAACTCGACGTAGGGCTCGAGGCCGCGGATGGTGCGGATGAGCTCGGTCTTGATCACGTCGATGCGCTTCCAGGAGGGGTACTGGTTGTCCTTGAAGCGCTGCTTGTCGACCACCTCCTGCTCCATCGAGCCGGAGACGTCGATCACGAAGACGATCGAGCGGCTGGGGGTGTCGATGCCGTGGTAGGAAACACCGGCCTGCCCCTCGTACTGCTCGCGGCGCTTGGCCTGCACCGCGCGCAGCTTGGCCAGCTCTTCGTCGCTCGGGATCTGGAACTTGCCCTCGTAGGTCTTCCAGAAGTTCTGCCAGGCGTCGATGCGCGCCCCGAAGTCGCGCCCGGTGATGCGCGCCAGGGCGGCGCCGATGTCCTCGATCAGGCGGCCCTCCTCGCGCCCCATGCGCTCGATCAGCGGACCGATCGAGTCCACGTGGCGCACGCGCCCGAGCGCGGCGATGGCCGAGGAGCGCACCTGCCAGGAGCCGTGCGCGAGGTCGGCGCGCGCCGGGGCGAGCACGCGCTCCGAACGCAACTCGGCCAGGGCCTCCAGCGCCGCGCAGCGCACGCCCACCTCGGTCTCGGCGCACAGCGCGGCGATGGGCTCGATCGCGGCCGGATCCCCGAGCGCCGCCAGGGTCTGGATCGCGTGCCGGCGCACGTCCCACGCGCCGTCCGCGAGCAGCGGCAGGATCGAGGCCAGCGTGCCCGCATAGCGCCCGTCGGAGAGCGCCGACAGGAGCCCGTTCTTGGCCTCCAGGCTGGTCGCCGCGGCCAGCTCGACCAGCAGCCGGTCGACCGGCGGACGCGTCTTGAACTTGGCGAGCACGCGCGCGGCGGCCATGCGCACCTCGGGCTCGGCCAGGTCGAACAGCGGCACGAGCACGGCCACGACCTCGGGCGATTCGTTGCCCTGCAGGGCCAGCACGGCCTCGATGCGCGTGGGCGTGTCCTTGTACTTGCGGAAGTAGCGCCGGAACTCCTGCAGGATCTCGTCGTCCTGGCGCGCGGACGCGCCGGCAGCGACGAAGGCGCCCACCCACAGGAGCGCCAACGCGAGGAGCCCGGCCCGGCAGGACGGCTTCATGGCCGGGCTACTCTACCTCCCGGCCGACCCGGAGCTACCGCTGCGCGTCGAGCGGGTCGCCGGCCCCCGCGCGGCGAGCCGGCTAGCGACCGACGACGATCGCGCGCCCGGGCCCCAGGTCCTCGAGGTCCGAGGACTTCACGCGCACCCGGCCCCCATCCGTGAGGGCCAGGGTCACGTCGTCGCCTTCCTGCTTGAGCACGTGGCCGTAGAGCATCCCGCCAGGGACGCGCACGCGCACGCGCTTGCTGCCGGCCAGCAGTTCACCGCCCGTCTTCGTGCCCTCGGGCAGCGGCGGCAACACCTCGATGCGCTCGACCTTGTCGCCGTCCAGGCCCACGCGCCCGGGCTCGGTGTCGAGCCACACACGGTTCTGCCCGACCGCGTAGAGCCGCCCGTCGAACACGTCGCCCGTGGTGGTGAACACGCGCACGTTGCCGACGCGCGGCATGATCGTCTTGGCCGGAGCCTTCACGGCTTCCAGCGGGACCTCGCTGCCGCGCCAGATCAGTTCCAGCCGATCCTCCGAGGCCCATTCGAAGCCCGGACCGGAGAGGTCGGGGAAGGACGGGCTGGACGCGGACGGAAGCGCGCCCAGCGCGGCCAGGCTCTGCGTGCCTTCACCGCCCTGGGGCCCGCTCTCGACCGCGCTCGGCGCGACCACTTCGGGCTGCGGAGGCCGGGGCTCGCGCCGGGTGCCGGGCGTCCGCGACGAAACGACCGGCGCGGGCTCCGTGACCGGTTCGGGCGTGGACGCGACGGGCTCGACGACCGGGAGCGAGCTCACGAGCGGCGTTTCGCCGGTCGGCTCGGACACCACCGGCGCCGGCTTCGGGCTGGCCACCGGCTGGCTCGAGTGGGTGGGCGTGCGTGCGACCTCGGTCTGCGCGCCGAAGTAGCGCGAGAAGAGGGTCGGCCCGTAGAACAGTCCGCCGGCGCCAAGGGCCGCGGCCAGCAGCACGCCCACCAGCAGCGGCTTGCGGCTGGAGACGGGCTCGGACAGCGGCGCGAACTCGCCCTCGTCGCTGCCCAGGTCCTCGCCGAACTCGAAGGCCGAGGGCGCCTCCGCGAACTCCTGCACGGCGTCGCCCTCCGGCAGCGGCGCGGGCGCGGGCACCTGTCCGTAGCTCGGATCGTAGCCCTGTCCGCCATCGCCACCGAGCGTCGGCGGCGGAACGAGGTCGAGCGAGCTGCCGTAGGCCTGGTGCGGGTCCTGGCTGTCGGTGAACTCGGTGTCGAGCCCCAGGAAGTCTCCGGCGTTCTGCGCACCCTGGAAGCCCTGGCTCAGGACCTCACCCGGAGTCGCGCGGCGCGAACCGCTCGCCGGACGATTGCCGGAGTAGGGCGAGGCGGTGTCGAGCTCCGAAGGAAAGCCTTGCTCCTCGGGGTTGTTCAGGAAATCGTCGGCCATGGGCGGAGTGGAACGCGATGGGTCTCGGGGGGATCCCCTCCCCTATCGACGGCACGAGCCGACGACCCGAGCCCGCCCGCCAGAAATCCTGGCCACCCCGCGGGTCGCGGGCTTGACCGGGTTTGACACGGGCGCGGCCCCGGATCGAGAGTGGCCGCGCATGAAGGAGTTTCTCGCTCGGGTCCTGACGGCGCTCGCCCCCGTCCTGGTGGGTTGCGGGCCGCCGGAAGCGGCGGCCGCCCAGGATCGCCTGCCGCGCCTCGTCTCGGCGGAGTTCCCCGTGCGCCTCGAGTTCGCGGATGGCGCGCTCGAGCTCGCCGCGCCGCCCCGGCGCCTGCTACCCGCCAACGCGGCCTGGATCGACTTCGTGAGCCTGCTCGTCGGTCCCGAGCGCGTGGTGGCGTTGCCGAGCGAGGCCTTCGGCTTCTCGCGCCTCGCGCGCGAGCCAGGCGCCTGGGTCGACCTCCCGCCGTTCCCCGTGTTCGAGGGCGAGCGCATCCTGGCGCTCGCGCCCGACCTGGTGCTGGCGCACAGCTGGCAGAACCCGGAGACGATCACGAGCCTGCGACGCGCGGGCGTGCCGGTGCTGGTGCTGCCCGTGCCCGAGAGCTGGGGCGAGATCGTGCGCACGCTGGAACTGCTGGGCGCGGCGCTGGGCGTCCGCGAACGCGCGCACACGGTCGTCGCCGGGCTCGAGTTGCGGCGCGAACGCCTGGCCGAGCGCGCGCGCCCCTTCGCCAGGCTGCGCGCCCTCAGCTACACGAATCTCGGCGCCGGCGGCTGGACCAGTGGCGCCGACACCACCGCCCAGGTCCTGCTCGAACTCGCCGGGCTGCGCAACGCGCCGGCCGAGGCCGGACTGCGCGGCGACGTGCCGGCCGATCAGGAGCGCCTGCTCGCGCTGGCGCCCGACCTGTTCCTGGTGGGTCGGCCGGACCGCTCGGAGAGCTCCCCGCCCAGCGCCGACTTCCTGCTGGCCGAACCCGCCCTGGCCGGGCTGGCGGCGCTGCGCGAGCGGCGCATCGTGAGCCTCGCGCCCGCGCTCTTCACCAGCGCCTCGCCCGAACTGCTGCGCGGGGCGGAAGAGGTGGTGGACGCGCTGGAGGAATGGACGCGCGCCGGTCGGCTCACGGGCGGCGGCTGACGCTCAGCGCTTGCGCAGCACGCGGTTCGTGCCCTGGCGCAGGGTGACGCCCGTGGCGTCGAAGTGCTCCAGCAGCGGGATCAGGTACTTGCGCGAGGTCTTCAGGCGATCGCGCAGGCTGGGGATGTCGAGCGAGCCGTTGGCCTGGCAGTTCTCGACCACCGCCGCACGCGCGCCGTCGAAGTGCGTGCGCAGGAGCACGAGCTCGGGGTTCACGCGCTGCACCAGGCCGCGGTCGATCAGGAGTTCGAGCACGGCCCGCAGGCGCTTCTCGGGAAGCTCCAGCGCCTTGCCGAGCTCGGCCGGACTCGGCGGCTGATAGGGATCCGCGTCCAGCGCCGCCAGCACGCGGCGCGCGGCCTCCTCGGTGGCCGGGTCGGCGCTGGCGACCCGCGCCAGCGCGCGCACCAGCCCGCCCGACTCCAGCGCCAGCGTCTTCTCGGCCTGCTCGAGCTCCAGCAGCGCGTCCAGGAAGTCGGCCTCGAACCCGGTCAGGCGCCGCAGGTCGCGCACGTCGACCACGCTGCGGTGCGGATTCTCGGCGAACCAGCGCGCCAGCTCCTGCGCCAGGCGCGCGCGCGCCAGCGCCAGGCGATCGACGTGGATCCAGCCGTGCGTGCCGAGCACGCGCACCCGGCCGGCGCTGGCGAGCTCGGCCAGCAGGCGCTCGGTCTCGCCCACCGCGCGCTTGATCTCGACCGCCAGCTCGGCCGGCGTGGCCAGCCTTGACGTGCGCGAGAGCACCACGTCCAGGAGCTCGCGCGGCGAGCCCAGCCCCTGGGCCGCGCGCCCGAGCTCCTCGAGCACGAACTTCTTGTAGCGCTTGAGGCGGTGCTTCGACTCCTCGAGCAGCACGCCGCCGCCCAGCGTGAGCGCCGGCGAGGCCAGGCGCAGCACGTAGCGGTCGCCGGGCGCGCACACCAGCGGTTCCTCGAGCCGCAGCTGCACCAGCGCGGTCTGCCCGGGCTCGAGCGCATCGCAGTCGAGCAGCACGAGCTCGCCCACCGCTTCGGCCGTGCCCGTGTGCAGGCGGATCGCCAGGCGGTCCTCGAGCGCGTGCGCGAGCCCCGCCAGGGCCGTCAGACGGGCGGCCACCATGCGCGTGGGCCGAAAGAAGCCGGGCGTGGCCAGCACGTGACCGCGCGCGACCTCCGCCAGCGACAGGTCGGCCAGGTTGATGGCCGCGGAGTGCCCGGCGCGCGCGCGCGTGGCCGCCTCCTGGTAGGCCTGGATCCCGCGCACCTTGCCGCGCTTCGCGCCCGGCAGCACCTCGAGCACCTCGCCCGGTGCCACGGAACCCGAGACGGGGATCCCGGTCACGACCGTGCCGAAGCCCTTGGCGCTGAAGACGCGCTGCACGGGCATGCGGAACACGCCCGCGTCCGAGCGCGGCACGGTCTCGGCCGCCAGCCGGAACAGCTCCTGCCGGAAGGTCTCCAAGCCCTCGCCGGTGTGGGCCGAGAGCGCCAGGATCGGCGCGTCCTCGAGGAAGGTTCCGAGCACCGCGGCGCCCACGTCCTCGCGCGCCAGCTCGACCAGCGCGGGCTCGACCATGTCGATCTTGGTGAGCGCGATCAGGCCGCGCGTGACGCCCAGGATCTGCATGATCGCCAGGTGCTCGCGCGTCTGCGGCATGACGCCGTCGTCGGCGGCGACCACCAGCACCACCAGGTCGATCCCGGTCGCGCCCGCCACCATGTTCTTGATGAAGCGCTCGTGGCCGGGCACGTCGACCATGCCCACGCGCCGGCCGTCGGGCAGGCTGAAGCGCGCGAAGCCGAGGTCGATCGTCATGCCGCGCTCCTGCTCCTCCTTGAGGCGGTCCGGATCGATGCCCGTCAGGGCCTTCACCAGGGTGGACTTGCCGTGGTCGATGTGCCCGGCGGTGCCGATGACGATGGGCTGGATCTCCATGCGCGCGCTCGGGCCCATGGTAGCCTCGCGCCTCCGGTGAACGCCCCGACCCGCTTCCGCACGCTGCGTCCGTGGCTGCTCGCCACCTTCGGCCGGCCGGTGCACCGCCTGGCGCTCGACGCCGGCTCGAGCTGCCCGAACCGCGACGGCACGCGCGGACGCGGCGGCTGCGCGTACTGCGACGTGGAGGGCTCGGGCACGGGCGCGCTGCGCAGCGGACTCGACCTGGCCGCGCAGCTCGAGCGCGGGCTGGCGCGTCTGGCGCGGCGCGAAGGTGGCGCGGGCGGCGTGGTCGCCTACTTCCAGTCCTACTCGAACACCTACGTCTCTCCCGAGCGCCTGGACGAGGTCCTGGCGGTGGTCGAGGCGCGCGCGGGCGGAGCGCTGGTGGCCGTGTCGGTGGCGACGCGCCCCGACACGCTGCCCGACTGGGCCCTGGCCCGCCTGGTGGCGCTGGCCCGGCGCCTGCCGGTGTGGGTCGAACTCGGCCTCGAGACGGCGGACGACGGCGTGCTCGGCGCCATCAACCGCCTGCACACCGTGGCCGAGTTCGAGGACGCCGTGGCGCGCGTGCGCGCGGCCGGCCTGCTGTGCGTGGCGCACGCGATCCTGGGACTGCCGGGCGACGGGCGCGCGGGCGCGCGCCGCACGGCCGAGGTCCTGGCGCGGAGCGGCGTCGAGGGCGTCAAGGTGCACCAGCTGATGGTGCTGGAGCGCACGCAGTTCGCGGCGCGCTTCCGCGCGGGCGAGCTGGCGGTCCTGGACGCGCCGACCTACGTCCAGTGGCTGGCCGACTTCGTCGAGCGCCTGGGGCCCGAGCAGGTGCTGCACCGACTCACGGGCGACGCGAGCGAGGAGGAGCTGCTCGCGCCGCGCTGGTCGCTGGACAAGAACGACGTGCGACGTGCGCTGGAGGCCGAGCTCGAACGCCGCGGCACGGTGCAGGGGGCGCTCGCCGCGCTGCGCACGCCCTGATCCGAGCCAACCGCGGAGGCGCGAAGGACGCGGAGGAGACGAGCGGGAGCGAAGCGGGCCGGTCGCTAGACGTCGCGCAGGAACAGGATGCGCCCGCACGAGGGGCAGGGCACGAGCTCGGTGCGGCGCGCCAGGCGCACGTAGATGTTGTTCGGCACCGAGACGTAGCAGCCCTGGCACACGCGCCCGTCGAGCTCGGCGATGGCCTGACCCTCGCGTGAGGCCAGGAGCTTCTCGTACTGCCCGAGGATGTCGGGGGCGAGCTCGGAGGTGCCGCGCTTCTTGCGCTCGCGCTCCATGGCCTGCGCCCGGTCCATGGTCTCCTTGGCTTCCTTGTCGACGTTGGCCGCGTACTGCGCGAACTCCTGCTCGAGCTCGGCCACCGCGACCTGCAGCACGCCGCGCTCCTCGCCCAGCTTCTCGATCTCCGACAGCAGCGCCAGGCCCTCTTCCTCGGCCTCGCCGATGTCGCGCTTCAGCGTGCGGATCTCGTGCTGGAAGGCCACGTGCAGGGCGGCATCGGCGCGCGCCTCGCCGGCCTCGTGCTCGAGCTTGCGCACGCGCTGGCGCTGGCTGCTGGTGAGGTCCTCGATCTCCTTGAGGCGCACCTTGGCCAGGGTCAGCTTCTTGTCGACCTCCGCCAGCCGTTCGCTCTCGAGCCGGACCTTCTCGCGCTTGCGCGTGACCTCCTGCGGGAAGCGCCGCAGCTCGTCCTGCAGGCGGTAGAGATCGCGGTCGAGATCCTGGAGGCCGCGGAGGATGGCGAGGGTCTGGCGCAAGTCGGGCATGCAGGGGGAGCGAGGGCTGGAGAGTCTAGTGCCCAGGCACGGAAGTGTGCAACCTCGCCCGTGCGCCGAGGCGCGCGCGAGCGCGCCCGTGGACGCGCGCCGGGCGCGGGGACGTGGCTATGATTCCCCCGATGAACGACCATGCCCTGGCCGTCGCGCGCGAGCTGTGCGCGTTCATCGACGCCGCTCCGACGCCCTTCCACGCCTGCGCCGAGATCGCGCGCCGCCTCGAGCGCGCCGGCTTCACGCGCCTGGCCGAGAGCGAACCCTGGCCCGCCGCCGCGCCGGCCGGGCGGCACTACGTGGTCCGGGGCGGCAGCCTGGCGGCCTGGGCCGCGCCCGAGCCCCACGCGCCGGCGCGAGCGTGGCGCATCCTGGGCGCGCACACGGACAGCCCCAACCTGCGCATCAAGCCGCGCGCCGACACCGGCCGCGCCGGCCTGCGCCAGCTGGGCGTCGAGGTCTACGGCGGCGTGCTCCTGAACTCGTGGCTCGACCGCGACCTGGCTCTGGCCGGACGCGCCTTCGTGCGCGGCGCGCGCGGCCCCGAGCAACGCCTGTTCGCGCTGGACCGTCCGCTGCTGCGCGTGCCCCAGCTGGCGATCCATCTCAACCGTGAAATCTCGAGTGATGGGCTGCTGCTGAATCCCCAGCTGCACCTGAACCCGCTGCTGGCCTGCGACACCGGTGCCGAGCCCGACTTCCGCGCGCTGCTCGGGGCGGCGCTCGAGCTCGAGCCCGAGCGCGTGCTCTCCTGGGACGCGATGCTGCACGACGCCCAGCCGGCGCGCCTGGTCGGCCTGGACGAGCAGTTCGTGAGCGCGGCGCGGCTCGACAATCTGTGCTCGTGCTTCACCGGACTGAGCGCGCTGCTGGCGCGGCTCGAGCGGCGCGAGCCCCTGCAGAACGTGGCCGCGCTGGCCTTCTTCGACCACGAAGAGGTCGGCAGCACCTCGGCCCGTGGCGCCCAGAGCCACTTCCTCGGCGACGTGCTCGAGCGCGCGGTGCAGGCGCGCGGCGGCGGGCGCGAGGAGCTGCTGCGCGCGCTGGCGGGCTCGCTGTGCGTCTCGGCCGACATGGCCCACGCCACGCACCCGAACTACCCCGAGAAGCACGAGCCCGAGCACCCCGTGCGCATGAACGGCGGGCCGGCCATCAAGACCAACGTGAACCTGCGCTACGCCAGCGAGGGCGAGAGCGAGGCCCAGTTCCTGGCGGCCTGCGAGCGCGCGCGGGTCCCCTGCCAGCGCTACGTGCACCGCGGCGACATGCCCTGCGGCTCCACCATCGGGCCGCTCACGGCCGCCGGCCTCGGGATCCGCACGGTGGACGTGGGCAACCCCCAGCTCGCCATGCACTCGGCGCGCGAGCTGTGCGGCGCGCACGACCCCTGGCTGCTGCTCCGCGCGCTGGAAGCCTTCTTCGAATGAGAGCCTGAGCCCGTCGCCGCCGGACGCACCCGAGCGGCACGCTTCGAGCCATGCCGGAACGCCCCGCCCCGCCGGAACCCGTGCCCGACTGCGCGCACTGTCGCGCCTACTTCGTGACCTACGAACCCGCCCGCCCCCACGGCTGCCGCACCTTCGGCTTCAAGTCCGCGCGCCTACCGCGCGACGAGGTGCGGCTCTCCACGGGCCACGAGTGCCCGGCCTTCGAGGCGCGCCCGCGCCCGGGGAGCGGGACCCCGCCGCCGGCCCACCCGACCTGAGCGCCCACACCGTCCGCCCCCCGGAGGAACCCATGGATCTCGCCCTCTCCGACAAGGTCGTCTGGATCACCGGCGCTTCCGGCGGCATCGGCCGGGCCCTGGCCGAGGTCTTCGCCGGCGAGGGCGCGCTGCTCGCGCTCCAGGGCCACGCCAAGCGGGGCGAACTCGAGGCCTGGCTCGCGCGCCAGAGCTGGCGCGAGCGGGCCTTGTGCCTGGGTGCCGACGTGCGCGACGAAGCGGCCATGGAACGCTGCGCGGCCGAGATCCTGGCGCGCTTCGGACGCTGCGACGTGTGCGCGGCCAACGCCGGTCAGTGGCCGCTCGAGCATCGCGAGCTGTTCGAGCTCCCCGCCGCGCGCCTGCGCGCGACCCTGGAGGTCAACCTGCTGGGCGCGCTGTTCACGGCGCGGGCCTTCCTGGGGGCGCTGCGACGCACGGGGGCGCGCCCCGACGGTCACGGCGCGGCGCTGGTGTTCACGGGCTCGACCGCCGGCCGCTTCGGCGAGCGCGGACACCTCGACTACGCCGTCGCCAAGGCCGCCCTGCACGGCGCGGTGAAGACGCTCAAGAACGAGATCGTGCGCCTCGACCCCTACGGGCGCGTCAACGCGGTCGAGCCGGGCTGGACCGTGACGCACATGGCGCGCCCCGCGCTGGCCCAGCCCGGACACGTCGAGCGCGCGGTGCGCAGCATGGCGCTGCGCCAGCTGGCGCGCGCCGTCGACGTGGCCCGCACCGTGGCCTGGCTGGCCTCGCCCACCGCCGCCGCGCACGTCACGGGCGAGATCGTGGGCGTCGCCGGCGGGATGGAGGGCCGCATCCAGTGGAACGAGGACGAGGTCGACCGCGCCGAGATCCTGGAACGCGTCGCGCGCGAGGATTGAGCCCTCAGCTCAGTCCATGCGCTCGCCGGCCGCCGGCGCGCCCCGCACGATCACGAACCCGATGAAGGCCAGGAAGCCCGCCACCACCAGGACCGGCAGCCACCACGGCAGCAGACCGACCTCGAGCCGCGCGCGCAGGTCCTCCCAGCCGAGGGCCGGGGTCGGATGCGCCATCAGCTTGGCGCCCCACGCGCCGAGCAGCACCAGGAAGATCGCCCAGTAGTTGCGCAGCAGGCGCTTGCGCAGCGCGTAGGCGTGCGAGACCTTGAAGCTCGGCCGGAACAGGTCCTCGGCCACGAGGTCGCCCCACTCGCGGCGCGGGCTGACCGGGTCGCGGCGCAGGATCGGGCCGTAGAAGTTCTCCTCGATCTTGCGCACCCGTGCATACCAGATGTCGGCGTAGCGGTAGCGCCGCGCCTCGATCATCCAGAACACGCACACCAGGGCCACGCCGACCAGCGGACCGAGGTGCGAGTGCTGCTCGCCGCTGAAGGAGAAGGACAGGATGCCGGCCGTGGTGATCACGGCCCAGTTGGTGGTGGCGTCCAGCCGCAGGCGCCAGGTCGTGGCCCGGTCGAGTTCCCCGCGGTAGAGGTGCACGATGGCCGAGATGTACTCCTGGCGCGTGAGCGGAGTGCTCTCGTAGTCGACCGGGCGCGGCGCTTCGTCGGTCATGGGCGCGATGGCTCGCCTCGCGGCGGGCGCAGGCGGACGCGTTTCGGCGCCCTCAGCCCGCGAAGGGCTTCTCCGAGAGGTGCTCACGCTTCTGCTCGACGCCCTTCCACTCCTCGGCGTCGCCCAGCGCTTCCTTCTTCTTGTCGATGTTGGGCCAGACCTCGACCAGCTTGGCGTTGAGCTCCTTGTACTCGGCCCACTTCTCGGGCAGGTCGTCCTCGCTGAAGATGGCCTCGGTCGGGCACTCCGGGACGCACGCGCCGCAGTCGATGCACTCGTCCGGGTGGATGACGAGGAAGTTCTCGCCCTCGTAGAAGCAGTCGACCGGGCACACGTCCACGCAGTCCGTGTACTTGCACTTGATGCAGGGTTCGGCGACGACGTAGGTCATGGGAGTTGGCTCCGTTTCCGGGGCCCGCGCCTCGCGCGGGCGGTCGGGGGGCCGCGCATCATGCCGAGCCGCGACCGGCCATGCCAGAGCCGGCCAGCCGCCGCAGGCGCCGCGGCATTGCGAGCGCGCGCGCTGCCCGGCATGATCGCCGCCGGCATGTCGAAACGCTGGCCGCTGAAGCTCGGACTCGCCGTGTCGAGCGTCGCGCTGGCCTTCGTCGTGTGCGGCGAGGCGGCCCTGCGCCTGTGGCAACCGCAGGCCGTGCGCCTGTTCGAGGGACGCGTGCAGGGCGGCCCCGGCGGACGCATGGTCAAGGTCGACGAGACCTACCAGGTCCATCCCAAGCACGGCGTGTTCCAGGTCGATCCGGTGCTCGGCTTCCGCCCGGTGCCCGGCGGCGAGCAGTACGCGCCCCACGGTGCGCACTGGAACGACTACACGCTGGAGAAGCCCGCCGACAAGCGCCGGCTCCTGTTCATCGGGGACTCGGTGACCGACCGCGGCAAGATCGTGAGCGCGCTCGCCGAACGGCTCGGCGACGGCTACGAGTACTGGAACGCGGGCGTGGTCGGGTACACGACCAGCCAGGAGCTCGCCTACTACCGCGACTACCTGGCCGGGATCCCGGCCGACCACGTGATCCTGACCTTCCACCTCAACGACTACGAGGTCACGCCGGTCGTGTTCGAGCTGGACGGCGAGTACGTCTCGGTCCACAGCCGCATCGGCAACACCTACCCGAACCCGTGGCTGCTGGAGCACAGCTACCTCTACCGCTTCGGCTGGAGCTGGATGGCGAGCCGCACGGGTCGTGCGCTGGACGATTCGATCGAACACGAGGTCGCCGACGGCCTGCGCCAGCTGCGCGACCTGGTGCACGCGCGCGGCGCCGACTTCACCGTGCTGGTGCTGCCCTGGCTGCAGCCGCCCGATCAGTGGGCCGCACCCAAGCCGCGCCACCACGAGCTCACGCTGCGCGTCCTGGACGAACTCGGCATCCGCCACTACGCCTTCCTGGACACGCTCAGGCGCGCCTGCGCGCAGGGCATGCAGATCCACGAGGCGCGCGTGGATCCGCAGCACCCGAGCCTCGAGTTCGCGCGCGCCATGGCGCAGGACCTCTTGGCCCAGGGCTTCCGGCCCTGACTCCGTGGAGCTCGGCCCCGCCCTGCGCGGCGCGCGTGCGTCAGGGTAGGCTCCTGCAGATGGTCCCCCGCGCGCACCCGGCGCTCCTCGCGCTGCTCCTGGCCTGCGCCTGTTCGCGCGCACAAGCTCCGCCGGACTCCGGGTCCGATCCGAGCGGGAGCCCGCGCCCGCGCCTGGTCCTGCTGATCGCGACCTGCACGCTGGGCAAGGACGTCCTGGAGCCCTACGACCCCGGGGTGTGCTGGACGCCGAACCTGGCCGCGGTGGCGCGCGAGAGCGTGGTCTTCGAGCGCCACGAGACCGAGGCCGGCCAATCGGGCTGCGACTATGCCGCGCTCCTCACGGGTACGCAGGCCGACCGCCACGGGATCTACCATCACCCCACCGCGCTCGCGCCCGAGAGCACCACCCTGGCCGAGGTCTTCGCGGCCGCGGGCTGGGACACGTACTTCTGGTTCGGCCATCCGATGGCCTCGCCCGAGCTGGGCTACGACCAGGGCGTGCCGCGCGAGCATTGCTACCCGTTCGCGCTCGAGGAGCCGCACAGCCTGACGCCCGGCGATGCGCCCAGCGAGGCGTTGTTCGAGCGTCTCGGCTCCGATGCAGGGGCGCGTGCCTTCGTGCAGCTGGATTTCACGGTCACGCACGTGCCCTACCCGGTGGGCCGCGACCCGCGTCCGCGCGCCGCGCTGCAGGCCCTGTGCCCGACGGCGCTGCCGCCCCTGTCCGAGGAGGAGTTCCAGCAGTCGATGACGCTGATGGAGGCGCACCTGCGCAGGCTGCAGTGGGACTTCGACGCGACGGTGGCCGAGCTCGGTCTCTCGCCCGAACGCGTGCAGCGCCTGGCGCAGGCCGTGAAGCTCGCCTATGTCGCCTCGGTGCAGCAGCTCGACGCGTACGTCGGGGAGATCCTGGTCAACCTGCAGCGCCGCGGCCTGCTGGAGGAGACGCTGTTCGTGTTCACGGCCGACCACGGCGAGGTCCTGCACCGCCCGGGCCTGGAGTTCCACTGGACGCACGGCATGCAGCTCGCTCCCGAGTGCCTGGGCGTGCCCTGGATCGTGCGCGCGCCCGGGCTCGCGCCGCAGCGCTACTCGAGCGTCACGCGCTCGATCGACGTCTTCCCGACGATCGCCGGCCTGGCCGGCGTGAAGGTGCCGCCCGGCGCCGTGGGGGGCCGTGATCTCGCGCGCGCGCTGCGGGGCGAGGAAGCGCCGCCCCGGCTCGTGGCCTGGAGCCACACCTCGACGCTGATCCCGAAGCTGCGCCAGGAATCGCGCGAGTGGGGCCACTTCCGCCGCTTCTATCCGCGCACCGACCCGGAGCTCATCTGGGTGCGGGCGCGCGACGGCGACGCGGTCTACAAGCTGCGCAACCTCGACGGTACGCGCTGGGGAATGCAGGTCTTCGATCTGGCGCGCGACCCGCACGAACAGCGCGATCTGGCCGACGATCGGGATGCGAGCCAGGCGGCGATGCGCAGGGAACTGGAACGCTACAAGCAGCGGCTGGTCGACGGCTTCGAGCACGCGCGCCTGGAGGAGCGCGCGGGCGAGAACGCGCTCGAGCGTCTGCGCGGCCTGGGGTACGCGCGCTAGACCATCGGGCTAGCGCCCCGCCGCCGAGCGCCGCCGCAGCAGCAGCTGTCCGCGCGGCAGGCGCGCCTCGACCAGCGGCTCGAAGTTGCGCACCAGGTGCTGCCAGACCAGCGGATTCGAGTTCTTGAAGGCCAGCTCCGCGCGGCCGTCGAGGCGCGAGTCCGTGAAGATCAGGGCCCAGTCGAGCCCGCGCCGCTCGAGCTCGGCGATCGTCTGCCGCTGGGCCTCCTCCCCGGCCACCCAGAAGAAGTAGATCCACCAGCTCGGACTGGGCTTGTCGAGCACCGCATAGAGGCCCGGATTCGCGGGCGCGAGGAACAGCGTCTCGTCCGGCGGCACGCGCTCGGCCACCACCCCCTCGAGCACCGTCAGGTAGGCCGCCAGGTCGGGCTCGAGCCGGAGCTCCTCACCGCGCACGACGTGCTCGACCAGGTCGTGGCGCCCCGCGGGTCCGAGCTGGGCCAGCAGCGGATTGGCGCGCAGCGTGGCGAACAGCGTCAGCGCGGCCAGCGCGCTCCAGACGAGCACGCGCACACCGCGCGTCGCGCTCCAGCGCGCGCAAGCCGGCAGGGCCAACCCCAGCACCAGCAGCGGGTGGATGCACTGCGCGAGGTGGGCCACGGCCGAGCGCACCGCGACGTGGTGCACGTACGTCGCGCCCACGAAGAACGCCGCCAGGACCAGCGCGCGCTCGCCCAGCCGCTCGCGCGGGCACGCCAGCGCGGCCCAGGCCCCCAGCGGCAGCAGCACGAACGGCAGCAGGAACGCCAGGGCGAGCGCCGCCGTCCCGAGCAGCTCCAGTCCACCGAGGCCGCCCCACGCGACCGTCCAGGGCCACGGATACGGCAGGGCGAGGTTCGCGCCGTGCTCCAGGTTCGAGCGCAGCGAGTGCGCGAACGCCGCGGCGAAGCCGGGCACCCCCAGGAACATGCCCCACAGCGGAGCGCTGCCGAGCGCGATCCCGGCCGCGAAGGCGCACGTCAGCCGTCCCACCCGCACCGGCCAGAGCTTCCAGGCGAGCAGGCCCCCGAGCGCGACGAAGCTCAGGCCCGCGTACAGCGCATGATTGCGCCCGAACCACGCCAGCAAGCCGGTCAGGAGTCCGGCCACGGCGTGCGCGCGGATCGTCGGCCGCTCGACCAGGCGCAGCGCGACGTACAGGACGATCAGCGCGAGCGCCGGCTCGAACGACTTGTGGCGCGGGAACATC
The DNA here is from genome assembly GCA_964631945.1 of uncultured Planctomycetaceae bacterium. GTDB lineage: Bacteria > Planctomycetota > UBA1135 > UBA1135 > JABFRZ01. The sequence continues at coordinate 59,535 of CAZWAY010000027.1, forward strand.
CACGCCGCCAGGCCCGCCGCGGCCAGCACGAGTTCCAGCGGCCCACGCGCGACGCGCGCGCACGCGAGCGTGCCGAAGAACAGTCCGAGTCCCGCGAACAGCGCCAGGGCCGCGCGCACGCCCAGGATCCCGGCCCCGAACAGTGGCGTCCAGGCCGCGCACCAGTAGTAGCGCCCCGGGTCGTAGGCCTGGAAGTCGCGCAGGGGCACCTCGCCCGCCAGCACGCGCTCGACGCCGTACCACAGGAAGCCCTCGTCCATCAGGTTCAGGTCGAAGTCGCCCAGCAGCCAGTGCGGCAACCCGGCTCCGAGCAGGGCCGCCAGCGCGGCCAGCACGAGCGTGCGGGTGCGTCCGGGGCCGACCCCGGGCCCGGACCCGAGGCCTCCGGCCGTCGGCTCGCCCTCGGTCATCGCACGCACGCTCCGCGGCTCATCGGCGCGATCCTACTGCGCCTGGTCGGCCGAGTGCGCGCCGCGTAGGGTGACGCCACGACATGGGCACCGCCCCGCCCCTCGCCGCCGAAGTCCCCGTGCTCCTGCGCCAGCCCCCGCGGCGCGCACCCGGGCCGCGGCCCTGACCGCAGGCGTCTCCGATGCGCACCTGGCTGCGGCTGGCGATCCTGCTCGTGGGCTTCGCGCTCGCGGTCCACGCCTGCCGTCGGGCCTCGCAGGAGCCGCGGGCGTACTCGGTCCAGCTGCACCTGCACGGCCCCTTCAGCGAGGGCGAGGGCAGCATCGATTCCCACAGCCACGAGGCCAGCGACGTGGGCTGCGACGTCCTGTGGTGGAGCGAGCACGACTTCCGCCTGCTCGACTACGGACTCGTCTCGCGCTTCGGCTTCGAGGCCTGGCAGGAGGAACTCGGCCGCAACGAGGCCTGGACGACGCCCTTCAAGCGCACGCCGGGCACCAAGGGCCTGCTGTTCACGGCCAAGCCCGAGGGCACCAAGGCGAACTTCGTGCGTGCCCCGGCGCCGGTGAAGGAAGGCGAGCACAGCCTGCGCTTGCTGGCGCAGACCACCGGGCCCGAGTACGAGCCGTTGACGGTGGTCTTCAGCGCCGCGGGCATGCTGCAGCGGCGCTCGCTGGCCACCGGCGTCACGCTGCGTCTCGCGGCCTGGCCCCAGGAACTCGCGGGCGAGGCCCGCCTGGTGCTCGAGGTGCAGCTCTCCGAGCACGCCCCGCGCGGCGGACTGGGGCTCGAGCCGCTCGTGCTGCGCTACGAGATCGAGGCCGAGGATCGGCCCGCGCGCAGCGCGCCACGCCGCACGGGCGCGGTCTATCACCTCCCGATGGTCTGCGCGCGGGAGCGCTGGAACGAGCTCGAGTTCGAGCTCTCGCGCGACGCCGTGCGCGGCTTCCCCGAGATCCCGGGCGAGGACAACGCGCTCGTGCACCTGACGCTCGGGGTCGAGACGCGCAAGGGCGGCTCGGCCGCGGTCTTCTTCGACGACCTGCGCATCCTCCAGCAGCGCTCCGGGCCGCCGGTGTACGCGCGCCAGGCGCAGCTGCTCGACGCGGTGGGCGAGCTGTATCCGCGCCTGACGCAGCTGCAGGGGCTCGAGCTCTCGCCCGACTCGCACCACCTCAACCTGTTCTGCGAGGAGACGCCGCTGCCCGACTACGAGGCCATCGCGCGCGCGACCCCGCCCGATCCGGCCGACCCGGCCTGCTTCGAGCGCGAGGCCTTCTACCAGCGCGCGCTCGACTGGGCCGTGGCCGAGACCCACGCACGCGGCGGGCTGGTCTCCTACAACCACCCCTTCGGACGCACCTTCGAGCAGGGCGAGGCGAGCGACGGCCCGTCCGAGACGAACGAGGCCCTGCTCGCGCGGTTGCTGTCCCAGCGCGCCCAGGGCGCCGACCTGCTGGAGGTCGGCTACCGCAAGCGCGGCGGCGCCACGCTCGACGACCATCTGTGGCTGTGGGACCAGGCCGCGCTCGCCGGTCTGAGGCTGGTCGGCATCGGCGTCAGCGACTCCCACGGCGGGCGCGAGAACCGCTGGCGCGGGCAGCCCAACAACTTCGTCAGCTGGATCTATGCGCGCAGCCCGGCCAAGCGTGATCTGCTGGCCGGGCTGCGCGCGGGTCGGGTCTTCTTCGGCGACATCGAACGCTTCGACGGCACGCTGGACCTGGCCCTGGACTCCGGCGAAGTCATGGGCGCGAGCCTGGTGGGCGCGCCCCCCGAGCTGGAGGTGACGCTCTCGGCCACGGGTACGAAGGCCGGCCAGCTCGTGTGGGTGGTCGAATCGGGCCAGCGCTGCGCGAGCTACCCGGTCGCGGGCCCGCGCTTTCGCCAGCGGCACCGGCTCGTCCTGCCGGCGCGCGGAGCGGCCTTCGTGCGCTTCGAGCTGCACGACGAGAGCGGCGCGATCGCGCTCTCCAACCCGCTCCACTTCCTGCGCGAATAGCGGCGTGGCCTAGACCTCCAGGGCGCGCACCAGCGCGCGCACCTGATCCTCGTCCGTGCGCCACAGCTCGTACTCCTCGCCCGCTCGCCCGAGGCGCACGGAGGGGTTCTGGAAGCGCATCGCGCTGGGCGCGCGCCGCGCGGCCGAGAGGTGCAGCTCGCGCACACCGCTTGCGCGCACCAGCGCGCGCGCGTGCTCGGCCCGCACGCCGCCCGCGGCCACCAGCGTCACGCGTCCGCACGCCTGGCGCACGAGCTCGGCCAGGCGCGCGCGGCCCTCGAAGGCGCTCGGGCCCTGGCCCGAGCTCAGGACGCGCGTCACGCCGAGGGCGATCAGCGTCTCCAGCGCGCGCCCGGGCTCGCGCACCAGGTCGAAGGCGCGGTGGAAGGTCACGGCCAGCGGCCGGGCGCGCTCGATCAGGCGCGCGCAGCGCGCGGCCTCGATCTCGCCCTCGGCCGTGAGACAACCGAGCGCCACGCCGGCCGCGCCGGCGGCACGCGCCTGCTCGACCTCGCGCTCTAGGACCGCGAACTCGGCCGCGGAGTACAGGAAGTCGCCGCCCCGTGGGCGCGCCAGCACCCCGACCTCGATCCCGCCCTCGGCCAGGCAGGCCTCGAGCTGCGCCAGGCTCGGCGTCAGCCCGCCCGTGGCCAGGGCACAGCACAGCTCGACCCGCTGCGCTCCGGCGGCGCGTGCGGCGCGCAAGCCCTCGACGCCCTCGACGCACACTTCCACGCGTACCCCGGCGGCTCGCGCATGCTCGACGGCGTCGTCCTCCGGCACCATACTCGCGCACGCTAGTGAACCCGATGCTCCTGGCCAACGTCCGCGCGCGAATCGCGCTCGCGCTCCTCGCGCTGCTCCCCGGCTGTCGCTCGCCGCTGGGCGGACGCGAGCTGGACCTGGCCGTCTCGGGTCAGGCCCTGCCGGGCCTGGGCGCGGGCGTGGCGGTGGCGCAGAAGCTGGTCGAGCGCGGCCCGCGACGCTTCGACTTCGAGCTCGGCCTGGAGCACCAGCGGCTGGCGGACGAGGGTCCGGACGGCGACGACTGGACGCGCATCTTCGCGGGCCTGCGCTGCGCCGCCAAGGACCCCGGCGCGCAGCTCCACGGTCGGCTGGGCGTGACCTGGCTGCGCAGCGAGGGCGAGACGAGCGCGCTCCCCGACCCGGGCGACTACGGCGGCGCCTACCTCGGTGCGGGCTGGAGCTGGGACCTCACGCCCGCGCTCTCGACCGGACCCGACCTGACCTTCCTGTGGGTGGACTCGGAGGGCAATCGCAGCGGCTCGGGCGGGGTGACCGAGCTCGCCTGGCGCTGGACGTGGCACCTGTGAGCGCGGCACCGCGTCCTCGGACCCGGACGCGCCGCGCACCGAGCGCGGCAACGCGCTATCGTTCTCCCGCCGGGAGCGCCGATCTCCTGGGCTCGCCCCGAGCACGATGAGTTTCCTCCGTTTCCTGGCCTGCGCGAGCGTGCTCCTGCTCGAGGCCTGCTCCTGCTCGGGGGGTGAGGCACCCGCGGCGGAGTTCACCGGCCCGACCCTCGACCTGCTGGCGCGCCGCCCCGACCAGGTGGTCGAGATGCCGGGCGCGATCACGCCCAAGGGCGACGTACCGGGCATGTCGACCTTCGGCGCGAGCGAGGGCCCGGGCTGGTCCAAGATCGACCACCGCCGGGAGGACGGGACCCCGTATCGCACCACCAACCAGGCGCGCGCGGAGCTGATCCTGCCGGCCACGCGGCCGGTGTCGCGCGAGCTCGTGTTCACGCTGTGGTGCGCGCACGCGGCGGGCGAAGCCCCGGCCCGCGTGCACCTGACGCTCAACGAGGTCGAGCTCGTCCCCGCCGGACTCGCGCTCGCGCGCGAGCCGGCCGAGGTGCGCGTGCCCACGCCGGCCGAGGCCTGGCGCCGCGGCGCGAACCGCCTGGAGCTGCGCGTCGAGCCGATCGAGAGCGCAGGCCAGCGCAGCTGGGACGCGCTGGCGCTGGCGCGCCTCGTCTACGGCCCGGAGGCGCGCGCGGTGCTCGATCCCGTCAAGCGCACGGCGCGCCTCGCGGACGGCACCGGCGCGCGCTACGGGCTCGAGCTGGCCGGCCCGGCGCGTCTCGAGCTGGTCGGCAGCAGCTCGGGCGCGGGCGTGCTGGCCGTGCGCATCGGCAGCATGGACCCGCGCACCGGCACGCTCGAGATGGAGCCCGGAGAGGGGACCCTCCTGCGCGTCGAGCGCGCCGGCCCGCTGCAGGCCCGCATGCCCATCGTGCACCGCTCCGGCACGGTGCGGCTGCTCGAGCTGGAGTGGACCGCGGGCGCCGGCGCCGAGCTCACGCTCTCCGAGCTCGGCGTGCGCGAGCAGGAGCCACGCGCGCGGCCGCCGATCGTGTTCGTGAGCATCGACACCTTCGCCGCAAAGCACCTCGCGCTCTACGGATACCCGCGCGGCACCTCGCCCGAGCTCGCGCGCTTCCAGCGTGACGCGGTGCTGTTCGAGCGCTGCCTGGCCAACGCGCCCTGGACGCTGCCGAGCTACCTGTCGGTGATGAGCGGGCTCTACCCGCGCGCGCACACGGTCGCGCTCGACTTCCAGCCCGGGGCCGAGATCGCGCCCCAGGACCTGTGGCAGCTGGCCGACAACCGCTGGACCCTGGCCGAGGCCCTGCGCGCGCGCGGCTATCGCACGGGCGCGTTCATCGACACGCAGTGGCTCTCGCCCATCTTCCGCGTCGACCAGGGCTTCGACCACTACAACGGCGAGGGCGCTCTGGCGCTGTTCGAGGACCCGCACGCGCACATCGAGCACATCGTCGAGCGCCTGGTCCCGCCCTGGCTGGCCGCGGGCGACGCCGCGCACCCGCCCTTCCTGTTCGTGCACGCGCTCGACGCCCACGGGCCCTACCTGCCGGACGCGCCCTTCCGCGACGCCTTCCTGGAGACGCTCGGCGAGCCGCGCACGCACGTCCCGGCCGGCTCGGACAACCAGACCTACGGCGCGATGCCGTGGTGGATGTCGCGCACGCTGCAGCCGGACGAGAAGGTACCCGAGGCGCCCACCGTGCCGCTGGAGGAGGTCGTGGCGCGCTACGACGAGTCGCTGCTCAAGGTCGACGCCTACCTCGGCAAGCTGTTCGCCGAGCTGCGCGAGCGCGGGCTCTACGACCAATCCGTGATCGTGGTCAGCGGCGACCACGGCGAGTTCTTCGGGCCGGGCGCCTACGGCCACGGCCTGATGCAGGAGGCGGTGCTGCACGTGCCGCTGCTGGTGAAGCTGCCCGGCAACGCGCACGGCGGGCTGCGCGTGAGCACGCCGGTCGCGCTGGTGGACGTCTACCCGACGCTGCTCGAGCTCGCCGGCGTCGCGCCCCAGGCGAGTCGCCTGCACGGCACGAGCCTGCTCGCGCACCTGGCGACTGCGGCGCCGGAGCCGGAGCGCGCGCTCTACAGCGAGGGCGGCCACATCGAGCAGTACGCGCTCACGCTGGGCTGCTGGCGCCTGGTCGAGGAGTTCCCGGGCTCGGAGTCGAGCGACTCGGCCGTGCTGACGCACCCGCGCGTGCCGGAGGCGTGGCTGCGCGCGAACTGCCCGGAGCTCCTCACGCAGCCGCTCACCAAGGCGCTGCTGGGCGAGTTGCTGGCGCGCCCCGACTTCGCCGCCAAGCTGCGCGAGCTGCGCAAGCTCGTGGCCGGCCCGTACGTCTCGCTCTTCGACGTGTGTCGCGATCCCGAGCAACGCCACGACGTCGCCGCGGCCGAACCGGCCGAGCTCGCGCGCCTGCAGGCCGCGCTCGCCAGCGAGAAAGAACGTTCACGTCTCGCCCAGCGCGAGGCCCGCGTGAGTGGCCAGCGCGAGCCCCTCTCGCCGCAAGCGCTCGAGCAGCTGCAGGGGCTCGGCTACGGCGGCGGCAGCGGCGAGGACGAGCACTGACCGCGTCCGTCTGGACCGCGGGGGTGGAACCCTCCTCGGCCTAAAGACCGCGCTCCGGCGCGGCCGACAGGCATGCCCGGTCCGTAGCGCCCGGGGCGCGCGGACCCAAGCGACCGGGCCGCGGAGGGCACCAGGCGGGAAAGAACTCCCGCATGGAACCGTCCGCGCTGCGGTCCTCGCGCCCCCAACCACGTGACGACCGGCACCGAGACCCCCACCGCCGAAGCCGCAGCCGCGCCGAGCGCGGCCCCCAAGCAGCGCCTCTCCACGGCGCAGATGCTGCACCTGATGCGGCTCGAGATGGACCGCGCGCTGCGTCACGGCTACCCTATCTCGGCCATCGTCGTGGGCCTGGACGGCTTCGACGAGGAGCACCACCTGCCGTGGCGGCGCGCCCTCATGCCGGCCATCTTCCAGGAATTGAAGGCCGTCACCTTCCAGAACGACGTGCGCGGGCTGGGCGTCTGGACCGAGCGCTTCCAGCTGGCGATCTTCCCGCACGTCACCCCCGATCGGCTGCTGAAGCTGGCCGAGGACCTGCGCGGGCGTGCGGACGGCCTGAAGGTCGCCAACGTCCCGGACGAGGAGCGTTTCACGCTCTCGGCCGGCATCGCGCACAACCTGCACCCGGGTCCGATGTCCTTCGAGACCCTGATCGAGGAGGCCGAGGCCGGCATGGCCCTGGCCCAGACGGGCGGCGGCAACAAGATCGTGCAGGCGCGCGAGGTGGAGCGCGAGCTCGACCGGTTGCGCGAGGAGGTCGACAGCCAGATCCAGGAGATCCAGGAGTTCCAGTCCAAGCTGTTCGCGGACGTGGACAACAAGGAAGAGCTGTGGGGAAACCAGCTCATCTCCAAGGTGATCGAGCTGTTCAAGCGCGAACCCGACCGCGCCGAGGGCGTGCTGCGCATCGAGAAGGAAGTGATCGCGCTGCTGAAGGCCGAGCTGGCCGCCTGGCGCGAGACCTCGACCGCCAGCCGCATGATCGAGAGTCAGAAGACCATCGATCAGCTCGAGCGCCGCGTCGCCAAGCTCACCGAGAGCCTGGGCCTGACCGAGGCCGAGCTCAAGCGCGTGGCGCAGATGAAGAACATCGACCTGGGCGTCGCCTCCATCTACCGCACCGTCCAGGGCTTGAGCGCCGACGACGGCGGAGCCGAAGTGAAGAGGGACATGCTCAAGAACATCTTCGAGGCCAACCTGAGCCTGCGGGCCCAGCTGGCCGCGCTGAACTGAATTCGAACTGGAGCGGACTAGAGCGCACCAGGGCGAACGGATCGAAACTGAACGAGACCCGAAGCCACACCGCCGGGGTCGCCCCGGCCCAGACCGAACCCGACACCATGACCGATTCCAAGAACAAGAAGAAGAAGGACGAGGGCGAGGAGAGCCCCTTCGAGGGCGCCTCCACGGCCACGGCCGAGCCGAAGAACACCGAGGGCGTGCTCTACCTGGGCATCGACTTCGGCACTTCGCACACCTCCGTGGCGGCCTCCAACGGCGTACGCGAGACGATCTCGTCGCACGTCGGCTACCCGAAGGACGTCGTCAGCCGCAAGCTGCTGAAGAAGGACGTGCTGTTCGGGGACGAGGCCCTCGAGAAGCGCCTCTCGCTGAACTTCTTCCGCCCGCTCGAGATCCTCAAGACCAAGAACGCCGACCGCGAGGACTTCGACGCCAACCTCAAGGCCGCCCAGGACCTGCTCAAGGAGATCATCCGCCTCGCCAAGCCGCGCAAGGACGAGCTCGTCTACGGCGTGATCGGCGTCCCGGCCCAGGCCTCGATCCACAGCAAGGACGCGATCATCAAGACCGCCAAGGAGGCGCTCGACTCCGTCATGCTGTGCTCGGAGCCGTTCGCGGTCGCCTACGGCCTCGACATGCTCGACGACGTGCTGGTGATCGACATCGGCGCCGGCACCACCGACCTGTGCCGTATGCACGGCACCATGCCGGAGGAATCGGACCAGATCACGATCTATCACGCCGGTGACTGGGTCGACAACCGCTTCGCCGAGCTGATGGTCGAGAAGCACTCGCAGGCGCAGTTCACGATCCAGATGCTCAAGGAGATCAAGGAGCGTCACTCCTCGGTCGACGAGCGCGTCGAGCCGGCCCTGGTCGAGCTGCCGGTGAGCGGCAAGCCGACCCCGTTCGACGTCACGGCCGAGCTGCGCGAGGCCTGCCAGGGCATCGTGCCGCCGATCGTGGAAGGCCTGAAGAAGCTGGTCTCCACCTTCGACCCGGAGTTCCAGAAGCGCCTGAAGGACCGCGTCCTGCTCGCCGGCGGCGGCAGCCAGATCCGCGGCCTGCACCTGGCCATCGAGCGCGAGATGCACAAGCAGCTCGGCGGCGGCAAGTGCATGCGCATCCAGGAGCCGGTCTACGGCGGCTCGAACGGGGCCCTGAAGATCGCCCACGACATGCCGGCCGAGTACTGGGAGAAACTCAAGTAACTCGCCGGTCCGGGGGAACGCCAGGCGGCGAAAACCGCCTCGGCGCGATCCCGGCGCCCTCGGGGATCGCCCCGCGGGTTCGTTCAGGACGGCCCGGCGCGCGAGCGTCGGGCCGTTTTCGTTCCGGCCCGGCGCGCGCGCCTACTTGCCCGGCTGGACCTCGACCGTGGCCGGGGACTCGGGCTCGGCCGTCACGCCGAGCGCGTTGGCCTTCTCGAACAGGCGCTGGGCGTCCTCCGCGCGCCCGACCTCCTTGCACACCTGGGCCATGAACCAGAGCGCGTCACCGTCCCCGCTCGCTTCCGTCTCGACGCGCTGGACGACCTCCTTCAGGCTGGCCTCGTCCTTGCGCTCGGCGTAGAGGCGCACGAGTTCGAGCTTGGGATCGAGCACGTCCGGCATCAGGAACTCGGCCTCCTTCAGGTGGTGCATGGCGTAGACGTAGTCCTTGAGGTGGCGCCGCGCCACGCCACACCACAGGTGCGCTTGCCAGTCGCGCCGGTCGATCGTGATGGCGCGCAGGAACGAGTCGCGCGCCTGTTCCCACTCGCCGATCTCGAAGTAGATCTCCCCCAGGTGCCGCTGCGCGACGCCGTCGCCGGGATTCAGCTCCACGGCCCGCAGGCGCTCCTGCATGCGCTGGTCGAACTCGGTCAGGCGCTCCAGGTTCGTGCGCGCCTTGGCCTCGCCCTCCGCATCCCCCAGCTTGCGGCACAGCTCGGTCAGGAGGGCAAGCCCCTCGCGCGAGCCCCGATCGAGCTCGAGCGCTCGCTCGCAGGCCGCGCGCGCGGCGGGAAGGTCGCCGAGCGTCTCCAGCGCCTGCGCCAGCAGCTGATTCGCGACCGCGTCGCGCGGGTTGAGCTCGAGCGCACGCCGCAGGCTGTCGCGCCCCGTCTCGGCCTTTCCTCCGGCGAGCTGCGCCTGGCCGAGCGCCTTCCACACCCCCGCCGACTTCGGGTTGAGCTCGAGCGCCTTCTCCAGGCACGGCACGGCGTTCTCTAGATCGTCCTTCTGCAGGTACGCGCGCCCGAGCTGCAGCCGGTAGCGATCGTTGCTCGGCTCCAACTCGCAGGCCTTGGCGAAGGCGGCGATGCCCTGGTCGAGCAGCTGGAGGTCGGGCGGGTCCTTGCGAGCGGCTCGCTGGGTCTGGAGCCGGCCGAGCTCGAACTGGGCCTCGGCCATCTTCGGATCGAGCTCGAAGGCGTGACGGAACTCCGCCTCAGCCTGCTCCATGTCCCCGTTCTTGGCGTGCTTCTGGGCCAGCTCGTAGGCGAGCATCGCGCTCGAGGCGGCGGGCTTGGCGGCCGGACCCCCGGCGCCCTTGGCGGCGCCCTTCGCCGGGCTCTTGGCGGCGGCCTTGCCCGAGCTGGCCGGGCGCGCGCCGGACGAACCGCCCCCCTCGCCGTCACCGCACGCGGACAGGCCCGCCGCCAGGAGCGTCAGGGAACAGGCGAGGACGGTCGGAAGGAACGAGAGCCGTGCGTGCTTCATGGGTCGGGGGGCGAGGCGGAGGGCGAGGGTGGACAACAGGATAGTGTCGCGCCGCGTCGGGCCAAGGAAGCGAGCGCGAACCCGCGCAACTTCCCGCGCCCTGGCGCCTAGCAGGCCGTTGAAAAAGTCCCGTCGCGAGGCAAAGCGCGCATCGACGGAGCTAGGAACGCGACGGAGAGACGGCGGAAGCGGCCTTCCTGGCCGCTGAGCACGGCTCGACGAGCGTGACGACGCACCGTCGATGCGCGCGAAGCCGCAGCAGGGATCTTTTTCAACGGACTGCTAGCGCACGCCTCGCCGTCGGCGCGGGCCGTCGCTGGGCTGCTCGCGTTCGTAGGCCGGCAGCTCGAGCTGGCGCGGGTCCAGACGCTCGAGCGCGCCCTGCACGCGTCCGGCGAGCTCGACCTCGCCTCCGGCGTGCAGGCGTGCCAGCAGCATCCTGGCCGTGTCCACGGCCGAGAGGTTCAAGCCGTCGAGCGTGGCCGCGGCCTCGGGCTTGCGCTCGAAGGCCGCCAGCAGCGCCCGCACCGCGTGCTCGTGATCGCCGCGCTCGAGCGCCAGGCGCGCGCGCCCCGCCAGGGCCAGCGCCACGTAGTGATCCGAGTTCGCTCGACTGGCCGGATCGCGCGCGATGCTGCGCTCGTAGTGCGCGATGGCTCGCTCGTAGGCGGCCTCGGCCGCGGTCGCATTGCCGGCGCGGCGGTAGTACTCGGCCGTGACCAGCCCGGCGTAGCCCGCGAACCACTCGCCCCCGTTCGCCGTCGGCTGGGCCGCGAGGCGCGCGGCGTACACCGCCTCCAGCCCCTCGATGCCCTGCTGCTCGAGGGTCTGCACGCGCAGGCGCTCGTGCAGCGACCAGGATTCGGGGAAGCGCGTCAGCCCGGCCTCCAGCACCTGGGCCGCGCGCGCGCGCACGCCCAGGACCTTCAGGAAGTCGTGGTGCGCGGCGACCTGCTGGTCGGCGCCGAGCGGATGCTGCGCCAGCACCGAGTAGGCCGCATTCACGTCGGCCAGCCAGGCCGCCGGCCACTCCTGCTTCTCCCCCACGGCCGCGAGGATGGCCTGCTGGCGCGCCTCGGCGAACAGCGCCAGCACCGCCATCGCGTTCCAGCTCGTCTCGCCCGACGGCAACGCGCGCACGGCCGCTTCGGCGCGCGCGTGCGCCTCGGCCACGTCGCCGAGGTAGTGGCTCGTGAGCGCCAGCACGGCGTCCACGCGCCAGCCCCGCGCCCCGAGGCGCTCGGCCTCGCGCGCCGCACGGCGCGCGTCCTCGAAGTGCAGCTGGGCGTAGTCGGGCGCGGTGCGCTGGTCGGCCGCCAGGATGCGGGCCGTGTCCGGGTCGAGCGCCAGGGCGAGCGCGGCCTCGGCCAATCCCAGCTGCAGCTCGGGGTCGGCCGGTCGCGCCGTGCTCGCGCGCGCGCCCTCCTCCACGCGCGCCTCCAGGGCCTGCCACTCCCTGGGCGCGGGGTACTCGGCTCCCGCCAGGTCCCGCGACCAGCCGCCCACGTCCAGCGCCTGCGAGGGACGAGCCAGCCCCTGCTGCACGACGGCCAGCGTGCGCGCGCGCGGGAACTCCTGACCCAGCCGCTCGAGCGCGGCCAGCAGGCGCTCGCGCTCGCCGGCCTCCATCGGCACGCGCAGGACCTCGACGATCAGGTCGATGGCCTTCTCCGAGCTGGACTCGGCCAGGGCCGCGCGCGCCAGGCGCGCCAGCTCGACGTCCAGGCCGAACAGCGCCAGGCGCAGCAGGTCGACGGGATCGAGCTCGCGCTGCACCAGCGCGGCCTCGAGCAGGCGCCGGCGCGTCACGCGGTCGCCGACCAGGTAGGCGCGCTCGACCGCCTCACGGTCCGTGCGTTCGCGGCTGGCGACGCGCTGCTCGAGCGCCCGCTCCCCGCGCACGGGCGGCGTCGCCGGGTAGCGCGCCGCGCCCGCACGGATGGCCTCGAAGACCGAGTCGGTGTCGAAGGCGTAGAAGACGTCGTAGATTTCGCTGGCCTGCGCGCCCAGCTCGACGCCGATGTGGCGCGGCGCGATGCGCCGGCCATCCATGAACTGCTCGTACACGAGCGGCTCGAGCGCGATGTGCTCACCACAGGTCACGCTGCCGAAGCGCGGGCAGAGGATGCGCCGGCCCTCTTCGTCGTAGTCGCGCGGGGTGTGGCGGTAGACCGAGGCGATCACGCACACGTAGGGCGCGTACAGCGCGGCCTTGTCGGGTTCGCGGTAGCGGATCCCGGCGTAGTGCTCGCTGGCGATCTCGCCGTCCATGTTCACGCACACCAGGATCGGCCGCTGGCTCTCGCGAGCCACCGCCAGCGCGTCCTCCCAGCTGCGCTGGAACACGACCAGACAGGGTCGCTGCCAGTCCTCGGCCGTGGGCGCGGGCCACATCGCCTCGCGCGCCCCCGGGGCGGGCGGACCGCCCCGGGAAGGCGTGGCCCCTGCTTGCGGCGCGGCTTGCGGCGCGCGGCTCGCGCCCAGGGTCGGGGGCGCGAGGAAGAGAGCCACGGCGAACGGCGCGAGCGGGTGAAGTCGGATCATGGCTGACGAGACGCTGCGGGTCGGGGGAGCGACTCAGGCTATCCCGGCGGCGCGCGGCTGACGAGGCGTGGGACGCGCATCCCGCGCTCGTGCGGCGAGCGCGTGCGGTCGTCCCCGACCGGGGTAACGGCTCCATCCCGGGGCTGCACGCTCGCGGCGTTCCGCACCGCCTCGCGCGCGGAACTCACCAGGCCGCGCGAGTCCAGGCTTGCTCCCCATGCACGGGCCCCTGATCCTCTGCGCGTGGATCCGTTCGCTCGTCTCGCGCGCCCCGTGCTGCTGCTGGTGGCCACCCTGGGCCCGCAACGCGCGGCCGCCGTCCAGGAGGAGCCGCGCCCGCGCCTCGAAGGACTGGGGGGCGCCGAGGGCGCGCTGCAGTCGGCCGCGCTCGAGGACGTGAGCGCTCTGGGCCTGGCCTTCGTCGAACTCGTGCTCGAGCGCGACACGGTGCTGGTCGGTGAGGCCTTCGCGCTGCACCTGCGCTTCGGCTTCGAGCCCGAGTTCCTGCGCTCGAACCTGGTCCAGCTCTTCCAGCGCGAGCTGGACGTCCCCGCCCAGCTGTTCGCACCCGAGCTCGAGGCTCTCGACGGCGCGCTCGCGCTCCCGCCCGGCGAGCCGGCGGACGGCGTACGCGTGGCCCTGGGCGAGAGCGTGGTGCGCGCGCTGCCGCGCCCCGAGCGCACGCTCGACGGACGTCGCTACCGTGAGTTCGAGCTCGTGCGGCGCTTCGTGGCCACGCGCCCGGGCGAACTCGTCCTGGCGGCGCCGCGCATGCGTTTCGCCCAGGCCACGCGCTTCGAGGACGACTTCGTGCAGGGCCGCCGGGCGCTCGACCGACGCGACGTGCTCGTGCGCGGCCGCGCCCTGCGCCTGGCGGTGCAGCCCCTGCCGGAGGCGGGCCGCCCGGCGGAGTTCAGCGGCGCGATCGGGCAATTCACCCTGCGCGTCGAGGCCGAGCCGCGCGAGCTCGCCGCCGGCGAGAGTCTGGCGCTGCGCGTGGTGGTCGAGCGCCAGGGCGAGCTCGGCGACCTCTCGCACTGCGAAGCACCGCGTCTCGACGCGCTGGCGGGCTTCCATCTGCGCGGCAGCCTGGCCGAGCGCGAGCCCGGGCGCCTGACGGTGCGCTACGACCTCGTGCCCGCGGACGCCGGAGTGCGCATGCTGCCGCCGGTGCGCTTCGTCTTCTTCGACCCCACGCCGCCGGCCGGCTACCGCACGCTCGTGAGCGAGCCGATCGCCTTGCAGGTGCGCCCCGCCGCACGCAGCGCGCCGGACGCACCCTCGGCGCCGAGCGCCCGGGACGGGACCGCCGACTCCGGCAAGTGGGCGCTCGCGCTGATCGGCCTGGCGGGGCTCGTGCTCCTGGCACTGCTCGCCGTCCAGGTACGCGCCCGACGATCCCGCCGCCTCCGACCCTAGGGAGAAGGCTCGTCCGCGGCCACCAGGCGCTGGAGCGGACGCCGGAGCGCCCACATCCCCAGCGCACCGGCCATCGCGATCGCGGCGATCGTCAGGAACAGGCTCTGCTGCGAGAAGCCGTGGAAGGCGTGCGCGATGCGCCCGCCCACGTAGGAGCCGACCGAGATCGAGAGGAACCACACGCCCATCATCAGGCCGGCCACCCGATCCGGCGCCAGGCGCGTCATGACCGAGAGCCCCACGGCCGACAGGCACACCTCGCCGATCGAGTGCGAGACGTAGGTCACGACCAGGAACATCCCGCTGACGCGCGTGCCCGGCCCGCCCGCCACGACCTCGGCCGCGCCCCGTTCCATGGCCAGGAAGCCGAGCCCGACGAACAGGAGCCCGAGCGCGAACTTGATCGGGTGCGAGGGATCACGGCGTCCGAGCTTGAGCCACAGCAGCGCGAAGGTCGGCGAGAGCACGATGGTCGCGATCGCGTTGACGTTCTGGTACCAGCCGGGCGCGAACTCGATCCCGAGGAGCGTGCCGCGCGTCTGGTCCACGGCGAACAGGTTGAGGGTCGAACCGGCCTGCTCGAAGGCCGACCAGAACAGGCACGAAGCGGTGAAGTACACCAGGATCGCGAGCAGACGCCGACGCTCGGAGGGCGACCAGCGACCGGAGAAGATGCGCACGAAGACGATCACCGTCAGCAGCGTCAGGAAGATGCCGAAGTACTGGTCGATGACCGTGACCGTGAGCTTCCCCGCGCGCGTCAGCAGGACGACGGTCAGGATCGTGCCCACCAGCAGCGCGAGCCCACCCGCGAGCATGCGCTTGTCGGCCGCGCTCGGTGGCGTGCTCGGCGCGGCCCCGGCCGTGCCCAGGTAGCGGTTGCCGCGCACGTACTGCACGATGCCGAACAGCATCCCGACCGCGGCCGAGCCGAAGCCGAGCTGCCAGGCGTAGTGCGGATCGAGCCCCTGGCGCTCCAGGAACGCGCGCACGCTCGAGTGCTGGGCCAGGAACGGCGCTGCGAGCTGGCCCAGGAACGAGCCCAGGTTGATGCCCATGTAGAACAGCGAGAAGGCCGCGTCGCGCCGCGTGTCGTCCTTCGCATACAGCCCCCCCACCACCGCGCTCACGTTGGGCTTCAGGAGCCCGGTGCCGAGCACGACCAGCAGCAGTCCGGCGAAGAACGCGAGCGTGTCGTGCACCGCGATCACGGCGTGCCCGGCCATGATCAGGATGCCGCCCCACAGCACCGCGCGCCGCTGACCGAGGAAGCGGTCGGCCAGCCAACCGCCCGGCACCGACATCAGGTAGATCAGCGCCAGATAGATGTGGTAGAGCGACGAGGCGCTGTCGTCGCCGAAGCCGAGCCCGCCCTCCACCACCGCCGCCGCCAGGAAGGGCGTCAGCAGCGAGCGCATCCCGTAGAAGCTCCAGCGCTCCCACATCTCGGTGAAGAAGAGCGTGGCCAGACCGCGCGGGTGGCCGAGGAAGCTCCGGTCGTGCTCTGAGCGCATGCGCAGGGGCTGGGCGGCGGATCGCCGCCGTTGCGGGCGGCTCATTGAACACCGGCGTACGCCGGGTTCCCACGCCCAGACTGGAATCCTCGCGCGCAGGAGTGCCAGACTCGCCGCGCTTGCAGCGCCTGCTCCTCGCCCTCGCGCGCCGCGCGGTACGCCTCTACTACCGCGTGAAGCACCTGGGCGGCCCGCTGCCGGCCCACGGTCCGCTGCTCTTGGTCGGGAACCACCCGAACGGCCTGGTGGATCCCGTGCTGGTGGCCGAGGCCTCGCGGCGCGTGGTGCGCTTCCTCGGCAAGGCGCCGCTGTTCGAGATGCCGCTGCTCGGCAGCGTCCTGCGCGGACTCGCGGCCCTGCCGGTCCATCGCGCCGAGGACGGCGCCGGCACGGCTGCCAACGAGCACACCTTCGCGGCCGTGTTCGCGGCCCTCGAGCGGGGCGAGGTCGTGTGCCTGTTCCCCGAGGGCAAGAGCCACGACGAGCCCGCGCTGCAGACGCTCAAGACCGGCGCCGCGCGCATGGCGCTCGGAGCCGAGGCGCACGCGGGCTGGGGCCTGGGCGTACGCATCGCCCCGGTCGGCCTGGTGTACCGGGCCAAGCCGCACTTCCGCAGCCGCGTCGCGGTCTGGACCGGCGTCCCGCTCGAGGTCGGCGAGCTGCGCGCGGCGTACGAGCGCGATCCGCGCGCCGCGGTGCAGGCGCTCACCGAGCGCATCGCCGCGGGCCTGCGCGCCGTGACCCTGGACCTGGAGCGCTGGGAGGACTTGCCGCTGCTCGAACTGGCCGAGCGCATCCTGTTCTCCGAGCGCGCCGGGCGCCTCGAACGCGTGCAGGCCTTCGCGCGCGCGCTACGGACGCTGCGCGCGCGCGAGCCGCGCCGGGTGGACGAGCTCGGCGCGCGCATCGCGAGCTTCGGCGAGCGCACGGCGCGCCTCGGCCTCGAGCCCCACGACCTGCCCGAGCGGCTCGAACTGCCCTACCGCGCCGGGCCGGTCGTGCGCTTCGCGCTGCGCAACCTGGGTTTCCTGCTGGTGGGGCTGCCGCTGGCGGCGGTGGGCGCGCTCTTCTGGTTCCTGCCCCAGCGCCTGGCGGGCGCGCTGCCCCGACGCTTCGCCACGCGCGACGTCCTGGCCACGGCCCGCATCCTGGCCGGAGCGCTGTTCTTCCCGTCGTGGCTGGCCCTCGCCGCCGTGCTGGTCGGATGGCGCGCGGGGCCCGCGTGGGCGGCACTGGTGGTCCTCGCGGCTCCGCCCCTGGGGCTCGCGGCCCTGGCCTTCCGCGACTGGCGCGGCGCGGTCACGGGCGAGATCCGCACCTTCCTGCGCCTGGCCTCGCGCCGGCGCCTGCGCGCGAGCCTTGTGGCCGAGCGCGCCGAGCTGGCGGCCGAACTCGAGCAGCT
>CAZWAY010000028.1:0-48711 GCA_964631945.1 uncultured Planctomycetaceae bacterium
GGGGGGGTCCCTTTTCAGCGTTCCGCAGGGTCCCTTTTCAGCGTGCCGTCAACAGCCGAGCGCTGCGTGGGATGACTCCGCACGAGCGTCGATCTTCGTCGAGTCCCCGGCCTCGCAGAGCGAAACAGGCTCTCGCGAGCACTCGGCAACTTGCTCTGCAAGCTCGCCTCGCGCTGCTCGGCCCCTCCTGGGAGGCTCTCGGGCTCTTCGAAGCTTCGCTGCACACTGGGGAAGGGAGGACCCTTCCCCAGACCCCTTCCCCCCGAACGCTGCGATTCCTCGCAGCCATCTCAATCGTCACAACCCCGGTGTCCACCGAATCGAGGGAGGGTCAATCTTCTTCTCCCGGCACCAAAGGTGGAGCGATTGGCCTCCGCTGTGGTGACCAGTCCCGCCATCCCAGAGGCCGTGAATGTCGGCCACGAGATCGCCGATGCGCGTGCAGAAGCGCTGCGAGTCACCCGTGTTGCCGCCGAAGTAGAGGGGATGGCACGTGGCACTTGGCGCCCATTGCCATCCGTCACGGGAGACGACGTACACGGCACGAGATGCCGGCGGCCATGGATGATCCGGGTCGAGGCATGCGGCCAGGAGGTCCTTGATGCGGAAGGGGCCCGTCCAGGTGAGCGTCGTCCCCGCCACTCCCTCCCTCACCCCGTTCACGCCAGCTTGCCCTCGACCCACTCTCCCAGGCCCAGCCTGACGGCGAGCCGAGCCATGTGCCTCCCGGTCCACACCTGAACTGGCAGATCCGCAGGCGGACTCAGCTTTCCCTTCGGCGTGTGCACAGCGACGATCAGGCGGCAGTACCGCTCGCGGCGGCCCTGGAAGCGCTCGACGTAGTCGTCGAGGACGGATTGGTCGGCTGCGCTCTTCACCTGGACGAAGGCGGTCTCATCCACGGCCGCGTTCTTGACCTCCAGGTCGATCCCTTCCAGGACGCCGCCCAGTGTCGAGACGCGAACCCATCCGCTGCGGACGAGCACGAGATCAACCAGATGCTCGAAGTCCTGCGGGCTGAGCTTCTGGATCGCCTTCTCAGCGGCAGCTTCGTGCTTGTCACGCGCTCGCTCTAGCGCCACCGCGTCCTCGTCCTTCTGATCGCTGAGGATGCGGAGGATCTCTGGCTCCGCCTTCGGAGTGCATAGCGTGCCGCGGAAGCCTGCGGTGCTGGTCACGCGACCCGAAAGGTCAGTGATCGACAGGGTTCTCCCGCCGAGAGACCGATTCGACCAGGGCTGATCGCACGCTAGCCAGAAGTGGCCAAGAGCCTCACTCTCTCCCTCCGGGTTGATGGTCGGCCCATTGCGGAGAGTGCACCACCACATGCAGCCGTCCTCGAACGTGATCCAGATGTGGCGGCCAGGCTCCTCGATGACATCGGCAATCTGGCTCAAGTCTCGGGTGGCCGCTCCCTCGTCCTTTGCGTGGTTGCGGATGATCTCCTCGATGCCGCGCAGGTCCGCACGGATCAGCAGTTCGCCGGGAACGCTGCTCCACCCGAAGTGCGCTTGGCGCCGCTCCTTCGCGGCCGCCCACCACCGGCCTCCGCGGCCGTTCTTGACGTAGCGGACCGTCGATCTCCCGAGAACTTCGATCATTTCCCTCCTCGTGGGCTCCAGCCTACTACTTCCATCGCCTGACGCCGAGGCGCCGGTGTGCCAGCGCATCATCGTCGACATCTTCACCCGGCGGCCGCTGGACCCGGCCCATCGCCGTTTGCCAGTGTGAGCACCGGAGGTAGACCATCCATGAAGCCCGTCTCGATCCATCCGTTCTCCGCTCTCGCAGGCGCCGGCCTGCTCGGCCTCGTGATCTTGGCCACCGGGGCGGTTCAGACCCCGGGGCTGTTTCAGAAGTTGGCGAGGTGGTTCCCCGGGCCCATCGAGGTTGTGGGCGTCCCTGATCCGCGACACATGTTGGTGTGCCGGTCCAGCGACCTTTGCGACGCGTTCCTGGCTCGGTTCTCGAGGACCTGCGCGTACCGCCTGGCAACCGTCTCGAGGCGCTGAAGGGCGAACTCAAGGGCGAGCACTCGATCCGGGTGAACGACCAGTGGAGGATCGTCTTCCGCTGGACCCCGCAGGGGCCGGCCGAGGTCCGCCTGCTCGATTACCACTGAGGTCCTCCGATGCAACCGAAGAACCGCACCCCCTCCCATCCCGGCGAGATCCTGCGCGAGGAGTTCCTGAAGCCGCTCGGGGTGACCCAGGTCGAGTTCGCGGCCCACATCGGCGTCCCGCTCCAGCGCGTGAACGAGATCGTGCGTGGGAAGCGCGGGGTCAGCCCGGAAACGGCGTGGCTCCTCGCCGGTGCCCTCGGTACGACGCCGGAGTTCTGGATCAACCTTCAGGCCGCCCACGACCTGGCGATCAGTCGGCCGGCCAGACCGGTTCGCCGGCTGCGGCGAACCGGGTGATGGTCCCGGGAGTGCTACTAGGCCGCGGTTGTTCGCGACCCTACAGGGCCACAGACGACCATCCTGTCCACAGCCCCTGGCTACGGAGAACCCTTCTGTCCGCCGGAGCGCGTCAGCGCACGCCCTGGCGCTGGCGTAGTTCCTCGAAGCCCCGGTGTCCCGTCAGCGCATCCAGCCGCGGATCGAGCCGCAGCACGCGCAGGGTGAGCAAGGACGGCTGCGCGAGGTAGCTGTCCAGCGAGCGCACGGCCTCGTCCAGCGCGCCGGCGCGCAGCTCGGTGTAGAAGCGGTCGAGCAGCAGGCCGCCGCCGACGATCGAGTCGCGCTCGCGGGGCAGCATCTCCGTGGAGCGGCGCGCCTCGAGCAGCGCCTCGTCGCGCAGGCCCAGGCCGGCGAGGGCCAGCGCGAGCGGCGCGTGCGGACGCGCGTCGTCGGGATGGGCCGCGATCTGCGCCGTGGCGAGCGCGCGCGCGTCCTCGTACTGCGCGCGCGCGCCCTCGGCGTCACCGGCCAGCTCCTGCGCGATCGCGGCGAGCAGCGCGCGCGGGTAGTCGTGCCACTGATACGTGATCAGCTCGGGCGCGGTGTCCAGGTCCGCACGCGCGGCGGCCGGGTCGCGGGCCAGCAGCCGCAGCCTCCAGCGCAGGACCACGTCCTCGCGCTGGAGGTCGTCCTGCGACGGGGCGACGGCGAAGGCCTCGGGCGGGACGCGGCCCTGGCGGTGGGTCTCGACGATCCAGCGGTAGCCGTTCCACAGCTGGTCTCCGCTGATCGCCGCGGCCAGGTCCATGTGGCGCAGGGATTCGTCGTAGCGGCCCAGGAAGTGCAGCGTGAGGGCCAGGCTCCACTGCAGCTGATCCTCGCGCGGCGAGAGATCGACGGCGCGCAGGAGCGCGGCGAGGCATTCGCTCCAGCGACCGATGCGGCGCGCGAGGCTCGACTCGGCCAGCATCAGATCGGCCGAGTTGGGCAGGCCGCGCTCGGCCAGCTCGTACTCGCGCCGCGCGCCCTCGTAGTCGCGCTCGTAGTAGTGGCACTGGCCCAGCTTCAGGTGGCCTTCCGGCAGGTCCGGATCGAGGGCGAGCGCACGCCGCGCGGCCTCGAAGGCCGAGGCGAGCAGCTCCGCGTCGTTCGAGTCGATGGCCCAGTAACGGGCTCCGCGCGCCCCCGACAGGCTCGCCCACGCCAGCGCGAAGCCCGGATCGAGCGCGACGCTCGACTCCAGCAGGGCGACGGCGCGGGGCCACTCCTGCACGTCCCTACTGAGCAGCGCCAGGGCCGTCAGGTAGGCGTCGTAGGCCTTGTCGTTCGTGGTCGGGACGCTGCGCAGCTGGCGCCTGTCGGCGGGCGAGAGCTGCGCCTGCAGTGCCTGCGCGATGGCCTCCGCGATGTCGCTCTGCACCGCGAAGAGGTCCTTGCTGGAGAGCTCGCGGTCGTAGCTCTCGGCCCACAGGCTGTCGTCGGTCGCGGCGTCGTGCAGCGTGAGGTTGAGCCGCAGCGCGTTGCCGGCGCGCTGCACTTCGCCGGACAGGATCGCGGCGACGCCCAGCTCCTGGCCGACCTGCCGCAGCGGCTTGCTGGTCGTCGCGTACTCCAGCACGGACGTGCGCGCGATGACCTTGAGCGCGCCGATCTTCGCCAGACGCGTCAGCACGTCGCTGTGCAGGCCGACGGCGAAGCTCGCGTCCTCGGGCGAGCCGCCGAGGCTGACGAAGGGCAGCACGGCGAGCGAGCGGCGCTCGGTGACGGCGGGCGTGTCGCGATGGCTGAGCCCCCAGCCGATCCAGCCCAGTCCGCCCAGGGCGAGCAGGGCCCCCGCGGCGACGACGAGACGACGCGGGCCGCTGCCCTCCGCCGGCGGCACCAGGCCGCTGTCCGTCGCGCGCTTCCAGTGGCGCAGGTCGGCGGCGAGGTCGTTCATCGTCTGGTAGCGCTCGCCGCGCTCCTTGCGCTGCGCCTTGGCGACGCAGGCGAGGAACTCCGGCGGCAGGTCCGGCCGCAGCCGGCCGAGGGGATCGGGCTCGCGGTGGATCACCGCGTCCATCACCTCCATCGCCGTCGCGCCGCTGAAGGCCGGCCGCCCGGCCGCCATCTCGTACAGCAGGCTGCCGAAGGAGAACACGTCGCTGCGCGCGTCGGTGGCCTGGCCGAGCGCCTGCTCGGGCGACATCGCGCCGGGCGTGCCGAAGATCGCGCCCTGCACCGTCAGCGTGGTGCTCTGCGCGCGCGGCGCCTGCGAGCCCTCGTGCAGGATCTTGGCCAGGCCGAAGTCGAGCAGCTTGGCGTGCCCGCGCGGCGTGACCATCACGTTGGCTGGCTTGAGGTCGCGGTGCACGACGCCGCGTTCGTGCGCGTAGGCGATCGCGTCGGCAAGCGGCAACGCCAGCTCGATCAGCTCGGGCAGCGTGAGCGGGCGCTCCGCCATGCGCTCCTGCAGCGTATGGCCCTCGACCAGCTCGAAGGCGATGTAGTCGCGCCCGTCGGCCTCGCCGATGTCGAAGATCTGCGTGATGTTGGGGTGGCTGAGCTGCGCCAGCGCGCGTGCCTCGCGCAGGAAGCGCGTGCGGCGCTCGGGATCGGCGCGCAGCTCCTCCGGCAGCAGCTTGATGGCGACCTTGCGCTCCAGGCGCGAGTCGTGTGCGAGATGCACCACGCCCATGCCCCCCTGGCCGAGCTGCGAGAGGAGCGTGTACGGGCCCAGGCGCGGAGGCGTGCTCATCCGCGCTCCAGCATAAGCACCCCGATGCGCTGATCCCGCCCAGGATCCGGGCGCCTCGCCGGACGGAGGTGTCGAATACCTTGACGACATGTGGAAACCCCCGACCTACCTGAGCGCCCTTCACTTCGCTGCGGAGCGCCACGCCTGTCAGCTCGTCCCCGGAACGAGCCTGCCTATCTGGTTCACCTCGTCTCCGTCGCTGCCGAGGTCATGCGCGGCATCGCCATCGAGCCCGTGCAGGAGCCTGACTCTCTCCAAGAACAAGCTCCTCCCCAAGGGCGCACAGCTCGACGACAGCCTTGCTCGCATCCGAGACTGCCCGAAGGAAGTCTGGGTCGTCAAGCTGGCCGATCGCATCACCAACCTGCAGCCTCCGCCGGCGCACTGGGACGGGACCAAGCGCCGGAAGTACCAGGCCGAGGCCCGGCGCATCCACGAGGCCCTCGGTGGCGCTCATCGCGTCCTCGGAGAGCGCCTCGGCCAGAGGATCGAGGGGTACACGGCGTACCTCGATCCGCGCAGCTGAACCATCCCGCTCGCCGTGGTATCAGGTGCTCCGGCGATTCCCTGCTCCAGCGTCTCCACCCACTCCATTCCCACCGACCATGCGCATTCCCACAGGACTGGCCGTCGTCACCGCTCTGCTGGCCTGCCTGACTCTCGCCGCGCAGCAACCCACCCGGACACCCGACGTGAACGACTCGAAGCCGGAACTCGGCGCCTTCTCCGTCAGCCTGGCCGTCAAGGACATCGCCGCCTCGCGCGCGTTCTACGAGACGCTCGGCTTCTCGGTCGTGATGGGCCAGCAGCAGCAGAACTGGCTGATCCTGCGCAGCGGCACGACCACCATCGGGCTCTTCCAGGGCATGCTCGAGGGCAACGGGCTGACCTTCAACCCCGGCTGGAACGCCGAGGCGAAGCCGCTCGAGTCCTTCGAGGACGTGCGCGCGATCCAGAGGCGAGTCAAGGCCGCCGGGCTCGCCCTGACCAGCACGGCCGACGAGAACTCCACCGGCCCGGCGAGCTTCTCGCTGCTCGACCCCGACGGCAATGCGGTGCTCTTCGACCAGCACGTGCCGATGCCGACCAAGGCTCGCGGGCGATAAGGCCGCGCTGAAGCCGCCGGGCCATTGAGCGCGCCCGGGCGGCCCGCGTCCGCGGTGCTGGACCGCCAGCAGCCCCCCGCGCTACGTTGAGCGGCATGAGGAACACGCTTCACATCGGCCCGGCGCTGGCTGGCGCTGGGATCGCCGCGATCGCTTTCTTCGCGGCCGGGTCCGCCATCCAGAGCACGGGAGCCAAACCGCTGGCCTCGGGGGGGAAGGAAACCATGCAGGTCCAATATCTCGAGATCGTGACCCCCGAGGTGGATGCGACGTGCGCGGCCCTGGCGAAGCTGCACGGCGTGACCTTCGGCAAGCCCGAGGCCGGGCTCGGCAACGCGCGCACGGCCGCGCTGCACGGCGGCGGGCGCATCGGCGTGCGCGCGCCGATGCACGAGAGCGAAGAGCCCGTGGTGCGGCCCTACGTCCTGGTGAGCGACATCGAGGCCGCGGTCGCGGCGGTCCAGGCGGCCGGCGGCGAGATCGCTCACCCGCCCCTCGAGATCCCCGGCCACGGCCGGTTCGCCATCTACATCCAGGGCGGGATCCAGCACGGCCTCTGGCAGCTCTGAGCGCCTGTCCGAACCGCCGCCACTCACACCACGCGCCCCTCCCGGTGATCGGAGTCGAAGCGCAAGTGGTGTCCGTCCGGGCGACCGGCGAGCGGGTCGCGCTCAGGCGTGAGGCTGGAAGAGCTGGTCGAGCTCGTGGAACGAGGCCGCAGGGGCGAGACCCTCGAACGAGCCGGTCGCGGCGAGGTCCCTGGCCGCGCGCAGGAAGGCACCCCACGCGACGCGCGCCAGGGCCGAGCCCAGCGACACGCGCCGGACGCCGAGGTCGGCGAGCCGAGCGAGGGTGAGGCCGGCCGCCGGTGCCGACATCAGCACGTTGACCGGGCGCGGCGCGACGGCCGCGACGATGGTGGCGATCACGGCCGGGTCGCGGACGCCGGGGGCGTACAGGCAGTCGGCTCCGGCGTCGGCGAACGCCACCAGTCGCTCGAGGGCGATGCGCGCGGGGTCCGCGTGTCCGACGAGCCACGCCTCGCAACGCGCGGTCAAGAGCACCGGGACGCCGCTCGCATCGATGGCGGAGCGGGCGGCGCGCACGCGATCGACGGCGAGATCGAAGGCATGGAGCGGCGTCGCACGAACTCCCGTCGCGTCCTCGATCGAGAGTCCGGCGACTCCCGTCTGGACGCACCGCGCCACGTTCTCCGCGACGCCATCGGCGTCGTCCGCGTACCCGGCCTGGAAGTCCGCGTTCACGGGCAACGGGGTCGCCGCGACGATTTCGCGGATGTGAGCGAGCATGACCTCGCAGGGGATCGCCGAGAGCGTGTCCGGCTTGCCCTGCGCGAACGCGAAGCCGGCGGAGGTCGTCGCGAGCGCCGGAAAACCGAGCGCGTCGAGGCACAGCGCCGTTCCGGCGTTCCAGGGGTTCGGCAGGACGAAGCAGCCCGTGTCGTGCAAGGCGCGGAAGGCGGCGACGGTCGCGGGCACGGCCGGAGTCATGCCGCGACTGTACCGGCGGATGGATGGAGTGCGAGACGGTCGTTCGAACAGCGCGTGAATCGGCCGGCACACGACCGGACCCGTCGAGCACCGGGCCCCCTCGCTACCCGATCATCCGCAGCGTCAACGGATACCGGAACCTCGCACCGCCGTGGGCCTTCAGGGCGGCGACGACACCGAGAACCAGTTCCCCGAGCCAGAGCACGATGGCGAACGGCCACACGACCAGGAGCCCGATTCCGAGCGTGGCCAGCACGAAGAGCCAGATGCCCAGGTGGAGCAGGAACAGCGTGAGCTGGAAGTTCAGGGCCTCCCTCGCCTGGTCGCCCGCGAACTCGCTGTCGTCGCGCTTGACCAGGTAGATCACCAGCGGGACCGCGAACCCGAACAGACCGGCCGACAGGAGGAGGCCCGCAGGACCGCCGAGGTGGGCGACGAGAGCCCAAGTCCGTTCTTCGCGGGTGGGGCAGGCGTGGCTCTGGCTATCGGTTTCGATCATGGCGGCGCGGGCTACGCGGATCGCTCGTGGGGATTCACCCGGCGAGTGGCGGCCGCGCCCCTGCGGGCCCGTGCATCGTCGCCCGGGAGACTGTCCGACCCCGCCGCGTGCTGCGCTCGTGGGTTTGCGCGTATTCTCGCCAACGCAACGCCGCGCGCGGCATGCAGGAGGGCACGAAGCGATGGAATCCTCACGAGACGATCGCCAGGGAGCGGAGCTCCTGCGCCACGCGGTCTGGATCCGCCGGCTGGCCCTCGGGCTGGTCGGGGACGCGGCCCAGGCGGACGACCTCGTGCAGGACACCTGGCTGGCGGCGCTGCGGCGGCCGCCGTCCGCGGATCGGCCGCTGCGGCCCTGGCTCGGCACCGTGCTGCGCAACGCGGCCCGGCAGGCCTTCCGCGGTCATCGGCGGCGCACGGAGCGCCAGCACGAGGCGCGTGAGCCGGCCCCCGTGGCGGGTCCGGACGAGCTCGCCGAGCGTCTCGAAGCCGAGCGTCGCATGACGGACGAGCTGGCGCGGCTGGCCGAGCCGTACCGCTCGACGCTGCTGCTGCGCTACTACGAGGGGCTCGAGCCCAGCGAGATCGCCAGCCGACTGGGCCTGCCGGCCGGCACGGTGCGCTGGCGGCTGAAGCACGGCCTCGACGAGCTGCGCGGCCGTCTCGACGAGCGCTTCGGAGAGCGCGCTCAGTGGAGCGCGCTGGTCCTGTCCCTCGCGCGTCCCGACGGCTGGCCCTGGTCGGGTGCCGCCGCGGGCGCCGCCGCGGTCACCGTACCCGGAGCCCTGACCATGCATGCACTCACGAAGTTCGGGATCGGCGCGGCGGCCGTCGTCGCGCTGGCGATCGGTCTGCGCCTGGGCGGGGTCCTGCCCGACGAGGTCTGGCCGCTGGCCGGCGAGAAGCCGCTCGAGCTCGCGATGCGGCCGATCCGTCCGCCGCTCGAGGACGTGGAGCCGGCGCGCGCGGCGGTGGTCGAGGCGGGTGAGCGCGAGCCGCTGCGCGCCGAGCCGGCTCCGCGGCCCGCGGCCGAGCCCACGGCGAGCGCGGCCGCGCCGACCAGCGCGATCGTGGCGCGCGCGCTGGACGAGCTCGGCGCGCCGATCGCGCGGGCACGACTGCGGCTGCTCGACGCGCGCCAGCCCCTCAGCGCGGTCAGCGATCGCCAGGGCAACCTCCGCCTCGATCTGCCGGCCGCCGGCGGCCGCCGCACGGCGGCGCTCGCGCTCTCCGCCCCCGGCTGCGCGAGCCGGGGCATCGAGGCCGTGGTGACTCCCGGCGAGACGACGCACCTGGGCGCGCTGGTGCTGGCACCCGGCGGCGCGCTCTCGGGCACGGTGCGCGCATCCGACGGGCGCTGGCTGGGCAACGCGCAGGTGACGCTGAGCTCGACCGAGGAGCCCGCTCGGCAAGAGCTCGAGAGCCAGCGCCTGCGCCCGCCGGACGCGCGCGTGCCCGAGGCCTTCACGCGCGCCGACGGGGGCTTCGACCTGGAGGGCGCGCCCACGGGCTTCGTGCGCGTGTGGGCCCATGCGGCGGGCTACATGGCCTCGTTCAGCGCGCCGGTCGAGGTGCGCGCCGGGCAGGAGACCTATGGCATCGAGCTCGTGCTCGAGCCGCTCGCGGCCGCGAACCGCATCGCAGGCATCGTGCTGGATCCCGAGGGCGCGCCCGTGCCCGGCGCCCGGCTCGACTACCGGCATTCCTCGAAGAAGAGCGGCGTCACGACGGCCGGCGACCACGAGACGGACGCGCGCGGGCGCTTCGAGTTCCTGGTGCCCGCGGACACCGAGCTGTGGCTGACGGCGCACGATCCGGAGGAGCGCTACGGGCCGGGCTCGGCCTCGGGCGTGAAGACGGGTTCGGGCGAGCTGGTGGTGCGCCTGACGCGGGCCGAGACCTTCGCGCTGCAGGTCGTCGATCCCTCCGGGGCCGCGGTGCGTCGCTTCGCCGCCACCGTGCTCTCGCCCGACGGCCAGTTCGAGCACGCGCGCGCGCCGTGCGTCGAGCACGAGGCCGGTCGCATCGAGCTGCACCGGCCGGCCGAGCCCTTCGGCGTGCGCATCGTCGCGCCGGGCTTCGACCTGGCGCTGGTCGGGCCGCTGGATCCGCTCCGGCTGCAGGACGTGCTACCGGTCGTGCTCACCCCGCTGCCCGGGTTGCGCGGCCACGTGTGGAGTGCCGAGGGGCCGGCGGCGGAGGTCGAGGTCAGCCTGCTCCCGCTGGTGCCGCCCACCACACGGTACGAGCGCAACGGCTTCCAGACGCAGGTGCTCGAGGCCGTCGACACGACCCGCAGCGACGGGGAGGGACGCTTCCTGCTGACCCCGCGCGAGCCGGGGCGCTACGTGGTGCGCGCCGAGCGCGAGGGCTACGCGCCGGCCGTCAGCGCCACGCTCGAACTGGGCTCGTCGTTGGCCTGGGGCGAGATCGAGCTCGAGCTCGGCGCCGGGGGCGCGCTCGAGGGCCGCGTGGTGCGCCTGGACGGTGTCGACCCCAGCGGCACGATCGTCGGCCTCTCGCGCGGCGACGGTCACGACCGCACGCTGCGCGTCGGGCCCGAGGGCAGCTATCGCTTCGAGCGCCTGACGCCCGGCCCGTGGCTGCTGGTCGAGCGTTCGGAGGAGATCCGCCCCGGGAACACGGTGAGCAGCAGCTCGGACGGCGGCGGCAGGGCGCGCGACATCGACTGGAACGTGCAGGTCCACGAGGGCCGCACGACGCGCCACGATCTGGTGCTGGGCGCGGGCCAGGCCTGCGTGCTCACCGGCCGACTCACGCTCGAGGGCCGTGCGCCGGTCGCCTGGCAGGCGGCGCTGGTCGAGGAGGACGAATTCTTCGCCGAGGGTGCCAAGGACCCCGTGTCGCTCGATCCGGGTGGCAACTTCCGCATCACGGCTGCCACACCCGGCCGCTACTGGCTGGTGCTGGCCAGCGGCTTCGAGGGGGTCGAGCAGTTCCTGCTGGACGTCGTGCAGCTCGAAGCCGGCGTCCAGCCGTGGGAGTACGACCTCGAGGTCGGCGCGCTCGAGGTGGCGGGCGTCCCCAGCTGGGGCGGCGACGGCCCACCCGGCTTCGTGCACGTCTGGGATGGCCCCGGATCGAAGAAGAGCTTCACGATCCTCTCCGGTGACGAGGCGGGGATCGCGCGCGTGCCCTCCGTGCCCGCCGGCAAGGGCCGCGTCGTGCGTCCCGATACGACCTCGCTCGACTTCGAGCGCTGGCCGACGGTGATCGCGGTCGAGGTGCCCCACGGGGGCACGGGCGTCGCCCGCCTCCCGTAGGCGCGTCCGCCCGTCTCGGCTAGGTCTGCTAGGTCTGCTTGTAGCGCAGGCTGACGTTGTCCCGTCCCATCTCGCGCAGGCGCTCGGCCGATTTCTCCAGGCCCAGGTGGTGGGCCTTCGAGACGATGCTCTTCACCGAGCGATCCAGGCGCCGGCTGATCTCCAGGTTCGACTCCGTCGGGTAGCACTGCTTCAAGGTCTCGACCTCCTCCGGAGCCCAGCGCGGCATGCGCGTCGCGGCGATTCCGGCGAGCCTGCGCACGAAGGCCTTGTCCTTCGAGAGCCGATGCTCCGCGGCCAGCTGGCGGATCGCCTCCACGCTGCGCGCGAAGATGAGCGACAGGTCCTCGTCGGTGCGCGTCCCGTAGATGCGCTTGAAGCGCGCGAGTTCGTCGCGCTCCCAGGCGTCGTTGCGCTGGATCCGACCCAGCTCGTGGATCTGCTGGCTGACCTGCTCGACCGAGCGCCCGAGGATGCGCGCGATCACCTCGGGCGAGGTGGCGCCGAGGTAGCGCTTGAGCTGGAGCACCTCGCTCGCGCTCCACGGCCCGCGCTTCCCGGCCGGCGGGAAGAGCCTCCTGGCCGTGCGGGCCACGCTGGCCACGGGCCGATTCAGCTCGCGGGCGATGGCGGCCTCGTCGCGCAGGCCGTAGAGCTCGCGCAGACGCGCCAGCTCGGCGCCCGACCAGCGGCCACGTCTCGAGATCCTTCGGGCACTGTTCTGGGAGGGAGGCAAGGGCAGTCTCGGTGGGGGGGCCGAAATGCAAACCCGGGAGCAAGGGCACCCGCAATCCGAGGTAAGGCCGCCAGATCGGCTGGCTGTGACACGGAGGGCGTTCCCGGCCCTTTCCCGGCCGATTCGGGGGAGCGAGCCGGGCTCCCCGCCAGGCTCGGACGGAAGAACTTTCCAGAGACTGGATGGCGGTCCAGGATCCACGCGGAGCCCGGGTCCGCTCTCGGTGCCCGGGTCCTCCGCCGGGCTGGAGCTCCACGCCTCGCGCGTCGCCATGACCGACCGGGGTCGGCTAGCGCGCTTCGGCCAGCTTCGCCTCGAGCACCGCCAGGACGTCCGTCGCGCTCGGCTTGCCGCCGTTGGAGCCGTTGCGCGTGATCAGCGCGCCGGAGCGGTCGTAGAGGTAGACCAGCGGCAGGAGCTCGCCCGACTGCGAGGCGAGGTCGGCGGCCGCCAGGCGCTGGTCGAAGCGCAGCGCGCGCCCGGGGAACTTCTCGCGCGCGAACACGGTCGCCGCGTCCGCGGCCGTCTTGTCCTCGCTGTAGAAGACGGTCTCGAAGGCCGGGTGCTCGCGCTGGACGCGCTCGTAGAAGCGCGCGAGCTCGGGGGCGAAGGCCGCGCAGCGCGGGCAGCCGAGACGCGCGCGGTAGACCAGCACGTAGTCGGTGTGCGCGAGCTCGGGATCGCGGGCGGTCGGACTGGGCTCGAGGGTCGCGGCCAGCGCGCGCACGAAGTAGGGCTCGCGCTGGGCTTCCGGCAGCGTGAGGCGCTCGCGCGCGCGCGCCAGCACGTCGGTCTCGAAGACCTCGGCCTGGAAGTGGTCGCCGAGCTCGCGGTCGTACAGGCTGACCCAGCCGATCGACACGCTGCGCAGGCTGACCTCGCGCCCGACCGGGATCTGCTTGCCGTTCTGGAACTGGAGCCGGCGCGTCACGTTCACGCGCAGCGGCCAGAGCTCCGGGCGCTTGGGGAGCGTGTTGTCGGTCAGCGCGAGCTGCTCGGGCGAGAGCCGGGCGCGCAGTGCGCTCGCGCGCTCGATCACGTCGGTCGCGTCCGCCGGGCAATCGAAGATGTCGTCGCCCGTGTCGAGCACGATGTCGCTCCCGTTGAACTCGTACACGCAGAGCTCGTGGCCGGCCGGCAGCGTGACGCCGCGCTCGATCGTGAGCGGCCGGGTCAGCGCGACCTTGGCCGGCCACAGGTCGCGCCGCACGAGCAGCTCGCCGAGCGGGATCGGCGGCGACTTCGGCGCGACCGGCTCGGCCTGCGGCGCGACCGCGACAGGTTCGGCCTGCGGCGCGGGCCGGACGGGCGCGGCCTGCGGAGCGGGGCTGGACGGCGCAGCCTGGGGCGCCGGCGAAGGCGGACTCTCCCGCATTGCGACCGGGAGCGGCAGGTTGGCCGAGGCCGAGGCCTGCGCCGCCTTGGCCCCGGCGCCGGGCGCCTCGGACGGGCCGCAGCTCGCGCACCAGGCCATGAGGAAGAGCCACCCACGAACGGCGCGCGCGCCGACCTGCAACCGCTTCGAGCACATGACTGGGTCTCCTGGCACGCTGCCACGCGACGCGCGGGCTGGCGGCCAGGGGGGAATGCGTAGAGCGCGGCCGGCGTCCGCAGCGAAAAGACGGGCCAGACCCGCCGGCAGGACGCGCGCGCCCTGCCTCACTCGGCCATCACGCACTCCAGCAACTCGTCGCACAGCCGTCCGAGCGGCTCCGGCAGCGCCGCGAACTCGCTCGTGTTGACCTGCACCGCGACGGCCACGCCGAGCTCGGGCCAGGCGCGTACGTGACTCATGTAGCCGGGGAAGAAGCCCTCGTGGCCGCACGCGCGGCCGCGCGGCGTGTCCCAGAGGATCGCGCCCAGGCCGTAGCCGACGCCAGCGCCGAGGGCCGGGGCGGGCTGGCCGTCCAGCATGCGCGCGCGCAGCTCGGGGGTCAGCACGTCGCCGTCGTAGAGCGCCAGGGCCCATCGGGCCAGGTCGGCGGCGCAGGTGACGAAGCCGCCGCCGGCCCATTCGAACTGGGGATTGATGCAGAAGCGCCCCTCGGCGTCGAGCACGAGCTCGGGCAGGCCCAGCGGGTCGTGCGGGCCGGCGTGACCCTGGACCAGGCCCGGGATGAGGCGCGAGTCCTGGGGGCGCACGCAGCCGAGCGCGAGCGGCCGCAGCAGGCGGCGCTCGATCTCGGCGTACAGGCCCGCCCCGCTGACGCGCTCGATCAGCAGCCCGAGCACGATGTAGTTCGTGTCCGCGTAGGCGAAGCCGCGCTCGGCGGCGACCTCGGGCCGGGCGTCGAGCACGTAGCCCAGCAGCTCCTCGGGCTTCCACACGCGCTCGGGGCGGGCCACGAGGTCGCGCAGGAAGGCCGCCTGGAACTCGTAGCGCGGCAGGCCGGCGCGATGGTTCAGCAGGTTCCGGACGGTGAGCTCGGCCGCGTTGGGCAGACGCTCGAAGTCGGGCAGGTCGCCGAGGTACTCACCGGCCAGGTCGTCGAGCGCGAGCTTGTGCTCCGCCACGAGCTGCAGCACCACGGCCGCGACGAAGGTCTTGCCCGTGCTGCCGGCGCACAGGAGGTCGTCGGGCGCCAGCGGGACCTCGCCCGCGCGCGTGCGCTTGCCCGCGGCGAGCGCCAGATGCCCGTCGGCGTGCGCGATCCCGGCCGAGACGCCGGGCACGCGGCCCGCAGCGACGAAGGCCGCCAGGCGTTCCTCGGCGCATGCGCGCGCATCGGGCCGCAGCGCGGCGTCGGTCTGCTGGGCGCGCGCGCCGAGCGCGAGGACGAGTCCCGTTCCGAGCGCGGCGAAGGTCATGAGCGCGCGAGTATCGCCGCGGGGAGGCGTGCCCACGAGGGCCGCGGCGTGGGGAACGGGTAAGAGATCCGGCCCGCGGCCGGCCCCCCCGCGCTCGTGCAAGTGAGCCGCGCGGCCGCCGTGCGCGCGACCCTACAAGGCCGAGTACGTCATCCCGCGCTTCTGACCCTCGGTGGTGACCTTGCCGTCCGCGATCAGGCGCTTCATGACGGGGCGGATCGTTCCGCTGTCGGTCGCGAGCGCGGCCGCGATCTGCTCGCCACGCAGACCGGGATTGCTGCGCACGTAGCTGAGGAGCGTGTGGGCCAGGTTCTCGAGCTCGCCGGCCGAGCGCCGTCCGCGCGCGGAATCCGGCGCGTCGGAGCTGGCGCCGAGCAAGGCACCGAGCGTCGCGCGCGCCTCGTTCAGGGGCCGCTTGCTGGCGCCGTCGGTCGTGGCCGCCAGGGCCTTGTCGAGTGCCTTGAGCGCCGCGCGCACGTGACGCAGCATCGGGTCGGCCTTGGCCTTCTTCTCGGCCTCGCGCGTGCGGATGGCGGCGATCTTCGCTTCCAGCTCGGCGATCCGTTCGTCGAGCGCGCGACGCTTGCGACGCTGGGGGGTTTCCTTCTTCTTGGCCATGGAACTCGGGGGGCTGGGGACTGGGGGGCGAAGATTGAGCCAGCCGGGGCGCCGGGGATCAAGCTCCGCGCGCCGTCCCCGAGGCCGAGCCGGGCCGGACCCGCCCCGGGCCACGCCCGGCGGCGCTCTCCGGGCTTGCATCCGCCAGGCCGGCTCGACTCCATGGGCCGGATGAGCGCGCACCCCATCCTCGACCGCGGCCGTCCGGAGCTCCCCGAACCGATGAGCGAGCAGGAGCTCGAGGACTTCCTCACCGAGGCCATCGGCCTCTACGCCGAGCAGACGGGCACCGAGCTGGCGCGCCTGGCGACCTTCGAGGAGGCGCGGCTGCTGCTGCGCAACCGTGGCCTGGTGATCGGGATCGGCGGCGCGGAGTTCCGCGTGTCGATCGTGCGCGCCTAGCGCCCAGTGCCAGGGCGTCGCGGATGCCTCAGAGGTTCTTGGGCCGGTACTTCGAGGAGAACACCCGCAGCGTGAAGAACTCCAGGTCGTAGCGGTTGTTCAGGTCCTTGACCTGCACCCGGAAGGTGTAGGTGCCCGGGGTGGTGGGGGTCCCGCTCAGGACTCCGGCGGTCGAGAGCGTGAGCCCGGGCGGCAGGGCCGAGCCGTGCAGCGTGAACTCGAGCGAGTTCGCGCTGGTGAGCGTGGGCTGGTCGTCGTGGCTGTCGGCCACGAGCACGTCGCCGCTGTGCGCGCGCGAGATGCCCACGGTGGGGCTGAGGTCGGTGTTGCCGAGGCCGTAGTCGAAGCGGATGCGGCCGTCCTGGTACAGCGTGATGGCGAAGTTCGCGGTGCTGGAGGTCGTGAGGGTGCGCGCCTTCCAGCGGATGCGCACGCGGCCGCCCACGGAGGTGTCGACGTAGATGTCGTTGGAGGACGGGCCGTCGGTGGCGAGGTCGTCCCACAGACCGGCGATGCGCGGCAGGCAGCGCAGGAAGCCGGTCGTGCTGTAGTACTCGTTCTCGAGCGGGGCGAGGTCGACGCACCCGTTCGGCGTCACGTAGACCTTCGCGTAGTGGGTCTCGTAGTACGGGAACAGGAAGGGCAGGTTCACGCTCCACACGCCCTCGTCGGCCCGGAAACCCTGGGCCACGCCGTCGAGTACGAAGGGCTGGGGCCCGAGGTCGGCGAGCGTGTAGCTCGGCGCCTCGCGGAACTCCGACCAGGTCTTGGGCGCGGTCCCACCCGTGCTCGTGAGCGTGGCGGAGTACGCGCGCGTGGCGAAGGCATCCGGCAGGCTCGGGCCCGTGATGACCGGAGAACCGGTGTTCGAGTGCACGAACGACATGCTGGCCGAGCTCGCGCCGATGCTCTGCACGCGGTTGCCGTTCGCGAAGATCACGCCGTTCTGGTAGGCGTTCGAGTCGGGATTCGTGGCCGAGGTGAGGCTGGTGGCGAAGCCGGAGCGATACACGTCGCCGGAATCGCCGCGGCCGGAGCCCTGCTCGAGATCGAAGTTGCCGTCCGCCTGCAGCAGCGCGACGCGGTAGTGGCTGCCGTTCGTCGGCCATCCGCCCTGGCCCGGGTAGCCCTCGTCCGTGTTCGGGTCGTCGTTGGTGAAGCTGCCCTTGCCCTCGTCGACGTGCCAGATGGCGAGACCACCCTGGGGCAGGGCGCTGTCGAAGCCGACCTGCTGGCGATTCTCGATCAGGACGTACTCGCCCTGGGGATAGCCGCTGTCGAGCAGGTACAGGTTGGCGTTCGTCTCGATCTGCTGCGCCATGCTCGCGCCGGGCAGCAGGCGCTGCGGCGCGACCCAGCCCAGCTTCAGCTTGCTCCACGCGCTCATGTGCGAAGGGTGTTGCTGGCTGCCGTCGAAGCCCCACGCGCCGGCCGCCATCAGGCACCAGTTGCCCGCGCCCTCGCTCGAGCCATCGGTGTCGTAGAGGTCCGGCAGGCCGAAGAAGTGTCCCAGCTCGTGGCACACCACCCCGATCCGCCCGGGGTTCGAGCCGGACGTGGCCCACAGGCCCGGCGAGATGTTGTAGTCGCCGACCTGCACGCCCTCGGCCGAGGTCCAGGTGGGGATGGTCCACTTGTGCGACCACATGCGGTTGACGTAGTTGGTCCCGTACTGGTCGTTGCCGCCCCATTCCGCGCCGTAGCCGGAGTGCAGGAAGGTGATCGCGTCGACCCACCCGTCGCTGTCCTCGTCGAAGTCGGCGAAGTCCACCAGCGGGTCGGCCGCGGCGAGGGCGTCCGTGATGAGGTCCCAGGTCAGAGTGGTCAGGCCGGACGAACCGTTGGCGTAGTAGCTCTCGCTGTGCGGCATGTCGAGCCAGCCCACCACGGTCGAATCGATCGTGAACTGGCCGTAGGAGCCCTCGAGGTAGTGGTCGCGCACGCTGCCGGTGGGCGCGAGCACCGGATCGCCGCCGACCGCGTTCATGATCTTCCCGACGTCCAACACGCTCGGCAGCGTGCGGTTCTGTCCGGACGGACCGTGATCGGAGAAGCGCAGCAGCAGCACGAGGTTCTTGACCGAGCCGGCGCCCAGCGCGAACACGCCGCGCGGACCGGGGCGGACGTCGAGCGGGCGCGCGTGCGCGCCGTCCGGCGTGCGCTGGCGGCGCGCGGGGACGGGCACGACGTGGCGCGCGAGCGCCAGGCGGGTCGGATCGCTCAGGCCCACGAGTTCCGCGCTCGCCTCCAGGGTCCCGTCGGCCGCGCGCAGCGCGTAGCAGTAGCCCTCGGCGCTCTGCAGCACGGGGTAGCCGGCCGGGTCCTCGTACCAGTGGTTGGCGGCGTTGCCGCGGAAGTAGAGCTCGATCTCGGTCCCGTCCGGCTGCTGCAGCGTGCGCGCGAGCGGCGTGGTGGGGTAGGCGCAGTCCTGGCCCGAGTGCGGCGGCGCGAGGGTGCCGAGCGCGGTTGCGGGGAGCAGGGCCAGCCAGAGCCAACGCAGGGATCGGAGCGAGTCGAGCATGACAGGGGTCCTCGAGCGGCTTGCCAGGGATGGATCCAGGACGCGCAGACTGTACATCCCGAGCCCTCACCGGTGGGTGGCCTTCCGCCGACTCCGACCCCCGGGCCGCCGTATCGACCCCGCTCGGCCCGGCTCGACGGGCCCGTCCGCTTGCCGCGGGACCGGACGCGCGCGCAGCACCGCGGGCCGGGTCAGGCGAAGCGCCGCGCGAACCAGCGCCCGAGGTCGCGGATCTCCTGCGCGCACACCTGGTGCTCCATCGGGTACTCGTGCCACTCGAGCGCGTAACCGAGCTCGCGCAGGCGCTCGCGCGCGGCCGCACCGCGCGCGGGCGTGACCATCGGATCCAGCGTGCCGTGCGCCTGGAAGATGGCGAGTCCGAGGTTGGCGGGACTGCGCTCGCCCCGCAGGGATTCGGGCAGCACCAGGTACGTCGAGAGGCACGCGAGTCCGGCCAGGGGTTCGGGATGGCGCAGCGCCACGTGCGCGGCCAGCGCGCCACCCTGCGAGAAGCCGGCCAGGACGATGCGCGGACAGGGGATGCCGCGCTCGTTCTCGCGCGCGATCAGGCGCGTCAGCTGCGCGGCCGAACGCCGGATGCCGGCCTCGTCGTGGCGCTGGTCGAAGTCCAGGCCGCGGATGTCGTACCAGGCCGGCATGCGCATGCCGCCGTTGATCGTGACCGGGAGCATGGGCGCGTGCGGGAAGACCCAGCGGATGGCGAGCGCGGAGTCGAGCCCGAGCTCCGGCACGATGGGGGGGAAGTCGTGCCCGTCCGCGCCCAGGCCGTGCAGCCAGATCACGGCTCGCTCGGCCGGACGCTCGGGCTCGAGCTCGACGGCCGGGAGCAGTCCTGTCGCGCTTCGATCCATGCCTGCAGGGTACCGAGACGACCCTCCGCTGTGGACCGGGCGCATGCGCGCACGCACCGAAAGGGATTCACTCCGACCCACGCCTGCGGGGGGGATAGCCTTCGGGCATGAAGATCCGCTCGCAACTCTTCAGCGTGCTCGCCCTCGTGTGCCTGGCCCTCGGCGCCAGCGCCCAGACCCGTTCCACCCCGCGCTACACGCCCAAGCGCGTCGCGGCCCCCGTGCAGGAATTCGGTTCCGTGGCGCGCACAAAGCTGCTGCAGATGGCGCGGGGCTCGAGCGGCTCCGAGGCGGCCAGACAGCTCGGCTCGGTGCAGCGACGCGCACTCCTGACCACCGGCAAGGCCATCCAGCTGCCGGTGAAGCAGAAGAGCCGCGTCTACCGCCGTCGCTAGTCTAGGCTCGCTCCGCCGTCCGACGGGCCGTTGTCAGCCCAGGTAGCGGTCGGGGAAGCGTGTCACGCCCCGTTCCTGGGGCGGGAGGCTGATCGTGCGCGGCGCGATCGGCTTCTGCTGCTCGAGGCGTGCGGCGTCGCGCCAGGCCTCGCTCACGTCGCTCATCCGCTCCGGAGTCTGGGCCGCGCTCCAGGCCGCGCGCCGCGCCGGGCGCGACAGTCGCCGCAGGAGCAGCGCCAGCGGCAGGCCCAGTCCGGCCGACGCTCCCGTGCCGAAGAGCTCGGCCAGGTGCCGCGCGCGGGCACGCTTCAGGGTCCCCGCGGGGGCGCGCGCCGCGAGCGCGTAGCGGCGCGCGAGGAAGGCATCCGTGGGGTGCAACCACTGCGGCAGCCGCTCGATCGGATCGGGGCGGAACAGCGCGGCGGCGTTGCCCTTGCGACCGTCCGGC
Organism: uncultured Planctomycetaceae bacterium; assembly: GCA_964631945.1. Taxonomy (GTDB): domain Bacteria; phylum Planctomycetota; class UBA1135; order UBA1135; genus JABFRZ01. Next base: position 20,338 of record CAZWAY010000028.1, read on the forward strand.
AGCGCGGCGGCCAGGCCCTGGGACAATTGCCGCGCCCACTCGCGCGCGGCCGGCAGGAAGCCGAGCCCCATCTGCAGGCAGTCGAGCACGGCGTGCAGCGCGGCTTCGGCGCTCCACTCGCGCGCGCGCGCGAGCACCGCGGCCACGGGCAGTTCGGGATGGAAGCGCTCGATGTGCGTGCGTGCGTCGAGGATGCGATCGAGGCCCAGCGCATGCGTGCTCGCGGCCGCGGCCGCGAGCAGGTGGCGGCGCCCGCCGACCAGGGCCTCGCCGGCCTGGGTGGCGAGCTGCACGGAGAGCTCGAGCAGTCCATCGATCGGATCGAGCAGGAACAGCGCGTGGCCCTCGAACGACCGCCGCCGGCGGCGTGCCAGCACCTCGGGCTCGTGCGCGGTCAGGAGCAGCGAAGGATGGTGCAGGCGCGGGCGCACACGCACGGCGCGCAGCATCGACGAGCTGGGCGCGAGCGGCAGCGAGGTCTCGGTGCGCCGGTACCACCACGCGGGCAGGGCCGATTCGGCCAGCAGGAGCCCGGCCTGCTCCCCGGCCTCCAGCACGCGGCCGAAGTGCTCGGGGGCGACCAGGAACTCGGGTTCCCCCGCGCGTCGCAGGGGTCCGGGATAGAGCTCCAGGAAGAGCGCCGAGCCCCCGACCAGCGTGAGCTCGAACTTCTCGCGCGCGGCGGCCGCCAGGAAGCGTTGCAGCGTGAGCCGCGTGCGCTGGTCGTCGTCGCGCTGCTGGGCGCCCCGGGCCTGGAAGATGGGCGCGATCGCGGGCGGCAGCTCGAGCCCGGCCTGCTCGAAGTTGTGCAGGAACAGGCCGAGCACGCCATGGCCCTCGAGCGCGGGCAGGAGACCGTCCCAGCTGCGCACGGCCTTGGAGGCGTTGCGCAGGGTCTCGAGCCGCTCGGGCGTCGCCTCGACGAACAAGCTGGCGAGACACAGCTCGGCGGCCGCGCGATCCATGGGCCCAGTCATCGGCCGCCGGACGCCGGCCGGCGGAGTGGGTCGGCGAGATCGCCGGGTCCAGGCGGGGGGCGTTCCCGCGCCAGCCCTGGGGGGCTGCTTTCCGGGGTGGAGCGCCCCGTGGCGAAGCGACTGGGGCTCAAGAGCCCGCTCTTTCCCGGTCGAGAGACAGCCATCCCGGGTTCCCCGGGAGGCCCGCTCGCATGCTGCTCCTCCACCGACCGCGGTCGACCCGCGACGGGTTCTCGCTCGTCGACGTGTGCGTCGCCCTGGCGATCCTGGCGGTCGCGCTCGGGACGCTGGTCGGGACGGTCTTCTGGGCGATGCGCCTCGACGAGGTCAACGAGGAGACCGCGGCCGCGAGTCAGAGCGTGCGCTCGATCCTCGAGGGCTTCAACGCCATGACGATCGAGGAGGTCTACGCGTCCTACAACGCGGACAAGACCGACAACCCCGATCCGTACCGCGACTACCTGGGAGAACTCACGGTCGACGACCCGCTGCTGGTGGTCGGCAAGAAGTCCGGTCCGGTCGTGAACGTCAGCTTTCCGGTGGACGTGGACGACGAACTCGCCGCGAACCGCCTGCCCATCACGCTGCGACTCGAATGGGAAGGAGCCGCGGGGACACGCATGGTCGAGATGACGACCGTGCTCCGGAACCCATGAAGGCCGTGCTCCGTTCGCGAGGCGCGCGGGCCGGCTTCACCAGCATCGAGGTGATGCTGGGGGCGTTCCTGATGGGGAGCCTCCTGCTCGTGGCGGGCCTGGCGACGGATCGCTGCATGTCCATGTTCCGGCAGCGGCGGGCGGCCCAGGTCGTGAGTTCCAGCGCCAATCGCCTGCTGCAGCGCGTGGCCAGCGAGCTGACCTTCGCGCGGCGTGGCACGCTGCAGCCCGGCACGCTGGCGACGCAGGGCTCGAGCTCGATCCTCTACAACAAGTGCCTGGGCGTGAGCGGCGGCGCCGTGCAGTGGAGCTCCCTCTTCACGCTGCGCTGGGAGCTCGACACGGGCGAGCTCGACGACGGGCTCGACAACAACGGCAACGGCCTGGTGGACGAGGGGCTGCTGGCCCTGATCGAGAACGAGGGGCTGGCCAGCGAACGGCGCGTGGTGCTCGGCCACGGGCTGTGCGAGTTCTTGCCGGGCGAGACCTTCGATGGCGCCGACGAGGACGGTGACGGCCTGATCGACGAGCGCGGGGCGTGCTTCTCGATCGCGGGCGACGTGCTCACGGTGCGCATCGGCCAGCAAGGGTCCGGGCCGGATGGCGCACCTATCGTGCGGGTCGTCCAGACGTCGGTGTTCATCCGCAACTAGAGAGAGACAGTCATGAAGCTCCATGTCCATCCCGCGTGCCGCAACCAGCGTGGCAATGCCACGGTCATCGCCGTGATCGTGCTGTTCGTGATCGGCAGCCTGGCCGGCGTCGTGCTCTCGCTCAGTCAGCGCCAGAGCGCCGAGGTCTCGGCCCTGGCCGACCAGAACCGGGCCTTCTTCGTGGCCCAGACCGGCATCAACAGCGCCCTGGCCGAGGTCCAGGCCGGCAACACGGATCCCCTCGGCAGCGCCGGGGATCCGGTGGTGTCCTCCGGCGGGCGCTACTGGGTCGAGGTCGTGGACAACGGCGACTCCACGCTCACGCTCACCTCGCACGCGCGCGCGGGCATGCAGCAGAAGGCCATCGAGGTGGTGGTCGAGCGGCAGGAGGAGGGCGTGTACCAGAACGGGATCTTCGCCGGGAACAGCTCGGGCGATCCGAGCTACGTGCTCGACCTGAGCGGAGTGGCTGTCCAGGCTGACAAGGTCTACGGCGACATCTACAGCGGCGGGAGTGTGGCGGTACGCCAGGACGCCGAGGTCTTCGGCACGATCCGCGCATTCGATTCCGTCACCGGCAAGGGCTCGAGCACGGCCGAGACCGGCAAGAAGCAGGCGACGCCCGACATCGCCGCCATGAACTACGCCGCCACGGCCGACGTCAAGGTCGCGGACCAATTCAGCACCGGCGGCGCGACCTACAAGTCCAACGCGGCCGGCGGCAGCGCCTGGCAGTTGCCCGAGTCCAACCCGGCCCACATCTTCCGCAAGAATCCGAGCGACCGCAGCAGCGAGACGGGTGGCACGGTCAAGGACGACTACTTCCTCGAGGATCCCTACGAGACCGTCAAGAGCGACGCCACCTCGGACGGAAGCGACGCTTACAAGATCACGCTCTCAGGAGTCAGCGGCAAGCCGGGCACGAACTCGAACCAGAAGGTGTTCTTCATCGACGGCAACCTGTGGATCCACAACTACAAGACCATGTCGCTGAAGTTCGCGCACAGCGATGCCAACGGCGTCCAGGTCACCTTCGTGGTCAAGGGCAACATCTACATCTCGGACAACCTCTTCTACACGAACAAGGACAAGGACGGGGTGGCCTTCGTCGCCATGAAGGACTCGACCGTGGCCGATAGCGGCAACATCTACTTCGGCGACCCGAGCTTCGGGACCCTGGAGCGCATGTACGCCTACCTCTACGCCGAGAACAACTTCCTCGACGTGAACCTGAGCGCCACGGGCTCGGCCAAGGTAGAGCTCTACGGCAACATGACCGCCGGAAACCAGGTCAAGATCCAGCGCGACTTCGCGGTCACGACGACCTCGGGCAAGAAGAAGACCACGACCATCCAGCACTCCAAGCTGATGGTCGACTTCGACGAGCGCATCGCCAACGGCGTCCTCAGCATGCCGGGCCTGCCGAAGACCACCGCGATCTCCGCCGCGGCCTTCGAGGTCCTCTCCTGGCGCGAGGTCGAGCACTGATGCGCGGGACTCACGTGCTGCGGGGCGCGCTCCCGTTCGGGCTGCTGCTGTTCGGGCTGGGCTCCGGCGCGGCGGCCCAGGTCGTCGGGAACCCGGACGGAGACCTGCGCGCCGTCCTGGCGCGCCGCTCGCCGAGCGACGAGCGCACGGCGGACGAGCTCGTGCGCGGCCTGGCGAGGCTCGGCGCACCGGCGGTGCCGGCGCTCTACGAGCTGGCCACCGGCCGCGGGCTCGAGTCCCTGGTGGGCGAGGAGTGGGTGCCTTCGGCCTGGTCCTGCGAGCCCGAGCAGATCCCGGAGCTGTGTGCACTGGCGCTCGAGAGCGCACCCACGGCCGCGGTGCTCGAGCACCTGGCGGGGGTGCTGGACGCCGGGCCGACCGACCACGAACACCTGGTCATCCTGCGCGTGCTCGCCGGTCATGGCTCGGCCGAAGGGCTCGAGCTGACCCTGCGCAGCGCCAGCGAGCTCGGCGCTCTCGAGCTCCTGCGACCGCGCGTGCGCGCCGGGCTGCGCGCGGCCCTGAGCTCGATCCTGCGCCGGGAACCGCGCGCCTTCGAGCGCCTGCACAAGCGGCTGGACACGCTCGAGCCCGCCACGCGCGAGGTCCTGGTCGAGGCCATCGGCGAGGCCGGGCGCAAGCCGGGCATGTCCGTGCTGGTGCGCATGCTCGATGACGATCAGCCCGCCCGGGCCCGCGTGGTCGAGGCCATGGCCGTGCTCGAACGCGCGCGTCCCTGGGACCTCGGGGGCCAGACGATGGAGCACTGCGGGCCGCTCTTCCGCAGTCCGGATCCGGCCGAGCGCGCGCTCGTCGCGCGCATGGTGGCGCTCCTGCACGACCTCGACTCCGTCCCCGAGCTGCTCGCGCTCGCGAGCGACTCCGACGCGCTCGTGCGGCGCTGTGCCCTTCGCTCGCTGGCGGACATGGCCACGCTCCCGTTCAGCAGCGAGGTCGAGACCTGGGAGTCCTGGTACCTGCGCGAACAAGCCTGGAAGGAGGAGCACTGGACGCGCCTGCTCGCGGCTCTGGTGGCGACCCAGCCGGGCCCGGCCAACGAGGCCCTGGGCGAGCTCACGCAGCACCCGCTCTACCGCCACGAGGCGGCGTACGCGATCGCGGATTGCCTGGCGGAACAGCCGCGCGTGGTGGCCCTGGCGGCGTGCGTCGAACTCGAGAACCTGGGCTCGCGCCGGGCCCTGCCCGGGCTGGTCGCGGCGCTCGAAGGCGGGCCCGCCCAGCTGAAGGCCGCCGTCTGGCGTGCGCTGCGCCGGATCACCGGTCAGGAGCGCGCGCTCTCGCTCGAGCTGTGGCGCGCCTGGATCGACTCCTGATGAGCCGCGGGCGTGCCGGGACCGGGTGCGGGACGGGCTCCTACGCGCTGGCGAGCACGGCGGCGATGCAGGCCACGTCGACGATGTCTTCCGCCTTGCAGCCGCGCGAGAGATCCATGTAGGGCTTGGCCAGCCCCTGCACCAGCGGGCCGAGCGCGGTGGCGCCGGCCAGCCGTTCGGTCAGCTTGTAGGCGATGTTGCCGGCGTCCAGGTCGGGGAAGACCAGCACGTTGGCGCGGCCGGCCAGGGGCGAGCGTGGGGCCTTGCGCTCGGCCACCAGGGGCACGAGCGCGGCGTCGGCCTGCAGCTCCCCGTCGCACAGGAGCATCGGCGCGCGCGCGCGCAGCATCTCGGCCGCGCTGCGGACCTTGTCCACGCGCGCGTGGCTGGCCGAGCCCTTGGTGGAGAACGAGAGCAGCGCCACGCGCGGCGTTTCGCCCGCCAGGCGCCGGTGCGTCTCGGCCGCGGCCAGGGCGATGTCGACCAGCTGTTCCGCGCTGGGATCCGGCACCACGCCGCAGTCGGCGTAGGTCAGGACGCGCTCGCCGAGCAGCATCAGGAAGCTCGACGACACGGTCTCGATCCCCGCCCGTGTGCCGATCGTCCAGAGCCCCGCGCGCAGGACCTCGGGCGTGGCCGCCTCGCTCCCGGCCACGGCCCCGTCGCAGTCGCCGCTCGCCACCAGCAGGCCCGCGAACACGAGCGGTTCGCGCGCGCGCTCGTGGGCCTGCTCGCCGGTCAGCCCGCGGTGCTTGCGGCGTTCGTGCAGCGTCTCGGCGAAACGCGCCAGGCGCGCGTCGCGGGTCGGCGCTACGAGCTCGACGCCGGGCGGCACGCTGCCGAGGCCGCGTGACTCGACCAGGACCGGGCGGCACAGCCCGCGCGCGGCCAGCGTGGCCGCGGCCTGCACCACGCGCGGGTCCTGGCTCTCGGGCAGGACGATGCGCTTCTGCAGGCGGCGCGCCTTCTCGTGCAGCTCGAGCAGCAGGTTCATCCGCCGCCGATGGACTCGAGGACCTCCTCGGGCACGTCGAGCACCATGCGCAGGAGCGCGAGTGCGTGGGTCTTGCCCTGCGCGTCGGTGCGCAGCGAGGCCGAGCCACCACCCCCCAGGCTGTCGCTCAGCAGGAAGTTGAGCGCGCGCAGGTTGTCGGCTTCGAAGCGCACCACCGTGCCGCGGTTGATGCCGTGGAAGTGCGCGCGCACGCGCTCGGCCGTGAGCATCTCCTTGAGGAAGGCGTAGGCCAGGTTCGAGCGCGCCATCACGCCCACGTTCGAGCCCTCGCCCTTGTCCCCGGAGCGCGCGCTGGCGATGCGAACGAGTTCGACCTTCATCGAGGTGGTACCTAGCTCGTGAACACGCTCACGCGCGTGCTCACCAGGTCCTTGCGCATCAGCGCCGGCCAGAAACCGACGATCTCGCTGGCCTTCGGGCGCCCGCCGGCGAAGCCGGTCACGCCCGGCGGGCCGCTGGTGACGAGCGGCACGAGCTCGAGGCCGAAGCGCTCGACCTTGGCGCGCTCGGGACCCTTCACGCCCAGGCGCAGCACGACCTCGGGCGGGTCCTTGGACTCGCCCGCGGGGATGCCGGCGTGGCACACGCCCGCGCCGACGTACTCCTCCAGGCGTTCCTCCGGGCCGAAGCGGAAGCCGTCGTAGGCCAGGCGCTCCCACACGATGCTGGCGCACAGACGGGCCTTCTCCAGCGCGTCCGGGCCCGAGACGGTCAGCTCGCCACTGGCCTTCCAGCCGGCCAGGTAGCTGATCGAGACCTTGTAGGTCGGGGTCGGAGGCTTGCCGCGCACCGCGTCGACGCGCACGCGCGCGGGGGCCTCCTGGACCAGGCGCGCGCTGGTGAAGTCGGCGATGCAGTCGGGCGTCAGGTAGCGCTGCGGGTCGCCCATCTCGTACACGAGCTGGTGGCGCACCGTGTCCAGCGTGCACAGCCCGCCCGTGCCCTCGTGCTTGGTGACGACGAAGCTGCCGTCCGGCGCGGCGTCGACGAGCGGATAGCCGACCATGGCCAGGTTCGGGATCGTGCGCCAGTCGGTGAAGTTCCCGCCCGTGCACTGCGCGCCGCACTCGACGATGTGACCCGCGATCGTGCCGCTGGCGAGCAGGCTGTGGTCGGCCGGGGTCCAGCCGAACTCGTGCACCAGCGGACCGAGCACGAGGCTCGGATCGGTGCAGCGTCCGGTCAGCACGATCTGTGCGCCCTGCCCCAGCGCGTCGGCGATCGGGAAGGCGCCGGTGTAGACGTTGGCCGACAGCACGCGGTCGCGGATCGCGGCCAGGGGCTGCTGCGTGTCGAGGTTGCGGAACTCTTCGCCGCCCTTCAGCAGCGTGTCGATGCGCTCGAGGATGTCGTCGCCCTCGACCACCGCCACCTTGATCCCGCTCGCGCCGGCCTTGCCGATCACGGCCAGGAGCGCGTCCTTGCAGGCGTGTGGGTTCACGCCCCCGGCGTTGGCGACCACCTTGACGTTCTTCTCGATCAGCTGCGGCAGCACGCGCTCGATCAGGCGCACGAAGTCGGTGGCGTAGCCCGCGCGCGGATCGCGCGAGCGTTGCTTCTGCATGATGCTGAGCGTGACCTCGGCCAGGTAGTCGAGCGTCAGGTAGTCGAGCGGTCCCTCGCGCAGGAGCCGCACCGGGCCCAGGATCGAGTCGCCCCAGAAGCCCTGACCGTTGGCGACGAGGACTCTCTTCTTCTGGGCCATGGGCGCGGGGCTCGGATTCTACGCCGGCCCACGCGCGGCGCAACGCTGCGCTGCGCGGGGCCCCGCGCAGCCTCAGTGCTCGCGCACGCGGCCCAGGCCCGAATCGAGCTCGCGCACGGCGAAGCTCGAGCTGCCCAGCTCGACATCGCCCAGACCCGTCCCGGCCTTCACGCGTGCGCCCTTGGAGCGTGCGATCTCCAGGTCGCCCATGCCCGAGGCGAACTCGGCCTGTTCGCTGGCCTCGAGTCCGTCCACGCGCACGTCACCCATGCCTGTATCGGCCGTGAAGCGCCGGCAGCGCAGCTCGCGTGCGGAGATGTCGCCCATGCCACTCGAGAGCGCGACGGTCTCGGGTTGCCCGGCCGCGTGTACGTCCACGTCGCCCATCCCGGTCGCGAGCCGAACCTGGCCGGCGAGCTCCACGCCTTCCACGCTCAGGTCGCCCATGCCGGTCGCGAGCACCAACCCGTGCGCGACGAGTCCGGTGCGCAGGACCACGTCTCCGATGGCGCAGGTCGCGCCGTTCGTCGCGCGCGCCTCCAGCTTGCCATCCGTGAGGTGCGCGTGGGCCTCGTTCGGCTCGCGCTCGAGCAGCACGACCGTGAGCGTGGTCGGGCCCTCGCCATGCTCCACGCGCACGTCACCCTGGTGGGACTCGATCGTCAGGCCGGCGGCGGGCCAGCTCTCCAGCGTGAGCACTTCCTCGTGCTTGGCCGCCAGGCGCACGCCATCGATCACCACACCGTCGCGCCACGAGATGTGACAGGCGCCGAGGAACGAGAGCAGGAACAGGAATCGGAGCAGGGGGCGGCGCGACATGGTCATCCTCCGGTGGGGCAGCGCTGGACGGCGCAAGGCCTGCATTCTCCTGCGCCGACGCCCGGAGAGAAAGGTCCGTACACGCCTCCTGCCCAACCTAGGATGGGGGACGCGATGGATCCGTCCACGGAACCCCTGGTGCTGGTCAGCGGCTTCGGGCCCTTCGAGGTCTTCGAAGAGAACCCGAGCGGGCAGGTGGCCGAAGCCCTGGCCGCGCGCCCGCCGCCCGGCTGGCGCGTGCGCGCGGCGGTCCTGCCGGTGAGCTTCGCGCGCGCGCCGCGGCTGTGGGACGCGTTGCTCTCGACGAATCCAGGCCCGGCGCTCCTGCTCGGCCTGGGGGTGGCGCGCCGCGCGGGCTTCCGCCTGGAGCGGCGCGCCGGCCCGCGCCTGGCGCGCGTGCCGCGGCCCGACGTGGACGGCCGCTCGGCGCGCGAGTTCAGCGCCGAGGGGCCCGAGCTGGAGACGAGCCTGGACGTCGAGCGCCTGCTGGCGGGGCTGCGCCGGCGCGGCGTCGAGGACGCGCGCATCTCGCGCTCGGCCGGCGGCTACGTGTGCAAGTACATCTACCACCACGTCCTGGCGCGCGCCCGCGAGCGCGACGTGCCCGGCCTGTTCGTGCACGTGCCGCCGGTGCGCTTCGCGCCGCTCGCGCGCCAGGTCCAGGTCGTGACCTGGGTGCTGGAGGAGCTGCGACCCGTGCTGGCGGGAGGCTGATCATTCCGCCAGCACGAGCGGCGGGCGGCCCTCGGCGGAGCGCGGGGACGAGCCCGCGAACTCGCGCACGGCCGCGCGGAAAGCGTCGAGGTCGAGGCCCATGTACTGGCGTCCGCCGCCGCGCGCCACCTCGTCGAGCTTCTCCAGCGCCAGGCTCGCGAGCCGTGCCAGCCCCTGGGGTTGATCCATCGCGATCTTCAGCCAGGCCGCGGCGCACTGGATCAAGCCCTGCAGGAACAGCGCCTGGATCCGGTCCGGTTTGGAGACGTGCCAGAGCCCCTCCCAGGCCTCGTGCGCCTCCCACAGGAAGCCGTGGTTGTAGAGGTCGATGCCCCACAGGTAGGGCTCGTTCTCGCGCCAGCGCTGGGGCGGGAGGAACGGCGGGGACGCATCCTCGCTGCCGAACGAGTGGCCCGCCGGATCGCGGGTCGGATGCGGGTCCCGACCCGGCAGGAAGGCATAGGGCGGGAAGGCCCGGCCGGGCAGGTACCTCACTCCTTGGTGGCGACTTCCTCGCGCAGCGAGCCCGACATCTCGAGCGAGGCATCCAGGGCCTGGCTCTCGCCCTGGACCTCGACGCGCAGCGCGAAGTCCATGTCGACCGTCACGTCGCCATTCAGCTGGAACGAGTGCAGGCGTCCGGCTGCGAGGTCCCACAGCAGCGTGCCGCTGCCGTCGAAATCGAAGCTGAGGTCGGCGGTCTCGATCGAGAAATCCACCGAGTCCCCCGCGCCCTGCTGTTCGATGACGCTGCGGATGCCCTTGTCCAGCAGGGGCGCCAGGTCGATGCTCGTGGCCACCTCGACCTCGATCGCGATCTCGGCCAGGCGCACGCCGTCCTGGTCCTGCGTGCCCTTGTAGGTGCACTTGCACTCGCCCTCGAGCAGGTCGCCGAGTTCCTGGCCGAGGTCGCCGAAGAGGTCCTCGAACATCTTCACGGACTCCTCGTCCACCTCCATGCCCTCGGGCTGGAGGTGCAGGTTGCCGCCCGGCATCACCACGCTCTGCAGCCGCTCCAGCTCGACCGTCCAGGAGGCGTCCACGGCGACCTCCGAGTCGGGCAGGAAGAGCCGCAGGTCCATGTCTTCCTCCAGATCGGCCAGCCAATCCTCCTCGCCCTTGCCGCCGTGGAAGGAGAGCTCGTACTCCTCCTTGTCGGCGTTCCACTTGAAGGCCACGGTCTTGCCCTCGAGCGGACTCGAGCTCTCGAACTTGGGCATCTCGCCTCCGCCGGGCGAGACCTCCATGTTCATCTTGGCCGAGAGCTCCTCGAAGCTGCGCAGGAGCTCGCGCGGGCGCCCGTCGGCGACGGAGGTGTAGGTGTCGGTGACTTCGATCCGGCTCTCCTGTGCGAGACTCACCTGGATCTCCCCGAGCATCCCGCTCATGTCCTGACCGTTCACGTTCAGGCTGATCTGGTCGAGCTCGTACTCACCTCCGATCGTGAAGGTCTTGGTGAGGACCGAGCCCGCCGGCGGGGCGAAGACCAGCGTCTCGCCCGGCCCGCCGAGGGTGAATGCGAAGCCCGCTCCGAGGGCCGGGAGGAGGGCGCGTACCGTGCTCATCGTGGCGTTGCTCGGGTTCGGGCTAGTCGCCCGTGGTCAAGGTGACGGTCTGGTTGCCCGTGAAGGTCTGCGAGACTTCCATCGAGCGCTCGCCCTGGCCCTCGATCTTCATGTCCATGGACATGTCCGTGATCATGCGCACCTCGCCCGACAGGTGCACGCCCGCGACCAGCCCGGTCTCGAGGTTCCACAGCAGCTCGCCCTCGGCTTCGAGCGCGTACTCCATGTCCATGCTGGAGACCTCGAAGTCGATGCCCGCGGGCATGTTCTCCTTCATCTTCTCCTTCATCTGCCCCATGCGCTCGGTCATGTCCTGGGCGCTGCGCACGTCGATCGTCAGCTTGATCACGGCCACGCGCGAACCGTCGTTCTCGCGCGTCCCGGCGTAGGTCGCATCGAAGGTGCCGCTCAGATCGCCGATCATGTCGTTCTGGGAGAACTGGTCCATGCCCATCGGATCGCCGCCGGCGTCCGGGCGCAGCTTGGTGTCGCCGCCCGGCGCGAGGAGCGCCCGCACGGCCTCGGCCGGGATGCTCCAGGTGTCGCCCTCGTCCACCTCGGAGGTCGGCAGGAAACCGCGCAGGTCCAGGTTCTCCTCCAGCTTCTCGAGCAGGCTCTCGTCGCCCTTCTGGTCCCCCGCGAAGGCCACGTCGTAGGCGTCGCCGTCCCAGCTGAACACCACCGTCATACCCTCCAGCTCGCTCGCCATGGGAATGTCGTTCTCCTGGGGGCCGGTCATGGGGTTGGTCCCGGAGACGTGCGTGGACGACGAGACCTCGTCGAAGGTCCGCACCAGCTTGGTCGGGCGCCCTCCCGCGACCGACTCGTAGCGGTCGGTCACGGAGAGCTTCGTCTCCGACTTCACGACCATCTGGACGTCGGCCATCTGGCTCATGTCCTGGCCGTCGACCTCGAGCTTCATGTCCTCGAGCTCCATGTCGCCCTCGATCGCGACGTGCTTGGCGAGGGTCGTGCCGACCTTGGGGGCGTAGGCGAGCTTGTCCCCGGCCGGGTCGTTGGCGAGGACCAGCGGCGCGAGCGCGGCGAGCGCGAACAGGGAGCGAGAATTCAGCTTCATGAGCGGTGGGTGGGGCGGAGGCCGGTTGCGCCGCCGTCGGCGCGCAGGGGAACCACGGGGCGTCGGATGTCGCGCTCCCGGGGGGCTGGTTCGCCGCGATTATAGAAGCTTCGCATTGCTCGAACGAGCCCGGGGGCGCCCCTGGACCAGCCTCGAGGCTGGATCGGAGGCCGGAGCGTGCCAGAATGCGCCTCGATCCTCGCTCGCCCCTCTTCTTCCCGCCGGCCCCCGCGCATCCATGAAAGTCACGATCGAGTACTGCGTGCAGTGAAACTACGAGCCCCAGGCGGCCGGTCTGGCCGTCGAGCTCGCGCGCGTCTTTCCCCAGGCGGAGGTCACGCTGGTCAAGTCCAAGGGGGGCGCCTTCGAGGTGAGCGTGGATGGGCGCAGGGTGTTCAGCAAGCTGGCGGAGGGCCGCTTCCCCGCCTACCGCGAGATCCCCGGGCTGATGGCCTGACCCGGCGCTGGGCTGGCGGGTTCGCGCGCGTCCCCCGCGCGTGCTCTGTTCGGGCTCTGTTCCCACGGGGTTTCTCCGGCCGTGCGAGGCCGAGGGCGCGCTCGGCCTCCGGCGCGGGACCGACTGCCCTCCCGGGCGCTCTGGCCCGCGCGTCGCCGAAGCGGCAAGAAAGACCTTCCGAGACGGACTCGAAGCGCTCATGTCGCTCTCGCCCCGAGGTCGAAGGAGGGATCCGCTGGTCCGCCCGGGCCGGCGCGCTCCCTCGAGGGCATGGACTCCGCCAGCACCCAGGCCAAGCAGGACATCTTCGTCGGGCGTCAGCCCATCTACGGCCGGCGCCTGGAGCTCTACGCCTACGAACTCCTGTACCGCGGCTCGGACGTGGACTACGCCGACTTCTCCGAGGGCGATCGGGCCACGTCGCAGGTGTTGCTCAACACCTTCACCGAGTTCGGGCTCGAGCGCATCGTCGGCGGGCACCTGGCCTTCATCAACCTGACGCGCGGCTTCATCGTGGGCGAGTACCCGTTGCCCGTCCCGCGCACGCAGGTCGTGCTGGAGGTGCTCGAGGAGGTCCCGGCGGACGAAGAGGTCCTGGCGGGGCTGCAGGACCTGCGCCGGCGCGGCTTCAAGATCGCGCTGGACGACTTCGATTGCCACCCCGAGCGCGCGCCGCTCCTGGCCCTGGCCGACATCGTCAAGCTCGACATCCTCGGGCTCGAGGAGCAGAAGATCCGCGAGCGCTTCCAGCTGCTGAAGCCGCTCGGGCTGAAGCTGCTGGCCGAGAAGATCGAGACGCGCGAGCAGTTCGAGCTGTGCCGCGACATGGGCTTCGACTACTTCCAGGGCTACTTCCTGGCCAAGCCCAACGTGGTCTCGGGCCAGAGCATCCCGGCCAACAGCCTGAACCTGCTGCGGCTGATGGCCGAGTTCCAGAACCCCGACCACGACTTCGAGCGCATCGCCGAGATCGTCAGCCAGGACGTGGCGCTCTCCTACAAGCTCCTGCGCCACATCAACGCGGCCATCTACGGCATGCCGCGCCGCATCGACTCGGTGCAGGAGACGGTCACGTACCTCGGGCTCTCCACGGTCAAGAACCTGGCCTGCCTGTTCATGCTCTCGGGCGTGGGCGAGCGTCCGCACGAGCTCCTGGTCACGGCCATGATGCGCGCCCGGATGTGCGAGCTCCTGGCGCGCGCGAGCTCGGCTCCCAACCCCTCCAGCTACTTCACCGCCGGGCTGTTCTCGACCCTCGACGCGCTGCTCAGCGCGCCCATGGAGCGCGTGGTCAAGAAGCTGCCGCTCGGCGAGGAGCTGCAGCAGGCCCTGCTCGAGAACAAGGGGCCGATGGCCGAGGCCCTGCGCTGCACCCTGGCCTACGAGCGCGGCGACTGGGACGCGGTCGATTGTTTCGGTCTGTCGCGCGCGGCCATCAAGGGCGCCTTCCTGGACGCGGTCGTGTGGGTCGAGGCGGTGGATCAGGAGATCGCCGCCGTCGCGCCCTAGCAGTCCGTTGGAAAAGATCCCTGCTGCGGCTTCGCGCGCATCGACGGTGCGTCGTCACGCTCGTCGAGCCGTGCTCAGCGGCCAGGAAGGCCGCTTCCGCCGTCTCTCCGTCGCGTTCCTAGCTCCGTCGATGCGCGCTTTGCCTCGCGACGGGACTTTTTCAACGGCCTGCTAGCCGGCCTGTGATCGTCGCCGGTCCGGCCGGCGCGCGTGGGGCGGCTCGCTTCGGCGCTCGGCGAGCCCTACGCTCTTGCCCTTCGCACCATGCAAGAGACACCCAACTGGGGCCGCTTCACCCGGCGCAAGCTGCCCATCTCCGGGCGCGCCTTCACCAAGGTCGTCGCCACCATCGGCCCGGCCTCGGAGCCGCTCATCGAGCAGCTGATCGACGCGGGCATGAACGTGGCGCGCATCAACCTGAGCCACGGCGACGACGACGACGTGCGGCGTCGCATCGCCGCCCTGCGCGCGGCCGCGGCCCGCAAGGGCCTCGTGCTCGGCATCCTGGCCGACATCCGCGGCCCCAAGCTGCGCCTCGGGCACTTCCCGGGCGGCCGGCTGGAGCTCGAGGAAGACCAGCGCGTGTGGTTGTACGAGGGCGGCGGCATGGCCGAGCCCGGCCGCGTCCCGATGGACTTCCCCGGCCTGCTCGATTCGACCGAGAAGGGCCAGCGCGTGCTCCTGGCCGACGGCGCGGTCGAGCTGGTGGTCGAGGAGAAGCACCCCGACGGCCTCGACGCGCGCGTCGTGCGCAGCGGGACGATCGGCGACGCCAAGGGCGTGCACCTGCCGGACTCGCGCATGACCCTGGTGGTCCCGACCGAGGAGGACCGTCGCGATCTCGAGCTGTGCCGCGAGCTGGACGTGGACATGGTGGGGGTCAGCTTCGTCTCGCGCGCCGAGGAGATCACGGCCGTGCGCGCGTGCGTCCCGGACGCGCTGGTGGTGGCCAAGATCGAGCGCGTGGCGGCGATCGAGAACCTGGAGGAGCTGCTCGACGCCACCGATGGCGTGATGGTGGCGCGCGGCGACCTGGGGGTCGAGATGGAGCTCGAGCAGCTGCCCATGGTGCAGAAGACCCTGATCCAGGCGGCCCTGCGCTCGGGGCGCTTCACGATCACCGCCACCGAGATGCTGGAGTCGATGGTGCACTCCTCGCGCCCGACGCGGGCCGAGGTCACCGACGTCGCCAACGCCGTCCTGGACGGGACCGACGCGGTCATGCTCTCGGCCGAGACCGCGGTCGGGAAGCACCCCATCGAGGCGGTCGAGGCCATGCAGCGCATCGCCCGCGCGGTCGAGGCCAGCCAGCGCTACCACGACCTGCCGCGCGTGAGCTTCCGGGCCTCGGAGCCGACCTTCTCGAACGCGGTGGCGCTGGCCGCCGCCCAGGCGGCCGAGGCCCTGGGGGTGGAGCGCATCATCTGCTTCACCGAGACCGGCAACACCGTGCGCCAGCTCTCGCGCTATCGGCCCCACGCGGAGGTCTTCGCGCTCTCGCCCCACCTGCGCACGCTGCGGCACATGTCGGTGCTGGCCCACGTGCGCCCGCTGGAATTCCCGCACAAGCCGACGCTCGAGGACATGCTGGACAGCGCCAGCCAGGAGCTCCTGGCGCGCGGCCTGGTCAAGCCGGGCGAGCGGGTCGTGTTCGTGGCGGGCGTGCCGCCGGCGGTGGCGCGCTCGACCAACGTCTTGAAACTGCACCGCATCGGTGATCCCATCAAGCTCGGGTGACGGGTACACGGCGACCGAGCACAGGATGGGTGCCGACGATGGCGGCGGAACGACTGGTGGCGAACGCGGACGGAACGGTGTCGGGCCAGCTCGATCCGGGCCTGCACGGCGGCCCGGCGAGCGTGCCCCTGGCCGAGACCCTCGGCCTCACGCGGCTGTTCGGCCTGGCGCGGCGTGAGACCGGCGGCACGCCGGTGGCGCGCGTGCTGTGCGTGGCCAGCGGCAAGGGCGGGACCGGCAAGAGCATCCTCTCCTCGAACCTGGCGGTGCTGCGCGCCCAGCGCGGCGAGCGCGTGCTGCTGGTGGACTTCGACGCCGGCCTCGCCAACGCGCACCTCTTGCTCGGCCTGGCGCCGCAGTACGACCTCTCGCACGTGCTGCAGGGTCAGGTGCGCGCCGAGGAGGCCCTGGTGACGGGGCCGGCCGGCATCCAGCTGCTCTCGGGCGGCGTCGGCCGGCACATCCTCGCCAACCCGACCCGGCGCGAGCTCGACCGACTGTTCAAGGCCCTGCGCCCGCTGGAGGAGCAGTTCGACCTGATCGTGATCGACCACGGCGCGGGCGTCTCCTACTCGACCGTGACGCACCTCGCGGCCGCCACCACGCTGCTCCTGGTGACCAACCACGAGGTCACGGCGCTGTCGGACGGCTATGCGCTCTACAAGCGCGCGCACCTGGCGAACCCCGCCATCCGCGTGGGCCTGGTGGTGAACCGCTCGCCCGACGAGGCGCGCGCGCAGTCGGCCTGGACCCGCTTCCAGAGCGCGGCCCAGCGCTTCCTCGGGCACACGCCCGAGCTGGTCGGGTGGGTGCCCTACGACCTCGCCGTCCTGCGCAGCGTGGAGCAGCGTGTGCCCGTGACGCTGCTGGAGCCCGACAGCCCGGCCGCGCGCGCGATCGAGGGCGTCGCGAACTGGGCTCCGATCGAGCACAGCCGCGGGACGCGCGCCTTCTTCGAACGCGCCCGCGCGGCCCTGCGCTAGCAGGGCCGTGCAGCGCTCGTCCCACGGGCGGAGCGGAGCCCGCCGATCCGCTTGCATCGGCCGCGCGCAAACGGGATAAGGGAACGCGATGCACGTCCTGGCGCTCGCCAACCAGAAGGGTGGCACGGGGAAGACGACCACGGCCATCAACCTGGCCGCCTCGCTCGCGGCGCTGGGCAAGCGCGTGTGCCTGGTGGACCTGGATCCCCAGGCCCACGCCACGCTCGGGCTGGCCTGCCACGCCGAGGAAGAGGACTCGGTCGCGCGCCTGTTCCTCGACGGCGTGCCGCTCACGGCCCTGCAGCGCAGCGTGCCGGGCGGCTTCCACCTGGTTCCCTCCAGCCTGCACCTGTCCGAGTTCGAGCAGGTGGCCGAGCGCACGCTGGGTCCGGAGCGCGTGCTGGAGGCAGCCCTGGCCGATCTGGAGGGGCGCTACGACTGGGTCCTGCTCGATTGTCCGCCGCGCGCGGATGGCGTCCTGTGCGCCAACGCCGTGCGTGCCGCCACGACCACCCTGCTGGTGGTCGAGACCGGGGCCTTCGCCCTGCAGGGCGCGCTGCAGGCGCGCCGCCTGTTCGAGGCCCTGGCCGCCGACCTCGGCCGACCGCTCGCGCTCCTGTACCTGGCCACGCGCTTCGACCGCCGCACGGCGCTCGCGCGCGAGCTCCTGGTGGCCATGCAGGCGCGCTTCGAGCGCGAGATGCTCGACACGGTCATCCGGCGCGACACCGCCCTGCGCGAGGCCGCCGCGCACGGCATGCCCGTGCGCAAGCTGGACCCGGCCTCGCGCGGCGCCTTCGACCACGACGCACTGGCGCGCGAGCTGTCCGAGCGCACGCGCTCGGCGCTCGGCCCGCGCGTGCGCGTCGCGCACCTTCCTGCCGCCGGCGTGCCCGCCGCGCCGCGTGCCTTCGCTCCGGCCCTGGAGCGCTGATCCCGCTAGCCGATCCCGTAGACGACGAGGAATTCGCCATGGACACCCTGGCCCTGCTCTGCAATCTGCACGCCGACGGACCCGCCACCCTGCAGCGCCTGCGCCGCGTCGGCTGCGAGTCGCTGGCCGCGCTGCGGCGCCTCGCCCCGGCCACGCTGTCCGAGCAGCTCGACTGGAACGAGCGCGCCGCCGCGCGCTTCCTGCGCGAGGCCGCGCTGCTGTGCGAGCGCATCGAGCACGACGAGGCGGGCGGTGCCGAGCTCGAGGATCCCGAGTTCGAGCTGGAGTCCGAGCTGGTCGAGCAGCTCGACGGCGAGCTCGACGAGGCCGAGCGCGAGAGCGAGGACCCCGCCGCGTTCCAGGGTGAGGAGGGCGAGGACGAGGAGGCCGACGAGGCCGGCTACGCTCCGCCCGCCGAGCGCGTCGAGGCCGTGCTCGGCACCTGGCGCGAGCTCGACCGCCTGTCGCCGCCCGAGGATCCGGCCAGCTTCGTGATCCCGCGCCCGCCACCCCTGCCCGATCGCGCACTCGCCGCGGCCCGCCTGGTCGAGCTTCCGGCGCGCCTGGTCGCGCGCCTCGAGGCCCTCGGTGTGCGCACGTTGCGCGAACTCGTCGACGCGCGCGAGCTCGAACTCGCGCGCACGCTGCCGCTGGCCTTCACGCGCGTGAAGCACCTGCAGTTCCAGGCCGCGCGCGCGCTCGAGCAGCTCGGCTCCGTCGCGCCCGCGGCCAGCGCCCCGCTCCCCCCCGTTCGCTACGAGGCCTTCACCCCGCCGCCCGTCGAGCCCTTCGAGACCGCCGGCCCGTTCGCCTAGCGGCCGGCGCGGCAACGCCTAGCGCGTCTTCTCGAACAGCGCCTGGCGTTCGCGCCAGACCGGGTTCTGCGGGTCGAGCTCGATGCAGCGCCGGATCTCCTGCAGGGCTTCCTCGCGTCGGCCCAGCGCGAACAGGCAGCAGGCCAGGGTGTCGACCACGTAGGGCACGTCGCGCGCCGCCGCCACGGCCGCGAGCGCGACCTCCAGCGCGAACTCCAGGTCCGCGCGCGTGGCCCCCGCGCGGTTCTCGTAGATGCTCCAGGCGATGTTGTTGCCCAGGAACTTGTGCTCCTCGAGCGGCACCAGCGGCCAGAGCTCGCGCGCGGCCGCGAAGTAGCGCAGCAGGTGCCGGTCGGCGCCCTCTGGGTCGCTGGCCGAGCGCGCGGCCTGGCCCTCGAGCATCCAGATCTTCCACCAGGCCTCGAAGCGCAGCGCCGGCTCCTTCTCGGCCGCCACGAACTCGTACAGCGGCTCGAGCTCCAGCTTGGCCGAAGCCGCGGCGAACAGCGATTCGAGGCGCATGCGGCGCGAGGCGGGCGAGCGTCCCTCGCGATCGCGCTCGTGGATCTCGGCCACCTGTTCCTCGAAGGCGAACACGTCGCCGATCGTGCGCAGCTTGCAGGCCAGCTCCCAGCGCGAGTCCAGGTCGTTCGGGTCGCGCAGGATGCGCGCGCGCAGGTCCGAGAAGGTGCCGCGGTTGGCCTTGATGCGCTGCACCTCGTGCAGGAAGGCCTCGGGTGCGAAGTAGCCGCTGACCTGGTCGCGCAACGCGCCGTCGGGATCCAGGAACACCAGCGCGGGCGGACCCTGGACCTGGAAGCGCTTGCGCAGCGGCTTGGTCTCCTTGGCGTCGGCGTCGATCGAGTAGCACAGCAGCTCGCGCAGCTCGCCCAGCACCTGGGCGTCCACGTAGGTGGTCTTCTCGAGCTTCTTGCTGAAGGCGTTGGAGCGCGAGTAGAAGTCGAGGAACACGATGCGCTTGGAGCGCGTGGCCTCGCCCAGCAGCTGCTCGTAGGTGCCCGCGAACCACGCCACCTTCCCGCGCGGCTCCGGCAGCGGCGGGTCCTGGCTCTCCGACAGCTGCAGCTCACCGAGCGGCAACTCGCGCAGCGGGCACTCGACGGCGCCCGCGCCTCGGCGCTGGCCGGAGGCCGCGACGGGCAGGAACGGAGCACAAAGGACGAGCGAAACGAGCAGCATGGCTCGGACGCGCGCAGGGGTGGGGGACGTGCGTCCGGGGAGATCCTATGCCCTCCCGCGGGGCTTGTCAGGCGCGGGCCGAGACGGCGAATTCCTCTTGCAGGACCCGAACAGTCTCGGCGCAGTTCATTCCGTGCTCGCGCCGCGTTGCGTACCATGCCGCCGCTTGAGCGGACCCGCCACCGACCCCTGCGCGCGGCGTCTGATCGCGCGTCAGCGTGAGTCGCGCGGAGACGATCCGATCTTCGCCCTCGACGCCGAGGCCGCGCGCCGGCGCGCCGCCGGCGAGGACGTGGTGAATTCGACGCTCGGGACGCTGCTGGACGAGGAGCTGCGCCTGGCCACGCTGCCGGCCGTGGCCGAGGCCTATCGCCGCATCGCCAGCGAGCGCGGCGCCGGCTACGCGCCCATCGCCGGGCCGCGCGCCTTCCTGGAGGCCGTCCAGGCCGATCTGTTCGGGTCGTCCGAGCTGGCGCGCCTGGCGGTGACGGTCGCGACCCCGGGCGGCACGGGCGCGCTGGCTCTGGCCGTGAACAACTTCCTCGAGCCGGGGCAGAGCCTGCTCACGAGCTCCTACTACTGGTCGCCCTACGAGACCATCGCGGCGCAGGCCGGCCGCGCGCTCACGACCTTCCCGATGTTCTCGGGCGAGGGGCGCTTCGACGTGGCTGCCCTGGGGGCGGCGCTCGCGCGCAGCGCCGCGCGCCAGGGGCGCTCGCTCGTGTTCCTCAACACGCCCTGCCACAACCCCACCGGCTACACCCTGGACGAGCACGACTGGCGCGCGCTCCTGGAGGTGCTCGTCCCGGCCGCGGCCGACCAGCGCCTGACGCTGCTGGTGGACCTGGCCTACGCGCGCTACGGGGCCGGCGACACGCGCGCCTGGGTGCGCCACCTCGAACCGCTGCTCGGCCACGCCACCGTGCTGGTGGCCTGGTCGGCCTCCAAGGCCTTCACCGCCTACGGCGCGCGCGTGGGCGCGTGCGTCGCGCTCGAGGCCGACGAGTCCGAGCGCGAGCTCGTGCGCGCGGCGCTGGGCGCCTCCTGCCGCGGCACCTGGTCGAACTGCAACCACCTCGGGATGCTGGCCATCAGCGAGTGCCTGCGTGATCCGGGCCTGGCCGAGCGCGTCGAGCGCGAGCGCGGCGAGCTGCGCGCGCTGCTCGCCCGGCGCGTCGAACTGTTCACGCGCCTCGCCCGCCAGGCGCGCCTCGCGCACCCGCGCTACGAGGGCGGCTTCTTCGTGACGGTGTTCACGCCCGACGCCGAGCGCACCGCGGCCCACATGCGCGCCGCCGGCGTGTTCGTCGTGCCCGTCGCGGGCGCCGTGCGCGTGGCCATCTGCTCGACACCCCTCTGCACGCTGCCGCGTCTGGTCGAGGCCCTGGCCGCGGGCGTCGAGGCGAGCCGGCGCTGACGCCACATCCCATGCACCCGCGTCTCTCCCTGGACATCGGCTGGAGCGACCTCGGCTTCGCCGTGCTGGCCAGCGCCCTGGCCGGCGGGCGCGGCGTGCGGGCTTCACGCCTCGAGGCCCGCTTCTCGCCGGTGGGCGACGCCTTCGCGGCGCTCTCGGCGCGCTCGGGCTTCGACCTGTACCTGCGCGCGCTGGCGCTGCCGCCGGGGAGCGAGGTGCTCGTCTCGGGCCTGACCATCGCCCACATGGTGCAGATCCTGGCGGCGCACGGGCTCGTGGCCGTGCCCTTCGCGCTCGATCCGGACACGCTCGCCCCGCCGCCCGGCGAGCTGGAGCGGCGCCTGACCGCGCGCACGCGCGCGGTGCTCTTCGCGCACCTGTTCGGCCAGCGCGCCGAGCTGGATGCGCTGGTCGCGTGCGCCAAGCAGCACGAGCTCCTGGTGTGGGAGGACTGCGCCCAGGCCTTCAGCGGGGACGCGTGGCGCGGACACCCCGCGGCCGACCTGGCGCTCTTCAGCTTCGGCCTGATCAAGACCGCCACCGCCATCCAGGGCGGGATCCTGCGCGTGCGCTCGCCGGCCCTGCGCGCGCGCATGCGCACGCTGCAGGCCGAGTGGCCGGTGCACCCGCGGCTCGACTTCCTGCGGCGCGTGGGCAAGGCCGCGCTGTTGCGCACGCTGGGCCGGCGCTGGCTGTTCACGCACTTCGCGCGCCACTGCGCGCGCGCGGGCAAGGACCTCGATCAGGTCCTGCACGACGCCACGCGCGGCTTCCCCGGGCCGCAGTTCCTGGAGCGCCTGCGCCGTGCCCCGTCGGCGCCGCTCCTGGCGCTGCTCGAGCGACGCCTGCGACGCCCGGCCGCCTCGAACGCGGCGGCACGGCGCGCCTTCGGCGAGGAACTGCTGGGCGCGCTGGCTCCGGAGGTGCAGGTCTTCGGCCGCCAGGCACGCGCGCGGCACCACTGGGTCTTCGCGCTCGGCTGCGACGAACCCCAGCAGCTCGTGCGCGCGCTGCGCGCGGCGGGCTTCGACGCCAGCGCGCGTTCGAGCCTGATCGCGGTCGAGCACGGCGCGCTGGGGTCCGGCGCGGGCGGCACGGCGCCGGCGGCCAATCGCACGCTGCTCGAGCGCCTGGTGTACGTGCCGCTGGCGCTGGAGGCCACGCCGGCCGAACGCGCCGAGCTGGCGCGCATCCTGGGCGAGCACACGCGCGTGCGCGCGCTGGTGCCGCACGCTGCGCGGACGCCGGTCGCTCAGCCCCCCGGCGCGTAGGCCAGCGGGGCGCCCGGTCCGAGCGGCAGGCCGAGCGCCACCCAGCCGAGCAGGAACGGGATCCAGACCAGCGCGAAGGCCAGCGAGAAGGGCACCAGCAGCGAGATCAGCGTGCCGAGCCCGCTCTTCTCGTCGTGGCGCCGCAGGAAGGCCAGCACGATCACGAGGTAGGGATTCAGCGGGCTGATCGGGTTGGTGAGCGAGTCGCCCACGCGATAGGCCGCCTGGGTCAGCTCGGGGCTCACGCCCAGGCGCATGAAGAGCGGCACGAAGATCGTCGCGAACAGCGCCCACTTGGCCGAGGACGAGATCATCAGCAGGTTGGCGGCCGCGATCAGCAGCACGAAGGCACCCAGCAGCACCGCGTTCGGCAGCGCCAGGCGCGCCAGCGCGTCGGCGCCCGCCATGGCCAGCAGGATGCCGAGGTTGGAGCGCTCGAAGGCCGCCACCAGGAGGGACGCGAAGAAGGCCAGCACCACGTAGCTCGCGAGCACTCCGAAGTACTCGTTCAGCATGCGCGCCACGTCGCGGTCCGAGCGGATCGTCCCCGCCGCCAGGCCGTAGGCCAGGCCCGGCAGGAAGAACAGCACCACGATCAGGGCCACGATCGACTGGATCCAGACCGGCATCGGCGTCTTGCCACCCGTGGCCGGCGGGTCGTGCAGGAAGCCCCACTCGGCCTGCTGCGCGAGCACGAACAGCGCCAGCAGCACGAACAGGGTCGCGAGGCCGATGGCGAGCCCGCGGCGCTCGCGCGTGCCCAGCGCGAAGTCCTCGCTCGCCGCGGCGTCCGCTCGCGCCGGCGCCAGGCGCGGCGCGAGCACGCGTTCGGACACCCACCACCCGACACCGGTCAGCAGCACGCTCGAGCCGATCAGGAAGTACCAGTTGCAGGCCGCGCTCACCACGTAGCCGGGATCCACCAGGCGCGCGGCCTGCTCGCTCAGGCCGGCCAGCAGCGGATCGAGGCTGGTCAGGAACAGGTTCGCGCCGTAGCCGCCCGCGATCCCGGCCGTGACCGTGGCGATGCCGAGCGCGGCCGGGCGCCCGAGCGAGCGATAGATCGCGGCCGCCAGCGGCGGCAGCACCACGAAGCCGGCGTCGGAGGCGAGCGAGGAGCACACGCCCACCAGCAGCGTGGCCGGCGCCAGCAACGCGCGCGGCACGTAGATCAGCGCCGCGCGCAGCACCGCGGCCAGGAAGCCCGACTTCTCCGCCACCGCCACGCCGATCGAGGCGCACAGCACCAGCCCGAGCGGCCGGAAGCCCACGTAGATCGGCACGAGATCGGTGAACAGCCAGCGCAGGCCCGCGGCCGAGAGCAGGTTGCGCGCCTGCTCGACGCGCTCGACTCCCTGCGCGTCCGCCAGGGTGCAGCTCCAGCTCGCGCGCGCCGCCAGCCACGAGCCCAGGAACACGAGCGCCGCGCCCAGCGCGAACAGCGTGATCGGATCCGGCAACGCGTTGCCCACGCGCTCGATGCGCGCGAGCCAGCCGCGCACGGGCGCGCGCGCCGCGCTCAACCCAGGGCCTCGTCGACCAGCGTGCACACGTCCTCGGCGCAGGCCCAGGAGAGCGTGACGCCGCAGCCGCCATGACCGTAGTCGTGCACCAAGACGCGTCCGTCGGGCAGGCGCTCGCGTTCGAGCCGGATGGCGTGGCGGCCCGGACGCAGGCCGACCGCGGCGCCGAGGCGCTGCTCCGAGAGGCGCGGCTCGAGCGCGTGGCAGCGCGCCAGGATCGTGCGCGAGCTCGACTCGTCGAGCTCCAGCGAGGCATTGCCGCGCTCGGCCGTCCCGCCCAGCACGCAGTCCCGGCTGCGCGGCACGACGTAGCCGAAGGCGCCGTCGGCGTGCTGGAAGACCAGCGCGCGCGCCACCGCCCCGCGCGGCACGTGCACGAGCTGGCCGCGGATCGGGTAGCAGCGCTCGTCGCCGCACAGCTCGCGCGCGCCCAGGCCGCTGCAGTTCACCAGCAGCTCGAAGCCGCGGGCCTCATCGAAGGACTCGAGCGCGCGGCGCTGGAAGGTCGCGCCCAGCGCGCGCACGCGTTCGGCCAGCCAGGCCAGGTACAGCGGCGTCTCGATCACCGGCACGCGCGCGCTCCAGCCCTGCTCGAAGCCCTGGCGTTCCTCCGGCGCGAGCGGCGCGAAGCCGTCCAGCCCGCGCAGCCAGTCGGGCGGATCGATGGCCGGCGAGCGCAGGTCGCGCAGCTCCTCCAGCACCACGCCCGGCACCCGGGCGCGCGCCAGCCCGAGGAAGCGCGCGTAGGAGCGCGTGGCCCACGGTCCGACGCGCTCGGGCGGCCCGGCCTCGAACGGATACCACAGCGCGGCGGCCACGGCCGAGGTGCTGGCGAGCGGATCCTCGCGCGCCCACAGCGTCACGGTGTGGCCGCGCTCGAGCAAGAGCAGCGCACAGGACAGGCCCGAGACGCCCGCGCCCACCACCAGCACCCGTGCCCGCTGCGCCATTCGGGGTCTAGCCCTGGCCGCGGCCGGGATAGAGGTACAGCCAGCGACAGTGGGCCATCTCGGCGCCGAAGGAGGGGTGCGTGAGCAGCTCGCCGCTGGTCACGGCCTCGCCCGCGGCCGGGCGGCGCAGCCAGGTGAAGCAGTCGTTCTCGACGCTCGTGCCCCACTGCACCAGCTCCTGCCCGTCCAGCGCGAGCTCGGCCTCGGCGCAGAAGCGGCGCATGTGCGCGGCGGTCATGCGCTCGTCGCGCCAGTGCGGATTCTGGTGGGGAACGCGGCCCGTGGCCGGGTCGACGAAGGCGCCCAGATTGGAGTGGTGCAGGAAGGCCCGTCCGCCGGGCACGAGCTTGCGCGCCAGCGCGTGCACGTAGGTCTCCAGCACGCTCGGGTCGGCGTGCACCAGCGAGTCCCAGCTCACGACCGCGTCCACGGACGCGTCCGGCACGGCCTCCAGCGAGCCCCCGTCGTTGAGCACGAAGCTCGCGTTCGCGCGCTCGCCGAAGCGCTCGCGGCAGGCCTCCACGCAGCGCGGGGTGATGTCGAAACCGGTGTAGCGCTGGCAGTGCTCGAGCAGGTAGGCCGTGACGCGCCCGTAGCCGGGTGCGATCTCGAGCAGGTGCCGGGCCGGCAGCAGGAAATGGATGCGCGGCAGGATCGTGCCGAACCACAGCGACTGGCTGGAGCCCCAGGCCACCGACCAGTCGTGGCCGCCCTGGCTCCAGTCGTACTCCGTCCACTTGGCCTTGTTGTCGTCCCGGGTGGGCATGCGGGCGATCGTAGCGCTTCCCCCGACGCGCTTCCCAGGAGCGAGTCAGCCGGGAGCCAGGGGAACGGCTCCGGGCTCGCGGTCAGGCTCGGCCGGAGAAGTGCCGATACCCTGGGTACCGCCTTGGCACGCGACACACGAGCCCTGGTCCGAGAGGCCACCCACCTCGCCCCGCTCCCCCAGGCGGCGCTGCGGCTGGTCGTGATCCTGTCGCGCGAGGACTGGCAGGACCGCGAGGTGCTCGAGGTCGTGCGGCTCGATCCGGTGCTGACGGGCAAGGTCCTGGGCGCGGCCAACTCGGCCAGTTCCGGGTCCCAGACCAAGATCCTGGACGTCGAGGACGCCGTGCGCCGCATCGGTCCGCGCGCGGTGGTGGGGCTCGCGCTGGCGGCCGGCGCCAAGCCGAGCATGGTCCAGGCCCTGCCGCAGTTCGGGCTGGAGGAGGGCGAGCTGTGGCGTCACTCGGTGGCCGCGCTGCTGGCGGCCGAGGTCGCGAGCGCGCACTACCACCTGCCGTTCTCGAGCGCGGCGGTCACGGCCGCCCTGCTGCACGACGTGGGCAAGGTGCTGATGGCGCGCTTCCTCGATCCGGATGCGCTCGAGTACCTGCAGCTCGCGCGCCTCGAGGGCGGCGAGCCGTGCTGTCTGGCCGAGCAGGAGGTCCTGTCCGTGTCCCACGCCGAGCTCGGCGCGCTGGTCGCGGCCCACTGGGGCATGCCCGAGGAGATCGTGCGCGCGGTCCAGTTCCACCACGACCTCGGCGGCGCGCCGGACGCCCACCGCCGCGACGCGGCCCTGGTCGCGCTGGCCGACCTCGCCGCCAAGGAAGTCGCGCCCCCGCGCCACCCGGTCCCGGCCCCCGAGGACGAGCGCGCCTCCATCCTGGCGGCGCTGGCGCTGCCCGCCGCGGGCTTCGACGCGTACTGCGCGGCCGCGCGCGCGCGCTTCACGCGCCTGGCCGACGCCTACTGAGTTCCGGGCGGACCGGACCGCAAGGCCGCGGGGTTCGGCGGCGTTCGGATCGGCGCGTTCGGATCCCGAGCGCAGTCTGCGCGCACGAGCACCGCGCGTGCGCACTCCGTATCCTCACGGCCGAGGAAACCCATGCCGATCCCGTTCGTCTCGCTGTGTCTGCTGTCGCTCTCCCCGCTGCCCCAGGAGCCCCGACCGCTCGCTTCGACCATCGTCGAGGTGACCGTCTACGGCGGCTCGGCCTCGGTGCGGCGTCGCGCGCAGCTGGTGGGCGGCGAGGGCCGCTTCGTGCTCGCCGGGCTGCCGGCCGGGCTCGACCCGGACAGCGTTCGCGTGCGCCTGGCGGGGGGCGAGGTGGTGGGGGTCGAGGTGCGCGAGCGCCTGCAGCCGAACGTCCCCGACGAGCGCGTGAAGGAGCTGCGCGGGCGCGTCAAGGCGCTGGAGCGCGAGCTCGGTGCGCTCGACGACGAGGGCGAGCGCCTGCGCGCGCTGCTCGACCACGTGCAGCGCCTGCTGCGCCAGGAGGAGGGCGCGCACCAGGACGAGGTCAAGAGCGGGCGCGTCAACCCCGAGGCCTGGGAGGCGAACTTCCGCTACCTCGCCGGCAAGTTGAGCGAGCTGAAGGAGGCCCAGCGCGCGCTCGAGCCGCGCCAGGAGGAGCAGAAGCTCGCCCTGGCCGACCTGCGCCTGCAGCTCGGACGCTGCGAGTCGGCCGGGGCCGTGGCGCTCAAGGACCTGATCCTCGACGTGGTCGGGGGCGGGACCGGGCTCGAGGTCGAGTACCTGGTGGGCGCCGCCGGCTGGGAGCCGTACTACGACCTGCGCGCCAAGAAGGACCTCGCCTCGGTCGAGCTGGCCTACCGCGCGCGCGTGCAACAGCGCACCGGCGAGGACTGGAAGGACGCCGAGATCCTGCTCTCGACCGCCCAGCCGCAGCGCGGCGCGCAGGGCCCGGACCCGCGGCCGATCTGGCTGTCGCTGAACGATCCGAAGGCGCCGACGCGCGGGCGCCCGGCTCCCCAGACCGCGATGGGCGAGCTGCAAGGCCTCGGATTCAGCGGGGACGCGGCCGAGAAGCGCGCGGACGCACCGGCCGCGGCGCCCGTCTTCGCCGCGGTCGAGAGCGAGGGCCTCTCCGTGCGCTTCCGCCTGCCGCGCAAGGAGACCATCGAGTCACGGCCCGAGCCGACCAGCGTGCTGGTGGGCCGCACCGATCTCGCGCTCGCTGGCGAGCACTACGTCCTGCCGGCGCTCGACACGACCGTGTGGCTGCGCGCCAAGGCCAAGAACACGAGCGAGTGGGTGCTCCTGCCCGGGCGCGCGGCGGTCTACTTCGGGGCCGACTTCGTGGGCCACGCCTTCCTCGCGGCCGTGCAGCCCGGGCAGGAGCTCGACCTGCACCTCGGCGCCGATCCGGGCCTGACGGTGACGCGCACGCAGCTCTCCGACCTGCGCGAGGGCCCGGGCGTCTTCAGCTCGCGCGCGACCCAGCGCGAGGCCTGGCGCATCGAGCTCGAGAACCACGGCGCCTTCACGGCCGCCGCCGACGGGACGGTCGAGGTGATCGTGCAGGAGGTGCTGCCCAAGCCGCGCGACGACCGGATCAAGGTCGAGATCGCCACGGTCAAGCCCAAGCTGGCCGAGGGCGAGCGCTGGAAGAAGGCGCGCGAGGAGAGCGGCGCGCTGACCTGGGTCGTGCGCGTGCCGAAGGGCGGCAAGAGCACGCTCGAGCTCACGACCGAGATCTCGTTCCCCGAGAGCCTGCGCCTGCTCCGCCAGTAGGCCGCGAGCGAGGAATCCGGCGCGCCCGCGAAACCCGCGCGCGCGCCGCCGGTC
>CAZWAY010000028.1:48721-72553 GCA_964631945.1 uncultured Planctomycetaceae bacterium
GGCGAGCTTTCCGATCAGCACATCTCCGCGCTGGCGATGTTTCACCCGATCGCGCCGTCCAGCAACGGCGAGGGCAGGGACTCGCTGATCCAAATCCATTTGCCCCGCCTGTCGGCCGCGCGCTCGTAATCCGGCGCGCCCGCCGCACCCCCGCGCGCGCCGCCGGTCCTCGGCTCGCCGTGCGAGTCTCTCGATCCTCCCCCGGGCGCGCGCGCGCATTGCGCGCGGCCCGCGCGCTGCTGCTCGTCGTCGCACCCCTGCTGGGCGGGGCGGGGCTGCGCGCCGACGACGTGCTCGAGGGGCTGCGGGCCAAGCTGTGCTCGCGCGACAAGTGGGTGCGGCAGGAGGCGGTCGAGGAGCTGGCGCGAATCGGTGGCGAGGCCGCTTGGAACCTGGTGATCGAGGCTCTGGCGGACCCGAAGGGCGAGGTGGCGGACACGGCCGAGCTGGTGCTGGCCGCGCTGGACGCGCCGAAGGCGCTCGAAGCGCTCGGCAAGGAGCCCGGGCTGCGCTCGAAGGATGCGCTGGTGCGCGTGCGCGTGGCCGAGCTGCTCGGGCGGCTCCCGAAGGCGCCGCCGGCCAAGTGGTTCGAGCGTGCGTTGCAGGACGACGAGCCCGAGGCGCGGCGCATGGCCTGCTGGTCGCTCGAACGCCTGGCGCGCGCGGGCAGGCTGGACGCGGCCCTCGTCCAGGAGGTGCGGGCCGAGCTCGAGCGCGCGGCGCGTTCCGAGCGCGAGCCCCTGACGCGGGCGCGGGCCCTGGCCGCGCTGTGTGTGGTCGCGCCGGAGGCTGCCCCGGCGGCGCTGGAGATGGCCCGTCGCGAGCGCGATCCGCTCGTGCGTGGCGCGGCGGCGGCGCTGGTGGTGCCGGGGGCGGACCCCGCGGCGGCGCTGCTCGGGCTCGCGCCGCTGGTGGGCGATCCCTCGCTCTCGGTGCGGCGCGTGGCGCTCGAGAGCCTGGGCGCGCTCGGCACGCGCGGCGCCGCCGAGCGTCTGGTCGAGCGCCTCACGGCCGAGGGCGAGGAGCGCCTGCTGGTGCGCGTGGTCGAGCTCCTGCAGGGCCTCTCGGGCCAGAAGCACCGGCGCGACCCGCGCCCCTGGAACGACTGGCTGCGCGCGCTGCCGGCCGACTGGACGGCGGGACCCGCGCGCGCGGCACCGGCCAGCGAGGATCCCGCCGCGCGCACGAGCGCGGCCTTCGCCGGGCTGCCGATCGTCTCGAAGCGCGTGGCGATCCTGATCGACCTGTCGGGCTCGATCTGGAGCCTGCGGCCCGACGGGCGGACGCGCAAGGAGATCGTGGACGGGAAGCTGCGCGAGGCGCTCGAGGCCCTGCCGGACGACACGCGCTTCAACCTGATCCCCTACACGGGCGTGCCGCACCCGTGGAAGGAGCGACTGGTCCCGGCCACGCCCGCGCGGGTGCGCGAGGCCGCGCGCTGGTTCGAGGCCTGCAAGGAGAACGGCTCGGGCAACTTCTGGGACGCGGCCCTGCTCGCATTGGAGGACCCGGAGGTGGACACCCTGGTGGTCCTGTTCGACGGCGCGCCGACCGGCGGCACGCGCCACCGGCTCGAGCTGCTCGTGCCGCTGTTCCTCGAGCGCAACTTCGCGCGCCGGGTGACGCTCGACCTGGTGCTGGTGGACGCCTCGAAGCGACTGCAACGCCTGTGGGCCGAGCTCGCGACCGGGACGGGGGGGAGGCTCGTGGCGGTGACTTTCTGAGTCCGAGAGTGGACCCACGCGTCTGGGCGGTCAGAATCCCTGCGCCGTGTCGGAGCCCGTCCTCACGCGTGCCGCCACGCGCGCCCTCGACCGCCGCGCGATCGAGGAGTACGGCATCCCCGCGCTCGTGCTGATGGAGAACGCCGGCCGCGCCGCGGCCGACGAGGCCCAGCGCATGCTCGGCCACGGCCCCGGTCCGGTGCACGTCCTGTGCGGGCCCGGCAACAACGGGGCCGACGGGCTCGTGCTCGCGCGCACGCTCCGGAACCGTGGCCTGGAGGCGCGCGCGACGTTCGTCGGGCCGCGCGCCAAGCTCGCGGCCGGCTCGGCCGACTTCCAGAAGAACCTGCAGCTCTGGCGCGGCCTGGGCGCGGACCTGGGACTGGTCGAGGATGCGCGTGACCTCCCGGCGCTCGCGCCCGCGGCGCTGGTGGTCGACGCCCTCTTCGGCACCGGGCTCGACCGCGCGCTGGGCGAGCCCTGGGCCGGCGTGATCCGGGCCGTGAACGCGAGCGCACGGCCGGTGCTCGCGCTCGATGTGCCCAGCGGACTCGACGCCGACACGGGCGCCGAGCTCGGGGCAGCCGTGCGCGCCACGGTCACCGTGACCTTCGTCGCCCGGAAGCCCGGGTTCGCGCTCGGCCGCGGACCCGAGCTCACGGGGCGCGTGGTGGTGGCCGAGATCGGGATCCCGCGCGAGTGGATCCAGGGGCGGCGGGGGTAGACGCGCTTGCGAGGTCGGAGAGGAACCGCGGGGGCGCGGAGAACGCGGAGGACAGGGGAGAAGAAGGGAAGGAGGAGAGGAGAGAGGGAGGGGAAGCGTTGTGGAGAGTGTTGCGGCGAGGGCGCTCACGGGCTTGCGTGCGGAACGGTCCGTGCTCAATCTTTCGGTCCTTGGACACGAGCGCGACCCCCGGCGGACCCGTGACGCGAGCGCCGGCGAAGTCACGCCTTGCGCGCTGGCTCTTCCCAGTCGAGCCCGGTGCGCGGGCGCGGCGCGATCGGATCCTGGGGATCCTGTTCGTGCTGCTCGGCGTCGTGCTGGTCGCGCGCGCGTCGCGCAAGGGCGTGGGCGTGCTGGTCCACAACCAGGAGTGGGGCGCGCGCTTCCTGGCGCACGAGGATCCCTACTTCGATCCCGAGGTGGGGCGGCGCATCCACGGACCCTACCCGCCCTCGCTGGCGCTGATGGCGGCGCCGCTGGCCCTCGTCCCGACGCCGGCGGCGCGCGTGCTGTGGTCGGTGCTGCAGGTCGGCGCGCTGTGGGCCTTCTACCGGCTCCTGCGCGCGCGCCTGCGGCGTCACTGGCCCGAGCTCGTGCCGCACGCGAGCGTGCTGTTCGCGCTCGCGCTGCTGCTGGTCAGTCGCTACCTCCTGCGCGACACCGCGGGCGGAGGCGGCAACCTCCTGTACTCGCTGCTGGCGCTGTCGGGGGTCGAGCTCGCGCTCGCCGGACGCCCGGGGCTGGCCGGCTTCCCGCTCGCGCTGAGCCTGGTGCTCAAGCCCAATCTCTGGCCGCTGGTGCTGTTCCTCGCGCTGCGCGCGCGCTGGCGCGCGTTCGCGAGCACGCTCGCGCTGGGCGCGCTGCTCTTCTGCCTGCCCGCGCTGTACTTCGGCCCGCGCGCCTATGCCGAGCTGGCGCGGCACTGGGTGAGCGACGTGGTCAGCTACCAGAGCCTCGACGACCTCAACGCGCGCGATCAGGTGCCGGACGGCATGCCGCCCGCGCGCTACGGCATGAACCAGTCGCTGCGCGAGGCCACCTACCGCATGCTGCGGCCGCCCGGGGACACGGGCGCGGCCGACGTGAGCGTCGTGACCGTCGCTCCGGAGGTCGCCAGCGCGGTCGGGCGCCTGCTCGGGCTCGCGCTGCTTCTCTACGCCGGCCTGCGCGTGCGCAAGGCGCGCGACGCGCGCGGCGAATGGGTCGCGCTGCTCGGGCTCCTGCCGCTGGCGCTGCTGCTCTCGCCGGTGACCTGGAAGGCGCACCACGTCGACCTGCTGCCGAGCTTCGGCCTGCTGGTCGCCATCGCGGCGGCCGAAGCCGACACGCGCCGCTGGCTCGGCCCGTTCCTGCTCTTCTACTGGGTCGTGTGCGACCTCTTCTCGGAGGAGATCGTGGGTTCGAGCCTGCGCGACTACCTGCAGGCGCTGTCGATCGTGACGTGGATGGACATCGCGCTCGTGTTCGTGCTGCTGCGCTTCGTCACGCGCCCGGCGGCACGACCCGCGGCTCAGGCCGCGACGCCGGGCCAGCACCAGGCGAAGGCCGCGCCGGTCGCCAGGGCGTAGAGCGCGCTGTCGAACACGAACTTGGCCGTGACGTTCCACGGCACGGCCTTCCAGATCGAGTCCTGCACGCTCGAGAAGGCGTAGCCGAGGAACGCGGCCGTGCTGGTGAGGCGCAGCACCATCGTCGCGTCGGCGCCGCGCGGGAGAACGATCCCGGCCAGGTAGCCGGTCAGCGCCCCGATCACGAGCGAGAGCACGAACCACTGCGCCAGGGACGGTCCGATCGAGAAGCCGCCGTTCGGTCGCAGGGTCATGTGCCCGACCGGCCCCTGCTCGAGCTTCTTGACCATCTCGGGCGTGCACATCTCCTTCATCGAGTTGGCGCTCGGGAACATGTACATGCCGGGTTGCACGTTCTGGGCGCGGATCGCGGCCAGGACCTGGTCCTCGTTCGGCAGGCGCTTCATGTCGCTCTTGTGGATCGGCAGCGCCATGTGGATGACCGAGCTGACCACGAACACGAACACGCCGGAGAGCAGGATCGGGAGCCAGAGATCGAGCAGGGGAACCATCGAGACCCTCCTTCAGGGCTGGTAGGTCGGAGCGGTGAACAGGGTTTCGTCCGCCGTGCCGAGCCTACAGCTTCGGGTGGCGCAGGTGGTAGTCGGTCGCACCCTGCCAGGCCTCGGCCAGCGCCAGCACGTCGGCCTCGCCGAACAGCTTGCCCGTGAATGAGATGCTGTAGGGCGTGCCGTCCGCGCCGAAGCCGCAGGGCGCAACGAAGGTCGGGTGGCCGGAGAGGTTGGTCATGGCCACGAGCGAGCCCGCGAAGCTCGGGTGCACGATGGCCTTCACGCCCGCGAGCGTCGCCTCGAGCTCGCGGATCAGCATCGTGCGCAGCCGGTTCGCGCGGATGTAGTCCACCGCCGGGATGAGGCTGGCCTGGCGGAACACGTTCGGCCACGCGTCGCGCGTCTGGCGCACCATCTGGTCGTCCTTCTCGCTGCGTGAGAAGTCGTCGAAGGCCGCGCCGGCCTCGGCGGCGAGCACGATCATCATCTCGTCCACCGGGAACTTCGGCAGCTCGATCTCGACCAGCTCGACGCCGAGCGTCTCGAGCTCGCCGAGAACGCTCTGGCAGCGCGCGTTCTGGCCCTCGAACGCGCCCTTCGGTACGCCGACCTTCCAGCCTCGGACGCCACGCAGGTCCGGGCGGAAGGGAGTCGCGCGCGCGAGCAACGTCGCCGCATCCCGCTCGTCGCGACCGCGGATCGCCGAGAAGACGAGGGCCGCGTCCTCGGCCGAACGCGCGATCGGCCCGAGCTTGTCCAGCGACCAGCACAGCGTCATGGCGCCGAACCGGCTCACCTCGCCGAAGGTCGGGCGCAGCGACGAGTTCCCGCAGGCCGTCGAGGGCGAGAGGATCGAGCCGTAGGTCTCGGATCCGATCGCGAAGGGCGCGCAGCCAGCCGCGACGGCCGACGCGGATCCGGCCGAGGAGCCGCTCGAGCCCTGGTCGAGATTCCACGGGTTGCGCGTCTGGCCGCCGAACCACACGTCGCCCCAGGCGAGCTCGCCCAGCGAGACCTTGGCGATCAGGACCGCGCCGGCCGCGTCGAGCTTCTGCACGACCGCGGCGTCGAGCGCGATGGACTGCTGCTTGAATGGCGGCGTGCCCCACGTGGTCGGGTAGCCCTCGACCGCGAGCAGGTCCTTCGCGACCCACGGGATGCCGTGCAGCTGTCCGCGGACGGGGCCTCTGGCGAGCTCCTCGTCGAGCTTCCTGGCCTGGGCCAGGGCTCGATCGCGCGTCAGCGTGACGACGCAGTGCAGCTGCGCGTCCAGGCGCTCGAGACGCGCCATGAAGACCTCGGCCAGCTCCACGCAGGTGATCGTCTTGTCGCGAAGGTGCGCGCTCAGCTCCGGAATGCTCAGGTACGCGAGCTGCTCCAGATCCGCTGGTCGCTGCAGCGGCGGGCCGGATGCGATCGTCCCGTGGACGGCGCCCGAGTTCGTCTCGGTCGTGAGCGCGGGCGTCGGCCAGAACACGAGCGCGGGCGCCACCTCGTTCGCGAGCGGCACCGCGCGCAGGCGCTCGAACTCCTTCAGCCGCTCGAGCACGTCCGGCAGCATCAGCTCGAGCTCCTGCTCGCTGAAGTGCAGCCCGAGGACGTCGGCGGCGATGCCGACCTCCAGCGCGCCGAAGGGCGCCGGGTCCTTCGCGGTCGGGGCATCCTGGAGCAGCGCGAGCAGCACGGGAACGAGCATGGTTGGGACTCCTTGGCCTGCGGGCGGGCGCGATCCTACGCGCCCCTTCTGCTGGAACGTGCGCCTCTGCTAGAACATGCGCCCTTTTCCAGCGGAGAGCGCGCATGAGCCCGATGACCCCCCAGCCGATGCCGAACGGCAAGGTGAGCTACGCCAGCGACGGTGCGCTGGCCCTGCTGACGCTCACCAACCCGCCTGCCAACGGCTACTCCTACGAGATGATGCGCGACCTCGACGAGGCCGTGCTGCGCGCGCGCTTCGACGACGCGATCCAGGTGCTGGTGCTGGCCGGGGCGGGCGAGAAGTTCTTCTGCGCGGGCGCCGACATCGCGATGCTCGACGCGGTCACGCCGACCTTCAAGTACGCCTTCTGTCTGCACGCGAACGAGACGCTCCTGCGCCTGGAGCACACGCCCAAGCTCGTGATCGCGGCCCTGGGCGGGCACTGCGTCGGCGGCGGGCTCGAGATCGCGCTGGCGGCCGACCTGCGCTTCGCGCGCAAGGGCTCGGGCAAGTGCGGGCTGCCCGAGATCTCGCTGGGCGTGCTGCCGGGCACGGGCGGGACGCAACGCCTGGCGCGCGTGCTCGGGAAGTCGAAGGCGATCGAGCTCATGACCGGCGGCGAGCTCTTCGACTACGAGACGGCCGAGCGCCTGGGCCTCGTCAACCGCATCCTCGACGCCAAGGACGAGGCCGGCTTCCTGGAGCAGGTGCTGGAGCTCGCGCGCGGCTACTGCGCGCCGAGGAAGGCCGCGCTCGCGGTCGGGCACATCAAGCGCGCCGTGCAGACCGGGCTCGAGATCCCGCTCGAGTCCGCGCTGGCGCTCGAGCGCGAGCTGCAGGCCAAGCTGTTCGCCTCGGCCGATGCCAGGGAGGGCATCGCCGCCTTCGTCGAGAAGCGTCCGGCACGCTTCCAGGGCCGCTAGCGATGGGCGTCCCGAGCAGCATGCAAGCGGTCCGCATCCACGCCCACGGTGGGCCGGAGGTGCTGCGCGTCGAGGACGTTCCCGTGCCGAAGCCCGCGCCCGGGCAGGCCCTGGTGAAGGTGCTGGGCGTCTCGCTCAACCACCTCGACCTGTGGGTGCGCCGCGGCATGCCGGGCTTTCCCGTGGCGTTCCCGCGCATCCTCGGGTGCGACGGAACGGGCGAGGTCGTGGCGCTCGGCGCCGGGGTCACGAACCTCCGGCTGGCGGACAAGGTCGTGATCGAGCCGGGCTACAGCTCGGGCGGGTCCCCGGAGGACAGGGCCGGCAACGATCACCTCGCGCCCGACTACTCGATCCGCGGCGAGCACTGCGACGGGATCGCGTGCGAGTACGCGGCCGTCGAGGCGCGCTACCTCTTGCCGTTGCCCGGGGGCCTCGATCCCGTGCAGGCCGCGGCCGCGCCGCTCGTGTTCATCACCGCCTGGGGGCTGGTCGTGACGCGCGCCAGGGTCCAGGCCGGCGAGAGCGTGCTCGTGCTGGGCGGCGCGAGCGGCGTGGGCTCGGCCGCGATCCAGATCGCGCGCCAGCGCGGCGCGCGCGTCTTCGCCACCGCCGGCAGCGCGGACAAGCAGCGCCTGTGCCGCGAACTCGGGGCCGAGGCCGTGCTCGACCACCGCCAGGCGGGCTGGGGCAAGGAGCTCAAGGCGCTCACCGGCGGCCAGGGTTGCGAGGTGGTCGTCGAGCACGTCGGCCCGGCCACCTGGAAGACCTCGATGGCGGTGCTGGCCCGCAACGGGCGCCTGGTGACCTGCGGTGGCACGACCGGCGCCGTGGTCGAGCTCGCCCTGCCGCACCTCTTCATCAAGAACCAGGCGGTGCTCGGCTCGACCATGGGGCCGCGCTCGGCCTATCCCGAGATCTTCGCGCGTCTGGCCGAGGGCGTCTTCCGGCCGGTGGTGGACGCCGTCCTGCCGCTCTCGAAGGTGCGCGAGGCCCACGAGCGCCTCGAGGGCCGCGCCGTCGTCGGCAAGCTCGTACTCGTCCCCGGACGGTAGCCACGCAGCAGGAGCTCCATGAGAACGGCCGATTCCCTCACTCGCGCGGCGGTCCTGGGCTCGGGCACGATGGGCCACGGCATCGCGCAGGTGCTGGCCATGGCAGGCATCCAGACGCGCGTGTACGACGTGCAGGAAGCCGCGCTCGCCGGCGCGCGCGCCAAGGTGCGCGCCAACCTGGAGCAGGGCGTGGAGAAGGGCAAGCTGAGCGCCAGCCTGCGCGACACGACGCTGGCGGCGCTCGAGTTCACCAGCGACCTCGCGCTGGCGACCGCCGAGGCCGAGGTCGTGATCGAGGCCGTGCCCGAGCGGCTCGAGCTCAAGCGCGCGCTGTTCGCCGAGCTCGGGCGTCTACCGGCCGGGGTGCTCCTGGCCACGAACACCTCGTCGCTCTCGATCACGGCCATCGCCGCGGCCGCCGCGCACCCCGAGCGCGTGGTCGGCATGCACTTCTTCAACCCCGTGCACCTGATGAAGCTGGTCGAGGTGGTGCGCGCCGAGCACAGCTCGCGGCCCGCGCTCGAGCTGGCGCGCGCGCTCGCGCTGCGCCTCGGCAAGGATCCGATCGAGGTCGCCGACGCGCCGGGCTTCGCCTCCTCGCGCCTCGGGATCGCGATCGGGCTCGAGGCCATCCGCATGCTCGAGGCCGGGGTCGCCGCTGCGGCCGACATCGACAAGGCCATGACGCTCGGCTACGGTTTTCCCATGGGGCCGCTGCGCCTGACGGACCTGGTGGGCCTGGACGTGCGCCTCGCGATCGCCGAATACCTCGCCAAGGAGCTGGGCGAGCGCTTCACCCCGCCGCAGCTGCTGCGCGACAAGGTCGCGCGCGGCGAACTCGGCAAGAAGAGCGGCCGCGGCTTCTACGAGTGGTCATGAGGGCCGCCGCTTCGAGCATCGACTGCGTGCGCGCGCTCGGCCAGGCCCGGCGGCGAGGAGCGGCGCGATGAGCGACACCGACTGGGGTGACGAGGGCGCTCCGCCCGCGCCGAAGAAGAAGCGCATCCCGACCTGGGCCTGGTGGACCTGCGGGAGCGGTTGCCTGGTGGCGACCCTGGTCGCGATCGCGCTCGCGGTGCTGGTGACCGGGCTGGCCAAGGAGTTCGGCGACACCGAGAGGGCCTGGGAGAGCGTGCGCGAGATCCTGCCCTACGACACGCGGCCACAGGGCTGGGAGGCGCGCGGCGTCACGGTGTTCGGGATGGGCAACTACTTCCTCGACCCACCCCAGCCGGGCGCGGCCATGCTGGTGCAGAGCCTGCGCGGCAGGCCCGAGTTCGAGGCCCTGTTCGATCCCGACTCGGCCGAGAACGGCGGTCCGCTCGCCTTCACCCGGCTGCGCGACCCGGTGCTGGGCACGCTCGAGCTCCAGGGCCGCGAGGTCCGCTGCCTGTCCTTCCGCGGCGGCATGCCGGGCGAGCCGGACGCGCGCGAGGGCTACGGCGTCCGCATCGACCTCGCGCGCACGGAGCGCCCCGCCCTGGTGCAGCTCTCGCTCGCGCGTGCGGAGGCGCCGCTGACGGCCGAGCAGGTGGGCGAACTGCTCGCGCCCTTCGACGTGTGGCGGGGGCGATGAGCCCGGTCGAGACCCGCCCGGAAGATGCCGCCAGCGCCGGCCGGGATCGGGCCGAACCCGCCAGCGGTCCGGGGCGCGTCCTCGGCGTGTTCGTGGTCCTGGCCCTGTTCCTCGGCGGACTGGCCATGCTCGCGTCCGGGCTCTTCGCCAAGGGCATCGACGCAGCGGCCAAGCAGCGCGAGTACTTCGGCGAGCGCAGCCCACCCTTCGCGCTCGCGCTCGACTCGGCCGTGCGGCTCTCGGGTGGGGTCCAGCTGGTGCGCTTCGCGCGCGCCGACGGCACGGGGGCGGGCCCGGACGAGGTGCTGTTCCTGGAGCCGGCGAGTCGCGCGGCCGCCCAGGCCCTGTTGCGTCCGCCGCCCGAAGAGCTGCCCGGCAGCGCCGCCAAGCGCATCGACGAGTGGCAGAAGGACAAGTCCTTCGAGCTCCTGGCGACGCGCAAGAGCGGCGAGATCTCGTGGGGGGAATGGAGCGCGAAGCTGCTGATCGTGCGCGCCTTCGCCAAGGGCGGTGGCTGGCGCGACGAGGCGCGCGTGGACCTCTCCTCCGGCACGCGCGCGCTGGTGCTGCTCGTGCACTGGCCGGCCGAGGTCCAGGCCGACGAGGGCGTGCTGCGCGAGCTGCTCGCGACGGTGGTGCTCGCGCCCGCCGGGCCCTGAGCTCCGCCGGCTATCCCGGGCCGGGCTCGAGGGCCGCGTCGACCACCTGGGCGAGGTGCAGCACCTGCACCGGGCTGTGCGCGCGCGCGAGACCGCTCCCCCACTGGATCTGGCAGCCCGGATTGGCGGTCACGAGCGTGCGTGCTCCCGAGTGCTCGAGGTCGGCCAGCTTCTTGGCGAACACCGCGCGGCCGTCGGCCGGACGCAGCAGCGAGTAGAGCCCGGCCGAGCCGCAGCAGGACTCGCTGTCCGCCAGCTCGACGCGCGCGAGGCCGGGCAGCGCATCCAGCACGGCACGGGGCGGGCTGCGCACGCCCTGGCCGTGGCACAGGTGGCAGGGATCGTCGAAGGTCAGCGGCTGGGCCAGGTTCGGCGTGCGCAGGTAGGCCGTGCGCTCGCCCAGCAGCGGCGCCACGACCTCGGAGTAGTCGCGCACGCGCCCGGCCAGCTCGCGCGCGCGCGCGTGCAGCGGATCGTCCGGCTCGAACAGGTGGTGCAGCTCCTTCAGGTGCGCGCCGCAGCCGGCGCTGTTCACCACCAGCGTGAGCGCCGTCCCGTCGGTCGCGCGCTCGTGCTCGAAGGCCGCGAGCAGGGTCCGCGCCAGCGCGCGCGCGCCGGCGAGGTCGCCGTTGTGGGCGTGCAGCGAGCCGCAGCACGCGAGCGGCGGCACGCGCAGCTCGAAGCCGAGCCGCGCCAGCGAGCGCAGCGTGGCGCGGTTCACGTGCGCGTGGAACTCGGGCATCACGCAGCCCTCCAGGAAGGCGAGCGTGCCGCGCGCCGGGCCCACGCTCGCCATGCGTCGCGCCAGGAGGCGCCGCGCGGAGAGCGGCGGGATGCGCGGCAGGCTGGCCAGGCCGCGCTCGCCGAAGCAACGATCGCCCAGGCGATCGAGCCCGAGCACCTGCGCGGCGCGCAGCAGCGAGCCCGCCAGGCGCAGGGCCAGGCGGTGGGGCAGGAGCACGCGGAAGCCGAGCCAGCGCAGCGTGCGGCGCACGACTCCGCCCGGACGTTCGCGCTCCAGGGCCGCGCGCGTGAACTCCATCATCGCGCCGAACTGGACCCCGGCCGGACAGACGCTCTCGCAGTGCCGGCACAAGAGGCAGAACTCCATCTCGTCGGCGAAGACCGCGTCGGGCGCGAGTCGTTCCTCGGCCACCGCGCGCATCAGGTGGATCCGTCCGCGCGGACTGGAGGCCTCCTGACCCGTGAGTCGGAAGGTCGGGCAGGTCTGCAGGCACAGGCCGCAGTGGATGCAGTCGAGGCTCTTGGCGTAGTCGACCAGGGCGGCGCGGGCGCCGGGCGCGCCGGGAGTCGGCAGGCACGGCGCGGCGGGCGTGATGCCGGGCGTGAGGCCCGTTCCGCTCGCCCGCGCTGGGCCTGCGCCGCTCGCGCTAGAGCTCGTCATGGAGACGTCCGCGCACGAAGAGGCCATCGGGGTCGAGCGAGTGCTTCAGACGTTGCATGAGCGCGAGCGCGACCGGGGGCAGCGCGGGCGACGGCATCTTCGCCCCCAGGCCGCGCCAGTGCAGCACGACACCCGCATCGGCCAGGGCCCCGGCCAGCCGGGCGAGGCGATCGTCGTCCGCTGCGAGCCCCGGGAAGCGCACGTCCGCGCGGCCGAGCAGCGGCTGGCACTCGAGCAGGAGCGGCAGCGCGAGCTCGCCGGCTGCGCGCGCGAGCCGAGACAGGGCCTCGGGCAGCGCCGAGGGCCGCGTCGCGAGCACCAGCGGGGCCCAGGCGCCGCCGGCAAGCTCGCGTTCGCGCAGCTCGGCGCGCGCGCGCCGGGCCTCGTCGCCGCGCAGCCATTCGGCCCCCGCCAGGCGCTGGCGCGCGAGCTCGAGTTCCTGCGCCAGGGCCTCGGCGCGTCCGGCCAGCACCAGCACGAGCTCGCAGCTTGCTGCACCCGCGTGCGTCGCGAGCACGACCGCCACGGGCTGCAAACGGGCCAGCAGGAGGTCCGCGGCGTGCGCGAGACCGGTGGCGAGATCCGCGCAGCGGAGCCGCAGCAGCGCGACCTCGGGCGGAGCCGGGTACAGGCGCAGCGTGGCCTCCAGCAGGAAGCACAACGTGCCGTGCGAGCCGCACCAGAGCCGGTGCAGGTCGTAGCCGGTCACGTTCTTGACCACGCGTCCGCCGCTCTTCACCAGCGTCCCGTCGGCCTGCAGTGCCTGGATCCCGAGCACCTGGTGGCGCAGCGGGCCGTAGCGCAGGCGGTCGAGGCCGCTCGCGCCCGCGCCGAGCACGCCGCCGAGCGTGGCGCGCGCGGCGCCCGGGAGCTCGGGCGAGAGGTGGTGGCGCGCGCGCGTGGTGGCCTCGAGCTCCGCCCAGGGCGTGCCGGCGCGCGCGGTCAGCGTGCCGTCGCCGGGTTCGTAGGCCAGGACGCCGCTGAGGTTCGTGCTCGCGAGCACGAGCTCGCAGCGCTCGGGCGGACGCGCCCAGCCGAGCTTCGAGCCCGTGCCGAGCGGCAGCACCGTCCAGCGCTCGCTGCGCGCGAGGCGCACGACCGCCACGGCTTCCGCGAGCGTGGCGGGCGCGGCCAGCGGGCGCGCGGGGACTCCGTCCCGGGCCTCGAAGCGCCCGATGCGCTCGGCGGGCAGGACGCCGGACAGGAGCTCGGCCACGCGCTCCGAGCTCACGGCGGGCCTCCGGACGCGAGCCGCGCCGCGCGCACCTCGCGACAGGCGTGACTCGGGATCACCTTGCCCGGGTTGAGGCGTCGCTCCGGATCCCAGGCCTCGCGCACGCGACAGGCCGCGGCCAGGTCCTCGCGCGAGAAGTAGAGCTCCATCTCCGGCAGCTTCTCGAGCCCGATGCCGTGCTCGCCCGTCAGCGCGCCGCCCGCCGCGACGCACTCCGCGAGGATCAGGTGCCCGGCCTCCAGCACGCGCCGCACCTCGTCGGCGTCGCGCCGGTCGTAGCAGATGTTCGGGTGCAGGTTGCCGTCGCCGGCGTGGAACACGGTCGCGAGCCGCAGCTGGCGCTCGCGGCAGATGGCCACGGTGCGCGCGACCAGCTCGGCCAGGCGCGTGCGCGGCACGACCGCGTCGGCCACGTACAGGTCCGGGGCCACGCGGCCCATCGCCCCGAAGGCGCCCTTGCGCCCGGCCCACAGCTTCTTGCGCTCGGCCGGGTCGCGCGCGCGCCGCACCTCGAGGGGCGCATGCCGCTCCAGCAGCGCCAGGACGGCGCGCGCCTGCGCGTCCACGTCGCCCGCGCTGCCGTCGAGCTCCACCAGGAGGACGGCCTCGGCCGCAAGCGGATAGCCGGCGGCGAAGACCGAGCGCTCGACCGCGTCGATCGTCAGCTTGTCGAGGATCTCGAGCGCGGCCGGCTCACAGCCCGCGCCGATGATGTCGGTGACGGCCTGGCAGGCGGCTTCCAGGCTGCGGAAGAGCGCCAGCTGGACCTCGACCGCTTCGGGGGCCGGCACGAGTCGCACGGTGACCTCGGTCGCGATCCCGAGCGTGCCCTCGCTGCCCACGAACAGCCCGAGCAAGTCGTAGCCGGCCGGGTCCAGGGCCGGCTCGGCCAGTTCCAGCACGCTGCCGTCGTGCAGCACGACCACCAGTCCGAGCACGTGGCGCGTGGTCGCGCCGTACTTGAAGCAGTGCGGCCCGCCCGAGTTGTTGGCCACGTTGCCGCCGATGGTGCAGGCCATCTGGCTGGAGGGATCGGGCGCGTAGGCCAGGCCCCGGTGCTGGCACAGGCTGGTCAGGTCGACGTTGACCACGCCGGCCTGCACGCGCGCGAAGCGATCGGTGGTGTTGAGCTCGAGCACGTCGCGCAGGCGCGCGGTCGAGAACACGACTCCGCCCGCGACCGGCGTGGCGCCGCCGGCGAGGCCGGTGCCGGCGCCGCGCGGCACGAGCGGGACGCCGCGCGCCGCGAGCAGGCCCATGGCGGCCGCGGCCTCGCGCGTGTCGCGCGGCAGGACCACGAGCTCCGGCTTGACCGCCAGCATCGCCAGCGCGTCGGACTCGTAGGGCAGGAGCCGCGTGGGCTCGTCGATCACGCCCGCGGGGCCGAGCAGGGCGCGCAGTTCGGCCGCGAGCGAGCGGGTCATCGCGCGCGGCCTAGAAGGCGATGCGGCGCAGGCGCCAGAGGGCCAGCCCCAGCATCGCGCCCGCGAAGGCGAGCGAGGACCCGATCGAGAACAGGACGTTGAAGCGCAGCGGAGCGCTGAAGCCGAGCTGGCTCGGGTACCAGTCCTCGACCGAGACGAGATCGAGGCCGAGCTGCTCGAGCAGGGCGTCGGCGCTCCTTTCCGCGGCCTCGTCCGCGCCGGGCGCCGCACTCGGGGCCGCAGCGGGCGGCTCCGGCGCCGCCGCTCCGTCAGCCTCGACGTCAGCCTCGACCAGCAGGGTGTAGATCCAGTCGGCATTCGAGCCGCGGAACCGGCGCGCCTGACGGGCCGCGCCCGTTGCGTCCTGCCAGCGCACGATCGAGCCGGAGAGCTCGCGCCCACCCGCGTCGGAGCCGAAGCGGCCCGACTCGCGTGTCAGCGCGCGCGCGCCGCCGGCCGCGAGGAGGTCCTCCAGCTCCTCGCCGGCCTGCGAACTCGACTCCTCGCGCACGCGCACGCGCTCGCCGATGCGCGTCTCGCTCTTCTTCGCCGCGCGGCGCCAGAGCGAGTGGCGCGTGCCGTCCGCCGCGCGCGCGGCGAAGCGCGCCTCGCCCAGCGCCGCGCGCAGCTCCGCACCCGGCTCGAGGGCCGCGAGTTCGGCGGCGTCCAGGCGCTGCAGGCCGGGTGCGAGCCGGAACAGGGTCACCAGCGAGTCGGCGTCGCGGAACACCGGCCGATCCAGGGCCCTGCGCAGCTTGCGTGCGAAGAAATCGGCGTCGGTGGTCTTGGGCAGCACGAGGTGCAGCGCGTCGAGCGTGGTGCGCAGCGCGCGCACCACCGCTCCCGGCTCGTCGGGCTCGGCCGC
The DNA here is from genome assembly GCA_964631945.1 of uncultured Planctomycetaceae bacterium. Lineage (GTDB taxonomy): Bacteria > Planctomycetota > UBA1135 > UBA1135 > JABFRZ01. Next base: position 64,090 of record CAZWAY010000028.1, read on the forward strand.
GCGCTCCACCGGCTCCGCGCCGGCCGACGTGCCGTCGGTCCCCACCGCAGGGCGTTCCAGCGCGACACTCGGGCCGTGGGACGCCTGCTCCCAGGCGATCCAGCCCTGGTGGATGCAGCCGTTGAAGAAGAAGAAGAACGAGGCGAGCAGGATCGAGGCCACGGTGCTGCGCGTGACCACGCCGCACAGCACCGAGAAGGAGTGGATCAGGGCGAAGGTGTAGACGAGCTGCAGCGCGGCCACCAGCACGCCCGGCTCGCCGTAGCCGGAGACGAGCAGGAGCCCGAGGTACATGCCCAGCACCAGCACGCTCGCCACCAGCGCGATGAACACCAGCCCCGCGAAGTAGCGCGACCACAGGAGCCACGCGCGCGAGACGGGCTTGTGGAAGTAGAGCTCGGCGGTGCCCTTCTCCAGCATGCGCGGCACGAAGAAGGCGGTGGCCGCGATCGAGAGCAGCATCCCCAGGCTGCCGGCCAGGAACTCGAAGCACAGCGACAGCACGACCCCGATCACGGCGCCCTGCGGATCCGGCGGCAGTGCGCCCACGCCGAAGACGCGGAAGAGTTCGGCGTAGCTCCAGGACTTCAGGCCGAAGAGCAGCTCGACGGAATCCGGGCGCAGGCCGACGGTGAAGGTGAACAGGATCGGCAGCAGCGTCAGGAGCGCCAGGATGCGGAAGACCCAGTTGTCGACCACCTGGTGGAAGGCGTCGGCCGCCAGCGCGCGCAGCACGCTCCGGTTCACGTGCGGTCCTTCCCGACCATGCCGATGAAGGCGTCCTCGAGGCTGAGCTTGCCGGGTTGCAGGCTCTTGATCGAGACGCGCGCGGCGCGCAGGCGGTCGACGACCTGGTCGAGTTCCTCGGGCGCCAGCGCCAGCTCGAAGCCGCGCGCGCCGCGCTGCAGCTCGTGCCCGAGGCCGGCCAGCAGACGCTCGAGGTCGCTCGGCAGGGGCTCGACCTCGAAGGCGAAACGGCCCGTGCGCGGCGTGAGCTCGGCCACCGTGCCCTCGCGCAGGATCTTGCCGCGGTCCATGACGACCACGCGGTCGCACATGCGCTCGACCTCCATCAGGAGGTGCGAGTTGATGAACACCGTGGTGCCGCCGGCGCGCAGCTTGGCCACGATCTCGCGCACGGCCGCGCGCCCGACCGGATCGACGCCGTCGGTGGGCTCGTCCAGGAACACCAGCTCGGGTTCGTGGATCAGCGCCTGCGCCAGGCCGATGCGCTGGAGCATGCCCTTCGAGTACTCGCGCACCTTGCGGTCGGCGTCGGACTCCATGCCGACGCGCGCGAGCCAGGCCGGGATGCGCTCCTCGACCCAGGCGCGCGAGCGGCCCGAGAGCAGCGCGAACAGGCGCAGCACCTGGCGGCCCGAGAGGTAGCCCGGCAGGCGGTGCGACTCGGGCAGGAAGCCGATGCGTCTCCGCGCGGCCGGATCGCCGAGCGCGCGCCCGAAGACGCGCGCCTCGCCCTCCCAGGCGGGCACGAGGCCCATCAGGATCTTGATCAGCGTGGTCTTGCCGGCGCCGTTCGGGCCGAGCAGGCCGAAGATGCTGCCGGGGACGACCTCCAGCGACACGCCGTCGAGCGCGCGGAAGCCCTTGCGGCGCCCGAAGGTCTTGGCGAGTCCGTGCACGGAGATCAGCGCTTCGGAGCTCGACATGGGCGGGACTCTACCCGAGCGCGAGGCGCGCGGCGCCGATCCAGCCGGCGCTCGCGCCCAGACTGGCGCCGACCAGGCGCACGCTCGCGACGCGCTCGCCATAGGCCCAGCCGGCCAGCGCGCGCCGGATGCCGGGCGTGAGCACGTCCAGCGCGGCCGAGAAGCCGCCGCCGAACACGAACAGGCGCAGGTCCAGCAGCGCCAGCACGGCCGCGAGCCCGCGTCCGAGGTCGTAGCCGACGGCTTCCAGCAGCTCGCGCTCGGGCCCGGCCTGCGCGCGCGCCCGTTCGGCCAGGCGCAGCAGGTCGCCCGGAGCCTCGCGCGGGAGCCCTCGTTCCAGCGCGCGTCGCCGCGCGGCCGTGGCCGACGCGAGCGTCTCGAGGCAGCCGCGCGAACCGCAGCCGCAGGGCGGGCCGTCGGGTTCGATGTTCATGTGTCCGACCTCGCCGGCCAGGCCGGCGCCTACGAACAGCTTGCCGTCCAGGATCAGCCCGCCGCCGATGCCGGTCCCGAGCGTGAGCAGCAGGAGCTCGTGCTGCTCGCGCGCCGCGCCCAGCCACTGCTCGCCCAGGGCCGCGACGTTGGCGTCGTTCTCCAGCCGGATCGCGGGCTCGGGCAGCCCGAGCGGTCGCGCCAGGGCGCGCGCCACCGGCACGTCCACGAGCCAGGGCAGGTTGGGGCTCTGGCGCACGCAGCCCGCCTCGCGATCCAGCAGGCCGGGCAGACCCACGCCGACGCCCGCGGGCTGTCCGCCGCCCAGCTCGAGCAGCGTGCGCGCCGCGCGCGCGAACAGGACCTCGGCCGATTCCCCGGCGCGCACGTCGAGCGTCTCCTCGCGCCGGCCGCTGCCGTCGCGCGCCAGCACGCCGAGCTTCAGCGCGCTCCCGCCCACGTCCACGCCCGCGAGCGGCGCGGAGGCCGGCTCACTCGGCCGCGCCACGGGTCTTCGCGCGGCGCGTCACGCGCCGGTAGGCCTTGAGGTATTCCTCGGCCGTCGCCTCCCACGAGAAGTTCTGGGCCAGGCAGCGGCGCACGAGCAGGCGCCACTTCTCGGGGTCCTTGTAGGCCGCGAGGCACTCGTTCACGCCCTCCATCAGGCCCTCGGCCGTGTAGGGCTGGAAGTGGAAGCCGACCCCGGCGCGCTTGTCGACCTTGAAGTTCGGCACCTGGTCCTCGAGGCCCGAGCGCCCGTAGACCAGCGGGACGACGCCGTAGCGCATCCCGATCGCGAACAGCGGGTTGGCGGGCTGGTAGTGCGAGGGCAGGAGCAGGATGTCCGCGCCGCCCATCATCAGGTGTGCGCTGCGCTGGTCGTAGCCGTCGATCACGCGCATGCGCCCGACGAAGGCGCTCTCCCAGGTGCGCAGGCGCTGGGCCAGATCCGGGCTGCCCTGGCCCATCAGCACCAGTTCGACGTTGCGCTCGAGGATCTCGGTCAGGACCTCGGCCACCAGGTCGAAGCCGCCATCCGCATCCCAGCGTCCCATCGTGCACGCGACCGGCGTGCGCGGGCCGTTGTCGAGCTTGAGCTGCGTCTGCAGCACGGCCTTGCAGCGCTTCTTGCCGGCGAACTCGCGGTCGCTCGGGCCGAAGGGCGCCGGCAGGGCCGGGTCGTTCTCCGGGTTCCAGGCCTGGTAGTCGATGCCGTTCGGGATCCCGACCAGCTCCTTCTTGCGACGCTGGAAGGTCTCCTCGAGGCCGTAGCCGCGATCGCGCTCCTGGATCTTCAGCGCGTGGCTCGGGGAGTGCGTGCCGACGATGGTCGCGAACTCGGTGCCGGCCTTGAGGAAGTTCACCTTGCCGCCCAGCTCGACCCCGCCGATGTTGCGGAAGGTGCGGTGGGGGAGCCCGATGTGGGCCAGGATCTCGCGCTCGAACACGCCCTGCATCGCCAGGTTGTGGATCGCGAAGTACGTGCCGGCCTGGGCCAGCGGATGTTCGGGCTGGGCCTCGACCAGGCGCTGGTGGTAGAGCGGCAGGAGCCCCGTCGTCCAGTCGAAGCCGTGCAGGACCTCGGGCATGAACTGCAGCGCTTCGAAGCTCTGCAGCACGGCCTGCGAGAAGAAGGCGTAGCGCTTCCAGTTGTCGGCGTAGGGGCCCTCGTGGTCGCCATAGGGGTGGCGGCGTCCGAAGAGGGCCTCGTTCTCGAACAGGAACACGGGCACGTCCTGGAAGCGGCCCTCGAGCACCGTGAAGAGCTGCGCGCCCGCGCCGTCCTTGACGCGAACCTCGGCGCGCGTGCTCAGGCCGGTGAGGGCCTGGGTTTCCACGTCGATCGTGCGCGGCAGGAAGACCCCGACCTCCTGGCGTGCCCCGTGCAGGGCCTTGGCCAGGGATTCGGTCACCACGGCGAGGTTCGTCCTCCGAACCAGCGAGTGGAACTCGGGGGTGATGAGAGCAATACGCAAGAGCGACCGCCCCGGGGGCCGTGGGGGGCTGTCCAGCGTTGCGAATCCAGGTGGCCCTGACCGGGCGCTCGTAACCTAGGGACGGCCGCCCGCGAAGCCAGGGGGAAGACCCTTGGATAGGCCTCAACTCCAGCCTCCCAAGGCAGTTATGGATTGCGGTCTTCGCTAGGGAGAGGCCCCCCCGCCGGCCGCTCGCCAAATCTCCATGGCCTCGGGCAGCTTGGCCTTCAGGCGCTGCACGCGCGTCTCGTGCGAGGGGTGCGTGGACAGGAACTCCGGCCCGCTGCTCCCGCCGAGCTTCTCCATCCGCTCCCAGAAGGCCACGGCCTCGCGCGGGTCGTACCCGGCGCGCGCCATGTAGACGAGTCCGATCGCATCGGCCTCCGACTCCTGCGAGCGCCCGAACGGCCGGTTGACGAGGTACTCCAGACCCTGCTGGGCCAGGCTGGTGTAGTCCCCGATGTTGACGAAGGACAGCACGGCGTCGAGCCCGAGTGAACTCGTCATGCGCTCGGTGCCGTGGCGTGCGACCACGTGCCCGATCTCGTGTCCCATCACGACCGCCAGGCCCGTTTCGGTCTCGGCGACCGGCAGGATGCCGGTGTAGACCGCCATCTTGCCGCCCGGCAGGGCGAAGGCGTTGACCATGGCGTCGTCGTCGATCAGGCTCACCTGCCACTCGTAGCCGGCGTCGTCCGACACGGCCGAGAGGCGCGTCATGGCGCGCACGACCATGTCGTGCTTGGGCCCGGTCTTGACGAGCTTCGCCTCGTTCAGGACCTGCTGGTAGGCCTCGCGCCCGAGCTCGATGTCCTGGGACGTCGAGAACGCGTTCAGCGAGCGCCGACCCGTGACCGGCGTCGTGTGACAGGCCGCCGCGAGCGCAGCGGTGGCGAGGAAGGCGGGCCAGCGCCCGCGGACAGGTTTGGGATAGGATGCCGCGTCCACGCTTCGCTCCATGACAAGACCGGAAAGATGGGTCGATCGTTCCCTGGCCGAATTCGTGCGCGCGGCCGCCGCGCCGGGTCCCGCCCCGGGGAGCGGGAGCGTGGCCGCGGTGGTCGGCGCGCTCGGCGCCGGGCTGGCCAGTATGGCGTTGGCCTCGACGCGGGGCGAGGACGCGGCCCCGGATGACGCGCGCGAGCTCGCGCGCGAGATGGAGGTACTCCTGGCGCGCGTGGACCGCGACACGGAGGCCTATGCGCGCTACCTGGAGGCGCGCGCCGGGCGTGGCGCCCTCGCGCCCGCCGTCGAGGGCTCGATCGAGGTGCCCTTCGAGATGGTCGAGCACGCCCTGACCGCCCTCCAGCGCCTGGCGGACGGGATCAGCCGGGTTCGTCCGCACCTGCGCAGCGAGGTGGTCACGGCCACCCAGGCCCTGTTCGCGTGCGTCGAAGGCGCGGCCTCCACGGCGCGCGCGAACCTGCCTGCCCTGACCGAACCCGATCGGCGTGCGGCGCGTGCCCAGGCCCTCGATGCCCGGCGCGGGCAGGCGGCCGAGCTCGTGCGCGCGATCCAGGCCCAGCTGGGAGGCGATCCACGATGAAGCACCGCCCCTTGCTCCTGGTCGTGCTCGACGGCTGGGGCCAGCGTGAACGGAGCGAGCACAATGCCGTGCGCGCCGGCGCGCCCTACTTCCACGAGCTGTGCGCGCGCTACCCGAGCAGCCTGCTCACGGCCTCCGGCGAAGAGGTCGGCCTGCCGCTGGGCCTGATGGGCAACAGCGAGGTCGGGCACACCAACCTCGGCGCCGGACGCATCGTGTGGCAGGAGATCACGCGCATCGATCGCGCCATCCGCGAGCGCACCTTCTTCGAGAACCCGGCGCTGCGCGGGCTGATGCAGGGCGTGCGCGCGCGCGGCACGAGCCTGCACCTCCTGGGCCTGGTCAGCGACGGCGGTGTGCACGCGAGCGATCGGCACCTGCGTGCGCTGCTGGAGCTGGCGCGGGAGGTGGGGCTCGGACGCGAACAGGTCGTGGTGCACGCGCTCCTGGACGGGCGCGACACGCCGCCGCGTTCGGGGGCCGGCTTCGTGGAGACGCTCGAGCGGGACCTCGCACAGGTCGGCGTCGGGCGCATCGCCTCGGTGATCGGGCGTTACTGGGCCATGGACCGCGACAAGCGCTGGGAGCGGGTGCAGCGGGCGTACGCCCTGTTCACGCGCGGCGCGGGCGAGTGCCACGCGAGCGCGCTCGCGGCCGTGCGCGCCGCCTACGCCCGGGACGTGGGCGACGAGTTCGTCGAGCCCTGCGCCATCGGGGAAGCGAGCGCCGGGCGCATGCGCGACGGCGATGGCCTGCTGTGCTTCAACTTCCGCGCCGACCGCATGCGCCAGATCCTCCAGGCGCTCTGGCAGGAGCCCTTCGACGGCTTCGAGCGCGGTCCGCGGCCGCGCCTCGAGATCGCGACCATGACCCGTTACCGCGCCGACTTCCCGTTCCCGGTCGCCTTCGCGCCGCAGGAGCTGAAGGGCGTGTTCTCCGAGCTCGTCAGCGCCCAGGGTCTGCGTCAGGAGCGCATCGCCGAGACCGAGAAGTATGCACACGTGACCTTCTTCTTCTCGGGCGGCCAGGAGGCCGAGGTGCCGGGCGAGTCGCGTTGCCTGATCCAGAGCCCCAGGGTCGCGACCTACGACCTGCGGCCGGAGATGAGCGCGCCCGGCGTGACCGAAGCCATCCTGCGTTCGCTGGCGCGGGCCGAGACCGACGTCTACGTGATCAACTTCGCCAACGCCGACATGGTCGGACACACCGGCATCGAGGCGGCCGCCGTGGCCGCGGTGCGGGCCGTGGACCGCAGTCTCGCGCAGATCGTGCCGCTCGTGACCGCCCGGGGTGGCCTGGTGGCGATCACCGCCGACCACGGGAACGCCGAGCAGATGTGGGACGAGGTGAACGACCAGCCACACACGGCCCACACCACCAACCCCGTGCCGATCGTCTTCTGTGCCGAGGATCTGCGCGGGACGCGGCTGCGGCGCATGGGCATCCTCGCGGACGTCGTGCCGACCTTGTGTCAGCTCACGGGCATCCCGAAGTCGAGCGGCATGGACGGACTCTCGTTGCTCGAATGAGCGCGGATCCCGCGACGCGGCGGCGCGGCCTGGCCGTCGTGTCCATCGTGCTGGCGAACGTCCTCGGAGGCGTGTCCTACCCGGCCCAGAAGGCCGCGCTCGCCGGGCTTCCGCCGGCGACGGTGACGCTCCTGCGCAACCTGATCGCGCTGCTGGCGCTGTACGCCTGCGTGCGCCTGCGCCGGGCCCCGGGCGTGGCCTGGACGCGCGGCGAACAGGGGCGCGTGACCCTGCTGGGTTCGCTGGCCTTCGCGCTGCCGATGTGGCTCGGCATCGTCGGCGTGGAGCGCTCGAGTGCCTCCAACGCCGCGATCCTGATCCTGCTCGAGCCCGTCACGATCGTGGCCATCGCCTGCCTGTTCCTGGGCGAGCGCATCGGCGCGCTGAAGCTCGCCAGCCTGGTGCTCGGGCTGCTGGGGGCGCTGGCCATCGTGCTCGAGGGCGGCTCGCTCGACTCGTTGCTGGCGGGCGAACACCTGGGCGGCAACGCGATCCTGGCGCTGCACGGGGTCCTGTGGGGCTGCTACACGCCGCTCGCCAAGCCGCTGTGCGAGCGCCACGACTCGCTCGAGGTGTGCCTGCGGGCGACGCTGGTCGGCGTGGTCGTGTTGCTGCCGGTGAGCCTGGCCGAAGCCGGCCAGTGGCAGGCCGGGCCGGAGCTCGGGCGCGCGCTCGCCTGGACCCTCGCGCTGGGGCTGTTCGTCTCCTTCGGCGGCACGGTCCTGTGGTTGATGGCCCTGCGCCACATCCCGGCCACCAACGTGGCCGGTTTCGTGTTCCTGCAACCCCTGGCGGGCGTGCTGGTCGGCGTGGGCCTGCTGGACGAGCGGCTCTCGAAGCCCGCGCTGATCGGCGGCGCCCTGATCGCGGTGGGCGTCGGACTCGACGTCCTGCTGAGTGCCACGCGCCGGGATCCACCCGCGCCAACCGGTTGACGAGGAGCGGCCTTGCGCCGGGCGCTCGTTGACCGGTCTGCGGATCCAGTGCGGCGATCGCCGCGAGAAAAGCGACGGGCCGCCACCTCCGATGAGGTAGCGGCCCGCCCGCGTGTCATTCGCTCATCAACTGCCCACGGTGGCAAGCAGGGCATTGCTGGCCGCGAGCCTCTTGCCCGGGGACTCGAGGAGCATGCCCTGGAGCACCCAGCGCCTGCCGCAGAAGATCGGATCCGTAGGAATCATGGACTCGAGCGCGAAGGCGCCGTTGCCGTCAGTGACGAAGCGGGTCAGGACGACGCTCGACGAGTTGCGGTACACTGGCCCTCCCTCGATTCCGTGGACACCGGACTTGAGGTTCTTTGAGTAGAGGAAA
>CAZWAY010000029.1:0-69751 GCA_964631945.1 uncultured Planctomycetaceae bacterium
CCGGCACCACGATGACCTCGTTCGAGGTGCGCGCGCTGGCTCCGCCACCGCCGCCACCGCCCTCGCCCTGCGGGCGACCGCCGGTCCCACCCGGGGCCTGACCCGAGAGCCGCTCGGCGCCCGACAGGAACTCGTCCAGCACGTCGGCGATCTCCTTGGCCTTGACGTTCTGCAGGCTGTAGACGTGGAAGTTGCGCTCCGGCTCGATCACGTCCACGTCCAGGCGCGCCACCAGATCCTTGATGCGCGGCATCTCCTCCGGCAGCGCCATCACCAGGAGCGAGTTCGTGCGCCCGTCCACCAGGATCTTCGACTCCAGCTCCTGACCCGGCAGCAGGCCCGACACGCCCTGGCCCTCGACCTGCGCGCGCGGCCGGCGCGTGATCTGCTGCTGCTGGGCCTCGAGCAGCTGCTCCAGCAGGTCGGCCACGTCCTCGGCGGCCGCGAACTCCAGCGGGATCAGGTCGAAGACCGGCTGCGCGAAGGCGGTCTGGGCCGAGACCTCGTCCACCAGCTTCAGGAGCTTCGAGAGCGAGGCGATGTAGCTGCCGAAGCCCTGCATGATCAGCGAGCGGTCGCCGGCCGGCACGATCTGCTGCGACCCCGTGCTGTCCACCAGGAGCTGGCGCAGCTGCGTCTGCAGCTGGCGCGAGTCGATGTTCTTGAAGTTGAGGACGGTGATGATCAGGACCGCCGGCTGATCGCGGTAGTCGTCCAGGTCCTCCGGCGAGACGAACACCGGGTTCTTGCCCAGCGCGCCGCCGCTCCCGCGCGCCTGCGCGTTCTGGCTTAGGCTCTGGATCAGGATCACCGAGATCTGCGGTGGGCCGACCTCGACGCACACGAAGTCGTTGATGAAGAGCTGGATCTGGAAGAAGTTGTAGAACTCGCTCGCGGGGATGCGCTTCACCCCCAGCATGGCCACCTTGGCCTGGGACAGCTGCTGCCCGGTCTGGGGGTCGTAGGTGAAGTTGAAGGTCGTGACCTCCTGGGCCATCTTCACGAAGTCGAGCAGCGGCAACTGCTCCTGGCCCTCCGAGAAGCTCAGCACCAGGAACTCGCCGTCGCGCTGGATGAAGGGCACCTTCCCCTGGCTTTGCGCGAGCGCGGGGGTGCCGAGGAGGAGGAGCGCGCCGAGCAGTGCTTTCATGAGCGGCAAGTCTTGGTCTATCCCGTTGTGCTCACGCGGGTTAGGTCGAGGGAAACTGGGCCGCGGCAGAGGCTAGGAGGCGCTCGGGGCGCTGTCAAACCTCCTGCGGGCCGACTCGGGACGCCGCGCGCGCCCTGAACTTCCCCGCACTTCACGGCCGCGCGTCCGTCGCGCCGCCGGGCGGGTGGAACGGAGTGCGCTCCGAGCTCTCGCCGTGCCTGCCTAGGAGAGCGTGTCGCGAGCAACCGCTGGCCGGGCGGGAAGCGGAGGGTGCATGCGAAGCGTCCTTTCGGGACACTGCCCCCCGTGACGGACCCCGCGCCCCCCACCCATCCGGCCGAAGCCGTGCCGCGCCGCCGGCGCTGGCCGCGCCGGATCCTGGTGGGCCTCGCGCTGCTCCTGCTGGCGATCGCGCTGGCGCCGGTCTACCTGGGTCCGCTCCTGCACGGTCGGGTGGTCGACGCACTCGAGGAGCAGCTGGCGGCGCGCGTCCGCCTGCAGTCCATCTCGTTCTCCTGGCCGGCCCGCCTGCACCTGCACGGGCTCGAGCTGGTCGACGAGCACGAGGCGCGCCTGGCCTCGCTGGACGACCTGCACGCCTCGCTCGCGCTCGGCGCGCTCCTGGCGGGAAGGATCCAGGCCGAGGTCGAGCTCGCCTATCCCGAGCTGCACCTCGCGCGCGCCAGCGACGGACGCTGGAACTGGGAGCACGTCCTGGCGGAGGCCCCGGCGCGGCGCGCGCCGGCCGAACCCGCCACCGACGGACCCGACGAGCTGCCCGAACTGGCGGCCCGCGTGCGCGTCGCGGACGGGCACGTCGTGATCCACGGCCCGCTGGGCGAGACCACGCTCAGCGACCTGGCGTTCGAGCTCGATCTCGCGGGCCTGGACCGGCCGGCGCCCTTCCGTCTCGCGCTGGGCGTGCGCGGCCCGCAGGGACCGGCCGGCGGCCTGACGCTCGCGGGCTCGATCACGCCTGCCCCCGCAGGCAAGCTCGAGCCCGCGGCCCTCACCGCGAAGGTGGAACTCGGGCTGCAGGAGCTCGAGCTCGCCGCACTCGCCCCGGCGCTCGCCCTGGTGGCGCCGGTCGAGGGCCTGGCGGGCGTGCTCGCCGGACGGGCCGAGCTCGCACTCGGAACGGGACTGGCCCTCACCGGCACGGCCGAGCTCGGCTTGACCGGCTTCGAGCTGCGCGGTCCGCTGGCGGGGGCCGAGCCCGCGCGCATCGCGCGCATCGAGCTCTCGGCCCAGGCCACGCAGCAGGGCGAGGGCGCGGGCACGCAGCGGCTCGAGCTGCGCGCCGACTCCTTCCTCGCGCTCACCTACGCGGGGCACTCCAGCCTGCCGGCCAGCGGCGCGGGCGAGCTGGCGGGCGAGCTCACGCTCACGGGCGAGCTCGCCCGCCTGGCCGAACTCGCGCGCGGCTGGGTGCCGCTGCAACCGGGGGTCGCGCTGGCCGGTCGACTCACGCACACGCTGGAGCTCTCGGCCACGCTCGCCGATCGCGCGCCGCGCTCCGCGCGCGTCACGGCCCGCGGCGGGATCGAGGGCCTGGCGGCGCGCGACGCGGCCGGGCGGGCGCTCGATCTGGCGCCGCTCGCGGGCCTGGGCTTCGAGCTCGAGGGCGCGGCCGACCTGGAGCGGGGAACGCTGACGCTGCCCAAGCTCGCGCTGCGCGCCGGACCGGTGACGTGCGAGGGCAACCTCGAGGCCGCGGGACTCGCGTACGGGGCGCAGGCGGCCGAGTTCGAGCTGCGCAGCGGTCGGCTGCGGCTGCAGGCCGACCTGGAGCGCCTGCGCGGCACGCTGGCCCAGGTGCTGGCGCTGGAGGAGCGCTCCTTCGGCGGCAAGCTCGAGCTCGACGTCACCCTCAGCCATCCCGCCGACGCCCTGGTGCTCGCGGCCGTCGTGGACGGGAACGCGCTGGTCTTCGCGGACACGCGCCTCGCCAGCCTGCACGGCGAGCTGGGCGGGCGTCGCACCGACGAGGGCCAGCTCTCGGGTTCGGGCAGCCTGCGCTTCGGCGCGCTGACGCTGGCGCTGCCCGGGCACGAGCCGGTCGGGCTGAGCGGAGCCGGGCTGGACTTCGCGCTGCTGGAGAAGAGCAGCGGGCGCGGCGAGCACTCGCTGGGCTTCCGCACCGACGACGGCGCCCTGAGCTTCTCGACCCAGGCGCGCAGCTCGCGCGACCCGGCCCACCCGGAGGCCGAACTCGCCGTGCAGTCCTCCTTCAAGCTCGAGGCGTCCGTGGCGCGCCTGGCCGAACTGGCCGCGCCCTTCGCACCGGTGCAAGCGGGCCTGGCGGGCGATCTCATGGCCCAGGGCGACGTGAGCGCCACGCTGCTCGGGGCCGAGCTGGCCAAGGCCGGCGGACGCGTCGAGCTGTTCCTGACGGGCTTGAGCGCGCGCGACGCGCAGGGCAAGGCGCTGCCGCTGGAGGCGCTGGCGCGCACCACCGGCATGCTCGAGGGCGAGTTCGATGCGCGCGCGGGCAGCCTCGAGCTGCGCGCGCTCGCGCTGGACACCGGCGGACTGAAGCTGCGCGGCTCGGCTCGCGCGCTGGGTCTCGCGCCGGGGGCCGCGGGCACGCCCGCCCCGCGCGCCGAGCTGGAACAGGGCCAGCTCGAGCTGGAGGCCGACCTGGCGCGCCTCGGCGGCGAGCTCGGACGCGTGCTCGATCTCGGTGGCTGGACGCTCTCGGGGAGCCCGCTCACGGCCGCGGTCCGCCTGTCCACGAAGGACCGGCGCCTGGATGCGGCCGGACACCTGGCGACGGAGCGCGTGGACCTCGGACGCCCGAGCGACGCGCCGCTCGCGCTCGCCGGACTGGGCCTCGACTTCGACCTCGGCTACGACTCGGGCCTCGGCTCGCTGCACGTGCGCCGCGCCGAGTTCCGCTCGGATACGGCCTCGCTGCAGCTCAACGGCACCCTCAACCAGCTCGCGACGCCGGCCGCGGCGCGCGGCGCGATGCACCTCGAGCTCAGCGGTCGGATCGAACGCCTGCTGGCCGACCTCGGCCTCGAGCCCCCCGGCTCGGGCCGCACGACCTCGGGCGGCCTGACGGCCCGCTTCGACCTCGAGGGTGACGCCGGCGCCTTCCGCGTGAAGGGCAAGGGCACCCTCACCGACCTGCGCCTCGAGCTCGCCGCGGCCGCCGAGGGCCAGGCGCCCACCGTGCTGCAGGAGCCCGCGCTCGTGCTCGAGTGCGCGGCCAAGGTCGGGCTCGCCGCGCTGGACGTGGAGCTCGAGAAGCTGACGCTCGAGTCCGGGCTCGCGCGCGGTGGCGCGCAGGGCAAGCTCGAGAACCTGCGCGCGCTCGGCGACCCGAGCGGGACGCAGGCGGTGCGCTTCGTCGGCCTGACGGGCAACCTCGCCTACGTGCCGGACCGGCTGGGGACCTGGCTGGCGCCGCTGCTGCCCGGCACGCTCTCGGGCGCCGAGGAACAACGCATCACCTTCGTGCTGGACGGCAGCGCGCGCGATTTCGAGCTCGCGACCCTGCTGAAGGGCTCAGAGGCGCGCGTGGACCTCGGGCTCGGCCACTTCGAACGCCCGGAGATCCAGCTCGACGGCGCGCTGGTGCTGGAGGCCAAGGACGAGAAGCTGCTGCTGCGCGGCGACCTGGGCGCCAACGGCGGGACGCTGCAGCTCGACGGCACGCTCGACCTGGCGCAGGGCTCGAAGCCGCCGCGCTCGCGCCTGACCGTCAGCGCCAAGCAGCTGCGCGCGAACGCCGGGCTCGCGCCGCTCCTGGCGCTGGTGCACCCGGCCTTCGCCACGGCCGGGCGCGCGCAGGGCACGCTCGAGGGGTTGATCGGACTCGACCTGGACCTGACCTACGACGGGCCGCTCACGCTGGAGGGGCTCGCGGCCGGCTGGGAGAAGCTGCCCAAGGAGCCGATCCACGGCAGCGGGCGCCTGCAGCTGGATGGAGCCAAGCTGCGCGGCTCACCGCTGCTCGCGCTGCTGTCGGAGTTCGGCGTGGACGCCACGCGCACGCTCGACCTGCAGCCGATCGAGTTCACGATCCAGGGCGGCCGCGTGACGTACGCCAAGCCCTGGACCTGGACGCTGGCGGGCACGACCACGAGCTTCAGCGGCTCGCTCGGCCTCGACCAGAGCCTGGACCTCGCCTGGAACGTGCCGATCACCGACGCGCTCGTGCAGCGCTGGAAGGTCCTGTCCGCGCTGAAGGGCGAGAACCTGGCGGTCCCGCTGCGCGGCAGCGTGACCAAGCCGCGCCTGGAGTTCGAGAGCTTGCTCGGCGATCTGGCCGCCAAGGCCGCCAAGGCCGAGCTGGAGAGCCGCCTCGGCCTCGGCAAGAAGAGCAGCGGCGAGGATCCGGACTCGCTCCTCGCGCGCGCCGACGAGCTGTGGAGCAAGGGCCAGAAGAGCGAGGCCGCCGCGATCTACCTGCGGTTGCGTGAGGACTTCAAGCTCTCGCTCACCTACGCACTCAACAAGGACCGCATCAAGGACCGCGCGAAGTACCAGGAGACGCCCAAGTAGGGCGCAGCGCTGGCTAGCTAGCCCGCGCCCAGGACGGCGCGCACGCCATCGATCACGAACTGCACCGCCAGCGCGGCCAGCAGCAGACCCGAGACGCGCGTGACCACGTTGACCCCGGTGATGCCGAGCAGCTTGAGCAGCCGCCCGGCGCCGAGGAAGCACGCCAGCGTGAAGGCCAGCACGAGCGCGAGCTCGCCCAGCACCACGCCCGCGCGCAGCACGTCCCCGCCCGCCTCCGACATGAGCAGCACGACCGAGGTCAGGGCGCCGGGACCGGCCACCAGCGGGATCGCCAGCGGGAAGACCGAGACGTCGGCGCGCCGGCCGCTCTCCTCTTCCTCGCTCGCGGTGGTCGTGCGCAGACCCGAGTGGCGCACCATCAGCATGTCGACCGAGAGCAGGAACAAGAGCACCCCGCCGGCGATGCGGAAGGCCGCCAGCTGGATCCCGAGCGCGCCCAGCAGGAGCTCGCCGACCAGCGCGAAGCCGAGCAGGATCCCGGCCGCGATCGCGACCCCGCGCAAGGCGATGCGCCGGCGCTCCGCGCCCGTGTGCCCCGCCGTGAGGGCCGCGAACATCGGCGCCGTGCCGATCGGGTCGACCGTGACGAGCAGCGTCACGAAGCTGGCGATCCACGGTTCGATGGCAGGGCTCCGGAAGAGCAGCCTAGCGACCCGTGGCACGGCGTTCTGCCTGCGGCCCGCCACGCAGCACGCGCACGGTGTCGTCCATGGGCAGGGCGAAGAGCTCAGCGCCGTCGCGACTCCAGCGCACGAACCACACGCCGGCCGTGTAGGAGAGCCGCAGGAGCCCCTCGCCGCTCGCGGCCTGCCAGAGCTCGAGCGTGTGGTTCGAGAGCCCGGCGGCCAGGCGCGTCCCGTCGGGCGAATAGGCCAGCGCATGGACCCCGCTGGCCGCGGAGGGGAGCGCTCCCAGGGGCACACCGCTGTGCGCATCCCACACGCGCACGTCGCGCCCGCAGGCGCTCGCCAGGCGCTGGCCGTCGGGATGGAAGGCCAGCGCGACCTGCCCGGGCGGATGGCCCTCGAGGTGGCGCACGAGCGTGGCCGCCAGCGGATCCCACAGGCGTACGCTCCCATCCGGGTGACCCGCGGCGAGGCGTTTCCCGTCGAGGCTCCAGGCCAGGTAGCCGGCGCGCTCGCCGCCGTCGTCGAGCGTCGCCGCCGGCTCCCAGGACGGCACGTGCCACAGGCGCACCGAACCGCCCGCGCCCGGAGCCGCCAGGAGGCGCGAGTCGGGTGAGAACACGGCGCAGAGGAGCTGGTCCCCGAGATCCTGGAGCTCGGCCACGAGCGCGCCGTCCGCGGGGTTCCACAGACGCACCTTGCCATCGTTGCCGGTGCTGGCGAGCCAGCGTCCGTCCGCGCTCCAGTCGACCCCCACGGCCGACTGCGAGTGGCCCTTCCAGGCGCGGAGCTCGCGCCCGCTCGCGCATTCGAGGATGCGGATCCAGCCCTCCCAGCCGGCGGTCGCGGCGCGCTGCCCGCTCGGATCGAGGGCCAGCGAGTACGAGGTCGAGGGCCCGCGCCACACGTCGCGCGCGGGATCCACGGCGTCGAGGTCCCAGACGCGCACGTCGCCCTCCACGCCCGCGGTGTAGAGCCGCGCGCCGTCCGGGCTCGCCACCACGCTCTGCACCGAGCGTTCGTGCGCGTGCAGGGTGGCGAGCGCGCGCCCGTCCGCCGCGTCCCACAGGCGCAGCGTGAGGTCGGCCCCGACCGTGGCCAGACGCTTCCCGTCCGGCAGGTAGACGACGTCGTTCAGCTCCTTCTGCGTGCCCTCGCTGCCGGTGTCGAGCGTGCGCAGCAGCGTGCGCGTGGCGACGTCCCACAGGCGCGCGCGCCCGTCGGCGTAGGCCACCGCGAGCGTGGCCCCGTCAGGCGCGAAGGCGAGGTCGCGCACCGCCAGGTAGTCCTCGCTGGGCGGCGGGACCAGGCGCACGGGCTCGGACCAGTGCCCGGTCTCCCACAGCGCCACGTCGAAGTCCCAGGTGCCGGCCGCGAGCACCCTCCCGTCCGGGCTGAAGGCGAGCGCGGCGATCGGCTTGACGCCGTGCTCGAGGCTCTCGAGGCGCTCGCCGCTCTCGCCGTCCCACAGGTTGAGCGTGCCCCACACGCCGCGCTCGGCCGAGCGCTTCCACGAGCTCACCGCGAGCATCCCCTCGGGCCCGAAGGCGAGCGCGGCCACGCCCTGGCCATTGTCGGGGAGCACGCGCAGCTGCGCGCCGCTCTCGACGTCGAAGAGACGCACGCTGCCGTCCGAGCAGGCCGTCGCCAGGCGCCGTCCGTCGCTCGAGAACGCCGGCGACCACACGGCCGCGGTGTGGCCGGTGAGCACGTGGCGCGTGGCGCCGGTGCCCGCATCCAGGATGCGCGCGCTCTGGTCGCCCGAGGCGCTGGCCAGCCAGCGTCCGTCCGGGCTCACGGCCAGGTCGGTCACGGTGCCCTCGTGGGCGGGGAAGCGCGCGGCGCTGCGCTCGACCTGAGCCGCGAGGTAGCGCCATTCGAAGCCGCGGTGCGCGCGCGGGGCCTCGGCCAACCAGCGCTTCGCCGCGTCGGTCTCGTGCAGACGCAGGGTCGCCTCGGCGGCCGTGGTCGCGGCCGCGTAGAGGCGCCAGGAGAGCTCGCGCTCGGGGCGCTCGAGCGCCAGGGGCGGATCCTGGAGCGGGGCCGCGAGGAGCGGCGTCGCGAGGAGCAGCCCGGCCGCGAAGGAGCGCATCAGCTCCCCTCGAGGGCTTGCTTCAGTCGCTCGAGGCTCGCGCTCCAGCCGGCGCGCAGCTCGTCGGCGTCGCGGCGTGCCTGGATGCGCGTGTGGTTGAGCGTGATGCCGGTCTTGCCCTTGCCCTTGTCGGCAAACAGCACCTCGACCTGGCTGCCGGGCGCGCGCGTGGCGTGCTCCCACGCCAGGCGCAGGTCCTTGTTGGCGCGGATGCGCTGGAACGTGGCCCGGTCGCCGTCGGCGTTCTCGAGCGTGCCACCGTCCTCGAAGGCGACCTTCGACTTCGCGCCCAGCCAGCGGTCGAGGTCCGCGGCCTCGCCGAAGGCCCGGAACACGCGCGCGAGCGGCGCCGCCACGGTCTTGGTCGAGCAGATCGAGTAGCCCCTGGGCTTGCCGTCCTTCTCCTTGGCGCCGCGTGCGCGCTCGTACTCGACCACCACGGTCGTGGCCCACCACTCGTCGAGCTTCTGCTCGGAGTAGAGCGAGTTCACGAGCTCGCGCCGTCCGCGCGCGAGGCCACCGGCCCCGTCCAGGTGCGCGAACCACTGCTGGAGCGTCTTGCCCGTCTTCGCGCGGGCGCTGGCATCGGTGACGTCGGGATTCTCGGTCAGAGGGGGCTTCATGGGGTTCCTTCGCTAGTGGTCGGGGGTCGGCATCGCTTCGGGCGGCGCCCAGCCGCGGGCCTCGGCCAGCAGGCGCTCGACGTAGTCGCGCAGCGTCACCACGGCCGCGTCGTAGGCCTCGAAGTCGCGGTAGGTGCGCGCGAGCATCACGGCGCCCTCCATGGTCGTGAGCACGAACACGGCCAGCCGGCGCGGCTCGACGTGGGCGGGCAGACGCTCGCGCGCTTCCTCGAAGCAGGCCGTGACGGCGTCCAGCCAGTTGTCGAAGTTCTCGGCCAGCAGGCGACGGATGGTGGCGTGCGAGTTCGCCAGCTCGAGCACCAGGTTCCCGATCGGACAGCCGTGGTCGAACTCGGTGACGGTCAGCATCTGGCGGTAGCCCGCCAGGAGCCCGAAGACGCGCTCGATCGGGTCCGAGATGCGCTCCCAGATCGGCGCCAGCACTTCCGGGTGGAGGCGCTGCTTGCGGTGCTCGAGCGTGGCCGCGAGCAGGTCCTCCTTGGTCGGGAAGAAGTGGTACAGGCTGCCCGGGTTGGCTCCGGCGTGCCTGGCCACCTGGGCCAGGCCGGTGCGCTCGTACCCCTGGAAGACGAACAGCTCCATGGCGGCCTCGATCAGGCGGGCGCGGGTGTCCTGGGGTGCCATCGACTTGGTTGGCTGACCAACTTACAGGCGATTCCGGCCCCGGGCCAGGCCCGCGAGGCCGTTTTCCCGACCCCGCTGCTGTAAAGTCGCGGTTCCCGCGCCTTGCCGGCCCCGTCCCCGAGCCCCTCCCCGTGATCTCGGCCGTTCTCCTCAGTCTGCTGCTGGTTCCCCAGGCCGCGCCCGAGGCCGAGAGTGCGCTCCCGAGCGATGCCGCCGGGATCACGGCCCTCTTGCTCGAGCGCAAGGACGACGCCGACCCCGAGCTGGTGCGCCGGCTCTCGAACCTGAAGACGCCCGAGGCGCTCGCCGGCCTGACGCGCTTCTACGACGGGGTCGCCAGCCTCTACATGCGGCGCATCGCGCTGCACGGCTTCGCGCTGTTCGACGGCGTGGCCGAGTGCGAGGCCCCGGCGCTGCAGAAGCTGAGTGACGTGGCCACGCTCACGTACGAGACCGAGCTGCGCGAGACGGCCGTGGACGAGCTGGCGCGCTGCCGCGGCGGACGCCCGTTCCTGGCGGCGATCGTGGCCTCGAACGCGGACGACGCCGTGCGCGAGCGCGCCCTGCGCCTGCACGTGTCCGAAGCGCGACCCGAGGACGTGCCCTGGTACCTCGAGCTCTACTCCTCGCAGGCGGCCAAGGCCAAGGAGAAGCGCGGCAAGGCCAAGGACGAGCGCCCGAGCGAGCCGCTCTTCACGCCCTTCCTGAAGGAGATCGCCTTCGACGGTCTGGCGGCCTCGCGCACGCCGGCGGAGCTGGTCGAGGCCACCCGTTCCGACTATTCGCCGAACTCGGTGGGGCTGGTGGGCGTGCGGCGGCGCGCGCTGGAAGAGCTGGCCGCGCGGCGCGCCCCGGAGGCGCTCGAGTGCGCCGAGCGCCTGCTGGACGAGCGCCGCGAGCGCCCCGACGTGCGCCTGTTCGCGGCCAAGGTCCTGCTGGACGAGCGCGGCTCGAAGGTGGCCGAGCGCCTGTACAAGGACGCGCGCCGCGGCGTCCCGCTCGAGCTGGCCTTCGGCATCGCCGACCTCCTTGTGGCCCTGGACGAGCCCAGCCTGCGCAGCCAGGTGCTGCGCAACCTGGGCCAGGGCCAGGAGCAGGAGCAGCGCTTCCACCTGCGCCTGGCCGCGCGCATTCCCGACGCCAAGGTCGACAAGGCGCTGCTCGAGCTCTCGAAGGAGAAGGTGCGCGCGGTCGCGGTGGACGCGCTGCGCGCCATGGGCGCGCGCGGCAACCCGACCTTCGTGCCGCGCCTGCAGGAGCTGCTGAAGTCCGAGCGCGACCCGCCGCGGCTCTCGGCCGCGCTCGAGGCCATGAACCGCATCCGCGGCTCCGATCCGGCCTGGCGCACCGAGCTCACCGGCTTCGCCACGCACCCCCAGGCGATCGTGCGCAACGCCGCGCTCGAGGCCATCGGCGCCAGCCAGGACGCGAGCCAGCTCGCGACCCTGATCCAGGCCCTCGAGCACGCCGACTGGACCACGCGCCTGACGGCCGCGCACGCGCTCGAGCGCTTGCACCAGGCCGAGGGCGTGGGCGCGCTCTGCCGCCGCATTCCCGCCGAGGAGGGCCGCATGGCGGCCGAATTCGCCGACATCCTGTGGCGGCTGACGGCGCAACCCTTCCGGGTGGACACCAAGCAGTGGACGCGCTGGTGGGAGAGCGAGGGCGCGAGCTTCCGCTTCCCCACGGCCGATGAGTTCCAGAAGCGCCAGCGCGAGCGCGAGCTGCGCGAGGACAAGGAGATCTCGCGCTCGTTCCGCGGCGTCAAGGTCGACTCGCGCTTCTTCGGGCTGCGCATCCGCTCGCACCACGTGGCCTTCGTGATCGACGTCTCGGGCTCGATGGACTGGCGCCTCGGCGGCGAGCGCGCCACCGAGGGCCCGAAGCGCATGGACGTGGCGCGCAAGGAGCTGCTGGCCTGCCTCGAGGCGCTGGAGGCCGGCACCTTCTTCAACATCCTGCCGTTCGCGAACGGTGCCACGCCCTGGAAGGAGAGCGCGGTCGAGTGCACCGAGGAGACCTTCACCGAGGCCTCCGAGTTCGTGACCGAGCTCGGCGCGCTGGGCGGCACCAACGTCCACGCCGGCCTGCGTCAGGCCTTCTCCGACCCCGAGGTCGACACGATCTTCTTCCTCTCGGACGGCGAGCCCTCGGTGGGCGAGCTCACCGACCCGACCGCGATCCGCGAGGCGGTCCAGGGCTGGAACCACCAGCGCGGGGTGGTGATCCACACCATCTCGATCGGCGACCGCTTCCCGCTGCTCGAGTGGCTCGCCCAGGACAGCGGCGGCGCCTACCGCACGTATCCGTAGCCGGACCGGCCAGCGCGGCAGGTGGCCTGCCCGCCGGCCCGGCGGCGCGCCCGGAAACGCGGGAAGGGCTTGACGCGACTGTACTATATGAACTAGAACAGTCGAACACCTGGCCATGCCGCTGCGCGTCGACCCCCGCTCCTCCGAGCCGCTCTTCGAGCAGCTCGTCTTCCAGGTCAAGCGCGCGGTCGCGGAGGGGGCGCTCGAGCCGGGCTCGAAGCTGCCCTCGGTGCGCGAGCTCGCCCGGGAGCTGGCCATCAATCCGAACACGGTCGTACGCGCGATCGAGGCCCTCGAGCGCGACGGGGTGATCGTCCGCCGGCAGGGGGCGGGCTGCTTCGTGAGCGACAAGCCCAGCGACCTGGGCACGCGCGAGCGCCTCCGTCGGCTCGAGGGCCTGTTCGCGCGCGCCGTGACCGAGGCCTTCCACCTCGGCTTCGGCCCGGCCGAGATCCGTGAAGCCGTGGAGGAGCGCCTGGCGGCGCTGGAGACGAGGAAGAGGTCCCGATGACGAACGCGATCGAGTTCCAGGACGTGGTCCGGCACTTCGGCGAGCAGGAGGTTCTGCGCGGCCTGTCCTTGCGCGTAGCGCCCGGAGAGGTCTACGCGCTGCTCGGGCGCAACGGCGCGGGCAAGACCACCGCCCTGCGCATCCTGCTGGGGTTCCTGCGGCCGCACGGGGGCGAGGCACGGGTCCTGGGTCTCGCGAGCGCCACGCTCGTGCCCGCGGAGCGCGAGCGCATCGGCTACGTGAGCGAGGGACACAAGCTCTACCTCGAGATGCGCGTCGATGGCGCGCTGGCCTTCGAAGCCGGCACGCGCCCACGCTTCGAGCGCGCCGCGGCCGAGCGCGAGCTCGCGCGCTGCGGGATCCCGCGCTCGAAGCGCATCCACGCCCTCTCGCGCGGCCAGCGCGCCCAGCTGGCCCTGATCCTGGCCGTGTGCGCCGCGCCGGAGGTCCTGATCTTCGACGACCCGGCCATGGGACTCGACGTGGCCATGCGGCGCGAGCTGCTGGGGTCGCTGATCGAGCTCCTCTCCGCGCGCGGCACGGCGGTGCTCCTCTCCAGCCACATCCTCTCCGACGTCGAGCGCATCGCCGACCGCGTCGGGATCCTGCACGGGGGCGCGCTGATCGTCGATGCGCCGCTGGACGAGCTGAAGCGGCGGGTCGAGAAGCGCCACTGGGTCCCGAAGAACGGCGCGCGCGCGCCCGAGGTCGCCGGCCTGCTGCGCTCGCGTGCGGTGGCGGGCGGCTACGAGCTCACGCTGCTCGACCTGGACCCGCGGCGCGAGTCCGAGCTGCGCGCCGGAGCCGCGCGCGTGTCGGAGCGGATCGACCTCGACCTCGAGGAGCTCTTCCTGGAGGTCACTTCCGTCCCGGAGGCCTCACGATGAACTCCCCCACCCTCGCCCTCGTGCGCAAGGACTCGCCGTGGCTGTTCGCCTTCCTCGTGCTCGGGAGCGTGCTGGCCTGCACGGCGTTCCTCGAATCCGAGTTCAAGGGCGTGCTGGTCGTCCCCGAGCGGCGCTTCGCCGAGGATTTCGAGCTGCTGCTCGTGCCCTGCGCGGTCGTGCTCGCCCTGGTCTCCAGCCTGAGCGAGACGCTGCGTTCGACGGGCGACCTCTTGCGCCATCGACCCGTCAGCGCCGCGCGGCTCTTCTGGACCCGTCACCTGGCCGCGCTCGGCGTGGTCGCTTGCTGGACGCTCTTCGGGACGCTGGCCACGTGGCTGGGCGAACTCGTGTACGGCGCGGACGGGGCCTGCGCGGACGCGAGCCGCTACGGCGCTCTCGCCGCGATGACGGCCGGGCTCGCGCTGGACTACGCGCTGGTCGTGCTGGCCCTGTGCCTGCCGATGCGGCGGCTCCAGCGCCTGTGGGTGGCCGGACTGCTGCTGTTCCTGCGCTACGCGGCCCAATCCGCGCTCGCCTTCCTGGACCCATCCTGGCCGGCGTGCTTGCTCGTCTTCGGGCTCGCGGCGCTGGCGTCCCTCGCGCTCGCGGCACACTGCGAGGCAGCGGGCTACGACGCGGATCTCCCCACGCCGGGGCGGGTCCTGTTCGGCGTGTCGCTGGTGTGCGTGCCCGCGGCCGCGTTCTTCGGCACGATCGCCGTGAGCGGCTGGCACGAGCTCGGCCTGGAGGCGTTGCAACGAGCCCGTCCCTGCGTCGGGCTCGTGGAACCGAACGTGCTCGGCCTCCTGTCGGCACCGGACCGCGAGGGATGGTCCGTGGTCCTGGACGAGCGCGGTCGCCCGACCGCGCGCCGGATCCAGTACGAGGACGACGTCTTCTACCCGGCGCCCGCCCCGAAGGAGGCGGACTTCGACGCGCTGAGCGTGCGCGTGCTCCATCCCCCGTTCGCGTCCTACCAGAGCCAGCCGGGCTCGGCGCGGACGCGGCGCGTCTTCCTGCGAGGAGACGCCGTGCGCGTGGTCGAGGAGAACCACCTGGACGAGCGCCGGTGCTGGACCTTGCCGCTCCCGGCCGGGACCGCCGGCGAAGCCCCGGAGTTCCTCGAGCTCGAGGACGGTGAGCAGGAGCCACTGTTCCTCCTGGCCCAGCGGAGCGGGCTCCTGTGGCTCGTCAGCGCGGAGACCCCGCCGCGGCTCGTGCCCCAGACCCTGCCGGAGGGCGACCGTCCGCTGCGCCGGAGCTTCGGGCGGGACGAGCGCGGGAAGACCCTGCGCGTGTTCGCGGGCGAGAAGGCCAGCTGGCGCCAGCGCGCCGGGGCCTGGGAAGCCGTTCCCGACGTCTTCGCGGGTGCGGCGCACTTCACCGTTCTCGACGACGATCCGCTGCGCCCCGAGGTCGAGCTGAGCCTTCCCGGCGGAGTCGCGTTCCGGCATCGCTACGGGCTGGAAGGCCTGCGCGAGAAGCTGTGCGCGGCCTTCGCGGCCCTGGCCACCGTCCTCTTGCCAGCGCCCTTTGCGTTGCTCGGCGCGACCAGCGACTACGCGGCCGCGGCCGAGGCCCTGCCCGACGAGGCTCTGCTGGTGCTCGACCCGCTGCTGGGCGGCGGCTACCGCTGGCTGCTCGGACTCAACCTGACCGTCACGCTGATGCTGATGGCCCTCACCTGGCGCGGACTCGGCCGCCGCGGACTCGGGCGCATGCGGGTGGCGGGCTGGACCCTGGCGGTTCTCGGCGCAGGCGTGTGGGCCGGCCCGCTGCTGCTGCTCCTCGAGCCGCGCCGCGCCTGGCGCAAGCCGGCGCGCACGGCCCCGCCGGCGCCGCTCGTGGTCGCCGCCTGAGCTGCGCCATCTGGCTGCGGTCAGAGCGTGCCCACGGCCAGGATGCACTCCAGGCCGCCGTTCGTGAGTGCGAGGTGCCGCAGCCCGCGCAGGCCGAGCGCGCTCACGTGCTCGCGCTCCAGCGCCAGCAGCGCCAGCGTGCAGCCCGCGCCGTGCTCGCGCAGGCGCGCCCCGAAGGCGCGATACAGCTCGACCAGCTCGTGGCGCTCGCCCGCGCTCGCGCCGGCGCCGACGCGCAGCCCGTAGGGCGCGTTGCAGACGATCCAGGCGTTCCAGCCGCGGCGCAACTCCAGCTCGCGCGCATCGGCCAGCTCGAAGCGCACCCACTCACCCACGCCGGCGTGCTCGGCGTTGGCGCGCGCCTCGGCCACGCGTTCGGGCTCGAGGTCGGAACCCAAGAGGACCGCTCGCTTGCGTCCGCGCCGCGCCTCGGCCTCGGCCAGGCAGGCCGCCCGCAGGGCCGCGAAGGCCGGCGCGTCGTGGTCGAGCCAGCGCTCGAAGCCGAAGGCACGCCGCGCGCCGGGCGGGATGCCAGCCGCGAGCCAGGCCGCCTCGATCACGAGCGTGCCCGAACCCGCGAACGGGTCCACCAGCGGCGCGCGCTGGTCCCAGCCCGAATAGGCGAGCATGGCCGCGGCCAGGTTCTCGGACAGCGGCGCGCGGCCCTGGTGCAGGCGCCAGCCGCGCCGGTGCAGGGCCTCGCCCGAGCCGTCGAGCGAGAGCGTGGCGCGGTCGCGGAAGAGGTGCAGGTGGATGCGCAGGTCGGGGTCCTCGCGATCGACCGAGGGCCGCGTCCCCGTGCGCGCGCGGAAGCGGTCCACGACCGCGTCCTTGACGCGCTGCTCGGCGAACTGGGTGTGGTCGAGGCGCGACTCGGAGCTCTGGGCCTGGACCGCCAGGCTGCCCTCGGGGCCGAGCCAGGTCTCCCAGGGCAGCGCGTTCACGGCCGCGTGCAGCTGGTCGCCGTCGCGGGCCTCGAAGCGGGCCAGGCGCTCGAGCACGCGCACGCCGGTGCGCAGCATCAGGTTCGCGCGCCAGCCGTCCGCGCGCGTGCCCTCGAAGTGCACGCCGCCCACCTGGCGCTCGAGACGCGCGAACCCGAGCGCGCGCGCCTCGGCGTGCAGCGCCGGCTCGACGCCCGGCGCGCAGGTGACGAAGAAGGAGCGGCGTGCGGCGCGGGCCATCGGAAGCCGCCAGCGGACGGCGTGGGGCGCCATGCAAGCCCAAGTCCGGGACCGAAGCAAGCGCGCACTCCCGCGCGGCCGCCATGGATCCGCGCCGCGCGCATGGGCTACCCTGGGCCGCTCGATGGACTGGCAGGCCTATTTCGTGCTCGGGCTCACGCTGCTGATGCTGGTGGCGCTGGTGTCCGGACGCGTGCGCGTCGACGCCATCGGACTCGGGCTGATGGTCGCGCTGGTCGGAGCCGGGATCATCGGCTACGACCGCGCGGTCGAGGGCCTGGGCAACAAGGCCATCCTCACGATCGCGGGTCTGTTCGTGGTGGGCGAGGGCCTGACGCGCACGGGTGCGGTCGAATTCGTGGCGCGCTTCCTGCTGCGCGTGACGGACGGCAGCGCGCGGCGCACGATCTTCCTGACCTGCACGGTCGCGGCGCTGATCTCGAGCATGCTCAACGACACCGCCGTGGTGGTGGTGTTCATCCCGCTCCTCCTGGAAGTCAGCCGCGCCAGCCGCGTGCCGGCCTCGCAGCTCCTGATGCCGCTCTCCTTCGCGGCCCTCCTGGGCGGCATGAACACGCTGATCGGGACCTCGACCAACATCCTGGTCAGCGGCACGGCCGAGAAGCTCGGACAGCCGGCGCTGGGGATGTTCGAGATGACGCCGCTGGCCGTGGTCCTGTGCGCGCTCGGGATCCTGTACATGACCTGGCTGGCGCCGGTGCTGCTGCCGAGGCGTGGCTCGCTGTCGGAGATGCTGGGGACGTCCGAGGCGCGCGAGTACCTGACCGAGCTCGTGATCGGGAAGAGCTCGGCCCTGGCCGGGCAGACCCTGTCGGACGTGAGCGCCAAGATCCGCGCGCGCCTGGTGTTCTACGTGCGTGCGGAGACGATCGTGTGGGGCCCCTTCGAGGGCCACGTGGTCCGGCCCGGGGACGTGCTCATGCTGCGCGGCAGCGTGGACGAGATCGCGGCCCTGGAGGTCGAACTCGACCTGAAGCACGTGGCCGGGGAGCGCTCGCGCCAGAAGGACATGGCCTTCTTCGAGCTGGCCATCTCGCCGCACTCGCCGCTGGTCGGACGGCGCGCGGAGGAGCTGGAGCTGTGGCGCGACTACGGCGCGGTCACGATCGCGATCCTGCGCGCCGGCCAGCACATCAAGGAGCGCCTGAGCAAGCTGCACCTGCGCGCGGGCGACCTGCTCCTGGTGATGGCCGACGAAGAGGCCGAGAACCGGCTGCAGAACAGCAACGACTTCTACCTGGTGACGGGCACCCACAAGACCGTCAAGCTGCGCCACCGCGGGCGGCGCGCGCTGCTGGTGGCCGCGCTGGTGGTGGTGTTCTTCGCGCTGACCTCGCTGTTCGAGATGCCCTGGCTGCCGCAGCCCTTCGTGGCCGTGCTGGGCGCGCTGGGGATGATCGCCACCGGCTGCGTCACGCCGCGCCGCGTGTACCGCACGATCGACTGGCCGATCCTCCTGTTCATCGCGGGCACGCTGGCGCTCGGCAAGGCCATGGAATCGACCGGCGCGGCCACGACCATCGCGCAGGGCATCGTGGACCTCCTGGCGCGCCATGGCGAGGCCGCGATCCTGTCGGGCTTCGTGCTCCTGTGTCTGGTGCTCAACACCCTGATCGCGCACAGCGCCGTGGCCGTGCTGTTGACGCCGATCGCGATCCGCACGGCCGAGACCATGGCCGCGGCCGAGGGCCTGGCGCCCGACGACCCCGCCGCCCTGGCCTTCCTGCGCGCCTGCATCCTGGCCATCGCCTTCGGCGGCTCGCTGTGCTTCGCGACCCCGGTCGGACACCAGGTCAACCTGATGGTGATGGGCCCGGGCGGCTACCGCTACGGCGACTTCGTGCGCCTCGGGCTGCCGCTCTCGCTGCTGGCCTGGGTCGTGATCTCGTTCGGGCTGCCGATCCTCACCGGGATCTAGCGGCCCCCGCGGACGGCTACACTCGCGCGCGATGACCGCCCCGACGCACGCGCTGACGCTGGTGGCCGAGGCCCGCCCGGAGACGACCGGCGGCGTGCGCTGCCCGCACTTCGGGCCCTGCGGCGGCTGCTCATTCCTGGACCAGCCCTACGCGGAAGAACTGGCCGGCAAGGCGAGCGCCTTCCAGCGCGTGGCCGAGGCGCACCTCGAGCTCGCCGGCGTGGAGCTGCGCGCGCCGCTGGCCGCGCGCGAGCCGCTCTTCTACCGCACCTCGCTCAAGGTGCCTTTCGACCTGCGGCGCGGCCAGCCGATCGCCGGCTTCTACCGGCGCGGCAGCCACCAGATCG
This sequence comes from uncultured Planctomycetaceae bacterium, assembly GCA_964631945.1. Classification (GTDB taxonomy): domain Bacteria; phylum Planctomycetota; class UBA1135; order UBA1135; genus JABFRZ01. The sequence continues at coordinate 18,709 of CAZWAY010000029.1, forward strand.
TCGACCTGCACACCTGCGCCATCCAGCACCCCGAGCTCACGCGGCTCTTGCTGGGCGCGCGCGAGCTCGCGGCCGAGCTCGGCACGCCGATCTACGACGAGCGCTCGCACAGGGGCCTCCTGCGCCACTTCCTGGCGCGGATCGGGGCCGGCACGGGCGAGTGCCTGGCCGGTTTCGTGGTGCGCTACGACCGCGACCGCGCCACGCTGGCCCTGGCCGAGCGCCTGTTCGAACGTTTCCGCAAGCGCGGCCTGGTGGGTGTGATCGAGAACGTCAACCGCGCGCGCGGCAGCCAGGTGGTGGGCCAGGAGTCGCGCCTCCTGGTCGGACGCGAAACGCTGAGCGAGCAGAGCGACGGCCTCACGCTGGCGACCTCGCTCACGACCTTCGCGCAGGTCAACGCGGCCCAGGCCGCGGTCCTGTACGCCGAGGTCGAGCGCCTGCTGGCCCCGCTCGCGGGCCTGCGCGTGGTCGACCTGTTCTCGGGCTACGGCCCGATCGCGCTGCGCCTGGCGCGGCGCGGCGCCGAGGTGCACGCCATCGAGTACGACGCGCAGGCGGTGGCCGAGGGCGAGCGCGCCGCGGCCGCCAACGGCCTGACGCAGCGCGTGCGCTTCGCCGCGGGCGACGCCGGACGCCTGTTGCGCGCGCACGCGGGCCCGATCGACGCGATCGTGGTCGATCCGCCGCGACGCGGGCTGGCCCCGGCCCTGGTGCAGCAGCTGTGCGCGCTGGCCGTGCCGCGCCTGGTGGTCGTGTCGTGCTTCCCGGACACGCTGATGCGCGACCTGCGCGCGCTCGGCCAGACCTATGCGCTGAAATCGCTGGGCACGGTGGACCTCTTCCCGCGCACGCCGCACCTGGAGTCGGTCGCGCTGCTGACGCGCCGCTGAACCGCTCGCGCGGTCGACCGGCGCAGGCTCAGGCCGGCCGCGCGCCGCGGCGCGCGCGGGCCTTGCGCTTGCCCTTGGCGGCCCCGGCCCCGGCCACCTTGGCGCGCTTCGCCCCCGGGCCCTTGGCGCGGGCGGCCGCGCGCACGGACTTCGCCCAGTCCTTGGGCGGTTCCTCGCCCTTGAGCTCGAACAGGAAGCGCGAGGGCAGCGACTCCTCGCCGCGCCCGAAGCGCGCGCGCGCCTTGGTGTAGCACAGCGTCAGGTTGCGTTGCGCGCGCGTGATGCCGACGTACATCAGGCGCCGCTCCTCCTCGACCGTGCCCTCGGCCAGCGCGCGGCGGTGCGGCAGCAGGCCCTCCTCGAGGCCCACCAGGTACACGCGCGGGAACTCGAGACCCTTGGCGGAGTGCAGCGTCATGAGCGTGACGCGCTTGCGCTCGCCCTCCTCGAGCGGCTCGTCGTCGTCCTCCTCCTCCAGCGTGAGCGCGCGCAGGAAGTCGGCCAGGGCGCTGTCCTTCTTGCGTCCGCCCAGCTTTCTTGCGAGTTCGAGCAGCTCCTCGACCGCGGCCCAGCGCCGCGTGCGCTCGAGCGGGTCGGGATAGAGGCGCTCGAGCTCGGCGCGGTAGCCGACGGCCTCCAGCGTGCGCTCGACGAACGCCACCAGCGTGAGCCCGCGCGGCTCGCGCAGGCTCGCCAGCAGGCGGCAGAAGTCGCGCCCGGCCTCGGCCGCGGCCGCCCCGACCCCCTCGATCCCCCCCTCGCTCGCGGCCGCCTCCTCGAAGGCCTGGGCCAGCGGGATGCGCCGCGCGCCCGCGTGCGCCAGCACGCGCTCCAGGCTCTTCGCGCCGAGCCCGCGCGGCGGCGCGCTCACCGCGCGCGCGAAGGCCAGCTCGTCGTCCGGCTGCAGCATCAGCTTCAGGTAGGCGATCACGTCGCGCACCTCCTTGCGGTCGAAGAACGAGCGTCCGCCCACCAGCACGTAGGGCACGGCGCGCGCGCGGAACTGCTCCTCGTAGGCGCGCGCCTGGGGTCCGGTGCGGAACAGCACCGCGAAGTCGCCGAAGCGCGCCGCGCGCCGGCCGACCAGCGCCAGGATGTCGCGCGCCACGTGGTCGGCTTCCTCCGTCCCGTCCTCGGCCAGCACCAGCTGCAGCGGCTCGCCGGGGCCGAGCGCCGAGCGCAGTTCCTTGGGATGGCGGTCGGCGTTGTGCGCGATGACGCGGTTGGCGGCACGCAGGATCGGCTCGGTCGAGCGGTAGTTCGTCTCGAGCCGCACCACGCGCGCGCCCGGGAAGTCGCGCTCGAAGTGCAGGATGCGCCGGACGTCGGCGCCCCTCCAGCCGTAGATCGACTGGTCGTCGTCCCCCACCACGCACAGGTTGCGGTGCAGCCCGGCGATGCCGCGCACGATCTCGTACTGCGGCGCGTTGGTGTCCTGGTACTCGTCCACCAGCACGTAGCGGAAGTGCTCGCGCAGCGCCGGCAACGGTCCGTCCTTGCGCTTCAGCAGCTGCACGGTGCGCAGCAGCAGGTCGTCGAAGTCGATCGAGCGCGTGCGCGCCAGTTCCTCCTCGTAGCGCGAGAAGGCGCGGCCCACCAGTTCCTCCTGCTCGTCGCCGGCCTTGGCCAGGAAGGCTTCGGCCCCGATCAGGCGGCTCTTCAGCAGCGAGATGCGTGCCTGCAGGTCGCCGGGCTGGAGCGTCGCGCCCTCCACCGCGAGGGTGCGCAGCACGCCGCGCATGAGCGCCAGCTGGTCGGCGCTGTCGCTGATCACGAACGAGCGCGCCAGGCCCACCAGCGCCCCGTGCTCGCGCAGAACCTGCACGCAGAAGGAGTGGAACGTGCCCACGAAGGGCAGCGTCGCGCGCTCCTTGCCGACCAGCGCCGCCAGGCGCGCGCGCATCTCGCGCGCGGCCTTGTTGGTGAAGGTCACGGCCAGGATGCGCTCCGGCGGCACGCCCTGGGCCACCAGGTGCGCGATGCGCACCGTGATCACGCGCGTCTTGCCGCTGCCCGCGCCGGCCAGCACCAGCAGGGGACCCTCGGTGTGCAGCACGGCGGCGCGCTGCTCCGGGTTCAGCTTGGCGAGGAGCTCGGTCACGGCGGGAGGGCGCGCAGGGTACGCGCCCTCGCCCCGCGCTCAAGCGCCTTCTTCGCGCCCGCGCGCGGGCGGGGACGATCGAGAGCGGCACGCCCGGAAGGGGTTTCGCAGGCCGGGTCCGGGGAGCCGGCGATGGGTGCACAGGACGGCGGCGGAGGCGCGCGCCTCGAAAGGGATTCCCCGACCCGCCGCGGACGCGCCGGCCATACTTCGCGCAAGGGAGGCCCACCATGATCCTTGCTCGCCTCGCGAGCGTTCCGGGACGCTGGATCGTCGCCGGACTCGCGCTGCACGCGCTCGCGGCCGCACTGTTCCTGTCCAGCACGCTCTCCTCGAACCCGGAGCGCGCGCGCAAGCCCGCCGACGCCGCCCGACCCGCGCCGGACGGACGACGCGAAACGGGGCTCGTGCCCGCGGCCCCGCAGGAGACCGCGCGACGCCAGCCGGCGCGCGAGCCGAGCCCGCAGCGCGCGCTCGAGGAACGCGTGCAGCAGGCGACCACCGCGCTGGTGCAGGCCCTGGACACGTCCGCCTACGAGGACCAGCGCTGGTTGGAGACCGTCCGCGAGCACGCCCGTGCGCTGGGCGCCGACGCACGCCCGATGCTCGAGGCGCTGCTGGCCGACGGCGAGGGCCCGGTCGCGCTGCACGTCGCCGCGAGCGAACTCCTGGCCGCTCTGCCCTGAGGGTGGCCCGACCACGCGGGGCGCTGGCGCCTCAGGGCAGGATGTCGAAGCCGACGGCCTCGGTCGTGAAGCGCTGACCGCCGGCCGTGATCAGCGCGGCCCACGAGAGGCGCTGGCCGATCAGCGGCACCAGGGCTCCGGGTGGCGCACGCAGCGCGGCCTCGGCCCGCCCCGTGGCGTCGAGCACGCCGCGCGTGCCGGGCAGGAGCTCGGCCTGGCCGGCCAGGCGCGCGGACAGGCGGAACCAGGCGTCGCGCACGAGCGGCAGCCGCACGCCGCGCCCCACCGGCGTCCCGGGCGTGGTGCCGCTGGCGCTGGCGAGCAGCAGGTAGGCTCCGCCGGCGAGCTCGGGTCGCTGGAGCACGAAGGGCGCCGCGCCGCCCGCGTGCGCCGGAAGATCGGTGACGCCGACGTGCAACGCCGCGGGCGCATCGCTGCGCACCTTGAGGTACGGATAGAGCGTGGCGCGCACGAGCTCGTCCTCGACCCGGATCGCCAGGCGATCGACGCCCACGCGCTGCGTGGCCGTGACGGTGAAGCGATAGCGCCCGTCCCCGAGGTCCGTGACCGGGCCGAGCAGCGCGTTCAGGCGCTCGCCACCGGCCGCGCCCACGCGCACCGTGGCGCCGCCGTGCGTGAGCGGAACGCCGTCGACGTCCACCAGGTGCACGACGACCTCGCGCTTCGTCAGGCCGTCGGCCGGCAGGGCGGGCACCGCATCGACGTGCGAGCGGATGCCGTCGGGCCGACCCGCGCGCGCGGCGCGCCAGTCGCCGTAGAGGCCGTGCAGCATGAGCACGGGATCGGGATCGGGACGACGGCCACGCGCGTTCAGGCTGAGGTGGAACGAGGGCAGCTGGCAGTCCGCGCCCGTGAGGCACGCCGGCTGCTCGTCGCCCATGCGGGCCACCAGCATGAAGGCGCCGTGGGCGGACTTGCGGAAGTTGGCGGGCGGGCAACCACAGGAGGTCGGGCGCGGACCGGTGGGGCACGAGCAGCGCCCGTCCCCGCCCAGCGCGCGCGCGGCCTCCATGCCGGCCAGCAGCCGCTGACCGAGGTCGCCGTTGGTGTTCAGGAGCGCGCGCTCCGCGTCCTGCACGACCAGGAACCCCGTGAGCACGTTGCCCTGGATCGCGTAGGCCAGATCGCCGACCTGCCCGGCCAGGCCACCGCGCGCGTTCTGCGTGCCGTTGCCCGAGAAGGTCACGGGCGCGCCGGGGTAGAGCGCGACGATGCCGGACTGGAGCTCGCCCACGTTCGGCTCGGCGCTCTGGACGAGCAGCAGGATGTCGGCGGGCGAGAGGCGCTGGCGCAGCCCCGCGGCCATCGGCACCAGGTCCGTGTACGAACCCGAGGCCTGGATCACGCCCCCGCCGAGGCCCGGGAGGGCCACGGGCAGCTGGCTGATCAGGTAGATGTTGTCGATGCAGGTGGCTCCTGCCACGCCGACCTCGCCGGTGCGGCGGTTCACGACCACGATCGACCAGGTGGCGCCGGCCGGGCCGACGAACACGCTCGAGCACAGGATGAGCAGCAGTACGCGGCGCAGCATGGGGGCCTCCGCCCCCCATTCTACGCGTCTTCGGGCGCGGCGCGGCGGCCGCGTTCCAAGCGCACCATCGGCCCGCAAGGAAACGGGCCCGGCGTGCGCGACGCGCGCCGGGCCCGCGAGCACGGAATCAGCGACGGTCAGCGCGGCGCGCCCGTCTCCTGGCCGCGGAAGTTGAGGATCATCGGCGCGCCCTGGGCGGCGTTGAGGCTGTAGCTCGCGTCGAGCGCCTTGGCGATGCGCGCCTTGGCGTCGGCCAGGTGCGCGCGGGTGTAGGCGTCGAGGTCCTCCTCCAGCGCCGCGTCGATCGACTTCTCCAGGTTCCCCAGGGTCATGCGGGCGAGCAAGGCGATCGAGCGCGTGGAGGACGAGTAGCCCCTCTGCAGGGACAGGTCGATCATGCGCTCGAGGTGCTCGCGCTGCAGGTTGCGGCGCAGACTGGTGATGGCCGGAGTGCGCACGGTGAAGGCCTTGGCCTTGGCGAAGCTGGCCTCGCGCGCCTTGCCGCCGTTGCCGCCGAAGCCGATCTCCTGCCAGGCCGCGGTCGAGACCGTGTCCAGCAGCTCGGGCAGGGTGAGCACGTCCTGCTCGGCCGGCACCGAGAGCTCGGTGTCGTACACGCGCCGCAGCGTGGTCGGATTCAGCAGGCGCGTCATGACCGAGGCCTGGATGCCGGCGATGCGGTCGTGGATCGGCCAGGTCGCTTCCGCGCTGGCGTTGCCGCCCTCCCAGTCGCCGAACTTGTCCACCGTCATGCGCGCGAGCAGCTCGGGCGTGAGCCCGAAGGCCTGCTCGAAGAACGAGTGCTTCAGCACGAAGGCCAGGGCCGCGCGCTGGCGCTCGGCCGGCACCGCCTCGACCGGCTTGCGGTCGCCGGCATCGCCCTTGCGGTCGCGCACCACGAACGAGCCGCCCAGCCAGCCGCTCAGCATGCTCACCGCGCCGATCTGGGTGCCGAGCGTGATCTCGTAGCCGCGCCGGGCCTTGGCCCACGACTCGCCGTCCTTGACGAACTTCTCCAGCAGACGCGCGCGGCTCAGGTCGGTGAGCTGCATGCGGCTCTCGGCGAAGGCCAGCGGATCGGACGCGAAGTCGTAGGTGCGCGCCAGCGGGTCGGGACCGCCGGTGTCCTCGTCGGTCGCGTAGGTCAGCTCGGGCTCGGACACGCGCGCGAGCACCTTGACGGGATCGTCGAAGGTGTAGCCGTACTCGATGGCCCACAGGTCGTAGGGCCCGACGCCGAGCATGTCGATGTCCCCCTGCAGCTCGCCCTTGTCGTTCAGGACCACGTTGATCGGCAGGTAGTCCATCACCGAGCCGGCGAAGGGCTGCTTGCCCTTGATCTCGGGGCTGTTGATCTTCTCGAGCGAGTAGATGCTGGAGGCCTTGAAGTTGTGGCGCAGGCCGAGGGTGTGGCCGACCTCGTGGCTGACCAGCTCGGTCAGCACCGGCCCGAGGAACCACTCCGGGATGCCGTCGATGGACTCGCCCTTGGCCTCACCCTCCGGCTTGGCCTCGAGCAGGCCGAGCGTCTCGAAGGTCATGCCGGCGAAGGCCATGCTCATGGCCTTGGCGTCGCTGACCATGCACAGTCGCGCGGAGCGCGGCAGCTTGCTGGCCAGCGCGAACACCTCGGGGTTGGCCAGCACGCTGCCGTCGCCGAAGGCGGCCTCGTAGGCCACCGGGCCGAGCAGGGCGCGGCGCGCGCTCTCGGCCAGCAGGCGATCGCGCTCGCTGGGCGAGGCCAGACGCACGCGCGGATCCCAGTCGGGGTGCTGGTCCAGCCAGCGCAGCGTCTCGGGCGTCAGGCCCTCCATCGCCGCCTGCGGCAGGAACTCGTTGGCCTGGAACCAGAAGTGGCGGATCCAGCCGTCGGTGAGGACCACGTCGGCGTCCAGGATCTGCCCGGTCTCCGGGTGCGCGCGCGAGGGCCCGATGGCGGTGCCGATGTCGTTCGACAACCAGCGGATGAAGTTGTAGCGCACGTCCTCCGGATCCTTCTCCATGTTCGCGCCGGTGACCTTGTCCTGGTACTGGACGACCATGGCGTCGGAGATCCCGATCTTCTCGAAGGCCTTGTTCCAGGCCAGGACACCGTCCTTCACGAAGCGGCGGTAGCGCACCGGCACGGTGTGCTCGAGGTAGAACACGATCGGTTCCTTGGGCGGCGAGAGCTTGAGGCTCGGGTCGGCCTTCTCGAGGTTCCAGCGCGTGATGTAGCGCTGCCACACGTCGTCGTCGCGGAACTTGCCGAGGTCGCGGAACGAGGTCGTGAAGTAGCCGACGCGCTCGTCGGCCTTGCGCGGCTTGTAGGAGGAAGTCTGCGGGACCTCGCTGATCGAGAAGTGGAAGGTCTTGAACACCCCGCCGGTGGCGCCCCGGCGCGTGTCGTTGATCGGGACCTCGAAGGCGACCTCGATGTTCTTCGGGAAGGCCTTGGCCTTGGCGATCGTGGCCAGGCTCTTGCGCACGTTGCTCTCGCCGTAGAACACGCCCAGGTTGCCGAGCAGGAGCTCGTCGAGGTCGATCACGGGCTGGCCGCCCGGTCCCATGCACACGATCGGGACGTCGACCAGCACGTGGTCGGTGAAGTGGTTCTCGAGCGAGTCCTTGGACTCCTGGTCGCCGCTGGAGCGCGTCTCGAGGTTCGGCTGGATCAGCGCCACGCGCTTGTCGAAGCGCTTCCAGTGGACGTAGTACTCGCCCAGCTGCAGGCCCGCGAAGAGTTCGCCCGTGGGCATCGTCAGCGCGAAGAACTGCTTCTGGTTGGCGAAGCCGGCCGGCAGCTCGGCCAGCATCTGGCCGTCCTTCTTGCGCTGCCACAGGCCGTAGAAGCTCGTGCCCTCGGCGGTCGAGACGACCTTCTCGAAGTCCTTCGAGACCTCCTCGAAGCTCGGGAAGTCGGGCTTGTTCTCCTTGTCGGCCTTGTCGGCCTTCTCGGGTTTGCCCTCGGGCTTCTCCTGTCCAAGGGCCAAGGGCGCGAGGAACAGGGCGACGATCAGCCAGCTCGACTTCATGCGCATGTCGGACTCCACCAGGAGGAACGGGGCGCCGACGGCGAACCCTCGGCGAGCCCTCTGGACTTGGATCAGGGGCGAGGATTGTGTCCGCAGGGGCCGGAGCCGTCTACCGGGCAACACGCCCCGAACAGGGCCAATTCCAGGACCAGGGCCCGAATCCTTGCGCGGAATCGCGAGAGAAGTGGCCCCTGTCACCGAGCGCGTAGGGCGTCGCAATGAGCCTGGTCGGGCCCCGGGGAAGGCCCCCACGGGGCTCGAGGTCCCGGCCGAGGCGCCCCGCTTCCTACGAAGTCCCATCGCCGACCTACGCACCCCGAGTACGCACTCGAATACGCACTCCTACGGGCGACGGCGGTTTCGAGCGCTCCTAGCCTGCGACGCGGATCGCAGACCGTCGGGCGAGGTGGATCCGACCCGCAGGGCCGGGGCCTCGCCACGCGCGCCGATCCGGGTCACCAGTCACGGAGAGTTCCATCATGATTCGCCACCTCGGGGCAGCCATCGGGCTGGTTCCCCTGCTCGGACTGTCGGCTGCGGGCGCCCAGGAGCCGCCGACGACGATCGTCACGCCGGGCGACGCGCGCGCGCACGGGCTGGATTCACTGTTCCTGACGCTGCGCCAGGAGGGCGTGCCGCTCGCGCCGGAGCTCACGAGCCTGGTGCGCAACCAGACGATCGCGACGCGCATGGGCAAGGCGCTCTTCTTCGAGATGGGCGTCGGCTCGGACGGCATCCAGGCCTGCGCCACCTGTCACTTCCACGCCGGCGCCGACAATCGTCCACGCAACCAGGTCAGCCCCGGACTCAATCGCGCCAGCGGTGCGCGCCAGGACGACGTGCGCGGATTCTCGGCTGCGTCTGCGGCGAGCGACACGACCTTCGAGACGCGCTCGCCCAACGACACGCTCCTGCGCGGCGACTTCCCCTTCGTGCGCGACATCGGCAACGGTGCCAACGTCGTGAACGTGGGTGGCGTGCTCGAGCCCGCCCCCGGCAATTCGAACGACGTGGCCTCTTCGCAGGGCATCCACCTGACCGACTTCGTGCGCGTGGTGCCCGGCTCGACGCTCGACCAAGGCGTGCCCAGGAGCGACCCGGTGTTCCGCGCCGGCGGCAAGACCGTGCGGCGCGTCGAACCGCGCAACACGCCCACGACCATCAACGCCGTGCTGAACTTCTTCAACTTCTGGGACGGGCGCGCGAACCCCTTCTTCAACGGCGTGAACCCGTTCGGGATCCAGGACGTCGGGGCGCGCGTGTTCGTGGCGCAGGGCGGGACGATCACGACCGAGAAGCTCGCGCTCGCCCTGGCCAGCCTGGCCTCGCAGGCCGACGGCCCGCCGCTCTCGCACTTCGAGATGTCGTTCGGCGACGGCGGCGCCAACGGACGCAGCTTCCCGGACCTCGGGCGCAAGCTGCTGCCGCTCCAGGCGCTCTCGACCCAGGACGTGGCCGTGGACGACAGCCTGCTCGCGAGCCTGCGCCACCCCTCCGGCAAGGGCCTGAACAAGAGCTACGCCGAGTTCGTCAGCGCGGCCTTCCAGCCGCGCTACTGGAGCTCGAGCAAGCTCGTGTACTTCCCCCCGGCCGGTCCGGCCCGCGTGATCGATCCGAGCCAGGTCACCGATCCGGCGCGCACCTTCACGCTGATGGAGGCGAACTTCTCGCTGTTCTACGGCGTGGCGGTGGCGCTGTACGAGCGCACCCTCATCTCGGACCGCGCACCCTTCGATCGCTGGATGGAGGGCAACGGCGCGTTCGTGGCACAGTTCGGCGCGCGCGAGCTGGCCGGCCTGAACCTGTTCGTGGGCAAGGGTCGCTGCGTCAACTGTCACGGCGGTCCCGAGTTCACCAACGCCTCGATCCGCCTGTCGCAGGCCGGGGCCAACGTGATCGAGCCCATGCTGATGGGCGACGGGCGCGCGGCCTTCTACGACAACGGCTTCTACAACATCGGCATCACCCCCACGCTCGACGACCTCGGGCGCGGCGGCGGCAACCCGTTCGGACAGCCGCTCGCCTCCTCGCGCCAGTTCCTGTTCGAGGCCCTCGGGATCCAGGACATCCCCTTCGACATCGTCGGAGCGCCGGTGCGCGGCCTCGTGCGCGGCTCCGGCAACGTCCTGGGTGCCCTCGACGAGGGCACGGGTGTCTTCATCCCGGTGTGCAGGGACCTCGACGGCGACGGGGCGTGCGGGACGGCGGACGACATCCTGCTGCAACGGGTGGCCGTGGACGGCGCCTTCAAGACGCCGGGCCTGCGCAACGTCTCGCTCACGGGCCCCTACTTCCACAACGGCTCGGTGGCGACCCTGATGGAGGTCGTGGACTTCTATGACCGTGGCGGGAACTTCTGCCGCCTGAACCGCGCCGATCTCGATCCCGACATCGCGCCGATCGGTCTGTCGACCGCGGAGAAGCAAGCCCTGGTGGCCTTCCTGGTCGCGCTGACCGACACGCGCGTCGCTCGCGAGAGCGCGCCCTTCGACCGCCCGCAGCTCGTGATCCCGAACGGCAGCTTCCCGGACGGCACGGACAGGCTGGTCGATCTGCCGGCGGTGGGCCGCCTGGGACGCCCGGCGAATCAGGCACTCACGCCCTTCCTCAACGCGGATCCCTTCGGCGCCAACCCCGTGACGGGCCAGACCGATTCGTTCGGCGACGTGGCCTGCTCGCCGGGCTTCGGCGAGTAGCGAGTACACGCGCGCCGGCCCCGGTGCCGACCGGGGCTGGCGCCTTCGTTCCGACGGGGTCCGGGGCGCGTGACGAGCAAGAGCCTCCCGCTCGAGGCGCGGCGCGCTATCTTCGCGCCATGCCTTCCAGGTGGTGGATCGCGCTGGCCGCGGGGCTCGCCGTGCCCCAGTCGAGCGGGAGCGGCGCGCTGGCGCCGCCGCTCCGGACGCCGCTCGGATTGCCGGAGCGCGCTCCGCGGCCGGACGAGGACGAGGCCCTCGCCGAGCTGGGCGCGCGTCTGTTCTTCGATCCCATCCTGTCGGCGGACCGCAGCGTGGCCTGCGCCTCCTGTCACCGCCCGGAGCGCGCCTTCGCGGACGAGCTGGCCTTCTCGCGCGGCGTGCACGGCCGCCAGACCGCGCGCAACACGCCCACGCTGCTGAACCGCGCCCTGGGCCGCCGTTTCTCGTGGGACGGTCGGGCGGGTTCGCTCGAGGAGCAGACCCTGCTGCCGATCGAGAACCCGCTGGAGATGGATCTCCCGCTCGCGCAGGCGCGCGCGCGGCTGGGCGACGATGCCGGCTATCGCGGCGAGTTCGAGCGCGTCCTCGGGGGCGCGCCCACGGACGCCGGGCTGGCGCGCGCCCTGGCCGCCTACGTCCGACGCCTGGTGCTCGGCGACAGTCCGGTGGACCGCTTCCGCGCCGGCGAGTTCGAGGCCCTCGACGACGAGGCCCGCGCCGGACTGTGGTTCTACGAGAGTCGCGGCGGCTGCTGGCGCTGCCACGGCGGGCCGAACTTCAGCGACGAGGACTTCCACAACACCGGTGTGGGCGCCCTGCCCGGCGCGGACGGCGTGCCGGTGCCCGAACCCGGGCGCGCGGCGCACAGCGGCGACCCGGCGGATCGGGGCCGTTTCAAGACGCCGACCCTGCGCGGCGTGGCCCACAGCGCGCCCTACATGCACGACGGGAGCCTGGCGACGCTCGCGGAAGTGATCGAGTTCTACCGCCTGGGCGGACGCGCCAACCCGAACCTGGATCCGCGCCTGGCCCCGCTCGAGATGAGCGCGAGCGACGCGCGCAACCTGATCGCCTTCCTGCGCGCGCTGTCGGCCGAGGGCCCGCCACCCGCACGCGCGGCGGAGCGCTAGAGATCGAGGCTCGAGAGCCGAGCTACGGCTCCAGCGCGCGCATCGGGCGCACGCCGAGCGCCTCGCTGACCAGTTCGGGCGGCCCGGAATCGCGCTTCGCGGAGCGTGCTCCGCGCGCAGCGGAGGAGTAGCCGCCGCCGCGCACGCTGCGCGTGGCCACGCTGCCGCCCAGCCGCTGGCCGTCGCCCGCGGCGACGGGCAGGGTGTACAGCCCGAAGTCGTCGCGACACCACTCGTAGACGTTGCCCTGCATGTCGGCCAACCCGAACGGATTGGGCTCGAAGCTGCCGACCGGCGCCTGCACCACGTAGCCGTCGTCGAGTTCGTCCGAGAAAACCGACCAGGGCGCGAGGTGCGCGCGCGCGTAGCGGTCCGCGAGGTTGCAGGTGCCCTCCAGCGAGCCCGCCTCCTCGCCCGTCCACCAGGGTGACTCCGTCCCCGCCCGCGCCGCGTACTCCCACTGGGCCTCGGTCGCGAGCGCCCAGCCCAGGCGCGCGAGCTCACGCCCGGCCTCCAGCCAGCTCACGCGTTCGACCGGCGAGCGCGCGCTCAGCCAGCGTCCCTCCATGCGCGTCCCGGCCGGTTGCTTGCTCGGCTGTCGGCCCGTGAAGCGCTGCCACTGTCCCTGCGTCAGCTCGTACTTCGACAGGAAGAACGGCGCCAGCGCGACGGAGTGGACCGGTCCCTCGTCGGCGGTCGCCTGCGGGTCGTAGTTCGGGAGCGACGCATCGGCCGACTGGGCACCCATGCGGAACTCGCCGCCGGGGAGAAGCACGAAGACCACGCCCGACTCCTCGCTGAGCACCAGCCGGCCGTCCGCGCCGCGTCGTGGCGGCGTCCCGGTGGCGAGTTCGGCGAACTCGAACAGGCCCGAGTCCGGGTCGCGACCGAGGGGCAACAGGCCGAGCTGCGGCGCGAGCTCGAGCCCGTGGTAGGCCGGGGCGCGAGCGCGATCGCGCAGCTCGGCCCGTACCGCGTCCCAGCTCGCGCGCGCCTCCGGGCCGCCGAGCGTGCGCTCCTCGAGCCTGCGCGCGAACTCGAGCCGCCGCTCCACGCCCCAGCCGTGCCGGGCCGAGAGCCCGCGCACGAGGCCGCGCTCGGGGTCGGCGAACTCGTCCAGAGCGCGCACCAGCTCGACCAGCTGCGCGTGCCACCAGCGGTCCTGTTCCTGCTCGAAGCGCGGCAGGGCGGCGCCGAACACCTCGCGCTCGAGGGCCGCGAGCCGCTCCTCGGCCGCCACCAGGGCGACCTCGTGCCACGCGTCGCGCCCGGCCTCGAACGCGCGCGCCACGCCGCGCAGGTACTCCTCGTAGACCTCTTGCTCGGCCGACGGCGCGGCCTCCAGAGCCGCGCGACTGCTGGCGAGGGCTTCTTCGGCCTGACCGCAGGCGAGCTGGGCCCAGGCCAGGGTGTCCAGCACCTGGTGGCGCGCATCCGGCGGGCTGAGCTCGAGCGCGCGGCGCGCCAGCGCCAGCCCCTCGGGCTCGCGTCCGAACTCGACCCGCGCCGGGTCGACGAGCGGCCAGGCGCGCGCGTTCAACTCTCCGCCGGGCGCCGCCAGCGCGGCCGGGTCGAGCTCGAATCCGGCCAGCCGAGCGCGCCCCAGGCGCACGTCACGAGCCGCGCGCCGCGCGGCGACCTCGCGCTCGGTGCGCTCGAGCTCGGCCCCGCGCGGATGCGCGGCCAGCGCCCGCGCGCGCTCGGCAGGATCGAGCGGAACGGCGCGGGCGCGCAGCGCCTCGAGCTGGCGCCGGTGACCGGGATCGCCGTCCGCGCCGGGCTCGAGGCCGGCGCTCAGGTCCCGCGCGCGCCGCAGCCATGCCTCGAGGTCGCGCACGCGCGCCGGCACCGCCGGCCACAGGCCGTCGGCCTCGCGCTCCAGGTCCTCGAGCTCCTGGAAGGCCGAGAGGCGCAGCACGTTGGAGCGCTCGCGGCGCGCGATCGCCTCCTGGCGCTGCGCCTCGGCCAGGTTGTCGCGCGCGGCGCGCTCGCTCGCCTGGGCCAGCGCGCGCGCTTCCTCGGCCGTGCGCCGGCCGCGGACCTGCACCCAGGCCGTGGCGGCCAGACCGAGCAGGGCCAACAGCGCGGCCGCGCTCCAGGCCAGCGCCAGGGCGCGGTTGCGCTGGACCCACTTCTGGAACTCGATCCAGGCTCCCCGCCGGTGCGCCTTGACCACGCGGTTCTCGAGATAGGCGCGCAGGTCGTCGCCCAGCGCGCCCATGTCGGGGTAACGCTGCTCCAGCTCGCGCGCCATGGCCTTGTCGCAGATGGCCACGAGTTCCTCGGGCAGGTCGGGGCGCAGAGCGCTGACGGCGCGCGGGGGTCCCTCGAGCGCCGCGCGCAGGACCATGTGCTGCGAGACGCGCGCGCCGGACGGGACGAAGGGCATCTCGCCCGTCAGCAGGTGGTACAGCATCGCGCCGAGCGAGTAGACGTCGGAGCGCGGGCCGAGGCGCTCGATCTCGCCGCGCGCCTGTTCGGGCGCCATGTAGGCCGGAGTCCCGACCACGTCGCCATCCATCGTGAACAGCACCGAGTCGGACGAGTGCGAGGCGTCGGCGCGGCGGTCGCTCTGCACGAAGGAGAGGCTCGTGCCCTCGTCCTTCAGGCGCAGGTCGTGGCGATCGGGCTGCCCCAGCACGCGCGCCAGGCCCCAGTCCATCACGTACACCTCGCCGAAGCGTCCCACCATCACGTTGGCGGGCTTGAGGTCGCGGTGGATCACGCCTTTCGAGTGCGCGTAGGCCATGGCCTCGCAGACCTTGAGCAGCACCCACAGGACGCGCGTCAGGGGCCAGTCGGGGTCGCCCTCGTGCACGCACTCGAAGACCTCCTTCAGGTCGCGGCCCTTGACCAGCCGCATCGTGAAGAAGACCGCGCCGCGCTCGTCGAGACCGAGTTCGTGCACCGGCACGATGCCCGGATGGTCGAGCTGGCCCGTCACCTGGGCCTCCTCCAGGAAGCGCCCGAGGACCTTGGGCGGGATCTCGCCCGTGGTGGCCTGGCCGGACTCGCCCAGCACGACCTTCATGGCCAGCTCGCGGCGCAGGTCCTCGTCCCACACGCGCAGGATCAGCCCCATGCCGCCGCGCGCGATCTCGCCGCGCTGCGCGTAGCGCGTGTGCGCGGCGCCGTGCGCCTGCAGCCGCTCGAGCATGAGCGCCGTGGCGTCCGCGCCTTCGGGCAGGCTGGCGCGCAGGGACTCGGGGCCGGTGGGGCGCGGATCCGGAGAGCTCATCGGCAGGTGCCAGATTCCAGTCCAGATCCCGGCCAATGCGTCCAGGAAATCACCCGAAACCGGCCCGGTTTGCCTACAATCCGCGCCGCTGGCAGCTGGCCAGCCGATGGTGGCACCCTGAAGCGCAGCTCCTGATGCAAGTCCTCCTCACCGCTCTCGTCGGCCTCGCCGCTTCTCTTTCCGGGACCACGCCCGACCCGCATGGCGCACCCAGCGCCGTGGCGGTGGGCGAGGTCCGCATGACGGAACGCCACTGGAACATCGGCAGCCTGCCGACGCTGGGCTTCACCCTGACGCCCGGGCGCGGCTCGACCGACAAGGTGGCGGCCTTCCTGTACACCTCCGACCGGCCCGAGGCCTTCCTCACGCACACCTACCCGCCCCAGTTCGTGGGCCTGTTCTACCCGCCGGCGACGGTGTTCGTGAGCGTGGACCGGCCGCCCGAGCGGGGTCCGATCGTCGAACACTCGAGCGAGCGCTTCGTGCAGGGCGCGCTGTTCGACGTGCGCACGGGCGCGCTGGTGGACGTGACCAACGAGGACTACATCGACATCGTCTACACGGCCGCGCCCACGGTCTATGCGCTGGACTTCACGACCGAGGACGACTTCATCACGCCGCTCGTGAACGGCCAGGACCTCTCGACCCCGCCGGAATTCGGCGAGCTCGTCAGTCTCTCCTCGCGCCAGCCCGCCAGCGGCCCGCAGCACAAGGGCCCCGCCATCTTCGACTCGAACCCGGCCGGCCCGAACGCGGGCAGCTCGGACCCCGACCTGCTGGTCGGGCTCGGCAACGTCGTGATGCTGCAGGAAAACGCCGGCCAGAGCGTGCCGGGCATCTTCAACCTGCCGGACGACGCCGCCAACGGCGGCACGCTGGTGTTCGACTTCACCGGCTTTGCCTTCCTGCAGAAGGTCGAGTGCCGCGCGATCGACCTGATCGACGTGGACACGGCCGGCTCCGGCGCGAGGGTGTCCCTGATCGACGTGCTGGGACGCGTGCGCGTGTACACCGTGCCGGTCGGCTGGACCGAGGACATCGCCGTGAACGGGCCGCCGGGCTACCGCACGCTGGACCTGACCTCGATCCTCCCGCAGGCGGGCTTCCATTCCAGCACCCAGGTCAAGAACCCGCCGGACTTCCTGGCGGGCGAGATCGTGCGCATGGAGGTGGAATTGCGCGGCTCGGGCGCGATCGACAACCTGGTGTTCGCGCGCGAGCGCGATCCGAGCGCGCCCATCGTCGACGCGCCGTCCGGCCCCGGCACCCCGGGGGCGCCCCTGCGCCGGCGCTGAGGCCCGGCGCGTTCCGCGCGCGCACCGACGGAAAGAGCCGCACGACCCCGCGGCCGTGCGGCTCCGAGCTCGAACCAGCTACGCCGCGACGGGCAGCGCGCTCCGGCGCGAGAGCACGAAGGCCCCGCCCGCCAGCGCGAGTCCGGTCAGCGTGATCATCCAGGCCCAGGGCAGGGCCGGGACCTCCTGCGTGATCTGTCCGCGGATCTCGCCGCCGCCGTTGTTGGTGGTGTGGATGTTCACGTACATCAGGCCGTTCAGCAGGTTCGTGACGTTGCCGGCCGAGAGCGTGCCGCTGCCGAAGACGTTGCCCGAGGTGCCGCCGGTCTCGGTCAGGGTGATCAGGATGCCGGCGTTCGTGCCGACCGGCGCCGGGCCGTGGATGTGGGCCGCGGTGGCGTTGCTGGTGAGACCGGAGAACGTGCCGTTGAGCGTGACCGCGCCGCTGACGTCGTTGAGCTGCACGACGCATTGGCCCGTGCCGGCGGTGACGACGGGCGGGACCTCCTCGGCGCCGCTGAGATTGACCAAGTAGGTGTGCGTGTCGGCCGAAGCCGGACTCGCAAGGGAGAGCAGACCGACCGCTCCAAGGAACAGGGCCGTGAGCCAACCGGACTTCATTGTTTTCCTCGCATGACCTGGCGTTGGGGGAAGAGAGCGCGGAAGCTGGTGCCGCCGCACCGACAAGCCTACGCCGCCGGCCCGCTTTTGGGGCAGCCGACGTGAGGGTCAGGGTGTGCGCCCGCAGCGATCCGGCATGACCCCCCACGAACCAGGCCCGGCCAGGCCCGCCCGCGAGGGAGCCGCCCCCCGCTCGCCGGAGCTGCGCGCCTTCGCGCTGCGCTTCGCCCTGGGGTTCCTGGTGCTGGAGGCGTTCGTCTACCTGGTGCTGTGGCACCCGAGCTGGTTCGTGCCCTACGCCGAGTGGAACGCGCGCCTCGCGGCCGGGCTGATGGCGCCCTTCTTCGAGGTGCTGGAAGCGAAGGGGGCCTACCTCGTGACGCCGAGCTACAGCATCCACGTGCGACCGGGTTGCGACGGCTACCAGGCCAGCGCCGTGCTGCTCGCCGGCGTGCTGGCCTTCCCCGCCCGTCGCGCGCACAAGTGGATCGGCGCGCTGGTGGGCGTGGCGAGCCTGCTGGCCCTCAACCTGCTGCGGATCGCGGCCCTGCTGTGGACCGGCGTGCACCACCCGCAACACTTCAAGCTGATCCACCTGCAGGTGCTGCCCGGAGTCTTCGTGGCCGCCGCGCTGTTCCTGCTGTTCTCCTGGGCGCTGTGGGCGCGGCGGTGACGTGGACGCCCGTGGCCCGTGGAAGCGCGCCCTGCTCGCGCTCGCCGTGCACCTCGCTCTCCTGGCCGCCTGGCCGCTGCTGAGCCCCGGCTACGCGCCGCTCTTCCGCAGCCTGGGCCAGTTCGCCGTCGGCCTCGTCGACCCCCTGCCCGGCCCGATCGATGCCGTGTTCGAGGCCGGCTCGGGCGGACTGCTGGGCGCAAGCCTCCCGAACATGGACACGGTCGTGTACCTGCGCCACCGCGAACTCGCCGGGCCGGACGCGAGCTTCGGCGCCAGCAGCTACTTCCACGCCTGGGTGCCGACCTCGGTCCTCTTGGCGCTGTTCGTGGCCGCGACGCCGCTCGCCTGGCGCACGCGCCGCTGGCGCCTGGCCGGGGCGCTCGCGCTCCTGCACCTGTTCTTCGCGCTGCGCTGTTGCGTGGCGGTCTTCTACTGCTACAGCAAGTGCAACGTGGACGGGACGCCGCTGGTGGCCCTCGGGCCGACCACGCAACGCATGCTGCACCTCGGCTGGCACTTCGTGTTCGGCGAGGCCTTCACCAACTATCTGGTGCCGCTCACGCTGTGGGCGGCGTTCGCGTTCGGACCGCGTTCGAGCGGCGCGCGCAGGGCCTGAGCCTCCCGGCCGCGGCTCTTTTCGCCGCGCGACTCAAGTCGCGCACGCCACGTGACCGAGCCCTAGCGCGTTCCCAGGGAGAGGAATCCACATGCTGTCTCGTGCTCGTCGCGCCACCGCGCTCATCCTGTTCGCCAGCCTGACCGCGTCGTGCCTGTCCGGCGGCCGCCGGTCCTCGTTCCTGCTCTTCGGCGGCGTCCACGCCCCGCAGGAAGACCTGGTCGAGCGCGTACGCGGAGCCCAGGGCGAGGGCACCAAGGCGCGCGCGGACTACGCCCTGGCCTTCCGGCTCTACCAGCGCCTGACGGCGCCGCAGGCGGTCGAGCTGGAGGACCTCAGCGACGACTTCGCGGACTCGATCGAGGCCTGCCAGGAGCGCGGCGAGGACCTGGCCGAGCGCATCGAGTCGATCCGCGCGGAGGCCGAGACGCTGTTCGCGGGCTGGAACGCGGAGCTGGCGCGCTTCTCCGGGGACATGCTGCGCAAGAAGAGCGAGGCCATGCTGCTCGACACGCAGGCCCGCGCACAGCGCGTGCTGGATGCGCTCGAGCGCGTGCGCTCGCGCGGCGAGCCGGTGCAGAAGAAGCTCGCGGACTACGCGCTCTTCTTCCACCACAACCTCAACGCGCGCGCCATCGCCACGCTGCAGGACACCTACAAGGACTTCGACACCGAGTTCAAGGCGCTGGTGGTCGAGCTCGACCAGGCGCAGGCCGAGATCACGGCCTTCCTGGCCAACTTCGAGGAGCCCGTGCCGGCACCCGAGGCACCGGCGAAGAAGAACTAGCCCCCCGGGCCGCCCGAGGCGCCCCCCGTCCCCCCGGCCGCCAGCGCTCGCCCCACCGGGGTTCCGGTCCGGCTCCCCCGGCCCATCGCCCACGCTGGTACCCTGGGCGTCGCACCGCCAGGTCCCGCAGCGCGATCGCCAGGGCTTCCCCATGCTCCTCCTCACCGGCTTCCTGCTCGCCCTCTCGTCGGGTGAGCCGACGGAGGCCGGTCCCGCGGGTGCGCACCCGCAGCGCCTGCTGGTGCGCATCGATGCGCGCTTCGAGCGCGTGCCCGCGGCCGAGTTGTGTCCGGAGCTCGAGCTGAAGGAACTGTGGAACCTGCCGCAGATCGGCTGGCGCGCGTTCGAGGTTCCGCTCGGCAAGCGCGAGGAGAGCCGCGCGCTCCTCGCGAGCCTCCCGGCCGTGCTCGAGGTGTGCCACGACACTCCGCGCGCGCTGGCCCAGATCCCGAACGACCCCCTGTTCGCGAGCCAGTGGTATCTGGGACAGATCCGCGCGCCCGCCGCCTGGGACCTGGAGCGGGGCGACCCTAGCGTGGTCGTGGCCTTGATCGACACGGGCGTGGATCTCGTGCACCCGGATCTCGCGGCCAACCTGTGGACCAACCCCGGCGAGATCCCGGGCAACGGCATCGACGACGACGAGAACGGCTACGTCGACGACGTGCACGGCTACGACTTCGCCTACCTCGATCCGGACCCCAGCGACGACAACGGCCACGGCACGGCCTGCGCGGGAATCGTCGCCGCGGTGCAGGGCAACGCGCTGGGCATCAGCGGCGTGGCGCCGGGCTGCAAGCTGGCCGTGATCAAGGCCGCGCTCAGCAACGGACACTTCTACGCCTCGGCCAACGTCCCGGCCCTCGTGTACTGCGCCGACATGGGCTTCCCGGTGCTGTCGCTGAGCTTCTTCTCGGACGAGGTCGTGCCGGCCGAGCGCGACGCCATCGCCTACTGCGCCGCCCAGGGTGTCCTGCCGGTGGTCGCGGCCGGCAACGAGAACAGCGTCCTGCCGAGCTATCCGGCCGCCTATCCGCAGACGCTCTCGGTCGGCGCGACCCTGAACACCCTCGACGCGCGCGCCTTCTTCAGCAACTGGGGCAGCTGGGTGAACGTGGCCGCCCCCGGCTGGAACCTGGCCACCACCAGCCCCTTCGGCAGCTACACCTCGGGCTTCGTCGGCACCTCCGGCGCAGCCCCGCAGGTGGCCGGCATCGCGGCCTTGCTCTTCAGCGCCGATCCGACGGCCACCGCCGCACGCGTGCGCGCGGCCATCGAGGACGCGTGCGCACCGCTGGTGCAGGCCCCGTACGGGCGCTGGTGCAACTACGGTCGCGTCGACGCGGACGCGGCCCTGGATCGCATCCTCGGAGTGACGAGCGGCTCCGTGCCGGCGCGCATGTGGTACGCGGCGCCCTGCGGCGGGCGGGGCTTCTCGACCGTTGGCTTCGCGCTCGGGCTCGGCTCCAAGCGCGGCTGGGTCCCGCTGGAGATCGCCGGGATCGGGCTCGAAGCGCCGAACACGCTCGAGTACTGGTGCGGGACGCGCGCGCTCACGCTCCTGGCGCAGGAGCGCCACGGACTGCGCGCGATCGGCCCCGTCCAGGGCGGTCTCGCCCAGCTGCGCCGCAACGGCGCGCTGGTACAGAGCTGGAACTGGGACGACGGACCGGGCTGGGTCTACGCCGCGACCGACGCCTGCACCGAGGACACGCTCGGCTCGCAGGCCTCGGGCGGCTGGTTCGAGCTGCACAGCACCGATCTCGTGCCCTTCACCTGCACGCGTGACACGAGCTCGCGCATCACCTGCGAGTTCGCGGTGCGCGGCGTGCACGTGGCGGACATCCGCCGCCTGACGCTCGAGTTCCGGCGCGACTACGACGCCATGGGCGCGGCACCGCTCGAGAAGCTCGAGCTGTACGACTGGAGCACGGCCAGCTACCCGTATGGCGCGTGGGTGACGCTCGCCTCGGCGGCCGCCCCCACCAGCTCCTGGCAGACGCTCGAGCTGGACGTGCCCGGGGATCCGAACCGCTACCGCGACGAGGAGGGCACCTTCTACCTGCGCCTCACGACCACCAACGCGGGCTCGAGCGGGATCCTCAAGGCCGATCTCCTGCGCCTGCGCGTGCGCTGAGCGGCGGCCGGCGGCCGCCCCGCCGAGGGCGCTAGACTGGAGGGGTGCGGTCCCGCCCCACCCTGGTCGTCTTGGCGGCCGCGATGCTGCAGGGAGGACCGAACGGCGGCGCAAGCGAGCTCTATCCCTGCACGCCGAGCGCCGCGGTGGTGCGCTTCTTCCACCTCGAGACCGACGCGCCCGAACTGGCCAAGGTGAATGCGGCGCTGGCCGAGCTCGGGGCCGAGCTCGCCTACGGCCCGCGCACCAGCGCGGGGCGCCCGGGACACGCCTTCCTCGCGCTGCGCGCGCCGCCCGAGGTCGGCCCGAAGAAGCTCGCCGCGGCCCTGCGCAAGGGCGGCGGCGCGGCCGAGCCGCTGGTGTGCATCGCCTTCGACGGGCGCGAGGGCGACGACCACGCCTTCGGCCTGGAGGGCCTGGGCGTGACCAAGCGCGACTTCGTGATGGGCATGTCGGGCGACATCGTCTGGTACGACGCGCGCGGCAAGTGGAGCCAGTTCTACGGTTCGCCCGGCAAGCTGAAGGCCGCGCAGCTGGTCGATCGCTACGCCAAGCTCTATGCACCCTACGGCGGGGCCAGGCTCGGTCGGGTCGTGGAGGAGACCTTCCGCTGGACGCTGGCGGCGACGCCCGACGAGAAGGTGCGCAAGCGCGTGCTGGCAGCGCTCGAGAAGCTCGCGGGCGTGCTCGAGGCCGGGCTCGAGGGCGGCGCGTTGAGCGTGCGCGTGGCCCTCGACCGTCTGGAGACGTGCGCGGCGGTGGGCAAGCTGACGGTCGCGGGCGAGGCCCTCGACGAAGCCGGTGCGGACGCGCCGCGGGCGGCATTCGACACGACGCCGGTCTACGCGCTGTTGCGGGCCGAGCAGCTCGTGCCCTGAGCACTCGGGCCAGGGCCTTCTCGTGGACGGCGTTCCAGCCGCCCTCGAGCGGTGCCACGCCGGAGCCGTCCAGGGCAACGATCCGGCGCTGGCGCGATTCGACAGCCGCCAGCGAGCGCGATTCTACGGCGTCTTTTCGCACCCCCCACCGCCTCGCCTTGTCAGCGCGCGAAGCGTGCCCATACAATCCCGCCGCCATCCCGCCGCAGGCCCGCGCGACGCGAGCCCGGCCGTCCCGACGTCTCCAACCCGCTCCCCTGCGGCCCTGCGGAGGAACCCCTTGGGTCACGCGCAAGACAAGCCCGCCGCCGCCAAGCCGGCCGGCGAGCACAAGCCGTTCGTCCCGGCCGAGCAGGACATCCCCGAGTTCACCCCGAAGGCGATCGTCTTCGGCGCGCTCTTCGGGATCCTGTTCGGGGCCTCGACGGTGTACCTGGCGCTGAAGGCCGGACTCACGGTCTCGGCTTCGATCCCGATCGCGGTGCTCTCGATCTCGGTGCTGCGCCTGTTCGGGCGCGCCACGATCCTCGAGAACAACATCGTGCAGACGATCGGCTCGGCCGGGGAGTCGGTGGCGGCCGGCGTGGCCTTCACCATCCCCGCGCTCCTGTTCCTGTCGCCGGGCGCGGAGGGCGAGAAGTACTTCCAGTACGTCCAGATCATGACCCTGGCGGCCTGTGGCGGGATCCTCGGGGTGCTGTTCATGGTGCCGCTGCGGCGCTCGCTGATCGTTGCCGAGCACGGCACGCTCCCCTATCCGGAGGGCACGGCCTGCGCGGACGTGCTGATCGCCGGCGAGAAGGGCGGACGCATGGCGGGCCTCGTGTTCGGCGGAGTTGGCCTGGCTGCGGCCTACAAGCTGCTGAACTCGGTCTTCGCGCTGTGGCACGAGGCGGTCACGTGGGTGAGCTCCAAGACAGCCACGCTCCCCAACGCCACGATCTCGAACGAAGTCTCGCCCGAGTACCTGGGCGTCGGCTACATCCTCGGCCCGCGCGTGGGCGGGATCATGGTCTCGGGCTCGATCCTGACCTACCTGGTCCTGATCCCGATGCTGTCGCTCGTGCTGGTCGACGAGCAGGTGGTCGCGGCTCTCCTGAAGCTCGGCTACACCCAGGCGGCCGTCGACGGCATGGGCACGGTCTCGCGCTACAAAGAGGCCTACACGCGCTACATCGGCGCCGGCGCGGTGACGATGGCCGGCATCATCACCCTGATCCGCACGATGCCGACGATCGTGCGCTCGCTGAAGGAGTCGGTCGCGGCGCTGGGCAAGGGTGGCGGTTCGGCCAACGTGAGCCGCCTGGAGCGCGACATCCCGATCTCGTGGGTGGCGATGGGCGCGCTGGGACTGGCCGGCATCCTGGCGGTGCTGCCGATCATCCCGGGGGCCCTCACGGGCAAGCTCGTGATGGCCGTCCTGATGCTGGTCTTCGGCTTCCTGTTCGTGACCGTCTCGTCACGCATCGTGGGCCTGATCGGGTCCTCCTCGAACCCGATCTCGGGTATGACCATCGCGACCCTGCTGGGCACGGCGCTGGTGTTCTTGTCGCTGGGCATGAACGGCGACGCGTACCAGCCGATCGCGCTGTCGGTCGGAGCGATCGTGTGCATCGCCGCGGCCAACGCCGGCGCGACCAGCCAGGACCTGAAGACGGGCTATCTGGTGGGTGCGACGCCGATCCGCCAGCAGATCGGACTCGTGATCGGAGTGCTCGTGAGCACGCTGGTGATCGGGCTCACGCTCAAATTCCTGCACAGCTCCTTCACCATCGGTTCGGACAAGTTCCCGGCGCCGCAGGCGACCCTGATGGCCACGGTGATCAAGGGCGTGATGGCCCAGAACCTGCCGTGGGGCTACATCCTGGTGGGCGCGGGCCTGTCGCTGATGGTGTACCTGTGCGGTGTCTCGCCGCTCGCCTGGGCGGTCGGCGCATACCTGCCGATCGGCACCACGCTGCCGATCTTCCTGGGCGGCGCGCTGCGCTGGCTGGCGGACAAGCTGCGCGGCGACAAGGACGAGAGCGAGCTCTCGCCCGGGATGCTGTTCGCCACGGGCCTGGTGGCCGGAGGCACCCTGACCGGAGTGGCCTCGAGCGTGCTCAAGGCGATCCAGACGAAGAGCGGTGCCAGCGACCTCTTGACCGATACCCAGCACATCGGCGAATCCTTCCAGGAGGCCATCGGCCTCGACGGCAACCTCCTGGCTCTGATCCCCTACGTGATCATGGGCATCGTGCTCGTGCGCATGGGCATGAAGAAGATGCAGATGGGCCAGGGCTGATCCCATGGCCGGCGCGGACGCTGCCCAGTTCCAGCCCTACATCTCCCCCGCCGAGAACCCGCCCGAGCTCACGCTGCGCGCGCTCGTGCTCGGCTCGATCCTCGGGATCGTGTTCGGCGCGGCCTCGACGTACCTGGCGCTGCGCGTCGGGCTGACGACCTCGGCCTCGGTCCCGATCGCGGTGCTGGCGGCCTGGGCCATCAAGCGCCGGCGCGGCGAGCGCGCGGTGCTCGAGCACAACATCGTGCAGACCGCCGGTTCGGCCGGCGAGTCGGTCGCGGCGGCGGTGGTGTTCAGCGTGCCGGCCCTGATCTTCCTCGGGTACCCGCTCGAGGTCGGGCTGACCACGCTGATCGCGCTCACGGGCGGGATGCTGGGCGTGCTGATGATGGTGCCGCTGCGGCGCTACCTGATCGTCAAGGAGCACGGCCAGCTGCGCTACCCGGAGGGCAAGGCCTGCGCCGAGATCATCCAGGCCGGCGAGAAGGGCGGCACCTCGGCCAGGAAGGTCTTCGTCGGCCTGGGGCTGGGCGCGGGCTACCAGGCCTTCAAGGCGCTGCTGGGCGGCGTGAAGGGCACCTTCGCCTACGAGTTCCACAGGTTCCGCGGCGCCTCGGTCGAGTGCGACTTCGAGCCCGCGCTGCTGGGCGTGGGCTACATCATCGGCTACCGCACCAGCACGATGATGGTGGCCGGGAGCCTGATGGCGAGCTTCATCCTGATCCCGATGATCGCGCTGTTCGGCGACGGACTCGCCGTGCCGCTCGCGCCCGCCACGATCCTGGTCAAGGACATGGCGCCGGGCGACATCTGGAACAGCTACGTGCGCCACATCGGTGCCGGCGCGGTGGCGGCGGGCGGGATGTTCGCGCTGGCGCGCGCCTTCCCCTCGATCCTCTCGGCGCTCTCGGCCTCGGCCAGGAGCCTGACGGGCGGCGATGCGGGCGGGGCCTCGACGCTGCGCACGGAACGCGACACACCCACGCCGGTGCTGATCGTCGGCGCGCTCGCCATCGTGGCCTTCGTGTGGGCCGTGCCGGCCTTCGGCATGAACCTGATGGGCGCGGTGCTGATCCTGGTGCTCGGCTTCCTGTTCTCGGTCGTGTCCTCGCGCATCACGGGCGAGGTCGGGAGCTCGTCGTGCCCGCTCAGCGGCATGACCATCGGCGTGCTGATGGCGACCTGCGGCGCGTTCCTGCTGGTCGGCTGGGAGGGCTCGGCCTACGCCAAGCTCGCGCTGATGATCGGCGCGGTCGTGTGCATCGCCATCAGCAACGCCGGCACGTGCTCGCAGGACCTGAAGACCGGCTTCCTGCTCGGCGCCACGCCGGTCAAGCAGCAGGGCGCGCTCCTGATCGGCGTGCTGACCTCGGTGCTGGCCGTGGGCTGGACCGCGTACCTGCTCAACCTCTCGGAGACGACCGAGAAGGCCGTGGCCGCCTTCGCCGTCGCGCCCGAGCGCGTCCAGGCGGCCACGCCCGTGTCCAGCGTCGAGGACGGGCAGAGCTACGCCTTCGTGAAGCTCTTGGCCGAGGAGCTCCCGCCCGGCCAGCCCGAGGGCATCTACCTGGTCGACCCCGCCACGAACGAGGCCCGCTACCTGCGCGAGGACGGCATCGGCGCCGGCAAGCTGCGCGCGCCGCAGGCCAAGCTCATGGCGACCGTGATCGACGGCCTGCTCACGCACCGCCTGCCGTGGGACCTGATCCTGCTCGGCGTGGCGATCGCGGTGTTCATGGAGCTCCTGGGCGTGCGCTCGCTGACCTTCGCGGTCGGCGTGTACCTGCCGCTGGCCTCGACCATGCCCGTGTTCCTGGGCGGCGCCGTGCGCAAGCTCGCCGACAAGCTCTACAAGCGCGCGCCCGACGCCGAGGACGAGCCCGAGGGCACGCTGTACTCCTCCGGCCTGATCGCCGGCGCGGCGATCCTCGGCATCCTGGCCGCGACGCTGACCTTCCTGCCGGGATACGACAAGCAGAACGGCTTCTACCCGCCCATCGCTTGGCTCTCGCAGCTGCAGCAGATGGACGGCTGGTTGTTCCCGCACGCGACCGACGTCTTCGGGATCGCACTGCTCGCGCTGCTCGGCTTCCTGATGTTCCGCGGCGCGGCGCCGGCCAAGAAGGTCTAGAGCGTTCGGGGAACCGCGGCGCGCGGCGTCCTAGGCCTGGGCTCGCGACTTTCTTTCCGGCAACCCGGGGAGGTTCGCTTCGGGTCAAGATCGGGTTCGAACGCGACCGATTGGGCGGGGATTCATTCGTCCGGCGTCCTCACGGACGCGCATCTGGGAAGGGGAATCCATGTTCACGAACCGGTCCACCATGTTCAGGAGCGCGGGGCTGGCCTTGGCCGCCGTGCTCGCTCTGTCGACTTCGTCCTGCCTGCACACGCAGCGCGTGCGCCACCAGCACGCCCTGGCCGTGAAGGCCGAGGCCGAGGCCGATCTCACCCACGCGCAGGCCGAGGCGCTGCGCTCGTCCGACCACGAGCCCGAGTACTTCGAGGGCGAGGAGGCGCCCAGCGCGCCGCCGGCGCTGGTCGAATCGCGGCCGAGCGCGCCGAGCTCGGCGCACGTGTGGATCGCCGGCCAGCACACGCGCCGCGGCGGTCAGTGGGTGTGGAACGGCGGGCACTATGCCCTGCCGCCGCGCGCCGACGTGGTGTGGGTGCCGGGCCACTGGGTCGCGCACCTGCACGGCTTCGCCTGGATCTCGGGCGCCTGGCGCTAGACCAGCCGCTCGCCCTCGGCCGCCGAGGGAGTGCTCACGAGGAGCCCTGGCGTCGAGCCAGGGCTCCTCGCGTTTCCTCGCTTCCCGAGCGGCGGGTCGAACGCCGCGCACTCGCCTGGCGCAACGAGGCGAGCCACAGGCGCGGCGCCTCTGCGAGGCAGGCGCTGAAGGTGGCGCCGCTGCCCGTGCCGTGCACGAGCGGTCGCCACAGGAGCGAGCGCCGCAGGACGGCCAGCGCCAGGGCCGGCTGGCGGTAGAAGAGTCCGGACAGGCGCCAGCTCCAGCGCGTGTCCCGCAGGACCGGGCGCTCGAGCCGACGCCGGTAGTCACCCGGCACGGCCGAGCCGCGCGCCACCTCCGCCGCCAGCTCGCCCGCGATCCGGCCGCTCTCGAGCGCGTGGTAGATGCCCTCGCCCGTCAGCGCGTCGGCCAGGGCGGCGGCGTCGCCCACCAGGTACAGCGGCAGGCCCGGGTCGCGCAGTCGATCGCCGCCGAGCGGGATGGTGTGGGCCTCGAAGCTCGCCAGCGGATCCCCGCGCCAGCGGAAGCCCTTGGCCGAGAGATACCCGGCCAGACGCGCGCGCAGGTCCTTCAGCCCGCGCGCCAGCGTGTACAGGCCGACCGAGAGCTCGGCCTCCTTCGGGAAGACCCAGCCGTAGCCGCGCGGCACGGCCCCGAAGTCGAAGCACGGCCGCGGCACCGGGTCGTTCAGGAGCGCGCTGCGCGCCAGCACCAGCTCGACCGCCAGCGCCCGCCCGCGCGGCGCGCCCACGCGGAACACGCGATCGACGAGGCCGTTGGCGCCGTCCGCACCGACCAGCTGGCGCGCCGTGAGCTCACGACGCTCGGTGCGCACCCGGAAGTGCGGCGCGCGCCACTCGATCGCGCGCACGGCTTCGCCATCGTAGAGGACGAAGCCCGGCCGGCGGCGATTCTCCTCTACCAGGCGATTGTCGAGCTCGGGTCGCCGCACCATGGCCAGCAGGGTGGAACGGAACGAGAACACCGTCCGGGCTCCACGCCAGGCGTTGAACTCGAACTCGCTCGCCTCCCCGCACAGCGAGGGCTCGGGCGCCAGCGGCAGCGCGCGCAGCGCCTTGGGCGTGAGCCCGCCCGCGCACGGCTTGACGCGCGGGAAGCGCGCCGAGTCGAGCTGGACCACCGTCAGCCCGGAGCCCAGGGCGGCCGCGGCCGCGCTCGAGCCCCCGGGACCTGCGCCCACCACCAGCAGATCGACCGCCTGCGTCACGGAGGCAGTATGCCGCAGCGCTCGCCCCGAAGAGCACGGGCCGCGCTCCTCCGACGAGGAACGCGGCCCGCGTGGGTCCGGAAGCGCGCCTACAGCCCGGCGAACTTCTTGATGTCCTTCTCGTTCTTGATGAGCTCCTTCTGGAGCCCCTCGATCGCGTCGGCCAGCTTCTTGGCCTTGTCCTTGTCCTCGGACTTCAGCGCCGCCTTGAAGGCCGCGTGCTTCTCCCGCAGCTTCTTGTCGCCGTCCGCGCCGTCCAGCAGGAAGGAGACCACCAGCCCGGTCTCCTGATACAGGCGCTCGGAGTTCTCCAGGTCGTTGAGGTCGATCCCGAACGCGAACACGTCCTCGAGCTTGTGCAACGTGCCGGCCTTCTTCAGCTCGCCGAAGGCGAACTCGCGCAGCTCCCAGGGGTTGCCGCCGTCGCCGGGGTCGGGGATCTTGCCGAAGCGCTCGGCATAGGCAGCCGCACCGTAGCGCATCCAGCGCGGGATCTTCTTCTCGGCCCAGAAGGCGCCCGGGTTGGGCGGCGTCCCGCCGCTGGTGGCGGCGGCGACCTGCTCGCTGATGGCCAGCCAGGACGGATCGATGGCGTCCACGAAGCTCTGCGCCGCGGCCCAGCGCGACCAGGGCGGGCCCCACATCTTGAGCTTCGCGTCCTTGCGGTCCCAGTAGGTGACGCCACATCCGAGGTACTGCGGCGGATTCGGCGGCAGCACGGTCGGATCGAAGAAGAGGTCGGCGAAGTACCCGCCGCGCACCGAGGAAAAGCCCTCGCTCTCGGGCAGGAGCGGCGGCTGACCGCCAGCGGCCTGGTTGTACTGGTCCAGGCTGTTCAGCACGACGAACATCGGCTTCCTGGCGGGCTGCAGCCCGAACAGGCGCACGAGATCCGGATAGGTCTGGTCGGCGTACCAGGTGGCGCGGTTCGCGCCGTCCCAGTCGCAGGTCGCCCAGCAGACGAAGTGCTCGCCCTCCTTCTGCCAGGGCTGGTTGATCTGCGAGTGGAACTCGTCCGCCTTGGCCATGTCGAGCCACTGGTCGCCGCACTTCCACAGGCCGGCCGCCCACTGGGCCTTGTCGGCCGGCGCGATCCAGCTCGAGTCGTCGACGCGGTACTCGTAGCCCGCGGCCTTCCACTCCTCGATCTGCTTGGCGCGCGCGACCTCGACCGGGTTGACGTACTTGCCCTTCGCGTCCTTGGTCCAGCCCATGTTGAGGTAGGGCAGATCGCCCTCGGGCACCCACTCGTCCTTGTAGCGGACGAGGCCCTTTTCCTTCATCTTCGAGGTCTCTTCGCGCCGGTACTTGGAGAGCTCGGCGTAGCTCTCGAACCACTTGTTGTCGTAGAAGTGGTGGCGCAGGGCCTTGTGGGCTTCCTCGTGCTTGGGGTCGACCTCGACGATCTTCTTGTAGGCCTTCTTGGCGGCGTCGTCCTTGCTCTCGGCCGAGAACGCCTTGGCGACCTCGAGCAGCTTGGCGACGTCGTTGCCGGCCGCGGCGATCTTCGCATCGACCTCGGCGTCGCCCGCTTCCTGGAGCAGGGCCACGGTCGGCGCACAGGACACGGCGGGACTGGGAAGGACGCTCAACAAGAACGCGACGATCATGGCGATGGAGTCCGGTGGAGGCGGGTAGCAGGGTCGTCCTGGAACCGGCCACTAGACTATTCGCCGCGGGCCTCCGCGCGAAGGTGTTGCCCTCCGGGAGCGCGAAAGGATCAGGAAAAGGACGGCCTTACGCCGGGAGAACGGGGCTGCCCGCGGGAGCCGAGAATCGAGCGGCTCTAGCGCGGGTCCGCGTCGGCCTGGTCCTCGGACAAGGCCTCCGAGAGACGCTGCACCAGGACCTCGAGCACGCCCTGCACCTTGCGCGAGAGCGGGCCGAAGGCGAAGCCGGCCTCGGGTGCGCCCGAGGCGGTCTTGCGCACCCACACGAAGCGACCCCCGACCTCCAGGCTCGCGCCCAGCTCGAGCCAGCGCGGGAACTCGATGCACACTCTCTCGATCAGGCCGACGTCCACGCCGGGCTTGAAGCGCACGCGCATGCCCGAGCTCGAGATGTCGAGCAGGCACCCGGAATGGCCGTCCCCCGCCAGGACGTCGAGTCGGTAGGCAACACGCTGACGCGTGGCGGCGCGGCGCTCGCTGACCGCCGAAGTCCGGGGGGGCTGCATGCTGGAGCCCATCGGAAGGCGAGCGGACGATTCCTGAGCCCGAGGTCGGCAAAGAGCCCGGCCCACCCGCAAGCCAGCTCCTGGACTCTGCCCTTCATCGCTGGACGCGGAACATCCGATCAGGGAGGCGCTTGCCCCCCTCGCCCCCTGCCCCCCTGCCGGCTTCCGACGAGCGTCCGACGAGCAAGGCCACCGGCGCGCGCTCGTCCAAGACGCACTTCACGCTGCGCAGGAAGCTCACCGTGTCCCTCATGTCGGTGGGACTCGCGAGCCTGTGCGTCGCGGCGCTCACCTACTCGGCGGGTGACCTGTGGAACCTGCGCTCGACCCTGAAGGAGCGCTGCGTGTGGCGCTCCGACGCGATCGCACAGCGCTGGGAAACGCCGGGCAACGATCCGACCCAGGACGGCACCTGGAGCCAGGAACTGGCCAACGACGAGACGATCCGCGCCGCGCGTCTCTACGACCCGCAGAACAAGGTCATCGCCAGCTACAACCGGGACGACCGCGAGGGCACGCTCCTCGCGCGCTTCCTGCACCCCTCGGCGCGCATCGAGGTCTTCCGCGCCGGCCGCGCGCTGGGCACGGTCGAGGTCACGGCCGCGGCCGAGCCGCTGTTCGCGCGCCTGCGCATCCACGCCAGCATCTTCCTGGCCCTGGCCGGGGTCTCGGCCCTGATCACGCTGGCCCTGGGGCGGCGCATCCACCACCGCTTCTCGGACCAGCTGCTGGACCTCGCGCACGCGGCCAACGCCATCTCGAAGCGCAAGGACTATTCGATCCGTGCCGTGCGCCGCTCGGACGACGAGATCGGGATCCTGGTGGACACCTTCAACCACATGATCACGCAAATCGAGATGCGCGATCAGCAGCTCAAGGCCGAGGTCAAGCGGGCCGAGGCCGCGCGCGTGGCCAAGTCGCAGTTCCTCGCGACCATGAGCCACGAGATCCGCACGCCGATCAACGGAGTGCTGGGCATGACGCAGCTCCTGCTCGACACCTCGCTGTCGCTCGAGCAGACCGAGTTCGCGCGCACGATCCACAAGTCGGCCGAGGGCCTGCTCTCGGTCATCAACGACATCCTCGACTTCTCCAAGGGCGAGGCCGGGCGCTACGAGATCGAGCGCATCCCGTTCTCGCCCGCCAAGGTCGTGCACGAGTGCCTGGACACGGTCTCGATCGTGGCGGCCGAGAAGAAGCTCGAGCTGTGCCTGGAGATCGACGAACGTCTGCCGAGCTCGCTCGAGGGCGATCCCTCGCGCCTGCGCCAGGTGCTGCTCAACCTGCTCAGCAACGCGCTCAAGTTCACCGCCAAGGGCGAGATCGTGCTGCGCATCCAGCTCGAGGACATGGCCAACGAGCGCGTGCGCATCCGCTTCGAGGTGCAGGACACCGGCATCGGCATCCCCCAGGACCGCATCGACCGCCTGTTCCAGTCCTTCTCGCAGGTGGATGCCTCGCGCACGCGCAAGTACGGCGGCACGGGACTCGGCCTGGCGATCTCCAAGCAGATCGTGGAAGCCATGGGCGGCACCATGTTCGTCAAGACCGAGGAGGGCGTGGGCTCGACCTTCGGCCTCAAGCTGCAGCTCCCGATCGAGGTCACGCCCCAGGAAGTGGAGAGCGTGGCCGCGCCGCGCTCGCTGCGCGTGCTGGTGGCCGATCCCAGCCCGACCAGCAGCGCGGCCCTGGCGAAGCTGCTGCAGGAGGGCAACTTCGTGGAGGTCACGCCCGATGCCCCGGGAGCGCGCATGCTGCTCCTGGAGGGCGCCAACGCCCAGCGGCCCTTCGACCTGATGCTGGTGGACCTGCGCCTGGCCGGCGCCTTCGAGGCGCTCGAGATCATCGGAGCCGAAAAGCTCGGCACGGCCCCGATGGTGGTGCTGGCGCCGGTCAACCAGCTCTCGGCCGCGGCCAACGTCAAGTGGGCCGGACGCAAGGCGGCCCTGGCCAAGCCGGTCAAGCGCAGCGAGCTCTTCTGGTGCATCGCCGAGCTCCTGCGCGGCCCGCTGCCGAGCCGCGCCGACCCCGAGCTCGCCGACGACCCGAAGCCTTCCATGCGCCCCGACCTGTGCGTGCTCGTGGCCGAGGACCATCCGGTCAACCAGCGCATCACCACGCGCTTCCTCGAGAAGCTCGGGATCGCCTGGGAGGTCGCCGCCAACGGCGAGGAGGCCCTGGAAGCCCTGAAGCGGCGCGACTTCGACCTGGTGCTGATGGACGTGCAGATGCCCGTCATGGACGGGCTCGAGGCCACGCTCGCTATCCGCAAGTTCGAGGGCCTGCGCGGCACGCACGTGCCGATCGTGGCGCTGACGGCCAACGTCCTCGAGGAGCACCGCAAGGAGGCCCAGCAGGCCGGCTTCGACGACTACCTGCCCAAGCCGGTCAAGCTCGAGGAGCTGCGCGCCAAGATCCACAAGTGGATCCACGAGAGCACGCCGGCCGCGGTCTAGTACCGGGAGCTACCAGCGGAAATCCACGGCCGCGGCCTCGGCCTGCAGCCGGCGCGCGAGCCGCCGCGCCGCCCCGAGGCCGAGGTACGGGACCTCGAAGCGCAGCCCCGCGCCCGCCGCGCCAGCCGTGTCGATCGAGACGCGCGCCATCCGCGCGCGCCGGTCGAAGGGCGTGCGCGCCAGACGCACGGTCTGGATCTTCTCGAAGCGCACGCAGGCCAGGCGCCGGGCGAACAAGCCGTCGCGCAGGAAGACCGCGCGCGCGCCGAGCGCCCAACCGAGCTCACGCGCGCGCCGCCGGGCGAACACGAGCGCCAGCGCCAGGCCGAGCACCGAGGCGGCCAGCCCCAGCCACCACGCCACGAAGCCCAGCCCGAGCGCGAGCGCCTGCAGGCGCAGCGTCCAGCGCCAGAACAGACGCCGCCACGCGCGTGGGTGCACCGCGCACCACGACGCGCCCTCGAAGCTCGCCTCCGGCTGCACCTCGGCCAGGATCGCGGGCAGTTCGCTGCGCCGGCACGACGGCACGAGCCACTTGCGCGTCACCTGCGACTCGCGCGTCGAATCGGCCCCGGCGCTGAGCGCGCGCAGCGAGACGCGCGCGAACAGCCGCTGCGCCAGACCCTGCCGCACGTCCAGGAACTGCACGCGCGAGCGCGGCAGGGAGGCGCTCTGGCGCGTCAAGAGCCCGCAGGTCGTGCGCAGGTCCTCGCCCTGACGCTGGATGCGGAAGCCGTGCAGCGTGAGGACGGCCCACAGCATCGAGCCCAGCTGCAACAGGCCGAGGACGAGGAGCGCGAGCACGAGCCAGCTCCACGCGCCGAGCGCTCCGGCCTCGCGCGAGACCAGCTCGAACCCGACGTCGAAGTGCTGCTCGAGCCGTTCCCGCGGCACGAGCTCGCGCAACGCCACCAGCACGCCGCCGGCCAGCACCAGCCCGCGCTGCGACAGCAACCCGAACAACAGCACATCGCCCACCGACATGCGGAAGAAGGGCTGCTCGCGCGCGAAGGCGTCGTCGGCCGAACGCTCCGGCCGGGAGGCGCCGAAGACGCGCGTGCGCAGCTCGGCCAGCTGCGCGCTCGTGATCACGCGGAACACGGCTTCCGGCTCGCTGCCCGCGGCCGTCTCGAGGCGCACCTCGACCACGCCCAGCAGGCGGTGCAGCGGCCCCTGCACGGTGTCGAGGTTCTGGATGCGCGCGTAGGGCACGTGGCGCACGCCGCGCACCAGCAGCCCCGAGCGGATCACCAGCTGCTCCGGCCCGAAGGCGTAGCGGAAGGTGACGTAACGGATCAGGGCCTCGATCACCGGCGGCAGCAGCAGCAGCAGGTACCACAGTTCCTCCGAGCGCGCCGCGAAGAACAACGCCGTCACGATCCACAGCGCGAAGGACGCGAAGCGCCGACCCACGTCGAACAGCAGCGTGGCCGGGTGCAGCCGCCGCGCGTCCCCGAGCTCAGGCTCCATGCGCGGCTCCAGGATCCGCCCGCGGATCTGCGCCCGCTTCGGTGCCGGCCGCGCTTCCGGCGCGCGGCTCCGCCGCCAGCAGGATGTCGCGCAGCGCCAGCGCCGTGGCGTGCTCGAGGCCGTCCAGACGCACCTCGCTGTCCTGGTGCCCGGCCGTGTGCAGCACCAGCGTGGCCAGGCCGAAGCGGCGCCCGAGCGGGCCGCGCTCGACATCGGTGTGCTGCACGCGCGCGCGCGGCACGCTGATCCAGTGCCGGAACCACACCCCGCGCCGGACCTCGAGCCCGATGGAGGACAGACGCCAGCGCGTGTGCGCGTACTTGAGCGGCGGATAGAACCAGGCCGAGAGCCCGGCCAGCGTGACCAGCGCGGCGATCCCCCCCGCCGCCAGCGCCAGGCGAGCGGGCGGCGCTGCGGCCGCGAGCACCAGCCACGCGAGCACCAGCAGTCCCGCGAAGAGCAGGACGCCCGCGAAGATCCCGCTCGCGAGGCGCGAGCACGGCACGAAGCGCGCGTCCAGGCGCCGCGCGCGGCCGTCGGCCAGGGCCGCGCCCGGTTGCAGGCCGTGCTCCTCGGACGGCTCGAACTCGGACGACGGGGGCGGCGGAGGGAACACGGGCCTAGCTCGCGGCCGCGCGCACCAGCGCCGCGCCGGCGCGGATCCACTCGGGTTGGTCGTTGAGGCAGGGCACGAGCACCAGCTCCGCGCCGCGCGCGGGCAAGGTTTCCGGCAGGCGCAGCCCGAGTTCCTCCAGCGTCTCCAGGCAGTCGGCGGTGAAGCTCGGAGCCGCCACCAGCACGCGCCCGCGCGCCGCCAGCGCCGGCACGACCTCGGCCGTGTCGGGCTCGAGCCAGGGCTCGCGCCCGAAACGCGACTGGTAGGCGAGGGTCCAGGCCCCGGCCGCGAGCCCGAGCGCGCGCGCCAGCGCGTGCGCGGTGGCCTCGCAGTGAGCGCGGTACGGATCGCCGGCCTCGACGTAGCGCAGCGGATAGCCGTGGAAGCTCAGCACCACGTGCGGCAGCGGCTCGTCCCCCGCCGTCTCGCGCACGCGCCGCGCCAGCGCGGCCACGAAGCCCGGTTCGGCGAAGTACGGCGGCACGCACAGCAGCGCGGGCGCGGGCGCGAGCGTGGCGAGCACGCGCGCGACCTCGCGCTCGACCGTGACCGTGCTGGCGTTGCTGGCCTGGGGGAAGGCCGTGAACAGCACCACGCGCCGGCAGCCACGCGCCACCAGCGCGCGCAGGCCCGCGGCGATCGAGGGCTCGCCGTAGCGCATCGCCAGCTCGACCTGGAAGCCGGCCCCGAGCTCGCGCGCGAGCCCGGCCACGAAGCGGCGCGAGTACACGATCAGCGGCGAGCCCTCGGCGCCCCAGATGCGCCGGTAGAGCGCCGCACTCTTCGGCGCGCGCCGCGGCAGCACGATGGCCTTGCGCACGAACCACCACAAGAGTGGGTTCGTGTCCACCACCAGCGGATCCCCCAGGAACTCGTCCAGGAAGGCCCGCACCGCGGGCGTGGTGGGCGCCGAGGGCGAGCCCAGGTTCACGTACAGCACGCCGGTGGGCGGCGCGCTCGGGCCGGGGTTCGCGCTCATGCGGTGCGCTCAAGCCTAGGGTTCGCGCGCTCCGATGGAATGCCCTTCGGGCGCGGGCCCTCGCCCTCGCCGCGCGCGTGACACGCCCGTGACACCCGCGCCCCGCTTGCCCCTATCCTCTCCGATCCAGATGGAACGCGTGGCCATCGCGGGGCTCTCCCTCCACCAGACCGACGTCGAGGGACTCGAGCGCGTGAAGCGCGCCCTGGCCGCGCTCGAACAGCCGCCGGCCAAGGCGCTGGCCGACCACCTGGGGGCCTCGGAGGCCGTGCTGCTCTCGACCTGCAACCGCCTCGAGTTCGTGTTCGCGCGCGAGAACGGGCACGCGCCCGCGCGCGAGGACCGCGCGGCGCTGGTGGCGGTGCTCGGCCTCGCTCCGGCGGACGCCGAGCGCCTGTTCCTGCACACGGGACGGGCCGCGGCGCGGCACCTGTTCCGCGTGGCCGCCTCGCTCGACTCGCTGGTCCTGGGCGAGGACCAGATCCTCGCGCAGGTGCGCGCGGCCCACGCCGAGGCCCAGGCCGTCGGCCTGACCGGGCGCATGCTCGGCACGCTGTTCGAAGAAGCCGTCCAGCTCGGCAAGCGCGTGCGCACGCACACCGATCTCGCGCGCCATCCGGTCTCGGTCGTGAGCCTGGGCGTGGCCTTCCTGCTCGAGCGCCTGGAGGGCCTCCCCGCCGCGCGCATCGCCGTGATCGGCGCCGGCGCGACCGGGGCCCACGCGGCGCGCGTGCTGGCGGCCGCCGGGCGCACGCCGAGCTTCGTGGTCAACCGCTCGCGCGCGCGCGCCCAGGCGCTGGCGGACGAGCTGGGCGCGCGCGTCCTGGAGCTGGAGGCGCTGCGCGCGGGAGCCGAACCGCTCGACGCGCTGGTCTCGGCCACCAGCGCGGCGACGCCCGTGCTCGACGCCGCGGCGCTGCGACGCCTGGCCGCGCGCACGCCGGGAGGCCGGCCGCTCGTGGCCGCGGACCTCGCGCTGCCGCGCGACCTCGAACCGTGCGACGACCCGCGCCTGGCCGTGATCGACCTCGAGACGCTGCGCACGCGGGCCGAGGAGAACCGCCAGAAGCGCGCCGCCGCCGCGGCCCAGGCCGAGCTGCTGGTCGAGGAGCAGCTGGCGCACCTCTTCCGCGAGCGCGGGGTCGAGGCCGTGACGGGTTCCTACTCGGCCGTGGCCCAGCGCGCGCGCGAGGCCTTCGAGCTCGAGCTCACGCGCCTCGGCGAGGGACGCCTGGCGCACCTCTCCCAGCGCGACCGCCAGGCGGTCGAGCGCTGGGCGCGCACGGCCTTCGGACGCATCGCGCACGTGCCCTTCCGGGCGCTCAAGGACCTGGCGCGCACCGATTCCCTGCCGCAGGCCGAATGGGAGGGCCTGGAGTGAAGCTGCGGCTCGGGACGCGCGGCTCGGACCTCGCGCTGTGGCAGGCGCGGCACGTGGCCGCCCTGCTCGGGCGCGCCGGCCACGAGGTTCGGATCCTCGTGCTCGAGACGCGCGGCGACCGGATCGACGACGTGCCGCTGCAGACGCTCGAGGGCAAGGGCTTCTTCACCACCGAGATCGAGGCGGCTCTGCTCGAGGAGCGCATCGACCTGGCCGTGCACAGCCACAAGGACCTGCCGAGCGCGATGACCGAGGGCCTGGTGATCGCGGCCGTGCCGCCGCGCGCCGCGCCCGAGGAGCGTCTCCTGATCGCGCCCGCCGCGCACGCGCCCGCGGGCGCCTTCCTGCCGCTGGTGCGCGGCGCGCGCGTGGGCACCAGCGCGCCACGCCGCACCGCGCAGCTGGCCGCGCTGCGCGCCGACCTCCAGCTCCTGGCGCTGCGCGGCAACGTGCCCACGCGCGTGCGGCGCCTGCGCGAGGGCCGCTACGACGCGATCGTGCTGGCCGCGGCCGGCCTCGACCGGCTCGCGCTCGACCTCTCCGGGCTGGTGGTGCACACGTTCGCCCGCGACGAACTCGTGCCCGCGCCCGGGCAGGGCGCGCTGGCGGTGCAGACGCGCGCGCGCGATCTCGAGCTGCGCGCGGTGTGTGCCGAGGTGCTGGCCGATCCCGAGGCGGCGAGCACGGTCGCCGCCGAGCGCGCGCTGCTGGTGGCGCTCGGCGGCGGCTGCAACCTGCCGCTCGGCGTGGCGCTGCGGCGCGAGGCCGAGCGCAGCTGGCGCGTCACGGCCTTCCTCGGCGCAGGGGTTCCGCTGCCCGAGCATCCCGCGCGCTGGTGCCAGGCGCACGGCCCCGATCCCGACGCGGCCGTGGCCGCGGCCGGCGCGCTGCTGACGGCCGGACGCGCGACCGGCCAGGGGCCGCTGGCGGGCTTGCGCGTCGCGCTCACGGGCACGCGCGACTCGGCCGCCGAACTCTCGGCGCGACTCACGACCCTGGGGGCGCTCGTGACGCGCGAGGAGGCGCTCGAGATCGAGGACCTGCCGGCGCCCACGCTCGGCGCGCGCCTGGCGGCGCTCGCGCGCGGCGACGCGCTGGTGCTCACGAGCTCCAATGCGGCCCGCCGGCTGCGCGGCCTGGCGCCCGCGCCGGGCGTGCGCGTCGCGGCCGTGGGCCAGGCCAGCGCGCGCGCCCTGGCCGAGGTCGGGCTGGTGCCCGAGCTCGTGGGCGCGGCCGGGGCCCAGGCGCTGGCGCGCGCGCTCGCGCTCGCCCCGGGCGCGCGCGTCCTGTTCCCGTGCGCCGAGAGCGCGCGCGCGGAGCTGGAGACCGAGCTGGGCGCGCACGGCGTGCAGGTCGAACGCCTCGTGCTGTACCGCACGCGCCCCCGGGAGTTCGAATGGCAGGCCGAGGTCGACGTGCGCCTCTACCTGAGTCCCTCGGCGGTCGCGGCCGCCGGCGCGCACGAGCGCGCGCGCCCAGGCCAGGCGCGGCGTTTGGCGCTGGGCCCGTCCACGGCCGCGGCCCTGAGCGCGGCCGGCCTGGCGCACGAGTGCGCCGCCAGCACCGACCCCGAGGACGTGCTGGCGCTGCTTGCGCGCGCACGCCCCGCGCCCACCCGACTGGAGAGCCACGCATGAGGATCCGTCCCCGCCGCCTGCGCCGCACCCCGCTGCTGCGCGAAGCCCTGGCCGAGACGCGCATCGCGCCCGCGCAGCTCGTGCAGCCGCACTTCGTGCTCCCCGGCGCGAACGAGCGCAGCGCCA
The DNA here is from genome assembly GCA_964631945.1 of uncultured Planctomycetaceae bacterium. Classification (GTDB taxonomy): domain Bacteria; phylum Planctomycetota; class UBA1135; order UBA1135; genus JABFRZ01. Next base: position 58,135 of record CAZWAY010000029.1, read on the forward strand.
TCGCCTCGATGCCGGGCATCGAGCGCATGGGCACGAAGCTCCTGCTCGAGCGCGTCGGCGCCGACCTCGAGCTCGGCCTCGCCACCGTGCTGCTGTTCGGGCTGTACGAGCACAAGGACGCGCTGGCCTCGGCCGCGCGCGCGGCCGACGGCCTGGTGCCGCGCGCCGTGCGCGCGCTGCGCGCGGCCTTCGGCGAGCGCCTGACGATCGTCACCGACGTGTGCCTGTGCGGCTCGACCGACCACGGCCACTGCGGCGTGCTCGAGCACGGCCACGTGCGGAACGACGCGACCCTGCCGCTGCTGGCCGAGATGGCCGTGGCGCACGCGCGCGCCGGGGCCGACGTGGTCGCCCCCAGCGACATGATGGACGGACGCGTGGCGGCCATCCGCGACGCGCTCGACCATGCGGGCTTCGAGGACACCGCGATCCTCTCCTACTCGACCAAGTTCGCCTCGGCCTTCTACGGACCCTTCCGCGAGGCCGCCTCGTCGGCCCCCAAGGCCGGCGACCGGCGCGCCTACCAGCTCGACCCGCGCAACCTGCGCGAGGCCGTGCGCGAGAGCGCGCTGGACGAGGCCGAGGGTGCCGACCTGCTGATGGTCAAGCCCGCGCTGGCCTACCTGGACGTGATCGCCGCGATCCGCGCCGCGAGCGCCCTGCCGCTGGCGGCCTACAACGTCTCGGGCGAGTACAGCATGGTCAAGGCCGCCGCGGCCCAGGGCTGGGTCGAGGAGCGCGTGGTCGTGCCCGAGATCCTGCGCTCGATGGTGCGCGCGGGCGCCGACCTGGTGATCAGCTACCATGGGCGCGAGGCGCTGCAGCACGGCTGGATCGCCTGAGGACCGATGAGCCAGGAGCGAACCAGCGCCGAGCGTGCGAGCCAGGACTGGCAGCGCGCCGAGCGCGTCATGCCGGGTGGGGTCTCGAGTCCGGTGCGCGCCTTCCGCGCGGTCGGCGGCGCGCCGCCGGTGATCGCCAGCGCGCGCGGCGCCGAGCTGTGCGACACGCGCGGCCACCGCTACCTCGATTTGGTCGGCTCGTGGGGTCCGCTGATCCTCGGCCACGCCCATCCGGCCGTGCTCGAGGCCGTGGCGCGCGCGGCGCGCGACGGACTCTCCTTCGGCGCGACCTGCGCGCGCGAGATCGAGCTGGCCGAGCGCGTGCTCGCGCGCTACCCCGGCTTCGAGCGCGTGCGCTTCGTCTCGACCGGCACCGAGGCCGTGATGAGCGCCATCCGCCTGGCGCGCGGCGCCACCGGGCGCGCGCGCATCCTCAAGTTCGACGGCTGCTACCACGGGCACTCCGACGGCCTGCTGGTGAAGGGCGGCTCGGGCCTGGCGACCTTCGGCCAGCCGGACTCGGCCGGCGTGCCGCCCGAGGTCGCCGCGCTGACCGAGGTCCTGCCGCTGGACGACGAGGCGGCGCTGGAGGAGCTCTTCGCGCGCCGCGGGAGCGAGCTGGCGGCCGCGCTGATCGAGCCGCTGCCCGCCAATTCGGGGCTGCTGGTGCAGCGCCGCGACTTCCTGGTCAAGCTGCGCGAGCTCACCCGGCGCCACGGCGCGCTGCTGATCTTCGACGAGGTCATCTCGGGCTTCCGCGTCGCGCCCGGCGGCATGACCGAGCTGACCGGCATCACGCCCGACCTGGTCACGCTCGGCAAGATCCTGGGCGGCGGCATGCCGGCCGCGGCCTACCTCGGCCGGGCCGCGCTGATGGAGCAGCTCGCGCCCAACGGCCCGGTGTACCAGGCCGGCACGCTGTCCGGGAATCCCGTGGCCATGGCGGCCGGGATCGCCACCCTGGGCGCCCTGGCGGAAACGGGCACCTACGAGCGCCTGGAACGGCTCGGCGCCGAGTTCGAGCGCGAGCTCGTGCGCGTGCTGCAACGCGCGCACGAGCCGGCCGTGGTCGTGCGCGTGGGCTCGATCCTGTGGCTGGCGTTGCAGCGCGGCCCCGCGCCGCGCGCCTGGAGCCAGGTCGACAAGGGCGCCGCGCCGCGCTACGCCGCGCTGCACCGCGAGCTCCTGGCGCGCGGCGTGTGGCTCGCGCCCTCGGCCTTCGAGGTCGCCTTCCTCTCGCTGGCGCACACCTCGGCGCACGTGGCCACGCTCGTCCAGGCGCTCGAGCAAGCCCTGGCGGCGAAGAGCGGCGTCGCCGCGCGGTGAACGCGTGGTGAAGACCCGCCGCGCGCTGCTCCTGTACGGGGTTGTGGTCGGGACCCTGGCGCTGATGCTCTCCTGGTGGGTCGTGTTCTTCGTGCGCCAGGGCACGGTGCTGGTCGAGCGCGCCAACCGTGCGGGCGCGGCCCTCAGCGCGGCCCAGGCCGAGGCCGTGCGCGACGCGGCGCACCTCAGCCTGCGCATGTTCCTGGCCGAGGGCGCGTTCCTGTTCCTGGCCTTCGTGGCCGGGGTCGTGCTGATGCTGCGCGCGATGCGGCGCGAGGTCGTGCTGGCGCGCCAGCAGCGCGAGTTCCTCTCGGCCGTGACGCACGAGCTGCGCACGCCGCTCTCCTCGGCCAGCCTGGCGATCCAGAGCCTGGCGCTCGGCCGCGTGGGCCCCGAGAAGCAGGCGCGCTACCTGGCCAACGCGCAGGCCGACCTGACGCGCCTGTCGGAGCTGGTCGAGCGCGTGCTGGAGTCCTCGCGCGTCTCCAGCGGGCGCCTACGCCTGGTGCTGGAGCGCCTCGACCTGGCGGAGTTCGTGAACACGCACGCGCGCGGCCTGGGGGCCGAGGTCGCGCCCGAACTGGAGCTCGAGCTGGCCGCGCCTGCGCCCGTCCTGGTGCAGGCCGACGCCACGGCGCTGGAGACGATCCTGCGCAACCTGCTCGTCAACGCCGCCAAGTACGCGTCCGACCCGGGCCGCGTGCGCCTCACGGTCGCACGCCTGGGGCGCGTGGCGCGCCTGGCCGTACGCGACTTCGGCCCGGGGGCGAGCGGCGATCCGGCGCGCCTGTTCGAGCCCTTCGTGCGTGGCGACGGTCCGCTGGTGAAGAACCGGCCGGGCGTGGGCCTCGGGTTGTACCTGGTGGCCGAACTGGTGCAGGGGATGGCCGGAGAGGTCGCGGCCCGCAACGTCGCCGAGGGCGGCGGCTTCGAGGTCGAGGTGCGCCTGCCGGTCACGGATGACGCACCCGCTACGGCCTGAGCCCTGGATCCGCCGCGCAGGCGGCGCCACACTCCGCGCCATGCCCGAACGCTTGCTGCTGGTCGAGGACGAGGCCCACCTGGCCGAGGTCATCGCCGACAACCTCGAGCTCGAGGGCTACGCGGTCGAGGTCGTGGGCGACGGCCTGCAGGCGCTCGAGCGCGTGCGCGCCGAGGCGCCGGCGCTGGTGCTCCTGGACGTGATGCTGCCGGGCCTGGACGGCTTCGAGGTGTGCGAGCGCCTGCGCGCGGAGGGCTGCGAGGTGCCGGTGCTGTTCCTGACGGCGCGCAACGAGAACGAGGACCGCGTGCGCGGGCTCGAGCTGGGCGGCGACGACTACCTCGGCAAGCCCTTCGACCTGCGCGAGCTGATCCTGCGCGTGCGCGCGATCCTCAAGCGCTCGCAGTGGTTCCGCGAGCCGTCGCGCGCGGGCGAGCGCCTGGTGCTGGGCGAGGGCGTGGTGGACTTCCGCACCTTCACCGCGGTGGTGGGCGGACGCGAGACCAAGCTCTCCACCAAGGAGACCATGATCCTGCGCTGCCTGGCGGAGCGCGCGGGCGAGGTCGTGTCGCGCGCGGAGATCCTGGACCGCGTGTGGGGCTACGACGCCTTCCCCACCACGCGCACGATCGACAACTTCGTGGTGCGCCTGCGGCGGATCCTCGAGCCGGATCCGGCCGAGCCCCGATACCTGCACACGATCCGCGGGACCGGCTACCGCCTGACGCCGTAGGCGCGCGGCCGGCGACTCACTCGGCGCGCGGCGCCGACGAGGAGGGCCGCGGCACGCTCGCCTCGGAGGGCGGCGCGGGCGGTGCATCGGGGGCGGGCGCCAGCGCCGCGCGCGTGCCCACCAGGTGTCCGAGGTCGAAGGGCTGGCCGCCGCGCTCGCCCGCGAGGCGCAGGTCGAGCGCACCGCTCGGGAGCGCGAGCGTGCCCACGAGCTCGAGCCAGCCGTCCGCCAGCGGGAGACGCAGGGGAGCGTACGCGAGCACGCCGTCCTGCAGGTCGAGCTCGAGGCGCGCACCCTCGAAGCGGACCTCGGCCGGTTGCGCGCTCGCGAGCCGCGCGGCGACGCCGGGCGCGAGCCGGGCGCGTCCGCGCGCGGGCACCAGCACCAGCTGGCCGGAGAGCGCGCGCCAGTCACCCCCCAGCGGCCAGCGCGCGCGCGCGAGGCGCAGTTCGTGGCGCGCGCTCCCGTCCTCGCACTCGATGGCCGTCAGCACCGGCACGAGGCGCGCCAGGAGCTCGTTGCCCTCGGCGCAGTCGAGGCCGAGCTCGAACGAGCCCGCTTCGGCGAGCACGGAATCGCCCTCGAGCACGCCCTCGAGCCCGAGGCTCGCGGGTCCATCGACGGCGCGCAGCGCCACGCGCTCGCCGTCCTGCTGCCAGGTCAGCTGGTCGACGCGCTCGCCCGCGAACGGCGCGAGCGGCTCGAAGGCCGCGACCAGGAGGCCCGCCAGCGCGCTCGGCAGGCCCTCGAGCGTGAGCGCGCTGCGCCACGGTCCGGGGCGCCCCGACTCACGGCGGACGAACTCCAGACGCGCGTGCGCCGGCTCGCCCGGGCCGGCCTCCGGCCCGCCCGCCAGCGTGAGGCGCGTCTCCGTGGGCCCCCACAGCAGCGTGCCGCGCAGCACGATCCCGTCGAGCGAGCGCTCGCGCCCGAGCCCGTCCGCGTAGCGCAGGCGCTCGATCGAGAGCTCGAGCTCGAACTCGAGCGGCTGGTCGCTCGCCAGGCCGCTGCGCCGCTCGGAGACGGTGGCGGAAACGTCGCGCTCGCGCGCGCTCAGGGCGCGCGCGAGGTTCGTGCGCCCGTGCGCGTCGCGCTCGAGGCGCAGGCTCGCGACTCGGATCTCCACCGGACCGTAGTGGCTCGTGCCACCCGAGTCGCCGCCGTGGAACTCGGAGAACGAGGGCGCGCGCAGCGCCGCGCGCAGCACCTCCTCGCCCTCCGGATCGCGCAGGATCACGCTGTCGATGCGCTGCGGACCGTAGAACGAGCCGACCCAGGCATCGGCGAGCTCGAGGCTCCCGAGGTGGCGCTCCCCGAACCATTCCTCCGCCAGTCGATCCGCCAGGCGTCCCCCCGCGGGCGGCAGGAGCAGCACGAACACCGCCGCGGCTCCGAGCACGAAGGCCAGACAGCCCAGCGGGCCCTTGACCAGGCAGGTGAAGAGGCGCGACCCGCGCCGCGGCGGGTCTCCGGGGGCGGTGCTCAATTCCAGCTCACGTCCGGCGGCTGCTGCTCGAGCTCGTTGCCCTCGCGCCCGATCGAGCGCACCACGCGCCGCCAGGTGCCCTCGCCAGGCGCGCCGAAAATGGCCTGCAGCGAGGGCGGCGCCGGCAGCCACGAGCCGGTCCCGAGCTCGGTATCGAGCTGCCCCGCGCTCCAGCCCGAGTAGCCCAGGAACAGGCGCAGCTTGCGCGCGGCGGTGCGCGGGTGCTTGGTCACGAACGCGCCCAGCGCATCGAGCTCGCCGCCGAGCCACAGCTTGCCGTCGATCGAGAGCCCGCCCGGGATGGCCTCGGGCACGACGTGCAGGAACTGCAGCGTGGTGTGGTCCACCGGCCCGCCCAGGAAGACCGGGAACTTCGACTTGCCGAGCTGGGGGTGCTGGGGCAGCAGGTCCTTGACCGTGAACTGGGTGGGCCGGTTCGTGACCACGCCGTAGGCGCCCTGCTCGGAGTGCTGGCAGATCAGCACGACCGAGTGCATGAAGTTCGGGTCGAGCATGTCGGGGAACGCTGCGAGCAGGGTCCCGGCCTCGACGCGGAGCTCACCGGCCATCGCCCGAGGGTAGCCGGCACGGGGCGTTCCCCGCAAAGAGCTGGGCTGCTTCGCCGCGGCCAGAGGTGTCGCGCGCGGCCGTGGACGGCCCGCGTGCGCGCCCGGGCGAGCGCTGCGCGGCGTCAGCGCTTCGGCCGGACGAGGCGCACGCCCTCCGGGACCTCCCGTTCCGGCGGCGCTAGACTCCCGTCCCCATGAAGCTGCCCCCGCTCCTCGCCCTCGCCCTCATGATCCTCTCCGCCTGCCTCAGTTCGCCCGGCGATCCCGCGCTCCGGGCCGAGGTGCAGCGCTTCCTGGACGGCTACAGCGCGACCTACCAGCAACTCACGACCGTCTCCAGCGAGGCGCAGTGGGCCTCGAACACCCACATCGTCGAGGGCGACGAGAGCAACGCCCGGCGTACGCAGGCGGCCGACGAGGCCCTGGCGGCCTTCACCGGCAGCGCCGAGAACATCGCGCGTGCGCGCGCCTACCTCGCGGCACGGGACGGGCTCACGCACCTGCAGGTGCTGCAGCTCGAGCGCATCCTGTTCCTGGCGGGCGACAACCCGCAGACCGTCCCCGAGGTCGTCAAGGCGCGCATCGCGGCCGAGACGAAGCAGACCGAGGCGCTGTACGGCTACACCTTCCGGCTGGACGGCCAGGAGATCACCCCGAACGCGATCGACGAGGGCCTGCGCAGCGAGACCGACCTCGCCAAGCGACGCGCGCTCTGGGAAGCGTCCAAGGAGGTCGGCAAGGGCCTGAAGAGCGGCCTGATCGAGCTGCGCCGGCTGCGCAACGAGAGCGTGCGCGCGCTCGGCTACCCGGACTTCTTCGCCTACATGGCATCCGAGTACGGCATGACCACGGCCGAGCTCGCGGCCGAGATCCAGCAGGTCAACCGCGAGCTGCGGCCGCTGTTCCGCGAGCTGCACACCTGGACGCGCCACGAGCTCGCGCGGCGTTACGGCCAGCCGGTGCCCGAGCTGATCCCCGCGCACTGGCTGCCCAACCGCTGGGGCCAGGACTGGAGCGCGCTGGTGGACGTGGCCGGCTTCGACCTGGACAAGGGCCTCGCCGACAAGAGCGCCGAGTGGCTGGTGCAACAGGCCGAGCGCTTCTACGTGAGCCTGGGCTTCGAGCCGCTGCCGCCGGTCTTCTGGCAGAAGTCCTCGCTCTACCCGCTGGCCGCCGACGCGGGCTTCAAGAAGAACACGCACGCCTCGGCCTGGCACATGGACCTCGACCGCGACGTGCGCTCGCTGATGAGCGTCGAGCCCAACACCGAGTGGTACGAGACCACGCACCACGAGCTCGGGCACATCTACTACTACCTCAGCTACACGAACCCGCGCGTGCCACCGCTCCTGCGCGAGGGCGCGAATCGCGCCTACCACGAGGCGGTCGGGTCGCTGATGGGCCTGGCCGCGATGCAGCCGCGCTTCGTGGGCACGATCGGACTCGCGGCCGGCGGCGAGCGCCCCGATCCGCTCCAGATCCTGCTGCAGTCGGCCCTGAACTACGCCGTCTTCATCCCCTGGTCGGCGGGCACGATGTTCGGCTTCGAGCAGGAGCTCTACGCCGACGAGCTCGCGCCCGAGCGCTGGAACGCGCGCTGGTGGGAGCTCGCCGCGCAGTACCAGGGCATCGCCCCGCCCGCGCCGCGCGGCGAGGAATACTGCGACGCCGCCACCAAGACGCACATCAACGACGACCCGGCCGGCTACTACGACTACGCGCTCTCGTTCGTGCTGCTGTTCCAGCTGCACGACCACATCGCGCGCGAGATCCTGCACCAGGACCCGCGCGACACCGACTACTACGGCCGCAAGGACGTGGGCGAGTTCCTGCGCTCGATCCTGACCCCGGGCATGAGCGTGGACTGGAAGGAGCTGCTGCGCGAGAAGACCGGCAGCGCGCTCTCGGCCGAACCGATGCTGCGCTACTACGCGCCGTTGATGACCTGGCTGAAGACACAGAACGCGGGCCGCAAGGCGACGCTGGCGGACATCTGAGCCGCTCGGGTCGCCCAGTGCGGATCTGGAGCGCCCGGCGCGCTCAGCGCCGCGTTTCAGGTGTTCGGCCCAGGTGGCCGCATGGCCGGGCGCATGGCATTGGCGGCAAGCCGAGACGATTCTGTCTGGCTGAAGCGTAGCTGGGCAGGCGCGACGGTGAGTTCATCTCTCCCCACTGCGCGTCCGCGGACTCGCACGGCAAAGGCATTCAGAAGCAGCCCGTGGTTCCGCTCGCTTGATCACAATGCCCTGTTTGTCCACCGGATTGGATGCACGCCGGGGGCGGTGGAGAGACCGGCTGGCACTCGCTGAGGAAGCCGCCGACTTTCGTTCTGCAGTAGTAGGAGTTCTGGAGTGGACAGTCGATACACTGCTGTAGCTGAAGCACGTAACAGATCGTCGCGGGCGCGGGCGGTTCGACGAGCGCGGACGAAACGGGAGAAGGTGAACCACTCGCACAGAGCGAGCAGAGACTTCATCGTTCTTCCTTTCGGTTGTTGAGTTGCTGGAGTCGTTCGTAGATCCGGTCGGCGAGTCGGCGTGCTTTCGCCGCACTCAAGTCCGGGCCATCCAACCAAAGCGGAACTTCCCAATCGGCAACGCTACCATTCTGGAGGCCGTGTGCTGTCATCTTGGAACCGGACGGATCGTTCATGTCGAGACAGTACTTGACCCCCATCACGAACGGCCCGCGATCGAGGGACAGTCCTGCCCCTTTCATGGCCGGGTAATCCGGATCCAGATTCGTCGTCAGAGCCAGATAAGAGAGCGCGGTGGTCGAGGGATCCAGGAAGGGGTAGATCAAGCAGCGAGCATCCGCTCGCACGGAACCGTCGAGATAATTGCTGCCCTCTCGGGGTGGGAGCTCGATCTCGATTCCAGCGACGGTTCCCCACGCCTTGGATCGTCCGATGTTGAGGTAGGCGTGGATCCCCTCGGGGGCGCCCAAGAAGGGAACGCGGATCTGACCGCTCTCGGTGAGCTCGGGAATCGCGCCCTCCGAGAGCTCGAGCTCCAGGATCTGCTCGGCTGCTTCCACGACCGCGGACGGGTCGAGGCGCTCATACGTCGCGGCCTCGATCGTCGCGCGCAGATTCGAGAGCGCGGACTCGAGCCGATCCTCACCCTGTTCCAAGCCATCGGGCGCGGCGGAAGCCGCAGGGCCGAGCGACGGAAGGAGCGGGTCGATCGCGGGCTGTGGCAACGGTGACCGGCTAGACTCTCCTGGCTCCGGCATCGGCAGTGCAACACCAGGGACCGGCACGGAAGCGGTCGTTTCCGCACGGGTCGCGGAGGCTCCCCGAGGACCCAAACGCCGCCAAACGAGAAAGACGGCGAGCACGAGAACCAACGCTCCCAGGCTCAGCCACCCCAAGGCAGCGTGCTTCACCCCTCCTGCAGCCTGCGTCTTCATCCCTTCGGTAGATGCTAGCGTGGAGGAGTAGGGGGGGGCAAGCCCTCCCCCAAGCCCCCCGGGGGCAGGTCAGGGTCCGGTCCGGGTACATGAGTGACACCCGTGTCCGGGCACATGGGTGACATCGGTAGCTGATCCGCGGGGTCGAGTGTCACCGTGCCCGGATGCCCTGACACCAAACAGACCTCGTGAACGAGCGCCTGGAAGTTGGCTCCCCGGCGGCCTTTCACCCAGCGCCGAGAAACAGCGCGCGTGCCCGCGCGACCTGGAGCGCCCCGCGCGCTCACCTCCGCTCGAGCGCGAACACGCACTCGAGGTGCGGCGTGTGCGGGAAGAGGTCGACCGGCTGGATGCGCGTGAGGCGATAGCCGCTCGCGATCAGCGGGCCGAGGTCCTGCACGGCCGAGCGCGCGTTGCACGAGACGTAGACGATGCGTGCGGGTTCGAGCAGGCGCAGGGAATCGAGCACGCGCGCGTGCAGTCCGGCGCGCGGCGGGTCGACCACGCACACGTCAGGACGCGGCAGACCGCGCAGCGCGAGTTGCTCGGGCGCGAGCGTGAGCGCCAGGTCGCCGGCCACGAAGCGCACGCCGCCGAGGTCGTTGCGCTCGGCGTTGGCGCGCGCGTCGGCGATGGACGAATCGGAGAGCTCGAAGCCGACCACGCGCTCGGACCCCGCGCTGCGCGCCAGGGCGAGCGCGAAGACGCCGCAGCCGCAATAGAGATCGAACACCGTCTCGCCCGCACGCACGGCGGCGAACTCGCGCACCAGGCGCACCAGCGTCTCGGCCTGGGGCGTGTTGGTCTGGAAGAAGCTGTGGGCCGAGATCGCGAAGGCCAGCCCGTCCAGGCGCTCCTCGATCACGCCCGTGCCGCGGAAGACGCGCGCCAGCGCGCCGCTCGCGACCAGCGCCACGCCGGGATTGACGTGCTGCACGAGGGTCGTGAGCTCGGGGTGGCGCGCGAGCACGCCCTCGACCAGCGGCGCGATGCGCTCGTCCGCCGCCTCGGTCGTCACCAGGTCGGCCAGGATCTCGCCCGAGTGCCAGCTCTTGCGCAGCACCAGGTGGCGCAGGAGCCCGGCGCGCGCGCGCACGTCCCAGGGCGCGAGCTCGAGCGCGCGCGCCTCGGCCCGCACGCTGGCCAGGATCGGCACGGCCTCGGGAAAGGCGATCGCGCACGCGCCGAGGTCGAGCACCTTCTGGAAGTGCCCGCGCGCGTGCAGGCCGAGCGCGAAGCCGCTCGGCGCGTTGGCGGGCTCGCCGGGCTCGATCCAGCGCGCGTTCCCGAAGGTGAAGTCCATCTTGTTGCGGTAGTTCCAGGGCACGGCGCAGCCGAGTACGGGCTCGATGCACTCCGGCGCGAGCGGTGCCAGGACGCGCGCGAGCAGACGCCCCTTGGCCGCCAGCTGGGCCGCGTACCCGAGCTCCTGGAAGCTGCAGCCGCCGCAGCTCGCGACGTGCGGGCAGCGCGCGGCCACAGAGTACGGCGAGGGCACGAGCACCTCCTCGAGCCCGGCCTCGATGCCGCTCCGCCGGCGCTTGTGCACACGCGCACGCACGCGCGCGCCGAACACGCCACCGCGCACCGCCACGCGGAACTCCTCGAAGTTCCCGAGGGTGCGCCCGCGCTCGTCGAGCTCGCTGAGCTCGAGCTCGAGCAGGTCGCCGCGCGCGGGCTTCTTCGCCGTCGGCGGAGTGCCCGGGCTCATCCGCTGGTCACCCGGCGCGCCACCTGTTCCGGGCGCACGTCCTGGTCGGCGCGCGCGTCGGGTGCATAGCCGCCGTCGTTGTCGGGCAGCGGCACGCCGGCGCGCACCAGCGCGGTGTAGGTCGCCAGCGCGACCACGTTGGCCAGGTTCAGGCTGCGCACGCAGGGACGGATCGGGACGTAGACGCGCCGCGCGGCGTGGGCGGCCAGCAGCTCGCTCGGCAGGCCACTCGACTCGCCCCCGAAGACCAGCACGTCGTCGGGCTGGAAGGCCGTCTCGAACAGCGAGGTGCCGCCGCGCGCGCTGAAGAGCCAGAGGCGCTCGGCGAAGGGCCGCGACGACTCGGCCCCGAGCGCGCGCGCGGCCGCCGGCCAGTCGCGGTGCAGCACCAGCTCGACCGCCGGCCAGTAGTCGAGCCCGGCGCGCTTCAGATAGCGGTCCTCGAGCGAGAACCCGAGCGGCTCCACCAGGTGCAGGCGCAGCCCGAGCGCCGCCGCCAGGCGCGCGGCGCAACCGGAGTTGTGCGGGATCTCCGGGTGGACGAGCACGAGTTCCAT
>CAZWAY010000030.1:0-279 GCA_964631945.1 uncultured Planctomycetaceae bacterium
GGCAAGTGGATCGGGAAGACGTTCAAGCGGTAGTAGAGGTCCTCGCGGAACTTGCCCTGCTCGATCGCCTCCTCGAGGTTGCGGTTGGTGGCGGCGATGACGCGCACGTCGACCTTGATGGGCACGTTGCTGCCCACGCGTTCGAACTCGCGTTCCTGCAGCACGCGCAGGAGCTTGACCTGCACGTCGGGCGGGACCTCGCCGATCTCGTCCAGGAAGATCGTGCCGCCCTGGGCCAGCTCGAAGCGTCCGATGCGGCGCGCGATGGCGCCGCCGAAG
>CAZWAY010000030.1:289-69541 GCA_964631945.1 uncultured Planctomycetaceae bacterium
GGTGAAGGCGCCCTTCTCGTGCCCGAACAGCTCCGACTCGACCAGCCCGGTCGGAAGGGCGGCGCAGTTGATCTTGATCAGCGGCTTGTCGTGGCGCCGGCTGGCCGAGTGGATCGCGCGCGCCACGAGCTCCTTGCCCGTGCCCGTCTCGCCCGTGATCAGCACCGAGGCGTCGGTCGCGGCCACGCGGTCGACGTTGCCCAGCACGGCCATCAGGCGCGGGCTGCGGCCCACGATCTCGTCGAAGTTGTGGACCGACTTGATCTCCTCGCGCAGGTAGCGGTTCTGCTCGAGGAGCCGGGCCTGCTCGCGCTCGATCAGCACGCGCTCGGTGATGTCCAGGAACATCGTGCGCGTGTAGGTCCCGCTCGGATCGGGATTGGACCACCACTGGATCCAGATCGGCTTGCCGTTGTCCTTGCGGCGCAGCTCGAGCACCACGCCGCTCGTGTCGGTCCCGCGCCCGATCGCCTCGAAGGCCTCGCGCATGCGGCGCTGGGCATCGGGGGTGTCCGGGGCGAAGGTCTTGCCGTAGGTCCCCTCGACCTGCTCGGGCGTGATCCCGAGGATGCGCATGGCCGCGCGGTTGGCGCGGATGAAGCGCGAGTCGAGGCCCTCGTTCACGTAGGCGATGGGGGCCTCGTCGAAGAGGTCGCGAAAGCGCTCCTGGCTCTCGCCCAGCGTGTGCTCGACGCGCAGGCGCGCCAGCTCGGCCGCGGCCCGCGCCGCGAAGACCTGGAACAGCGCCAGTCGGCGTGGGTCGGCCGGCAGCGGGGCCGCCGCGAACACCGCCAGATGGCCGAGCACCGTTCCGTCCGGAGCGCACAGCGGCGCGCCGAGGTAGGCCTCGAGCCCGAGCGCGGCGCAGCGCGCGTCGGCCGGGAACGAGCGCCCCAGCCCAGTGGCGTGGTGGCGGAACTCGCCGCGCACCACCGCTTCGCAGGGCGTGCCAGCGGTGTCCCACTCACCATCCGGAACGAGCGGGCGGGCGCCGCGCGCGCTCGAGCCGTTGCCGGAGGCGGGCCCGTGGCACGCCAGCGTGCGCACGCGCGAGCCGGCCACGACCTCGCCGATCAGCGCGTGCCCGACCCCGAGTGCCCGGGCCAGCTGGGCGGCCAAACCCGGGAAGAACTCCGGTCCGGAGGGGGCCGTGGTGCCCGCAGCCAGCGCGAGCAGGGCCTCGGACTCGCGCTCCGCGGCGAAGGGAGGAGTGGACGGGGAATCGGCAGGGGCCATGGAGTCTCCGCGACGGTCGAGATCGTACCAGGGCCGCCCGACCGGTCCCTCCTGCCAGGTCGGACACCTCCGGCCGCGCGGATTCGGCGCTCAAGCCTCCGTCCGATCCGGCCGAAGCTCGGGCAGCGAGAAAAGAACTCCCGCGATGAACCGACGCGTCTTGCTGGTGGATGATCAGGTGGCCTTCCTGGAAGGCGTGCGCCAGCTCCTGTCGCCGCGCTTCGAGGTCGTGCTGGCCCACAGTGGGGCCGAGGCGCTCGCGCGCTGCCAGGAACTCGGTCCCTTCGCGGTCGTGGTCAGCGACTACGCCATGCCCGGCATGAACGGGGTCGAGCTCTTCGGCGAGCTCAGCGAGCGCTGGCCCGACACGGCGCGCATCCTGCTCACGGGCTGCGCCGACCTCGGGCTCGCGCTGGAGGCCATGGACCGCGGCGCGATCTTCCGCTTCCTGACCAAGCCGCCGCTGCCCGCGCGCCTGCTGGAGGCCGTGAGCGCGGGCGTCGAGCGCTTCCACACGATCGAGGACGAGCGCGCCTTCACCGAGCAGCTGTCCTTCGCACGCGAATCGCTGCAGACCCTGAACGACGTGCTCGAGCAACGCCTGGAGAACGAGCTCGCGCACCTGGACGCGCTGGCGCGGGGCAGCGAGCACATCTCCGCCGCGCGCTCGAGCGAGGACGTGCTCGAACGCACCAACCAGGCCGTGCGCGAGCTGTTCGGCGCGCGTGCGCCCGAGGTGCGCGCGGTGGCGGGCACGACCGAGTTCGAGATCACTCCGCCGGCCCAGCTGCGCGGGCGCGAGCGGCGCTCGCTGGCGATCCTGTCGTGCTCGGCCCGCGGCGCCCTGGCCGAGACCCAGCGCCGCACGCGCGCGCGCGAGGCCCAGCGCGCCACGCTGCTCGCGCTCCAGGACATGGCGCGCCAGCGCGACGACGAGAGCGGCGAGCACCTGACGCGCGTCAGCGCCTATGCGCGCCTGCTGGCGCGCGGCCTGCGCGCGGCCGGCCAGCACCGCGAGCTCCTGAGCGACGCCTTCATCGAGGATCTGGCGCTGGCGGCGCCGCTGCACGACATCGGCAAGGTCGCCATCCCCGACTCGATCCTGTTCAAGCCCGACACGCTCGACGAGCGCGAGTGGGAGATCATGCGCACGCACGCCGCGGTGGGGGCCGAGATCCTGCGCGGCGCGCGCGCCGGCCAGGATGTCGGCCAGGACGGCTCGTCGTTGCTCGAGCTGGCCGGCGAGATCGCCTGGACGCACCACGAGCGCTGGGACGGCACGGGCTACCCGCGCCGGCTCGCGCGCGAGGCGATCCCGCTCTCCGGGCGCATCCTCTCGCTGTGCGATTGCTACGACGCGCTCACCAGCGTGCGTCCCTACAAGCCCGCCTGGCCGCACCGCACCGCGGCGGCCTACGTGCGCGAGCAGCGCGGGCTGGCCTTCGATCCCGCGCTCGTGGACGTGTTCTTCGCACACGAGTCCGAGCTCGAGGCGCAGCTGGGACTGGTCCGCTCCACCGGCTAGGAAACCGTCCCGCCGGGACGGGCTTGAGTCGCGCGTCGCCGCGCTCCATCCTGCCCGGCTCGCCATGGCCCCGGATCCCCCTCGCGACGGCGGCATCCGCGACCTCCCGATCCGCGGCTGGCGGCGCACCTTCTGGGTCGTGTTCGTGTCCAACCTCGTCTCGGCGGCGGGGTTGATGAGCTTCCTGCCGTTCTTCCCGACCGTGCTGGAGGGCCTCGGGGTCGAGGGCGAGCACGCGCGCTCATTGTGGTCGGGCGTGCTGTTCGGGGCCGCGCCGCTCTCGGCCGGCTTCAGCGGGCCGCTGTGGGGCTCGATCGGCGACCGCTACGGGCGCAAGCTCATGGTGGTGCGCTCGCTGGTGGGGCTGGCGCTGTTCGTCGGGCTGATGGCCTTCGCGAGCTCGGTCTGGCAGCTCCTGTTCTTGCGCATCGCCCAGGGCGTGTTCTCGGGCTACGTCGCGCCGAGCCTGACGCTGGTGAGCGTGGCCGCGCCGCAGGACCGCCAGGGGCGCGTCACGAGCTGGATCCAGACCGCCAGCACGCTGGGCACGATCGCCGGGCCGATGCTGGGCGCGCTGCTCCTGGCCTCGGCCGATGCGCGCGCGATCTTCCTGGTGACGGCGCTGGCCTCGGGCGCGAGCGCGGTGCTGGTCTGGACGCTGGCGGTCGAGGACTCCCTGCAGCGCATGCGGCCGGGACCGTTCTCGCTCGCAGGCGTGCTGGGCTCGGCCTGGGGCGACCTGCTCGAGCTGCTCGCCAATGCGCGCCTGCGCACGGCGCTGGTCCTGTACGCGGCCGTGCACTTCGCGCTGGGGGCCACCAACCCGCAGATGGAGTTCCTGGTCGAGGCCCTCTGGCGCGGCGATGCGGCGCGCGTCGAGGAACTCACCGGCTCCTTGTTCTCGTGTCTGGCGCTGGCCGCGATCGTTTCCACGCCGGCCTGGGGGCGCTTCGCCGACCGCTTCGGTTCGGCTCGCGCGTTGCGGCTGGCGAGCGCGCTCTCGGCCGTGAGCCTGCTGGGCCACGCCTTCGCGCCGGACTACGCCTGGCTGTTCGGCCTGCGCCTGGCCTTCGGACTCGCCTCGCCGGGCGCCAGCGCCGCGGCCTTCGGCCTGGCCGCGAGCGAGAGCGGGCGCGAGCGGCGCGGCGCGGCGATGGGCGCGGTCTTCAGCGCGCGCTGCTTCGCGATCTCCTCCGGTTCCTTCGCGGGCGGAGCGCTGGCGGCGGGGCTCGGGATCCGCGGCCTGTTCGCGGCCGGGGGCGCGGTGATCGGACTCGGCCTGCTCGCCGGCCGCATGCGCCGGACGTGAGCGCGGCGCGGCGGCATGCCCGCGGCCGTGGACGCGTTCCTGGCGCCGTAGGCGCTCGCCTGCCCGGACTCCGCCGGCTTTCGGGCCCGCGTTGCACCCCGCGGACAGGGCACGGTGTCATCCTTCGAGAGCGCCCTTGCGCCGGCGCTCCCGCTCCATGCCGCCGCCCGAGCTCCCCGACTTCCCGGCCAGCCAGCTCTTCCTGCGCCGGCTCGCCTACAGCCTCGTGCACGACGAGGCGCGCGCCGAGGACCTGGTGCAGGACACCTGGGCGGCGTGGGTCGAGCATCGCCCGCGCGGCGTGACCGAGCCCAAGGCCTGGCTCGCGCGCGTCCTGCGCAACCGCGCCTTCAACCTGAAGCGCGGCGACGAGCGCCGCGCGCAACGCGAGAGCTTCGCCGGCCGCCCCGACCCGAGCACGCCCGAGACCGACGGCACGCTCGAGGCCCAGGCCAAGCTGATCGAGGCCCTGCGCGAGCTCGAGGAGCCATACCGCTCGACCCTGGTGCAGCGCTACTACCACGACCTCGCGCCCAAGGAGATCGCCGAGCGCGCCGGTGCGCCGCTGAACACGGTCAAGGCGCGCCTCGCGCGCGGGCTGGAGAAGCTGCGCGCGGCGATGGACCAGCGCTACCGCGGGGATCGCAAGGCCTGGTGCCACTGGCTGACGGTGCTCGGCAGCACGCCGCCGCCGGCGATCGTCCCGCACTCGAGCGCGCCCCTGACGGGCGTCGGCGGAAGCTCATCGACGCTTGCTTGGGTCGGCGTCGTTGCGCTGGTCGCCGCGGCGGCGGTGTGGCGGGGAATCCAGACGGGCGGGCCCGAGGGCCGTGGGCCCACGGCAGGGCAGCCGGACGCCGTCGCGACGCCGCCCGCGCTGGGGATCGCCGCACGCCAGCCGGATCGGTCCAGCGTTACGCGCAAGGAGAGCACGCGACCCAGGCGGAGAGTCGAGGAACTCGACGAGCCGCGGGCCGACGAGAAGAGGGTCCTCACTCCCGCCGACGTCTTCCCCTGGCTCATTCCCGTCACCCTCGAGGGCGACGCGGACGTGCGCGAGGTCTTCGAGTGGACGCAATACGCGGGGGGCCCGGAGCACCATGCCTGGCGCGAGCGCGAGGACGAGGTGCTCATGCCTGTCGTGCGCTGGTTCATGCCGGGGTGTTCGGGACAGCCCACGCTCTCCGGGGGCGAGCTCTACACCGGGGGCTTGGCCCTCGTGCGCCTCGACCCGCTCGGCGGGCAGAACACCGCGGCGAGTGTCGTGGACCTCGTCGAGGGAATCCTGCCGGACGTGGCGCTCCTGGCGCAACTCGGCTACGTGGCGGACCGCGCCGATGAGGATCGAGAGCGACGTCCGCTGCGCAGGTACGAGGTCGAGCGGTTCGAGGGGCGCCTCAGGGATCTGCGCACCGACGACCCCAGGTCCCACTCCATCGCCGGGGCGCCCGTCCTCACTCCGAAGCTGATCCTCGCGCGGCGGACGCGGGACGGAGGGGTGTCTGCCTTCGATCGTGCGCTGGAGAAGCGCGTTTGGACCTGGGAGCCGTCCGGAGCCCGGTTTTCGACCGCCGATGACGCGACCCGGATTCCACTCTGCCTGGCCAGCGACAAGGTCGTGCTCGTGCCCAACTACCGACGGCTCGTCGCCCTCGCCGTGGAGGACGGGAAGGAGCTCTGGAGCTTCTCCTGCAACGGCGTGATCCGCATGGTTCCGGCCTGCGCGGACGGGCGCGTGTTCTTCGGAATGGACAAGGGGCTCTTCTTCGCGCTCGATCTCGAGACGGGAGAAGAGCAGTGGAAGGCCACCTTCGGCAGGTTCGGCTGGACGGCGCCGGTCGTTCTCGGCGAGCACGTGCTGTGCGCCGATCGCGGCGGGGACAGGAGCTACTACGGACAGTACACCTGGGGCCCGGGCGAGACCTTCGACTCCGATCAAGAGCCCGGCCACCTGCGCGCCCTGGTCGCCAAGAACGGACGCGAGCTCTGGAGCACCGAGCTCGCGGGCTTCGGCCTGTCGCTGCCCAGCCGCGGGCCCGACCCGCGCGACGTGCTGGCCGGCTTCGGCAGCCAGGTGGCGCGCTTCGCAGTCCAGAGCGGGAAGGTCGAGGAGAAGCACCGCGTGAAGACCGCCCAGCATCCGTTCGTCACGCCGACGGTGGTTGGCACGAGCCTCGTCTTCGGCGCGCTGGACGGTGCGCTCTACGTCCACGATTACGAGAGCGGCGAGCTGCGCTGGGCCTTCCGGCCACCGGGCGACGCCAAGGTCACCGACTTCGTGCACAGCGGGAAGCGCATCTACGTCGCCACCTCGGTCGGGCTCTTCTGCCTCGGCGACGATCGGAAGCAGGCTCCGCCGGCACCCGGGTTCGTCCTGGAGTGGAACGGCGACACGACGAAGCCGTTTTCGGCCGTCGAGAGCAAGTAGGGCGGCCGCGGGGCGCGCGCGGCCGCTATGATTCTCGCCCCCGAATCGCCCCGTCCCCGCCCCCGAACCATGCGCTTCCTCCCTGCTCTCGCCTCGGCCCTCCTCTGCTCCTCCTGCTTCTTCGTCGTCAAGAAGGGCGATCCCGGCGAGCACGTGCACGTCGGTGTGGGTGCGAGCGCGGGGCACGGCTCGGGCAAGGCCACGGCCGCGAGCGCGCAAGTCGGCGCTCGCGCGGGCGAGGCGAAGGCCAAGGCCGCGACCAGCGGCGTCTTCCCCTACGCGGTGCACCAGAAGACGCTGGCGAACGGCCTGAAGGTCATCGTCGTGCCGATGCCCTCGGACGGGCTCGTCTCGTACTGGTCGATCGTGCGCACGGGCTCGCGCGACGAGGTCGAGCCGGGCGTGACGGGCTTCGCGCACTTCTTCGAGCACATGATGTTCCGCGGCACCGAGAAGCACCCCGAGTACGACAAGGTCACCAACGGGATCGGCGCCGACGCCAACGCCTTCACCAACGACGACATCACGGCCTATCACCTGTCGTTCGCCAAGCAGGACCTGGCCACGGTGGTCGAGGTCGAGGCCGACCGCTTCCAGCACCTCCAGTACGACGAGCCGCAGTTCAAGACCGAGTCGGGCGCGGTCTACGGCGAGTACCGCAAGTCCCGCACGAGCCCGTTCTCGGTGCTGTTCGAGGCCCTGCAGAACGCGGCCTTCGACGTGCACACCTACAAGCACACCACCATCGGCTTCGAGGCGGACATCCAGAGGATGCCCGAGCAGTTCGAGTACTCGAAGTCGTTCTTCCAGCGCTTCTACCGGCCCGAGAACGTGGTGGTGTTCGTGACCGGCGACGTGGATCCCGCGGCGACCTTCACGCTGATCGAGCAGAACTACGCCGGCTGGAAGAAGGGCTACACGGCCCCGAACGTGCCGGCCGAGCCGCCGCAGAAGGCCCAGCGCCGCATCGACGTGCCCTTCGAGGGCCAGACCCTGCCGCTCCTGTGCGTGGCCTTCAAGGGCGAGCGCTTCCTGCCCAGGGACCGGCGCATGCTGGCCGGGCAGCTCCTGGGCGAGCTGGCCTTCGGCGAGACCGCGCCGCTCTACAAGAAGCTGGTGCTCGACGAGCAGCGCCTGGAGATGCTGGGCGCCTCCTTCAGCCCGAGCCGCGACCCGTCGCTGTGGGCGGTGTTCGCGATGGTCAAGGACCCGGCCGACGTGCCCGCGATCGAGGGCGAGATCTGGGACGCGGTCGCCGCGCTGCAGCGCGAGCCGGTCCCGGCCGAACGCCTCGACCAGATCCGCTCGCGCGCGAAGTACTCGTTCCTGACGGGCCTCTCGACGCCCGACGGCGTGGCCAACGCGGTCGCCTACCCGATCGCGATGACGGGCGGGCTCGAGAGCATCGAGGAGATGTACGCCACGCTCGACAAGGTCACGCCCGAGGACGTGCAGGCCGCGGCGAGCACGTGGCTGCGGCCCGAGAGCTCGACCGTGGCGCTCTTGCACGCCGCCGACGCGCCGCCGGTGGCCGCGACGCTCGCGCACGAGCCGGTGCTGTTCCCGGTGGCCGAGGACCCGAACGTGGTCTTCAAGCTGTGGTTCCAGGTCGGCAGCCAGGACGACCCGCCGGGCAAGGAAGGGCTCGCGGCGCTGGTCGGTGATCTCCTGAGTCAGGGCGGCACGAAGAGTCGGGCCTACGACCAGATCCTGGCGGAGCTGTTCCCGCTCGCGGCCGGCTACTCGGTCTCGGTCGACAAGGAGATGACGGTCGTGACCGGCTCGGTGCACCGCGACAAGGCGGCCGAGTTCTACGCGCTGTTCGCGGACGTCGTGCTCAACCCCGGCTTCCGCGTGGAGGACTTCGAGCGCCTGCGCGACGCCGCCGTGAGCGGGATCGAGAACTCGCTGCGCTTCTCGTCCGACGAGGAGCTGGGCAAGGCCGTGCTGACGGCCAGCGTCTACCGCGGCACGCGCTACGCGCACCCCGCCGCCGGCACCGTGCAGGCGCTGAAGGCGCTGACCGTCGACGACGCGCGCGAGTTCTGGCGCACGCACTTCACCCAGGAGAACGTCGTGCTCGCGCTGGGTGGGGCCTACTCGGACGGCGTGCGCGCGCGCGTGCAGGCCGACCTCGCGCGCCTGCCCTCGGGCACGCCCGCGCCGCTCGCGGCACCCGCGGTCGCGCCGCTCACCGGCCGGCACGCGCTGATCGTCGAGAAGCCGGGGCCCTCGACCGCGATCTCCTTCGGCTTCCCGATCGACGTGAAGCGCGGCAGCAAGGAGTTCTACGCGCTGTGGCTGGCGAACTCGTGGCTGGGCGAGCACCGCAACTCCTCGAGCCACCTCTACCAGGTGATCCGCGAGGCGCGCGGCCTCAACTACGGCGACTACTCCTACATCGAGGCCTTCCCGAACGGCGGGCGCCGCCAGCAGCCGCCCACGGGCGTGGGTCGGCGCGCGCAGATGTTCGAGGTCTGGATCCGGCCCGTGCCCGAGGAGCGCGCGGTGTTCTCGCTGCGCGCGGGTCTGCGCGAGGTCGAGGCCCTGGCCAGGAACGGCATGTCGCGCGAGGACTTCGAGTTCACCAGGGCCTTCCTGCAGAAGTACTGCCTGCACTTCGCCGAGGACACCGAGGCGCGCCTCGGCTACGCGGTGGACGACCGCTACTACGGCCTCGACGAGCCGCACCTGGCGCGCTTCCGCCGGCGCATGAGCGAGCTCACGCTCGAGGAGGTCAACGCGGCCGTGAAGAAGCACCTGCGGCCCGAGAACATCCAGTTCGCCTTCGTCACCGCCCACGGCGAGACGCTGAAGGAGGCACTCGCCTCCGGCGCGCCGA
This sequence comes from uncultured Planctomycetaceae bacterium, assembly GCA_964631945.1. Classification (GTDB taxonomy): domain Bacteria; phylum Planctomycetota; class UBA1135; order UBA1135; genus JABFRZ01. The sequence continues at coordinate 9,630 of CAZWAY010000030.1, forward strand.
GCCCGATCGACTATGGCAACGTGCCCAAGCCGGCGGAGATCCTGGCGCAGGACAAGGAGATCGAGCGCTACCCGCTGGCCCTTCCGGCCGCGAACATCACGGTGGTGCCCGTGACCTCGGTCTTCGAGGGCCCGGCGCTGGTCGGTCCACCGGCCGGCGCGCAATAGCGCACGCAGGCCGTGCGGTCTCGGGCGGGCGAGCCCCCCTGTGACCGCGCGACCTGGGCGTGCATACGGTCCCGGCCCGACTGCGTCCGGCACGGGGATTGTCTTGCGACGGCCGGTGCCGCGCACGGCCGCGGCGCCAATCGGCAGGCGTGAGCCACCCATCCCCATGAGTTCGAAGGCCTCCGCTCTCGTCCTTCCGGCCGTCGTGGCCAGCCTGGCGGCCCTGACCGCTTGCCACTCGGGCTCGGACTCCGCCCTCCAGCCGCTCCCGACCGTGGTCGTGACCAACCAGGGTCTGGCGGCGGAGTGGATCACCGGAGGCGAGGCGTTGCGCCTCGTGGCCGCCTCGGAGGTGGACCAGGGCTTCGACCTGGACGGGGACGGGGACGCCAACGATCTCGTGGCGCACCTGCTGGACCTCGAGCAGGGCACCCTGGCCAACACCGGCCTCGCGCTGCGCACGGCCCTGCCGCGCGGCGAGATCCCGCCGCCGTTCGACGCCGCCGCGAGCGACGAGGTGGCCGTGTTCGTGGTGAGCGAGGCCGAGACGGGCCGCGATCTCGACGGCGACGGCGAGCTCGGGTTCGAGGCCACCTGGGCCTTCGAGCGCGGCGCGGGGCGCCTGAGTCAGGTGGGCCAGGGCAACTTCGGCGTCGCACTCGACGGCAACCTCGCGGTGTTCCTGTTCGTGGAGGGGGAGGCGCTGCGCCTGCGGGTCTTCGACGCACGCGACGGCAGCCTGACCCTGCTCCCGGGCGAACCGCGCACGGTGCCGCTCGTGCAGCAAGGCGTGGTCGCCTACGTGCTGTCGGAGGACGGCCGCGAGGACCTGAACCTCGACGGCGACACGAGCGACGAGGCCGTGCTGCAGTTCTACGACGCCGAGGCGCGCCGCAGCGTGAACACGGGCTGGTCCACGGGCTTCGGGATCCGCCTGGCGGGCGGCCACCTCGGGACGCACGTGCCCGAGCGGGCCCAGGGCGGCGTGGACCTCGACGGCGATGGGCTGGCCCTGAGCAACGTGTTCGTGGTCATCGACACCGGCCTGGGACGCACGCGGGTTCCCGATCTGGCGGTGCGCAACTACGCCGACTTCCTGGAGCAACGGGACACCGAGCGCTTCCTGCTGCAGGTGCGCGAGCGTCCCGGCGAGGACCGCAACCGGGACGGCGATTCCAACGACGTGGTCGTGGTCGCCTACGACCCGCGCACGAACCAGATCCAGGACACCGGGCTCGCCACGCGCACGGTGTCGTTCTCGGCCGGGCGCTGGATCTGCGTGCCGGTCCACGAGTTCGCGCAGGGCGAGCGCGACCTCGACGGCGACGGCGAGACGACCTCCGACATCCTGCAGGTGTTCGACACGCAGACGGGCCAGGTCCAGGACCTCGGCTTCGAGGGGCACCTGCTGGGGGCCGGCGACGGGCTGCTGTTCATCCTGCGCCTCGAGCACGGGCAGGACTGGAACGGCGACGGGGACGAGAACGACCTGGTGCTCTTCGTGTGGAGCGCGCGCACCCGCACGGCCACCAACACGGGGCTCGCGGTCGCCGCGCTGCTCGGGCAGGCGGGCGAGCGCGCGCTCGTGAGCGTGTCCGAGGCCGGGCAGCAGGCCGACCTGGACGGGGACGGCGACCGCGACGACCTCGTGCTGGCGCTCTTCGACGGGGCTTCCGGGCGCGTGCGCCCGCTGGGCCTCGCGACCGACGGGCGCGACGTGCGTCTCGGAGCCCACGGGGCGGCCGTGCTCGTGCCAGAGCAGAGCCAGGGCGTCGATCTGAACGGCGACGGCGACCTGCTCGATCGGGTGCTGCACACGCTCGTGTTCGACGACTGAGGGCGCCGGCCGCTCACGGTCGGTTGCGGGTTCCTGGCCGCCGCCCTATCGTCGCGGCGCCATGACCTGCGCCCTCCCGCTCGCGCTGCTCTTCCTCGCGACGCTACAGAACCGCGCGCATCCCGGGCTCGTGCACCTCGGCGACGGGGAGTGGGGGACGCCCGCGCAGGCCGTCGAGCGCGGGCTGATCCAGTACCACGACCAGTGGTTCCCGCGCGCGCTGGAGAAGGACCTGCGCAAGTGGGAGCGCGAGGACGAGAAGGAGGGGCTGGACTGGGCCCAGCGCTACCGCACCAAGTCGAAGTACTACCGCATCGAGAGCAACGTGCCGCGCTGGCGCATGGAGCTCGAGATCAAGCCCTTCCTCGATGCCCTGTTCGAGACCTACCAGCGCGTCTTCGCCGAGGACTTCGGGCTCTCCGGCAAGGCCGTCAAGAACAAGGACATCCGCATCTACGACGGCTTCCAGGCCTACTCGGTGAACGAGCCCGAGGGCGGCCGACTGCGTCCGCGCACCAACCCGGGCTTCATCGTGGGCGGTTCCACGCTGGTCGTCTACTACGAGGAGACCGACCCCGGGATCTTCTACGGCACGGTCTTCCACGAGGGCGCGCACCAGTTCTTCCTCTCGCTGCTGCCGGGCGCCGACCCGCCGATCTGGCTCGGCGAGGCGCTCGCGACCTACTTCGAGGGCTGCACCTATTCGCGCGCCACGCGCACCATCACGCCCGGCTTCATCGCCAACGAGCGCCTGGTCGCGGCCCAGAGCACGCTGAAGAACGGCCAGGACCGCTCCGCGCAGGAGCTCTTCCTCGACGTCCCGCGCGAGCGCTTCAAGGGCCTCGAGTACGCGCTGGCGTGGAGCTTCGTGCACTACTTGATCCACCGTCCGGGGGCCGAGAGCCGCGCGCGTTTCGCGCGCTTCGTGCGCGCGACCAACGGCTCGGGCGCGAAGCCCGCCGCGCAGCTCTTCGCCGAGGCCACGGGCGAGGACCTGGGCGCGCTGCTCCCGGGTTGGCGCGCGCACGTCCTGGCGCTCACGGCCCCGCCCGCGATCCACTGGGTGGCGGTGGTCGTCACGCGGGCCGGGCCGGGCGAGGATCTGCGCTCGCGCGATCTCGTGTGGAGCTTCGACGGGGTCGAGGTCTTCTCGGTGGAGCAGTTCCAGGAGCTCTGGAAGAACCGCCCGAAGGACCGCCCGGTCGAGGTGGTGGTCGTGCGCGGCGAGCCGGACTTCAGCTCCCAGGAAGCCACGCGGCGCTTCGTGCGCACCGCCGTCCAGCCCGGGAGCGAGATCCGCCTGAGCCCGCAGGGTGAGCTGGAGCGCCAGGGCGGGCTGTCGGATTGACGCGCCGGCGCGCGGTTTCCCGCGCTCACCCAGGCGAGCAGGCCGACGGCATTCCGAGGTCTCCTTCCCCCTCGAGCACCAGGTCGGGTGCCGCCGGCCGCTCTTTCAACTCTGGGTTCCCTCGCTCGATGACGGTACGAGCTCCTCCGTCGCGAAGAATCCGGGAAACTACCTAGCGGCCCCGAAGGATTTCGGTAGCTCCATGTCCCACGCGCGGGACCGGCGTGCCTAGTCGAGGCTCGTGAGTCCTTCGCGCAGGGCGTACTTCGTGAGCTCGGCGATGCTGCGCAGCCCGACCTTGTGGGTGATGTTGCGCCGATGCGTCTCGACCGTCTTGGTCGAGAGCACGAGGCGCCTCGCGATCTCCTTCGAGGTCAGCCCTTCCGAGAGCATCTTCAGCACCTCACGCTCGCGCGCGCCCAGGAGTTCGTAGACCGACGAGGGCCCCGAGGGCGCCGGGCCGCTCCAGCGTTCCAGCACGCATCCGGTGATGCGCGGCGAGAGGTAGTGCTCGCCCTGGGCCGCCGCCCGCACCGCGCGCAGCAGGTCCTCGCTGGCCGACTCCTTGAGGACGTAGGCGCAGGCCCCGGCGCGGATCATGTTGCGCACGTAGCGCTTGTCGGCGTGCATGGAGAGCGCGACCACCTGCACGGCGGGGTGCTCCTTGCGCAGCTGCTGCGTGGCGTCGATGCCGTTCATGCCCTGCATGCCGACGTCCATCACGACCACGTCGGGCCGCGCCTCGAGCACGGCGGCCAGGGCCGCGCGCCCGTCGTCGGCCTCGCCCACCACCTCGATCCCGGGCGTGTCCTCCAGGATCCGGCGCAGGCCCTCGCGCAGGACCTGGTGATCGTCCACGAGCAGCACGCGGATGGTCATCGCGCGGCCTCGGCCCGGAGTTCCAGCGGCTCGCGCTCGAGCGGTGCGACCAGCGTGACGCGCGTGCCGCCGCCGTCCGTGGCCGTGATGCGCATCTCGCCGCCCAGGTGGCTCAGGCGCTCGCGGATGGCCGAGAGCCCGAGCCCGCGGCTGCCGACGATGCGCGGGTCGAAGGCGTGCCCGTCGTCCTCGACCGTGATGCGGATCGAGCCACCGCCGCGCTCGAGGCGCACGCGTGCGCGCTTCGCTCCGGCGTGCTTGGCCACGTTGATCAGCAGCTCGCGCACGGCCCGGAACAGGAGCACGCGCAGGCGCTCCGAGAGCGCGCTCGCGTCCTCGGGGCCGTCCAGGTCGATCTCCAGCCGGTAGGTGCGCGCGACGTCCTCCACCAGCCACTGCAGGGCCGGCTCGAAGCCGAGGTCGTGCAGGATCGGTGGCGAGAGCTGGAAGGTGAGCGAGCGCGCCGAGCGGTTGGCCTGCTCGATCAGCTCCACGACCTCCTGCCACTCGCGGCGCGCGGACGGCTCGGCGCGATCCCGCAGGCGCACCAGGTTCATGCGGGCGAGGGCCAGGGTCTGGTTCAGTCCGTCGTGCAGGTCGAGGGCCAGCCGGCGGCGCTCGCGCTCCTCCGCCAGCAGGAGCTCGGAGGCCAGGGACTCGACCTGGCGCCGGCGCAGGGCCTCGATCTCGTCGCGCGCGCGCCGGTTCTCCTCCTCGCTCTGGCGCAGGGACAGCTCGATCTCCTTGTACGAGGTCACGTCCTCCGAGATCCCGGCCACGCGGTACACCTGGCCGTCCTCGTCGCGGATCGGGAAGGCGCGGTCGTGGATCCAGCGCACGCTGCCGTCCGCGCGCAGCAGCCGGTACTCCACGTCGAAGCTGCCGTTCTCGGCGCCCTGGACATAGGTGCTCACCATGCGCTCACGGTCGCTCGGATGGATGTCGTAGGACCAGCTGCGCGGGTCGTCGTACAGGCTCTGGCAGGAGCGGCCCCAGATCGTCTCGTAGGCCGGACTGACGTACAGCACCTTCTTCACCGGCGCGCTCGGATCCCACTCGGTCAGGTAGAAGACCTCGCGGATCGACTCGGTCACCTGGCGGAAGCGTTCCTCCTGCGCGCGCAGCCGTTCGTCGGTGTGCTTGCGCTCGATGGCGATGCCGGCCACGAGCGCGGTCCGGGTGATGAACTCGAGTTCGAGCGCGCGCGGCTCGCGCGGCTCGGCGTAGTACATCGCGAAGGTCCCGAGCACGCGGCCGTCGGAGGACAGGACCGGCTCGGACCAGCAGGCGCGGAACTCGGCCTGCAGCGCGAGCTCGCGGTAGGGTTCCCAGTTGGGGTGCGTCAGCACGTCCGCGACCACGACCCGCGTGCCCAGCGCCGCCGCGGCCCCGCACGAGCCGCGCATGGGGCCGATCTCGAGTCCGTCGATGGCGCGGCAATAGGACTCGGGCAGGCTCGGCGCGGCGCCGTGGCGCAGGCGCGTCCGGTCCAGGAGCAGGATCGCGCAGCGCATGTCGGGGAAGCACTCCTCGGCGCTGCGCGCGAGCGTGGTGAGCACGTCGCCGAGCGCGGCCCCACGCGCGAGCTCCTGCAGGACCTGGTTGCGTCCGCGCAGCACCCGCTCGGTCCAGCTCTCGACCCCCTCGCTCATGGACGCCATTGTGGCCCCGCAGAGCGACCTGGGAACCCTTGCCGCCGCGAAAGCTGGGCGCGCGCGTCCCCCAAAAAGAAAGATCCCCCTCTGCTGCCAGGGCAGAGGGGGATCGGTGGCTTGGCTTTCGGGTCCGAGCGACTATTCGCCGATCGTGACGTCGAGCGCGTTCGTCAGGCGCCAGCCGCCCGGAGCCAGGACGGCGGCCTGCACCGAGAACTGCACGCCGACCAGGCGCGCGTCGTCGGGGATCGCCAGCGTGAGGTCGTCGGGCTTGCCGCGGATCAGCGGTGGACGCACGAGCCACTCACCCATGCGCGTGATGGTCCCTTCGGTCGGTCCGCCCAGGCCCACGAAGAGCACGCTGCTCTTCGCGCCAGGCAGCTGCAGCGCGCCCTGCCAGACCTGACCCACGCGGGCCGGAGCCTTCTCGCTCAACCCGACCGGGTTCACCATCGCACCCATGCGCGGCACCGTCACCGAGGTGGGAACCATGCTGGCGCTCGTCGTCGGGCCGCTCTGCGAGGCGAGTGGGCCGTTCGAGTGGTGCGGCACGGGCGGCTCGCCAGCCGGCACCAGGACGTCGACCACGTCGACGCTGGCGTTCGTGCCGGGCTTGAAGAGCCCCATCGTGACCGTGCTCACGACGGGCGGCACGGTGGCGTCGAAACGGAAGTTGTAGAGCGTGCCCCAGCGGATCGCGTTGGCATTGGGGTTGGTGGCGTAGGGCGTCGTGGCCCAGCGCACTTCGCCGCCGATCTTCGCGCCCGGCCAGTCGGTGCCGTCGTAGGGGTCGCCGCTGTGGTAGGCGACGTCGTGGAAGCCGATGTTCGTGATCGTGGTCGCGGGGTCGACCGGAACCGACAAGGAGCCGCAGCTCTGGTCGGAGTTCAGGTTCTGGATGGCGTACTCGTAGTGCCACAGCCCGACGCCGATCTGCTTGACGCGGAATCCGAAGAAGTAGGCCGTCTTGCGGCTGCCCTCGAGGATCTTGACGATGCGGATCTGGACGTCGCGGTCCTGGTCCTGCCAGGCGTAGATCGCCGGCTCCTCGCGGTGGGTCGGGCCGCCGCCGTCGATGTTGTTCACCGCCAGCACGCTGACGCGCCGCCAGGACGCGCTGTTGTCGCCGTTGCCGGTCTCGGTGTCGTCCTTGGTGACGTAGTGCCCTTCGATGAAGTACTCGGCCCCGGGGTTCTGGGCCGGGTCGATCTCGCTCACCGCGACCTGCAGTCGCCCGCGGATGGTGGCGTTGCCGCTGGGAGCGCCGCCGTGCACGTGGGTGCCCGCGGTGGCGTTGACGTTGACCTTGGATTGGCCGCCGCCGCCGTCGTTGAGCGTGGCCCAGTACGTGTCCGCGCAGCCGATGCCCAGCGTGCTGCAGGGCGTGCTCTGGCACGGCGCGCAGGCCGCCTCGGTCTCGTTCACGGCGCAGAAGCCGTGCTTGAGCCAGCTCTGGCCGAGCTGCTCGAAGCGGTCGTCCTTGAAGCGGAACATGTTCTGCCCGATCACCGGGTGCAGCGCGGAGCCGCCCGAGGTCTGCCAGTCCAGGACCTTCGTGCCCTTGTTGCACGACTGCGTGCCGATCGAGTAGGCCGCGATGCCGCCGCTCTGCCCCCAGTAGTTGATGTCGTTCGTGTCGTTGCCGTTGACGCCGACGTCGTAGACGATGACGTCGGGGACTTGCGCACTGGCCGCGCCCGCGAACGCGAGCAGGGCGGCGGAACAAAGGGCGGTTGCCCACTTGGAGGTGATCGCCAACATCCGGGTTCTCTCGCTACTAGGCCTCTGGGGGGCTGGACTCCGGAGGGCCGGTGCCAACCATGGGACCCGGAGTGTATGCAGGATGGGAGCGATCGAGGAAGCCCTAATTCGGGCTCCACGGGGCCTCGGGGCGCCTGCGCGCGCCCCTAGCGCGCGTCCGGCGCGGGCTCGGTCGCGCGCGGCAGGGCCGCCAGGTTCTCGCGCGCGTCGACCCGGTCAGGGTCGAGCTCGAGGACCCGGCGGAAGGCCGCGGCGGCCTCGGCCGTGCGTCCGAGCAACCCCAGCGCCACGCCCTGGTTGAACCACAGGTCGGCGTTCTCGGGGTACGCGGCGAGCGCGCGCGCGAAGGCCGCCAGCGTCTCCGCCGTCCGTCCGGCCTGCCAGTGCAGGCGCGCCAGGCGGTCGTACCCGGCCGCGCTCGGGCTCACGGAAAGGGCGGATTCGAGCTCGCTCGCGGCTTCCGCGTCGCGACCCCGCGCCGCGAGGAAGCGCGCCAGGTCGAAGCGCAGGGCCGCCGAGCCCGGCGCCCCGTCGTCCTGCCCGGCCAGCGCGGCGCGGATGCCGCGCTCGTACTCCTGCGGCGCACCGGCGAAGAGCGCCAGCCAGGCGAGCTGCAGCTCGTTTCCCGCCACCGGCAGCAGTCCGAAGCGCTGCACGAAGCGCGTGCTCGCCAGGCCGCGCTCGGCGCGCGCGCGCTCGGCCTCCGGCAGCGCCCGGCGCGCATCGTCCAGGAAGGCCTCGCGCCGTGCGCGCAGCGCGTCGTAGGCGCCCGCCGCGCGCCGCGCGTGGAGCTGGATCAGCGCGCTGTGCGCGCCGAGCAGCGTCAGGCCGCCCATCGCCAGCAGGAACGCGAGCCCGCCGCGCGTCCAGCGCTTCTCGCGCCGCAGCGTGCGCCCGAGCAGCGTGGCGTTCGGAGTGCGCAGCGCGCGCACGAGGCTCGTGTAGGCGAAGGCCAGCACCGCCGACAGTCCGAGCGCGAGCAGGAACGGGATCACCCCGTACAGCCCGCGATAGATCACGAACGCCGCCACGAAGAAGGCCGCGAGCAGCCCCTCCTCGCCCCACGTCACGCCCCGCCGCGAGCGCCGTCCGGCCTGCTTCGCCAGCGCCCCGGCCGGCTTGCCGAAGCCGAAGTACAGCGCCTCCTTCGGACAGACCGAGACGCAGTCCAGGCACTTCATGCAGCCCGAGTCGACCACCATGCCGAAGCGCGCGACCTCCTCGTGCACGATCACGTTCGAGCTGCAGGTCGCCGTGCAGTGCCCGCAGCCCTCGCACGCGTCCGTCACGCGGATGCGCCCGGGCGCGAAGCGATCGACCAGCCCGAACAGCGCCCCGTACGGGCAGGCATAGGTGCAGAAGCCCTTCGCCCCGAGGAAGTACACCGTCACGAAGCCGCACACCGCGAAGGTCGCCAGCGCCACCGGCCAGGGCGGGAAGGTCGCCCAGAAGTCCTCGCGCGTCAGCGCCAGCCGCGGCGGCCCGAGCTCGATCCCCTTCCACACCCGGTACGCCAGCGGGTACGCGAACATGTACGCCGCCGCGATGCCCGGCACGAAGGCCAGCAGCCGCGAGCGCAGCGGCTTCGGCCGGATCCCGACGCGCTTCAGCAGCCACAGGCACAGGTCCTGCAGCGCCACCAGGTGACAGGCCCAGCCACAGAACCAGCGCCCGAGCACCAGCGTCGACAGGATCGTCAGCCCGAAGAACACGAAGCCCGCGTTGACGAGGTCGTGCTTCGAGAACTCCATCGCCTCCGACGGCTCGAGCGGCGAGAGCGACGAGCCCGTGGACATCCAGTGCGCGATGTGCAGCGCGACCAGCACGTGCACGCCGATCAGCGCCAGCGCGCGCCAGCGCCCGTTCTTGGACGGGCGCAGCGCCGGCGGCTTGCGCTCGCTGCGCCCGCAATCGGCCGGCTTCGGCTGGGTCTCGGGCTTGCTCTTCGTCCGTGCCACGAGCCTCACTGTGCCCGGCGGATGGGGGCCGCGCGACTCCCGACGCCGGGAACCACCGCACTCCGCTTGCCCTCGGCCACCAGCCGGCTTCGCCGGCGCCTTGCCCCGGGATCGAGCCCGTTCCCTGATCCCGTTCTCGGCTGGAACGAGGCCCAGTCCTGTTCACCCCTTCGACGAGCTCTGCTACGCTTCCGCGATGGGCATAGGGGAGGCATCAGAGGCAGCTCTGGGCCGCGGCCGCGCAGTCTGGCCGAGCTTCCTGCGTGGTGCCGATGCAGCGGAGGTCCTGGCGCGCCTGTCCCAGGGCGATCCACTCCGCCTGCACGAACGCGCAGCGCTGCGCCTGAGAGAAGTCTGGATCCTCCTCGATCCCGAACGCGTCGCCTACCGCGCGCTCGGTGTCTGTGCCGACGCCGCTCCCTGCGAGGAGCCTCCGGAGGACCTGAGCGCCTGGGCGCTCGCGAAGATCGATCTCGCCATCGAGCAGCTCGTGTGCGCCGATCGCGAAGCCGAGAAGGCGGGCCCCGCGCCGTACACCGAGGGCGTGAAGGAGTTTCCCTTGCTCACGGAATGCCTGATGATGGAACCCGAGCTCGCGCGCGCCGCCTCGGTCGCCTTCAACGCGCTCGAGCCCCTGCCGCGCCGGGCCTTCTTCGAGCTCATGGTCGAGGGCCGGGAGGTCGCGGACTGCATCGAGAGCGGCCCCTGGGACGAGGACGGCCTGTACCACGCCATCCACGCGGCTCTCGTCGCGCTCGGCCTTGACGACTCGGCCGGCCCCGCCGATCCTCGGAAGAAGGGGAAGCGCACGTGAAGCTGCTGCCGGAGATCGATCCCGAGGTCCGTGGTCTGCTGGAGGAGATCGTCTCCGACCCGCGCTCGTCGATCCGCTTCGCCCCACGCAAGCCGCTGAAGTCCTGGTTCGACAGCGGCGAGACGGTGCGCGCGCGCGACGTGTCGGGGACGACCGCCGAGCGCCACCTGATCGAGGCGCACCGCGAGGCGCTGGCGAAGTTGCTGTACGAAGGAGCGATGATCGCGTACTGGATGGCGCCTACCTTTTCTCTCCTTCCTTTCGGAGACGACGGCCGGCCTCGCCTCCTCGAATCGGAGATTCGGGCATGGTCCAGCCGTTCGCGCTCGCGGCTCGAAAAGACGCCCGCGGACCTGCCAGGTACGGAGATCTTGCGCCTGTTCGCGGGAGAGATGAGGCCGACGCTCGGGCTGGCCTTGGCGCAAGCATCGCTGGGTCTCGTCCCGAGCGACCGCGCCCGGTACGGCGTCGCGGTCACTCTGCCCAAGACCCGCATGCGAACTTCGGTCAAGCTCTTGCGCAGCCTGAAGCGATCACACCTTCCCGTCGAACTGAGGCATCGTGTTCACGAATCGATCGGTGCGCGCTTGTCGAACCTGGCTCAGGTGGCGGCGGCGCGCGCCGCCTATCGAGACGCAACTCTGGAGAATCCGGACTCGCTCCATGGTCATGTCTATGCGCTCAACCTCTCGTGCTTCTTGGGGGACGAGAACGCCGCAACCGAGGAGGCCATCGAAATCGGGAGTCGTCTCGCTTGCGACCATCCACTCATTCACGATGCCGGCGTGATTCTTCGAAGCTGGTGGAAGACCCAGGGCGCAAAACACGTGGAAGTCGCGAGGCATGTCGCGGCCCGAATGTCCGGCAAGATCCCCGACGCTGCAGAGGCCCTGTGTCGGACATTCAAATCATGAAATCTCGAGTCCTGAGTATCCACATCTGGCGTGCGGTGCTTGCCGCCCTGATCGTGGCGGCCATCGCCTCACGCGCGATCCATGGGCAGGGAGACAACCCGTCCTTGCCCCCGAAGCCGGGGAAGGCGATTCCCGGCTCCTCCGGGACCCTCAAGGTCACTCTTCCCTGAATCCCGACCTTGCCAGGCAGCCAGGGCATGCACGTGACAGGGCCTCGCTGGATGTGGGCTGGCTTGGTGGTTCTCGTCGCGGTGTTCGTCCTTGCCCACGAGCGGATTTGGAAGACTGCTTCGAGTCCCGGCTTCGCGACTCCGCTGGTCGCTCCGCAGGGATCGCCCTCCACCCCAGTCCCCGACACGTTTTCTGACAGGGGTGACCATTCAGCTGCGACAGACTCCGAACGGCGAGAGCCACGAATAGCCGAACCTGCTCGTGAGCGTGGCGTTCGAGGGCTTGTCAGATCAGCCATCGGCGAGGCTGTCGCGGGAGCCCGTGTCTCATGGGTTGCCTTGCAGCGCGAGGATGCGGAGCCCGCGCCCACATGGGCATCCTCGGGTTGGGGAGTGCCTGCAAGGAAGTCGCTCGAAGTCACGACGGATGCGGGGGGGGCCTTCGAGTTCGATGTCGGGCCGGAAGTCGGCCTCCCGTTCGGGTCATACCTGGTGGCAGCTCACCCCGGCCATCTCGCTGGAGTCCTCGATCTGCCCGTCGATCCACTGCAGTGGCCTTCCAAGGTCGAGATCGACATCGAGGTCGCAGGGGCAGTGTCGGTCGAGGTTGTCGACAGCGGAGGCGGGCGCGTCAGCGCTGCAACGATCCATCACGCCGCGAGGAGCCGGTCGAGGTCAGCAACCGCGGTCCAGCTGCACGAACGGTACCTCGAGCAAGAGGCCATCACGGACACAAGTGGCCACGCCGACCTCGCGGCGCTGCCCGGAGAACAAGAGATCTGGGCCGAGCACGAGGGGCTTGTCTCGCGACCCTGGCACGGAACGTCGCCATCGCAAGTGATCCTGACGCTGGGCGAATCCTTCACTGTCGGAGGGACGATCTCCTACCCGGACCGGGCCGAATGGCAGTCCAGCTACGAGGGCGAGCGGCGTATCTTGGTCTCCGGGCAAGTGGGCGGACTCTGGCGTCCGCTCGCGGCCTTGCGTGACGTAGTCGAGGGTGAGTGGGGACCGGAGAGGATCCCATTGGAGGGAGTGCAGAGTGTCCGCATCCGGCTCGAGGGAGCACCCATCTCTCCGATCGAGAGGACCTTCGATCCTCCCCGTCCGAATACTCATCAGCGCCAAGACTTCGTCGCCGAGAAGCTGGAGCACCTCTGGTTCCTCGTGCACGACGAGGCCGGGATGCCTATCCCTTTGGCAACGGTCCTGGTGTGGTGGAGTCAAAGCGATCAACCCACTGAAGGAAAGACCGCAGAAGGCGCCACTCGTGAAAATGGCTACGCCTGGGTCGGGACGTTTCCCTCCGGTCACGTCTACTACAGGGTCAGCGCACCCGGGTACGGCTTCTTCGAGGGCGAAGAGCTGGTGCCATCCGAGAACTCGATAGAGATCGTGCTGCAGAGGGCAGGACGGGTCGCCGGAAAGTGCCTCCGTGAAGGGCAGCCAGTCTCCGACTTCGAGTTGATCTACTGGCTGGAGCGCAATCCCCGCGTCTATCGCCGTCAGGTCTTCCTCGGACGCGAAGACGGGACCTTCGTCATCGATGGACTGACGGTCGGTGACTGGTTCGTGCATGCATCGTGCGCGTTCCATCCCGGAGGAAAACCCATCCCCTTCACGGTCTCACCGGCGACCGAGGCCCAGGTCGAGATCCACGTCCCTTCCGGGATCCGCGGCGGCGGACGGGTGATCGATGCCCTGACCGGCGACCCCCTGCCCGCGGCGCGCATCCAACTGTTCTCCTCGGGCGGGATGGAGAAGAGCTTCCCCTGGGGCCCCCCGCTGGCGACGGGCCCCGACGGCAGCTTCGCATCCGACGCCTTTGTGCTGGGCACGAACTACCTGACCGCCGAGGCCGACGGATTCGCGCCGCTCGAGGTCAGCGTGAGCGCGACCCAGCAGGACTTCCTGGACTTCGGGGACATCGGCCTGCAGCGGCCTCAGGCGCTGCAGGTGACGCTCCTCGGCCTGCGGGCCCTGGGCGCGCTCAGTCCGACCGAACTGCGGGCTTTCACCGCGGTGGGACACATCCTGCCCGAGACGCCCTTCGATGCCGACGGGACGGTGCGTTTCGATGCTGTCCCGCCGGGCGATCATGCCTTGGTGATCCGCTATCCGGATGGCTCCTGGGCGCGCCTCAACCTACGCCTCGATCCGGGCAAGGACTGGAACTTCACCTTCGACCTGGAGGGGTACCGGAGACTCGACCTCCAGGTGCTCGACGCGGCTGGCGGGCCGATCGCATTCGAGGGGATGGTCCTTGTCCTCGGCCAGGAGGACACCGGCCTCTTCGTCGCGCGGCTCAGCCTCCCCTCCGAGGATGGACACTTCCGGTTCGAGGGCATCCGCGCCGAGCAGGTCCAGGTCATCGTCTACAGGCAGGTAGACGGCACGACCGTCGCCTCGCGCGATCTGGCCTTCGCGGGGAGCTCGGAACTCGCAACCGAGATCCGCCTGGAGGACAACCCGATTCGCGTGCGTGTCGTGGATGCCGATGGCGCGCCCCTCGTCGGCGCCTGGGTCAGGTTCTGGTCGGTTGCGGGCCAGTTTCGCGGCAAGGAAGGGACGGGTGCGGACGGCTGGTGCTCGATCCTCGGCGTGCCCGAGGAGCCCGCCCTGGTCGACGTGAACCACGGCATCGCCGGTCAACGCCATGGGATCCCCGTCGACGCTTCCATCCGCGAGCACGAGCTCGTGCTCGATGCCAGGGGAAGCCTGGAGCTGCGGCTGGTCGACGGCGAGCAGCCCCTCGCCGCGGTTGCCGCGCGCATCGTCACCGCGGGCGGTGTCACGCTGACGGAGGCCGTGCAGACCGATGCCCAGGGACTGGTGCGCTTCAAGCCCCTCGGCGAGGGGGCCTACCGCATCGCCTTCCTGCGCGGCGATTGCTGGCCAGCGGTGGTCGAGCGCACGCTCGCGCCCGCCGAGCACGCGCACCTCGACGTGCAGATGAGGCGGCTCGCCGAGCTCGAGCTCACGCTGTTCGACCGCCAGGGGCTCCCGGTCTCGGGAGCCGAGGTCGAGCTCTCGTCGATCGAGTTCGGGTGCACGGTCGCAGCCTGGCTCCGCGAGGAGAAGGTGCGTGCCCCGAATGGATCGAGCACGGACTCCGGCGGCGTCCTGCGGGTCGGCGGCCTGCCGCGCGGAGCCTACGCCTGGTCCGTGACCGTCGGAGACCAGCTCGTGCGCGGAACCTTCGAGCTCCAGCCCGGTGCGCCGAACCGGATCCCGATCCGGCTCGGCCTCTGATCGGCAGGCTCGCGCGATTCGCTCGCAGGTGGGGAAGGGGGGACTCGAACCCCCACGGGCTTGCGCCCTTCGGATTTTAAGTCCGATGCGTCTTCCGGTTTCGCCACTTCCCCGAATGCCATTCTTGAGGTCTTGGAGGCCGTTTTCGGCCTTCCTGGCACTCTAGCCTTGGGGCAACGTTTGGGGTAATGTGCCACGCGGATGGAGGCCAGAAAGAGCCGGAGCAGGCGCAAGACGCCGAAGCCTGACTACCCCTACATCCAGCCCCATGGGACCGGGTGGCGAGGCTGGTACAGCGTACGAGGGGAGCGGCACTGGCTCCAGAGCCGCGCGACCCAGGAGGAGGCCCACCGCGATGCGATGGAGGCTCGCAGGGGCCGCGTGCGCCACTCCCACGGCGGCTTCACGCTCGCGCAGGGCATGCAGCTCGTCCTGGACGATCTCGGCCGCACGGGCCGCAGGAACGGCACGGTGGCCTGGTACAGGTGCCAGTTCACCGAACTGGGCTGGGCGTGGACGCCGGGCCGGAAGGGGCGGAAGTACGCCGAGATGCGCCGCAAGGGGCACCGGCCAGAGGACTGGGGAGCGGTCCCGCTCTCGAAGCTCGGCCCCGAGGACATCCACGAGTTCATCAAGCGGCGTCGGGCGCAGGGCGTCACGGACTCCACGATCAATCAGCACCTCCGCGCCCTCAGCCGCGTGTTCCGACTTGCGATGCGCCAGCGGCTCGTCATGGAGAACCCGGTCGCGCTCGTCACACGGCCGACGCCGCAGGAGCCACAGATTCGGCCGTTCACGCGCAGCGAGCTGCTCTCGATCTTCGAGGCCATGCGCGGCGCGGACCTGCCGAAGCTCGACAGTCACGACGATGCCGACCTCTTCCACTTCCTCTTCGCCACCGGCCTCCGGCGCACGGAGATGGCCGAGCTTCGCGCTGACTGCATCGACCTCAGCGGCAAAGTGCTCACCGTGGAGCACGCGAAGACGAGGAGCCGTCAGGTGCCGATCTGCGAAGAGTCGGTCGTGCTGTTCAAGCGGATGGTCGCTTGGGCGGAGTCCAATGGAGACCCGAGGGGTTGGATCATCCCGGGGAAGAGCACGCAGCGCCGCGTCGATTGGATCTCGCGTGCCTTCTCGCGCTGGCAGGAGTTCTTCCACGAGCAGGAGGAGGAAGAGAACGGCGACGATGACGACGTGCGGCTAGAGATCCACGACATCCCGGGCCGACTGCACGCTCACAACATGCGGCACTCGCTCGGCGCGCATCTCGCGCGCTGCAAGGTGAGCGAGCACTTGATCGCAGGCATCCTCGGCCACAGGCTCGCGGCGGTCTCAATCACGCAACGCTACATGCGCCCGCACGGCCCCGATCTGCTGGAGGCAATCCGGTGGGCATGGCGCGAGTCCCGAGAGGAGAAGACCAATGGCTAAGAAGGCTCAGCGCATCGAGCGGATCCACTGCAACAACTGCGGGCGCGAGACGAAGCACGAGTTGAAGCACCAGATCAAGCATGAGGACACGACCCATGCCTACGACGCTGACAGCCGCATGCTGGAGGTGGACACTTGGTGGGTACTGGAGAACGAGTTGTTCGAGTGTCAGGGCTGCGAGGAGGTAACGCTCAAGCGCTCTGGACGGTCTTCGGAGCTGGACCCTGATTCAGAGGTCGTGACCCACTTCCCTCCCCGGGTGGCGCGCCAACCTCCGCACTGGTTGAGCAAGGTCAAGGACAAGAACGTCGCCGCACTCCTGAGGGAGGTCTATGCCGCACTTCAGGCGGACAGCCGGAGGCTCGCGATGATGGGATGCCGAGCCGTTCTGGACCGCATCATGGTGATAGCGGTTGGAGACTTGGGGAACTTCGACAAGATGCTCGACGAGATGGTTGCGCAACAACTCCTCTCCAAGCCAGAGCGCGACGTACTTGCGGCGGCGATCGACGCGGGAAGCGCCTCAGCGCATCGCGGCTACTTGCCGACGCCTGAGGCGCTCGACCACATCGTCTCGATCGTCGAGCACGCGGTGGAGGCGACGCTGCTTCCGAATGTCGCGAAGGAGATCAAGCGAACAACCCCGCGCCGACCTCGGCGCAAGGCTTGAAGACCTGCAGCGGTCACCTCCGCAGGTCTTCATGGTCGTGGTCAGTAGTCGGGATTGAAGTAGTCCTTCGCGGTCCCGGGTCGCTCTTTCGTCTCCTCGATCCAGCGCTCCACCGAGGCGCGCTCCCATCGACGCTTCGCGCCGCGCCCCTGGCTGTTCACCATCTTCGAGCGCCGCAACATGCGGTCCACGGCAGCCTCGTCACCCACGCGGTTGAGGCGCTTCGCGACCTGCGCGGTGGTGAGGAACTCGGGATCCTCCGCGACGACTGCACCATTGTGCTGCTCCTTCGCGGCCTCGCGCAGGCGCGCGTCCTGTTCGGCGGTCTGTTCGGCGAGTCGGATCTCAAGCCACTCCTCTTCGGTCGCGAAGACGGGCCAGCGCTCGCCGTCGCGCATCTCCCAGCCCACGAAGTAGCGCTCGCGGAGCACGGGCTCGGCCTTGATCGAGCGGTTCCTCGCGAAGGGGCTCGGGACGAAGACTTCGTACTTGCGCCCGCGCACGTACTCGCGATGGCGGTTCTGTTCGAGCAGGTCGTCGCCGCGGAGCACGAGGCCGTCGGGCGAGCCGTCGTCGAAGTCGCCGGGATCCTCGGGCGGTTGCCGGCGCGGCCACTTCGAGGTGTTCCACTCCTTCGCCATGCTCGGAGTGTCGGCGGGTGTCGCTCGGGCGCTTGACGGTCGCTCCCGGCCCACGGGGCGCCTGTGACGGTGTGACGGCGGTGTGACGGCTCGCCGTCACGCTGCAACCGACTGTCACCAAATGAGATGCGGCGATCTGTGACGGTGTGACGGTCGCGCTGGGTCAGTGCCATACATGTGAAGGCGAACACGAGGAGGGGGAGGGGAAGGGACCATCCCCCTCGCGTTATGTGACCTCGACTTCACCGTCACACCGTCACACGTCCTCGTAAGTGTCCGTCCCACAAGGGATTGGTCCGTGACGACGAGCCGTCACACCGCCGTCACGCCGTCACGCCGAGGTCCGCCCGGGAAGCGCACCGAAGTCCCCGAGGCACAATGGGCTCGCGCGTCCTGGATGGGGGAGCCTTCGGTGGTGAGGTTTTCCGCTGCCGAAATGCACCACGGCTCCGGAAAGTCGATTCGGAGTTTCTGAATCAGAAAATCCGCCGGTCTCGCCGGGCAGTCAGCGTCACAGAGCCGAGTCCGGGACGACCTCGGTAGCATGCTCGGCGCCATGGCTCACCACACGATCACCGGCACCGTCACGGTGAACACCGCCCTCCTGGGAATGACCGAGGCTCTGCTCGGGCCGGACTGCGGGAAGCGCCCGCGCGTCGAGGATCTCGACGGCACCGAATGGTGGCGCGACGGAGCGAGGCCGGTGGCGAAGCGCCGCGTCATCGACCGGGCAGCCGACTGGTACCTGGAGCGAGTCTGGGATCCGAGTACGGGCCAAGTCGTCCACTTCGACTCCGGGCGCCTCTCGGAGCACCGAAGCAGGGGGCGACGCTGACGAGCGCGTCTCGGACGGCAGTCGGACTCTCTCCGCGGAAACGAAGACGCCCTCGGCCCTGGTGGAGGCGCGAGGGCGTCGGTGCGTCCTCGGTTCGAGTCTCGCGCGAGAGTCGCTTAGAACGGTACGAGGCTCGCGGCGCGCGCCATGGCGCGCTCGTCGCGCCGGTCGTAGCGCTTGGTAGTCTCGACCGACGCATGGCCGAGGATCTTTCCGGCCGTGCCGAGATCCACGCCAGCGTCGAGGAGCGCCGTGCATGCCGTCCGTCGGAGATCATGGGGCGACACGTCGCCGATGCCTGCCGCGCGCGCGATCGAGCGGAGCCGCGACCAAACGCCGGACGTGGTGAGCCTGCGCCCCCACGCGATTGCTCCGCCGCGCCGCACGGGAAGCAGGAGCGCACCCGCCGCGCTCCCGCGTATCGCGATCCAGTCCCGTACGGCATCAAGCGCGCCGTTCGTGAGCGGCACGAGCCGTTCCTTCGATCCCTTCCCGCGCACGCGTAGCGTCCCCGAGGGTCCGTCGCGGAAGTCTGACACGTCGAGCGCAACAAGCTCGGCACGGCGGAGCCCGGCCCGCGACATGAGCGCGAGCGCTGCCCGGTCGCGCAGTCCCGCGACCGTCGAAGGGTCGCACGCTTCCTTCATCCGCGCGACTTCCTCAGCGGAGAGCGCGCGGCCCGCGGGGAGCGTCGAGGCCTTCACCCCTTGCACGTCCGCGACACGCGCGAAGTCCTCACCAGGAACGAGCCCGAGTCGCCAGGCTTCGCGCAGCACTCCGCGCACGGCCGCTAGCTTCTTGTTCACGGTCGCGGGCTTCGCGCCTTGCTCGGCGAGCGCCGTGCGGAGCGCCGCAACGTGCTGATAACGTACGCGGCTCCAGTCGAGCGACTCGGCATCCGCGAGCCCGCTGGAGAACAACTCCGCCGCATGGTGGAGAGCATGCGCCATGGTCCGGCGCGAACCCTTCGCCAGCGAAGCCAAGTAGACCGCGACAGGATGCCGCTCGCGCGTGAGCGGCTCGGCGAGCGCCGGGAGACGCTCGCCCGAGTCCTCGGCCCGAGTCGGCTCGGGCAGTCCGTTGCCGTTGCTTCCGCTCATGGTGCGCACCTCAGTTCTTCCACCCGCACGCGCCGCAACCCTCCTCGGACTCCAGCGAGCCCGCGCCGGTCCAGTCCCCGCAGTTAGGGCAGCGGACCTCTCCCGTGCTGTAGGTGCGTTCCTCCTCGGCCTGTTCGAGGAGCGTCCCCCAGTCGGAGACGACGAAGCGCCCGCACGGGGTGCGCGCGTCCTCGACGTGGCAGAGAGTCGCCGTGTAGGTGTCGCCGAGGTTCACGTAGCGGATGGATCCCGCGTCGGAGTCATCGTCCGGGGCCGGCAGGTCGAGAGACTCGACCCCGAACCCGTGGAGCCACGCGTCGGCCATGGCGAGCGCATCCTCGGGCGAGTCATGCTCGATCGAAGCGAGGACCCGCTCGGCCGACGCTGCCGGGTCCTCGGCACGTCCCGCGATCCGTTGGAGATCCTCGACGCTCGGCAGGTCGGCACGGAACTCGGAGGGCTCGACGTGGAGGCGCGCGTCCGCGTCGAGTTGCGGCAGTCCGACAGGATGCGGGAGGTCCGCTTCTCCGAGGCCGTCAGTCCACCCGCCGCACGAGAGCGCCAGCGCGCGGCCGAGCCGCTCGGCATCCGCGAGCGCCCACGCTTCGGCGATCCCGTCCCCGCGCGTGGTCGCGCCGAGAGCGGCCGAGAGCATGTCCCGCGCCCACGCGCGGAAGCGTCCCGGCACGAAGTCCGGCGCTACTTCGTCGAGGTCCGCGCCGGGGTACGTGCGCCCGTCGCGCTCCTCCGCGTCCGCCCACGCGAGCACGAAGGCCGTTCGGGCTGCCGCCGTCTCGACGGCCTCACGGTCCAGTTCCGGCGCGGGCGGGTCCCAGGGGAAGCCATCCTCGGAGTACCGCGAGACGTTGCCATGGTCGGAGACCGACCACACTTCCGGGAAGAACTCACGCGAGGTCCGTGCGCGATGCTCGCGGATGGCGTCCTCCGCGTCCTCGTGCTCGGCGAAGTCTCCGACGTGCGGGCCCTCGACGATGCCGACCGACAGCCGGAAGCCGTTGGAGGAGACCACGTAGTCCCCGGGCGCGGGCTCTTCCTCGGGCTCTTCGTCCTCGGAGTCCGCGAAGACTCCCGACGCGAGCGCGTCCGCGGCGCAGTCCGCGCAGAAGCGCACGGGCGCGCCGTCCATGTCCACGCGGCGGAGCGTCTCCGCTGCGGGCTCGGAGCACGTTCCGCCGCACGAGCAGCCCGGGTCCGAGCACTCGCACGCTTCGTCCGCGTCGTCGTCGTCGGAACGGTTCGCGGGGTAGGTGCTCGCATCGTCGAGGTCCAGCCCGTCCGCGTCCTCGGCGAGCGATTGGAGCCGCTCGCGGATGTCCACGCGGAGCGCGAAGTAGGCTGCGCGCACCATTGCGCCCCGGAAGTCGAGTCCCTCGGCCCAGTCGGCGCCGAGTTCTTCCTCGGCCGCTTCGTCATGGTCGCTCGCGTAGATCGTGCGGAACGCGTCCGCGTACATGGCGCAGCCGCTGTCCGCTTCCTCATGGATCCGCTCGTCCAGGCCGTCGGTCGAGTCGATCTCGCCCCGCAGGATGGCGCCTAGCACGTCCTCGGCGATCGCGCCCACGGCTGCGTAGTGCGCCCGGTAGATGAGTCGGCGCCCGAGTTCCTCGGGGCTCTCCCGGTACTCGCGCAGGATGTCGCGCTCGGCATCGGAGAGAACTTCAGGGGAAGGCGCACGGTCGGTAGTCTCTTGCTTGGTCATGGTGAGCACCTCGTTTGCTCGCGTGACAAGCGGGCGCGCTCCGGTACCAACGGGGCGCGTCCGCGCTCTTGTTCGCTCACCCCATCGGGAGAGCGGGTCGGCGGACTTGAGACGAGAATCGCCATTCTCGCGCCTCGTTTCTCGCCACCTATCCCGAGCCTACCCCGCGCTCGGGCTCCCGGTCGGGAGAGCCTGCACGGCGCGCGCGGCTTCGTGCGGCGCGCTCAGGGAAGGGCGCACGCCGAGGAGCGGGGACGATGCAAGCGCGGACCATGCGCGCAGCGTGGAGCGCTTGCAGGCTCAGCAGGCCGCGGGCTCGGGCCGTCTCGTGCGTTCGCCAGCACCTCCACGCAGAGCGTCGCGCTCCAGGGAACCTGCCCCCACTTGCATCGCGCGGGCTGAAAAACCCGGGGCTGAAAAGTTGCCGGGGTCGAAACTCGCGAGTCCGCTCAAGGACGCGAAGGAATGCGCCGAGGCCAGAGGAGTCCCGTTCCGAGGAGAATCCCCAATGACAACTGGCAGCGATCTCAGAGCGCTTCCCCCGGAGGAAGTGTTCGGACTCGAAGTGAAGGCTCCGACCAAGGAGCTTGCATCGAAGGTGCGCGGCAGAATCCAGGGGCACCTGGAGCGTCACGGAGGCAAGGGGGACTGGGCCTTCGTGGACAAGGGCGACAAGGCCTTCGAGTTCCGGTCAGAGAAGACAGAGGCCGGAAACAGCCTGCTCCGCGACGCACACGGAATCGCGGCTCAGTTCAAGGAGCAAGGCGTGGAGGGGTTCCTCTTCGATGGCTCACGGAAGCCGAAGCCGCCGAAGGCCTAGCCTCGAACGGAGGGTGCTCGGACGCCTCGACAGCGCTCCGAGGCCGGCAGCCGGACCGCGCTTCTCTGGCGCGCGGTGAACCTGCGGCCTACTCGGGCCACCCCTCGATGAACCAGCGCGGGGGCTTCCTGAGTGCCCGGCAGAGGTCGAGGAACTCGATCGCGTCCACCCGCCGCTCGCCGGTCTCGCAGTAGGAGACGAAGCGCTGGGAGCGCCCGACGAGCTTCCCCAACTGCTCCTGGCTCAGTCCCGCCTCCTCGCGCGCCTGGACGAGCCGAGCGACGAGGGCCTTGAGGCGCTTGTCATGAAGGGACCTCTGGGAGCCCATGAGGGCGAGCGTGCCCTCCGGACCCTCCTAGATAGTTTCCATCTAAAGGCTCCGCCGGACCGCGGCCGAAGGGCTTCGGGTAACCCCGAGCGCTTGCCGCCCTCTCCCGAAGCCCCAGAGCCATGATCTCGCGCCGCAACCTGATTCTCGTCCCTGCTCTGGCGCTGGTGGCCGGAGCCGCGGGCGTTGTCGTCACGAACAGGTTGACCTACACCGTGACCGTGACGCCGAAGATCGACTTGGGCGACGGCCAAGCCGTCACGATCAAGGAGTTCGACGGCCGGCTCGACTACGCTCTCCAGTTCGACGAGTTCAACTCGCCGAGCATCGACGAGCTGCGCGAACGCGACCCCGAAGGCTTCGCGCAGGCTTCTGCTGCCGAAGAGCCCGAGGCCATGCACGACTGGGTTGCCGGTGTCCGCCAAGTCATATGGATCGAGAAGCATGGCGCGCCGTTCGAGCTGCGCGGCCGGTAGGGTGCGAAGGGCCCCACTTGAATCGCGCGAGGGGGTAAGACTCGGGGCCGGAGAATCGCCCGGGATCGGAACTCCTCGGGGCCTCAAGTTGTCGAGACAGCTAGGTCGAAGGCTCGGAGCGAGTCCCTCCGTAGCGCGCCACTCCCCGGCGTGGTGGAGGGAGAGGAGTTCTCCATGAGACATGCCGCCCTTTCGGCCATCCCTCTGTTGCTCGCCCTGTCGAGCTGCCAGCTTCCCGGCCACGCTTTGCTGACGGTCGAGGAGTTCTCGGACGCTGCTTTCATCGAAATGCACTGCCAGGTGGATCCGATGGGCTTTGACCGACAGTTGGTCGTGCGCGCGCCCGCCGTTGGCATCCCCGCGTCGGGAGGCTACGCGAAGGCAAACCTACAGGGACTGAGCGACGACGGGCAAACCAGTCTTTACATGGTCCTCAATCGAAGAGGATCGAGCTGGTACTGGCTCCAACTACCGCCTAGTCTCACGCTCCCGAATGACACGACGCTTGAAGCGATCAAGCTGACCACGGATGTCGGGAACGGAGGATGGGTCTCCGAGACCTATATGTGGATGTTCACGCGCGAGCAGGTGGAGCAACTTGCGGTGAGCGGGCTCCTCGGGGAATTGCGAGGAGGGGAGCGTATCGCCTTCCCTGCAGCGTACTTCTCCGGCTTCCTGTCACGTTGGGACTCGGAGTTCGAGGCAGCGTACGGCGCAAACAGCGGAGCGGTATCGCAGGCAGAGAACACCGGAGCCCCTCTGATCGGCGAGAAGAACGATGACAGCAGGATCCAACTCCCAGCACCTGCTGTAGTCCACGACGTTCAAGTAGAGGTCACTGGAGTGCTCCGCACGGGAGGGATAGACGGAGGAATCGCCGGCTTCCGTGGGGTCGCCACAAACCAGTCGCGGGAGGCGCTGCAGTTCTGCACGATCACGTTCGAGCTGCTTGATCCGTTCGGTGCCAAGATCGGAAACGCTCTGGCCAGCACCCAGCACCTCGCTTCAGGGGTCGCATGGAAGTTCGACGCCTACAACGCGGGCACGATCGAGACGACAATAGACAGTGTGGCGCTTGCGGACGTGCAGACCGATCGCAGCCTGTTGGCCGGGATCTCCTCTGGAGGATTCGACCCTGCCGCGCTCCAGCGGTTGAAGCCTGGAGAGACAACGCTGACAGAGGCGGTCGAGATCCTTGGCGCCGAGCCGATGGCAAAGAACTATGGAGCCGATGGCTCGACCACGGCCATGTGGAGCCGCGTCCTGGTGAAGGGGACGAATGTGGACAGCAGGCAGGCAACGGTGCTGTTCGACCACGAGCAGCGGATGGTGCGGATCCTCAACGAAACGCGCGTTGGCGGCCCCTGATCTATCCGACCGACATGGCACTCATCCCCTGCAAGGAATGCGGCAAAGAGGTCTCCTCTGAAGCTGCAAGCTGTCCGCACTGCGGCATGCCCCGCTCAAAGCGTCCGGATGCCAAGAAGCAGAAGAAGCAGACCGCCTCAAGCGCTTCCGGGCTCGGCTGCCTGCTCCTCCTCCTTTTCATGGGCTGGGTCGGATTGTCTGGCGATGATGACGACGACAAGAAAGAGTCGCAGAGCAAACAGCATCGTCCCAGCACTCAGGTGGAAGACGACGGGCGCGTTGCCTTCATCCGGGGCAATGTGCTCGTGACAAGGAAGAGCACGCCGGTTGCCTCCTCGGAGGAGGCGTTCGATGCATGGATGAAGTCTGGCCAGGCCAAGGACTCTCTTGGACTGGCTGGCCTCATGGGAGCCGGTCTCCTCTCAACTCTGCCGGCCGGCTCGAAGGTGCGCGTTCTCGACCGTTCCGTATGGAGCGGCTGGGTGCAACTCCGCGTGGAGTCCGGCAATCTGCTCGGATCATCGGCCTACGCGGTCGCAAGCGAAGCAGACTTCGACTGGTACTCAGACAAGCCCCCTGCTTCCGAGCGAAGGAAGACAACCCTCCTCGAAAGTGCGGACGCCCTGCCGGCTGGGCCTGCCATTGGGGAGGGTGTCGGGCAGTCGAACAATAACTACTCGGTCGGAGTCGAGGCCGCTGTGCTCGACGATGGGCATGTCCGTATCAAGGCTACGACCAACATCCCCGGGACTGTTGAGGTCATGGCCGTTCTCGCGCTGTCGGGGCAGGATCCCGAGGACACTTTCGTCGGCACCGACGAGCGCCTCACGCTCCGCGATGGAGCCGGCGAGATCGTCCTCGACACTTCCACGCTGCCGACGGGCAACTACGACGCCGAAGTCAACTTCTATCCGCGCTGGGGCCTGGTGGACGACAGATCGAAGCAGTCCGGGGCCAACGCAGAGCTTCAGGCCCGTGCGCCCATTGCGATAGTGGGATCCGGCGAGCCGGTAGCCGACGTGATCGCGAGAGATGCGGCGCAGCAGTGGGTCATGGACAACGTGGAGATGGGACGCAAGTGGAACCCCGACGAGTGGAAGCGCTTCGGGGAGCCGGAGAACGTCGCACTGACGAGACACAACCCCGCAGTCGTCAAGGGGTACTATTACCCTTCGATCGACATGACCATTCTCGTGAACACGCTCAAGGGTGAGGTGAAGGTCTGGCGGCTAGGCAGAGCAACAGAGTGAAGATGCTCACGAGCCTGGGTCCTTCACGCGTGCAGCAGTGACCTAAGTACTGGTGCGCTCATAGGAGCGAAGAATATCATCGTCCGAGCGGGCGCGGATGTGCTCGGGCGTGAGTTCAATGCCGACGTTGATCCAGGTCGATCCAAGGCGCCGCTTCCACAGCTTGTCAAAGACCTCTTGTTCGTTGGGGACAACAAACTGACAGCCTTCAGCCGCATCGCCGTTGTGCCGGCGCAATGCGAGAATGACGTTGGTGATCGACCAAGAAAGGAAGACAAGGCGGTTGGCTAGCTGCTCAGGATCCCAGTTGTGAGCGGTGTCGAGCGGGCGAAAGTTCGTCTTGTCGCCCAGCCGCGTAAGCGTAAAAAAGCGAGTGCCGAACTCGCTAGTCACGATGGGCGTCATGCTCTCAAGGTCGATCGGCTGCCCCTGGGGACGACCTTTGCCATAGCGCATAGTGAATCCGCCGAGGTGAGTGCGCAACCCGTGCTTGGCGCTATTGTATTCAGCCGAAGTGACTTCGTGCAAGAACTCCGAGGCAAACCGCTGCCAGGCTCGAGCTGTATTGTCAATGAGCCATGTGAGCCTGTCCGGAGGAGCGTCAGCGCCGCCGTGCGTGAGCTCGGCGAGATACGTCCACGTCGGCGATTTGGGCAAGCGGTGGAGGATGGGAAGACCTTCGGCAATGCGCTCCACCACGTTGCGGAGCTGAAACGGTTGATAGGCGAGCATCCATCCGAGGGTGCAATCGGGCGCTTGGGCCGCAGCGCAGAGAAGGGCGAACAGGGTCTCAAGGGCTTGGGAGTACGCAGTGCGAATCGCCAACGCAGCGTGGTGCTTGTCCTCGGTGTCTAGCTGGGGAAAGCTGGTCCGAGCCACATAGTCAAAATACTCGGGGCTCAAGCCTTGTAGAAACGCGAGGTTCCGTTGGCGGAGATCCCACTCCCAGCAAGCGCGGGGAGTCTCGTCTACAACAAACTCTATGCACTCCAGGGTGGCGCGGGGCATCGGCGGATGTGGGGCAAGGTGGTGCCGGTTGGATACCGTGGGCAGCAGTGAACTTCAAGCGGAAAGGGTCTGATTGGAGTGCGCCTCGTGACGCGTACGCAGCGTCAGGGAACCGGCGAGCAAGGTAGGCCGGCGCCTACGGTTGACTGTGCCAGAACGCGTGTCCAGGATAGGGGAGATGCCCGCCTTCGTAGCTAGCTAGTCGGGTGCTGGTACATGAAGAAGCCCACTGAGGAGTGGATCCTGAAGACAGACGACGCTCTCTCGAAGAATGGGGTGCCGGTGAAGCGCCGCCCCATGGACGCATGGGCGCAGTGGCAAGTGGAGACGGGGCCAACGGGAATGGGCAGCCCCGAGGCCAAGGCCATCTTCGACTGGTACGAGGCGAAGTACCCGCCTGGCACTTTTGACATGGGGAGCCTGTTCACAGGCGCGTTCTTCTTCGATCAAGCCGTCTGGCCGGTGCATGTGCCAATCGGTTTCGGAACCTGCCGGATCACCGTGGACAAGATGCTGGCGGGCATGACGGCCCTGATTGGAGAGCGCCTTACCAAGGACGCGCAGGCGCTGGACACACTGAACACCATAGCTGTGGACTGCATTGACTATAGCTACGGGGTCGATGACTGTCGCGGGGCAGGTCGTGCCTCCAGGAGCGCAGTTGACCTACTCTTGAGTGGAGACAAGGAGCTACGGGCTGCCGTGGAAGTACTGCTGTCAAAGCGGCCGTCTCAGAAGGCCGCGGAATCTGCAGCTCTGGCGACGGAGATGTTCTTCAAGAGCTTTCTCACGCAGCACGCGGCGCTCGACGACGCCGGTGCTCGGAGTATTAGTCACAACGTGGGGGAAGGCCTGAAACAATGCCTGGCGCACAGCCCTCAGTCGGATCTGCGAATGCTGACGGGCAGAATCGGAGCGCTGCCAAAGATCGGCCAAAGGTACGTTCCGCTGGACGTGCCCCTCAAGGACTTGTGGCAGGCGTATTCACTAGCGCAGTTTGCTGGTGCCGTCGTCGTACGTTCATTCACAGGTAGGGCCTGTCGCCCCGTGTAAGGCCGTGCCCGTAGTGGGCAAGCTAATCCCGCCTGGCAATGAGCCGGCGAGTGGCGGCGCCTAGTCTGTCGGATTCTCACGGTCGTATTCGTCGAGCGCCTCTTCGTCGGCCGAGTCACCGACTACCTCCTCCAGGCTGAGACCTTCGGGCAGGTCTTGGGGAATCGCTCGGATGGCCGGCGGCAGGGCAGGTAACGGCTGGCGATCTTGGATCTGCACCACGCGGCGGACCACGTTGATGAAGTCCTGCTCGGCATTCTCGGGCTCCGTCCGGGTGACACCGGAGACCTGAGCGAGGAGCCGGCGCGCGGCGATCTCTGAGCGGAGATCCAGCGCCAGCGCGGCTCGACGAGCGAGGTCTTCGAGTGCGTGGTACTGCAGCGCGCGCATGGAGTCCTGGCCTGCCGGCATCGCGTCGTGAGCGTGTCGGTGGGCGAGCGCGAGCACGGACTCGACCTCAGGTTGGGACAGACCGAAGTCCTCGCGCAGCAGGCGCGTCGCCTTCACCATGCTCGCTGCCTCTGCGTCCTTCGTCTCGGGCGCGGTCGTTTGCGTCGCGACCTCGTGGACGTGGAGCACGAGCGCGCGCTCAAGCGCGACGAGCTGCCAGGGTTCGGGCCACGGCGACGGTTCGCCCTCGGGCCAATCGAGAAGCGCAAGCAGGCCGAGTCGGCCGTCGCGCGTCTTCCGGATGCCGAGCCCTGCGGCGACGAGCCAGACGACCTCCCGGTGCGCGTCCGTGTCCTCCCGTGGGATGATCGGGAGGTGAGCCTCTGAGACGGCCTTGCGCCAGGGAGGTGCTCCTGCAGGCTGCCCCTGGCTGTACGAAGCCCTCCACTCGTGCCAAGCATTCTCGGGGATCGCCGACAGGAACTCATCGTGCGCGAGGTGTCCTTGCGCAGCGCCGATCGCTCGCGCGATGCGCCAGGCGACGGCAAGGCGGTGACCGGAGAGGTCTCCGGGAACGCGGTCGAGAACCTCGGCGAGGTGCTCCTTTAGCTCGTCGCCGAGGAGGCGGCGCGGTTCGTCGAAACGGCTGCGCGACTCCGGCAGGGTGCGCGCGAACGCGGCGAGCCCTTCCGGCTTGATCGGCTTCTTCTCCATCGGTCCTTCCGGGGATAGGTGCTAGGCGGCGCGTGCAGAGTTACGCGCCGCCCAGCGAAGCAGCGTGGAGATGAGACACGCTGCGCGGCAAACCTGAGGTGAGCCCAATGAGTCTCACATCCTCACCTCGCTCTGCTTGCGTGGTCTACGCGCCGGGGATCGGCTCCCAGCGCACCTTCCCGTCCGGACCGAGAACGGGCTGCTTGTCCTGGAGGTCTTCGCGGCCGGGGGTGTGCGAAAACGAGGCTTTGGGCTCGGGTGCGGCCTTGGGCTCGCTGACGGCCTCGCCGAGTTGCTTGGCGAGTTCGCGCTCCAGCTCTGCCAGCTCGCTGGCTGCTCTGGACTCGCGGTCCAGCGTGCGCCGCAGGTGAGACACCCGCTCGTTCGCTTCGCGCACCCGACGCCCGAACTCGGCCAGCGCGCGCGTCTTTTCGATCTCGACGCGCTGCATGGCCTCGACGGCTTCGGAGAGCTGGGCACGGAGGCCAGGCCCGCTGCCGCGTAGGCCGGCAACGCGCTCGCGCTGGGCGTTGACGCTCCGCGCCATCTCGGCATGGTGCTCCAGCTCGCCCGCGGAGTGCCCAGCGTTGGACAGGATCTCGGCCGCTTCCTTGGCGTTCGGTGCCCGCCCTTCGGCGACGGCTTCGACGAGCTTGCGGTAGTTGGTGCGCGCCTGCGAGTGCTCCGTAGCTTCACGGCGCTTCAGGGATTCGATCAAGTTGTTGTTCTTCATGGTGTTCTTCCTTCTCTGCCGGCGACCTACGCCAGCCAGTTCTTCGCTGCTTGGCCGATAGAGCGACCGAAGGCCTCTCCGCCCATGGTCTTGTTGGCCTCGTCGTTCAGCTTGGCGAGTTCCAGCTCGCGCTCCAGGCGCACGATCTCCGCGGCCTCGCGCTCGGCGTCTTCGCGGCCCTGCTCACCCGCGGCGCGACGCTCGCGCTCGGTGATCTCTGCTTGTGCTTCGATGCGGCGCCAGGCCGCGTCATTCAGTCCGTTCGTCATGTTGATTCTCCCGCCTCCTCCGTTGTCGTTCGACGGCCCCGCAACTGCGCGGAGCCCCGTTCTGCTACTCGGGCTCTTCCGCTGTCGGCGGCTCTGCGCGACGGCGCGCTCTCGTGGCGATCTCGAAGGCCAGCCGATCCATGTCCGAAAACGCGTCGATGCAAGCACCGGGACCCTGCTGCTCCCTGAGGTGCTCCAGTAGTCCGACAGCGGCGCTCGCCATCTCGCGAGGGCTATGGCCGACTTCACGGGCGGCCTGCTCCTTCGCATCGCGTAGAATCCTCTGGAAGCGCTCCCGGTCGGCGTTCGAGAGCGAGGCCCACCACGCGAAGAAGCCCTTGCTCAACGTCGAGTGTACGAAGTCGAGCTTCGCGAAGAACTCGGCTTCGTGCGCGAGCTGGATCCAATCGGTCTCCGTCATCGAACGCGTGGCGCGCTTCGGCCGCGTGAACAGGTCGATGTGCTTCTTCTTCACGCTGCCTCCTCCAGCCCACGTTGGACCACTTCGATGAGCTGCCGCCCCGCGCGGAAGATCGGCACCCGGCGAGCCGGGATGACGACCCGCTGCGACGGTTGCCTCGGGTTGCGCGCGACGCGGGCCGCGCGCTGGGCAACATCCCAGCGCCCGAACCGGCGCAGCTCGATCCGCTTCCCCCGCGCGAGCTGCAGGGCCACCTCGTTCAGCGCGGCCTCCAGGATCTCGGCGGCCAGGCCCTTGGCGCAGCCGACTCGGGCCGCGACTGCGGCCACGATCTCGCTCTTGCCGACCGTCCGGTGGGCCCAGTGCCCTCCACTCCTCATGCTGTCCATCATGATCCCTCCCTGGGATGCTGCCTGAATGGCAGTCTACAAGTTCAGTCTACAGAGTCGCTAATGCCGATGTCGGGTCTTTCCATGCCTTTTTGGCTTGGAAGTCCTTTCCGCGCCCCGACGGAGCCAACCGTCCGGTCACCCTCGCCCCCGGGGCGCGGGAACGCGTGCCCCGGGAGCGTCTTCCAAAGCCACAGGTGCCGACTTCCCGCGGGCCAGACGGCCAGGGCTCCACGGTCGGCCAGGTGGCTCCACGAGGACGCTGCGCCGGCTGCGCCGATCACGAGCGCGCAACCGCGCTCGGGTCTTCCGGTCTCGTCCGAGAGCGTCAGCGTCGGCCACGTCTCGATGCCGGCCCGACGCGCTCCGCCCCCGACAAGCCCGAGGTCGAAGCTCCGCCGGATCACCATATACCCGTGGTGCAGCGGGCCGGTCGGGAGGGTCTTCGGCAGCCAGCAGCGGAACGGCAGCGCCGTCCCGTAGCCCCGTGCCTCACTGCGGCCGTTGACAAGCTGCCGGACGAGCTGAGCCGCACGCGCAGACAGGTGGCTCGCTCCCGGGACCTGGGAGGGCGCAGGCCCTCGCATCTCGAAGACGCGCAGCGCGAGCCGTCCCTCAGCCATCTCGCGTGAGACGGCATCGCCCAGTGCGATGCCGTCCTCGCCGAAGTCCTCGCCCGCGAGCGCGACGATCATGGCCTCTGCGCGCGCGGGATCCACGTATGCCAAGCCGCGCTGCGTCTCGCGCCAGGGCAGTGCCGAGCGCCACGGCAAGGAAGGAGCACTGCGTACCACCGAGCGCTTGGGGCGACGCGGCGGAGCGGCCGGATGGCGGCGCTGGCTCCGGAAGAGGTCGAAGGTCTCGCTCGTGCTCACGCGGACGCCCTCCCTCCGATGCGCCCCCGTTCGGCGGCCGGACGATCCGTCTCGGATACGTCCAGCTCCCCGATCTCGACCATGAACGTGTCGAGCGCAACGTGCTCGAAGCCGTTGGCCTGCGCGATTTCTCGGACTCGCCGGAGATCGATGATCCGACGCCACCGTTCCGCCCGGCCGAGGAGTCGCCTTGTCGTCCCGCGGGCAGGTTCGAGCATCCCGCCGCGCACGCCCGCGTCTTCGATCTCGGCGGGCGTCGGATCGTACTTCGACTTCAGCAGGCCGGGTGAGCTGAACGCCGAGCGCAGGACATAGAATCCGGCACCCTCTCCGCCCCGAACAAGGAGCGCGGACCTTCCTTGCTGGCGCGTGAGTGCGCAAATGGCCTCCACGAAGGCCACGGTCTTCGGGTTGTTGCTCAGGTAGTTGCGGAGAAGACCTCCGCCGCCGGAAACGAGGAAGCGCCCTTCGCCGTGCTGCAGACGGTCCTTGCGCTGCGAGTGCAGAAACCGGATGTGCTTCGCGAGCACGTATCGGCTCGGGACGTTCCCAGCAACCCAACCTGCAGTGAGTCTGTAGTTGCCACGCTCACGAAGGAAGCGAGGTGCGTCGTCGCCGACCTCGATCACGAGGAAACGCGAGTCGATGGCCTCTCGATCGTGGCCGGTAAGGTCGCCTCGCGTGAGCGCCCCGAGGACATTGGGGTTGTTCGCGGCCACGATCACACGGTGATAGGCCGTGGCGTGGATCGCGTCCTTGCCCTTCTGCTCGAACCGGCCATTTCCGCCCGACACCAGCGCTCGAATCAGCGCGTCCGGCCGGCGGCCGTGGGAGGCCTGCGGCAGCGCTTCGTCGAAGAACACGACAGGGTTCTCCAGCAGGTTGGCGTTGAACTGTGCGAATGCCTCCTCGCCGGTGTTGAAGCTGGGATTCTCGAAGCACTCCGCCAAACCAGCCGCAAACATGCCTTTTCCGGCTGAAGAAGCTCCGGTGAGTGCAAGTCCGCAGGTCGGAGCAGCGACCTCGATAGCGCTAGCGAGCCACTCGACGCCCTGCTCGTACTGGTGGCCGAAGAGCGCGGAGAGCCAAGCGTCTACGTTCGGGCTGTACTCAGGCTCAAGCTCGCGGAGCTTGTAGAGCGGCAGCACGAGCGCGTTCCTTCCAGCGTTGCCGATCGCTTCGATGCGCGCTGCTTCGACGCCAATCCGGCGGTGAACCTCATGCACGTCGATGCCGTGCGCGTTGACGATCTCGCGCGGATTCCGGAGCGCCCACGTCTTGCCGCGAAGAACTCGCGTCTCGATGACAGCCTCCATGTCGAAGCGTCGGATCGCAGCGTGGAGTTGGTCGTACGTGACTGGGTGCTCGGTGTACGTGCCGGTCGGCGTCATGAGGAACAGCCCGCGAGGCGCGGCCACAAAAAGGCGACCGCGGAGCCATGCGAGTGCCTGCTCCGGATCCTCGGGGACTTCCTTGCCGTAGATCGAGCGCTGTTGCTCAACGATCTCCTGCAGGATGCACTCGGCGTCGGTGGCCTTCAGCTCGCGCTGCTTGTTGTCAGCTTCGATCTGCGCCATCTCGTTCGCCCACATGCGGGCCACGAGATCCCAACCCTTCTGGAACCAATCGGTCTGCTTCGCGCCGCGATCCTCCTCGGCCTGGAGCTGTTCGAGGCCAGCGTAGAGCAGCGCGAAGATCCCCTCGGGGATCATCCCATCCTGGCGCCCGAGCATCCCTACCACCTGGCCGACGAGGCGTGTGACGCCGTTGTTCCAACCCTTCGATACGTCGATCGGCCGGTGATCGAAGCACACGCCGTAGGCCTCGCGCCCCTGCAGGTACGTGCGCGCCGTCTTCACGAGGTCGCTGTCCTTCGTCTTGCCGTTCTTGCCTTCGACGACGAGCAGCGCGCGCACTTCGTCGGGGTCGGGCTGCGCGCCGTTGTACGGGTTGACTTCGGCGTACACGTCGGCCGAGGCCTCGGCCATGCGGATCGTGCTCGCATCCAGCTCGGGCCCGCCATCGAGCAGCATGAAGGTCGGCGAGGCCTCGCTGCGCGCGCCGTCGCGCAGCACCTGCGGCAGGCGGAAGAGGCGCGTCCAGTCGCTGCAGGCCTCGTCGAGCACAACACCGTGCGTCTTGAAGTCACGCATGATGCCGCGGATCAAGCCCTCGGCCGCGAGGTGATCGACGGGCTTGGTCAGCACGTACACGAGACGCGCCCCGTGCTTGGTGGTGTAGAGCGCAGTGGGCTCCAATGGCGTGCCCTCGGTAGCTGCTCGGAGTTGATCGAGGAACGCATCCCGCGACTCGTGCGTCCACTCGCACTTGCCGGGGTTGTCGAAGTCGAAGGCGAGCAGGGGAACCTCAACGCGCCCACCGCGTGCGAGTAGCTCCGTCACGAGCGGGCTGCGCTTGGAGACGCGCGCCCGGCACCTCGTGCCGTCCTCGTCCACGAGCGTGTACACGAGCAGGTGCGCGTCGTTCGCCCAGCATCGAGCGAGCGCCTGGGAGAGCGGCAAGTGCTTGCAGAGCCCGATACCCCCCTGCAGCTCGGAGAGCGTCTTGGCCGCCACGAAGCGGCGCTCGGTCACCGCGACCTCGGGGTCCAATCGGTTCGCGGGCGGGCTCTCCGACTCGCCCTGTAGTTCGGCGGAAAGTCCTTCCTGTCTCGCTCCCGTGGGAGCCTTACCTTGGGGGCCTTGGGCCCCACCTGTAGCGGTCTGCACCGTATGCATCTACGATCCCTTGCGCTTTGCCCAAAGCGCGGTACCCTTGAAGGTCTACGCCGCACCCCGACTGGAACTCGGGGCGCACCAAGATCCCGGCCCGGGCGATTTACTTCGCTCGGGCCGCTTGCTTGGCGGGCGGTTTCGAGTTGTGCGCAGGCCCCACGACGGGTACCTGCCGGCGCTCCGCTACTCGAACTTGAACGGGATCGTGAACTTTGTGCGTGCTACAGGGGCAAACACGGAGTGTCCGTTCGAGCGTACCCGGCTCTTGGGAGCCAGGCGGAGACCGCAACCGATTTCGCTCGAACCCTTCGGGACCTGGAGCCAAGCCCGACCTTGGAGCCCCCGGCCCAGCCCTCGGCCTCGCTCGGTCGAGACGCGGAGCGAGGCCCTGAACACAGGACCCAGCCCGCGAAAGCCCGCCCGGAATCCGCCCACGCCGTGGCTACACGGGCTGGGGCAATGGCGGCGTCCGATGCCGTCTGGCGACCTCAGGAGCGAGGGTGGCCGAAGTCGCCAGAATCGAGCCTAGAACGGCCGCAAAGGCCGCTTCAAGAAAGGACTTCCGACGACTCGCAGGGTGCGGTACGGCCGGATTTTAAGTCCGATGCGTCTTCCGGTTTCGCCACTTCCCCGGGCGGAGCAAGGGCTCATCGTGCCGGGTTCGGGCGGGAGCGTCCATCGCCCGAAGTGGGAGCGAAGGCCGGGCTCGGTGGCGTGCCCGGCCCGACGCGCCGCGCGGCCCT
The DNA here is from genome assembly GCA_964631945.1 of uncultured Planctomycetaceae bacterium. Classification (GTDB taxonomy): domain Bacteria; phylum Planctomycetota; class UBA1135; order UBA1135; genus JABFRZ01. Next base: position 44,354 of record CAZWAY010000030.1, read on the forward strand.
AGACGCGTGTGAGCACGTCGCGCGCCTCGAAGCGCACCTTGGCCAGGCTCGCGTACTTGTCGTCGCTCGCGCGCCGTCCGGCGGCGGCCACGCACACCGTCGCGAGGCCGCGCGCGCCCAGGCCGAGGATGGTGTCATAGCGCGCGGGCTCGATGCCCTCCATCGGGCAGGCGTCGACGCCGAGCACGGCGGCGCTGGTCAGGAAGCTGCCGAGCGCGAGGTAGAGCTGCCGCCGCGACCACTCGTCGATCGAGAAGGGCGCGGGCTTCTGGGTGTGGCTCATCAAGAGCTCCTCGTGCCGGGCCAGGGACTCGCGCGGGACCGCGCGCACCTCGGCCACGCGATCCACGTAGCGGCGCACGTGCTCGGCGCCGAGGCCGGTGCGGATCGCGAACACCACCAGGTGCGAGCACTCCACGACCTGCGCCTGGTTGCGCGAGGCGGCCTGGAGCTCGTGCTTCACGGCGGGGTCGGTCACGACCACGAAGTGCCAGGGCTGCAGCCCGTAGGACGAGGGCGCCAGCACGAGCGCCTGCTCCAGCGCCTGCCAGGTCGTCGGATCGATGCGGAACGAGGGCTCGAAGTGCTTGGTCGCGTAGCGCCAGCGCAGGCGCTGGACGAGTTCGTCGGGCGTGAGCGTGGCCTGGGCCGGGCTCTGGGGGGAGGGCATGGTCGTCTGGTCCGTGGTGGGAGTGTCCGCGCGGCGCCAGACCCTGGTCGCCGTCGCGCGAGCGATCAAGGCTAGCGCTCGGAGCCCTGTTCGCAGCTCGAACCCGCCGGCGCGCGCCGTGCGCGTCCATGGCGAGTACCGTGAGGGCCATGACGCCCGCCCCCCTGTACCTCGTGCTGCTCGCCCTCGCTCCGACCCACGACGAATCCCAGGACTGGCCGCAATGGCGCGGCCCCAGCTTCGACGGCGCGAGCGCCGTCACGGGGCTCCCGGCCGAGCTCGTACTCGCCGAGCACGTGCGCTGGGTGGCCGAGATGCCGGGACCGAGCGCGGCCACGCCGATCGTGCTGGGCGAGAGCGTGTACGTCACGGCCGCGGTCGAGGAGGCCGGGCTGTTGCTCGCGCTGTGCCTCGAGCGTTCGAGCGGCGCGGTGCGCTGGGAGGACCAGGCCGGCAGCGGCTACCAGCCGCGCGGCAAGGGCTCGAAGACGCGCATCGACCCGCGCAGCGACTACGCCTCGCCCTCGCCGGTCGCGCACGCCGCGGGCGCGGTGTTCTTCTTCGGCAACGGCGACCTCGTCGGCTACGACCTCGCGGGCCAGCGTCTGTGGGCGCGCAACCTGCAGCAGGACTTCGGCCCGTGGGCCTTCCAGTGGACCTTCGGCGCCAGTCCCACGCTGTACGCGGGCCGGCTGTACCTCCCGGTCCTGCAGCGCGATCGCCCGACCGACGGCAGCGCGAGCACGGAGCCGAGCCCCTCGTACCTCTTGGCGCTCGAGCTCGCCAGCGGCAAGGAGCTCTTCCGCGTCGCGCGCCCCGCACCCGCCAAGATGGAGTCGCTCGAGTCCTACGCCACCGCCATCCCGTACGAGTCCGGCGCGCGCAAGGAGCTGCTGGTCGTCGGCGGCGACGTGATCACCGGCCACGACCCCGCGAGCGGCGCCGAGCTGTGGCGCTGGGGCACCTGGAACGAGGACCACCGCGAGCCGTGGTGGCGCATCGTGCCCTCGCCGGTGGTGGGGGACGGACTCGTGCTCGTGTGCGCGCCGAAGCGTGCGCCGGTCTACGCGCTGAAGCTCGGTGGAGCGGGAGTGCTCGGGCCCGAGGCGCTGGCGTGGCGCAGCGCCGGCCGCCCGAACCCGGTGTCGAGCGACGTGCCCACGCCGCTCTTCTATCGCGGGCGCTTCTTCGTGCAGTCGGAGGGCGGCGCGCTGTCGCGCGTCGAGCCGCGCACGGGCAAGGTCGAGTGGACCGTCGAGCTGCCCGAGCGCACGCCCTGGGAGGCCTCGCCCACCGGCGCCGACGGACGCGTGTGGACGCTCTCGCACGGCGGCACGCTGGCCGGCGTGGACGCCGAGAGCGGCGCGCTCGTCACGACGCTGCCTCTGGCCGCCGGCGAGGACGACTCGAGCCCGATCCGCGCCAGCGTGGCCGCGGCCCACGGGGCGCTGTTCGTGCGCACGAACGAGCGCCTCACCTGCCTCGGCGTGCGCTAGCAGTCCGTTGAAAAAGATCCCTGCTGCGGCTTCGCGCGCATCGACGGTGCGTCGTCACGCTCGTCGAGCCGTGCTCAGCGGCCAGGAAGGCCGCTTCCGCCGTCTCTCCGTCGCGTTCCTAGCTCCGTCGATGCGCGCTTTGCCTCGCGACGGGACTTTTTCAACGGCCTGCTAGGGAGAACCAGCCCCGGAAAGAAGACAGGCCCCCCACCCGCCACCATGGGTGAGGAGCCTGCCGGTTGGTCTCTGGTCACTGGTCGCTGCCCAGCGCGCGCCCGAGCTGGTCGCCCGCGCCGCTGCCGGTGACCCTGCCGTCGGCGTTCTCGGCCGGGAGGCTCGCACCCAGGTTGGCCGCGCCGAAGACGTACACGCGTCCGAGATCGGTGCCGAAGTTGTCGAGGCCGGGCGCGGTCACGACCATGTCGTCGCGGCCGTTGCCGTCCACGTCCACCAGCGCCACCTGGTTGCCGAACTCGCCCGTGCTGCCGACCTCGGCCATGAGCACCACGTCCGCCGTGGCCGCGAGGCGATCGGCGAGCGCGGCCCCGCCGCGGAACAGGTAGGCCCGGCCGGAGCCGGACTGGTTCGGCGCGCCGATGAGCAGGTCCACCCGTCCGTCGCCGTCCACGTCGCCGGTCGCGAGCGCGGTGCCGAGGCGGGCGCCGGCATCTTCGGCGTCGAACACGGCCTTCGCCAGGAATGCGCTGCCACTCGCGAGCGTCGGGCTGCCGAGGAAGACGTAGACCGCGCCCGAGGCCGTGCCCGAACGCGTGCTCGCGGGCGCGCCGACGATCAGCTCGTCGATGCCGTCGCCCGTCAGGTCGCGCACCGCGATGGACGTCCCGAAGCCCTCGCCGTCCTCCGCGCCGTGCAGCACGACCCAGGGTTGCGGATCCAGCGCGGCGAAGGCGCCCGGCCCGCCGCGGAAGATGCGCACCTCGCCCGGCTTCCAGGGCGTGCCCGAGTTCGGTCCGAAGGCCGTCGGCGCACCGACCACGAACTCCGGCCAGCCGTCGCCGTCCAGGTCGCCCGCCGCCAGACTGGTGGCGAAGCCCTCGTTGCCGAACTCGCCGAAGATCACCAGGTTGGCCTGCGGCCCGAGGCCCGCGGCGCCGCCCTTGAACACGTGCACGGCGCCGGGCGTCCGCCCCGGCACGCCCACCATCAGGTCGAGCACGCCGTCGCGGTCGAGGTCGCGCAGGCACAGCGCGGCGCCGAAGCGATCGTTGATGCGTGAGCTGAAGAGCTCGGTGCGCGCCTGGGACGGGATCAGCGGGACGGGCGAGGGCGACAGCGGACCGCCGAAGACGTACACCGTGCCGGCGTTGCTCGCGCGCAGGTCGTCGCCGGGCGCGCCGATGAGCAGCTCCGAGTGACCGTCGCCGTCGAGGTCGCCGGCCGCCACCGACACGCTGAAGGACGTGGCCACGCGCGCGGGCAGGGCCTTGAGGTCGGCCTGGGCCGAGGTCTTGTCGAGTATCGGCAGCGCGGTGCTGAAGAAGACGTTGACCGCCCCCGCGTCGCGTCCGATCGTGTCGTCGCCGGGCGAGCCGAGCAGCAGATCGCCACGCCCGTCGCTGTCGAGGTCGGTGGCCAGGCGTCGCTGCCAGCGGAAGCCGCGCGCGAGCAGGGCCACGCCGTTGCCATTGGTGAGCTGGACGTCGGCGTCGGTCAGCGCGGGACCGGGCGGGACCTCGCACGAGAGGTGCTGGTCGTCGTACACGACCACGTTCGTGGCCGGCACTCCGCCGATCGTGACCTGGTGCGTGCCCGCGCCCTCCTCGAGGAAGCCGGAGCCGACCACCACCACCATGGAACCGCCCACGGGCTCGCCCATCGAGGGCTCGAGCCGCAGCAGGGCCGGCTTGACGAAGTACTGGAAGCCGAGCGGCAGGCGCGCGTTGCCCTGGGGCCAGCTCACGCTCACGTCCACCCACGCGCTCGACGCCAGCGGCGGCGCCTGGCAATCGATCGTGTTCCGGTCCACCACCACCACGCTGGTCGCGGGCGTGGAACCGAAGCTCACGCTCATGCCCGGCAGGAAACCCGCGCCGCTCAGGCGCACCGCGGTCGTGGCCAGGGTCGGACCGCGCGCGGGCGTGACCCCGGTCACGATCGGCACGATCACCGCGTCGTAGGTGAAGCCGCCGAAGAGCGTGACGCTGCCGTTGGCGTTGGTGAGCACGACGTCGACCGCCGTGCTCGGCGGGCCGGCCGGCGTGACGCAGGTCAGCTGCGTGTCGCTCTGGACCACCACCGCGGTCGCGGCCACGCCGCCGAAGCTGAGCGCGTTCGGGCCCGGGGCATCCAGCTGGAAGCCGCTGCCGGTCAGGGTCACGCTGGTGCCGCCGTCGGGCGGGCCGTTGGCGGGCGCGACGGCCGTGAGCGTGGGCCGCGCGTAGTAGCGATAGCCGCTCGGCAGGAGCGCCGTGCCGTTCACGTTGGCGACCGTGACCTGCACCGCGAGTCCGGCCGTGCCCGCGGGCACGTTGCACTGGATCGTGGCGTCGCCCAGGACGGAGACGCCGGTGGCCGAGATGCCGCCGAAGGAGACGATGTTCACCGAGGCGCCGTCCGCCAGGAAGCCGGAGCCCGCCAGCGTGACGCGATTGCCACCCGCGGCCGGGCCGCTGGCGGCCGTGATCGAGGTGAGCGTCGGCCTGGAGTGGTAGCGGAAGTCGCTCGGGGATTGGGCCGTGCCGTTGGCGTTGGTGAGCGTGAGCGGGACCACCGCTCCGCTCGTGCCCGAGGGCACGCGGCACGTCACGCGGCCGTCGTCGAAGACCACCACCGAGCCGCCCGGCGTGCCGCCGAACGAGATCTGGGGCACACCGGCCGCGTCGTTCACGAAGCCCGTTCCGCGCACGGTCACCAGCGTTCCGCCCAGCGAGGTCCCGTCGGGCGGCGAGATCGAGCTGATGGTCGGCAGGCCGTGGTAGCGGTAGCCGGCCACGAGCGAGGCCGAGCCGTTGGCGTTGCCCAGCACGACCGTCGCGGAGCTGCCGCCGGTCCCGGCCGGGACCGTGCAGGTGAGGCTGGTGTCGGAGAGCACGCTCACGTTGCTGGCCGCCGCGCCACCGAAGGTGACGGTGTTCGTGCCGGCGCCGCTGGCCTGGAAGCCGCTGCCCGTGAGCGTGACCGTGCCGCCGCCCGCGGCGGGTCCGCTGGCGGGGGAGATCGCGCTCAGCGTGGGGCCGGCGGCGAGATAGGTGAAGGCCGCCGCGCGCAGGGCGCTGCCGTTCACGTTGCTCACGCGCACGTCCACGCTCGCTCCGGCCGTGCCCGCCGGCGTCAGGCACTGCAGCGTGGTGTCGCTCACCACGACCACGCCCGTGGCCGCCACGCCGCCGAAGGTGACGGTGTTGGTCCCGGCCGAGAAGGCGAGGAAGCCGGTGCCGGTCAGGGTCACGCTCGTGCCGCCCGCGGCCAGGCCGCTGGGCGGAGCCACCGCCGTGAGGGTCGGGGCGGGCGCGTCGAAGCGGAAGGCCGCCGCGAGCACGACCGAGCCGTTGGCGTTCGACAGGCTCACGTCGACCTGGGTGCCGGCCGGCTGTGCGGCCGCCGTGCAGACCAGGCTGGTGTCGGAGAGCACGCTCACGCCGCTCGCCGGCACGGTCCCGAACAGCACCGTGTTGGTCCCGGCGCCGTCGGCGAGGAAGCCCGTGCCGGTCAGCGTGACCACGGAACTCGCGTTGCTCGAGCCGCGCGACGGCGCGACCGAAGTCAGGGTCGGCAGGGCGTGGCGCCGGTAGGCGGCGTTCAGCGTGGCGCTGCCGTTCTGGTTGCTCAGGACCACGTCCACCACGGCGCCGCCCGTTCCGGCCGGCGTCAGGCACTGCACGCGAGCGTCGTCGAGCACCACCACACCGGTGGCGGCGACGCCGCCGAAGCTCACCACGGTCGTGCCCGCGCCCACCGCGGTGAAGCCGGCGCCGTTGAGGGTCACGCTGGTGCCGCCCTGGGCCTTGCCGCTGGTCGGCGTGAGCGAGGTCAGGCTGGGCGCGCGGTTGTAGCGGTAGGCCCCGCTCAGGGTGGAACTGCCATTGGCGTTGGCGAGGCGCACGTCCACCGTGCTCCCGGGCGTGCCGGGCGGCGCGACGCAGGTCACGCTGCCGTCGTTGACCGCGACCACGCTGCTGGCCGGCGTGTTCCCGAAGAACACCGAGTTCTGTCCGGCCTCGTTGGCGACGAAGCCCGAGCCGCTCAGCGTCACGCTGGTGCCGCCGAACTCGCTGCCGCTGGTCGGCGTGAGCGCGACCAGGCTCGGCAGCGCGTTGTAGCGGAAGCCGCCCGTGCGCACGGCCGTGCCGTTGGCGTTCTGCAGCGAGACGTCCACCAGCGCGGCGGGGGTCCCGCCCGGCGTGGTGCAGGTCAGCGTGGTGTCGTTGACGACCACCACGTTGGTGGCGGGCGTGCTGCCGAAGAGCACCGTGTTCGGACCGGGCGTATCGCTCTGGAAGCCCGTGCCGCTCAGGCTCACGACCGTGCCGCCCGTCGCCGGGCCGCGGCTCGGCGTGAGCGTGGTGAGCGTCGGCAGTGCGTGGTAGCGGAAGGCCGAGGTCTTGCTGCCGCTGCCGTTCGCGTTGCTGACGGTCACGTCCACGCGCGTGCCCGCCGTCCCGGCCGGCGCGCGGCAAGTCAGGGTGGTGTCGTTCACGACCGCGACCTGGGTCGCGGCCAGGGCGCCGAAGGTGACCGTGTTCGTCCCGGCTCCGGAGGCCTGGAAGCCGGTGCCCGTGAGCGTGACCAGGGCCCCGCTGGCGGGTCCGTGGTCGGGCGTGAGCGCGCTCACCAGCGGCGGTGCGCGGTACTGGAAGGCCGCGGCCAGCGTGGCCTCACCGTTCAGGTTCAAGAGGCGCACGTCCACGCGGGCGCCGGGCGTGCCGGCCGGCGTGGTGCACTCGAGCGTGGTGTCCGACAGCTCGAGCACGTCGAGCGCGGCCACGCCGCCGAACAGCACCAGGTTCGAGCCGGCGCCTTCGACCAGGAAGCCCTGGCCCTGGAGCGTGACGCGCAGGCCGCCGGTCGCCGCACCGCTCGTGGGTGCGAGCGAGGTCAAGCTCGGCGGAGGGTTGTAGCGGAAGGCGCCCGCCAGCGTGTCGCTGCCGTTGGCGTTCTCCACCAGCACGTCCACGAGCGCGCCCGCGCTGCCCGCCGGAACATCGCAGGCCGCACTCGCGTCGCCGAGCACGCTCACGTTGGTGGCCGGGACGCCGCCGAAGCTCACGCGCAGCGCGCCCGCGCCCTGGGCCAGGAAGCCGCTGCCGTTGAGCGTCACGCGCGTGCCGCCCGCGGCCGGGCCGTGGTCGGGCGTGACCAGCGTGAGGTCGGGCTGGATGGCCCGGTAGGTGAACGCGTTGAACAGGAGGGCGCCGCCGAGATTCGTGCGCACGTTGACCGAGACCCGGCGCCCGATGGCTCCGGGCGGAGTCGTGCAGCGCAGGCTCGTGTCGCTGAGCACCACCACGTCGCGCGCCAGGACGCCGCCGAAGCTGACCAGCGCGCGACCCTCGCTGAAGCCCTTGCCCGTGAGGAGCACGCTCGTTCCGCCGGTGAAGGGCCCTTCCGCGGGCGAGAGGCTGGTGAGCGTGGGCGGCGCACCGATCTCGAACGCGCCGGGCAGCACGGCCGTGCCGTTGCTGTTGCTCACCGAGACGTCGTGCTTGCCGATCGTGGCCACGACCCGGCAGGTGAGGCGCGTGTCGCTCAGCACGACCACGTCCTGCGCCAGGAAGGTCCCGAAGCGCACCCAGGTCTCGCCGGCCGAGTTGTTCACGAAGCCCGTGCCGGTCAGCGTGAGCGTCCCGGTGCCGAGCGGCGGGCCCTTGGCGGGCGAGATCGAGAGCAGGGTCGGGAGCGGGTGGTAGCGGTAGGACTGCGGCAGGCTCGCCGAGCCCAGGTTGTTGTTGACCGCCACGTCCACGGTCGAGCCCGGGACGCCCGGCGCGGCCGAGCAGAACAGGGTCTCGTCGTCCACCGTGATCACGTTGTCCGACAGCACGTCGCCGAACTTCACGCGGTTGACGCCGGCCCGCGAGGCCATGAACCCGCGCCCCCGCAGGGTCACGAGGCCCTGTCCGAGCGAGCTGCCACTGGCCGGTTCGAGCGAGGACAGCGTGGGCGGACGCTTGCCGAAGTGGTACGCGCCCACCAGCGTGGCCGAGCCGTTGGTGTTGGCCACGACCACGTCGACGTAGCCCTGGGCATGGATCGGGGTGCGACAGGTGAGGGTCGTGTCGCTCACGACCGTCACGCTCTTGGCCGCCAGGCCGCCGAAGATGACCTGGTTGGCGCCCGCGGCGTTGGCCAGGAAGCCCGTGCCGACGAGGGTCACGAGCGTGTCGCCCGAGGTCGGGCCGATGTCGGGCGCGAGCGAGGCCAGGGTCGGCAGCGGATGGTAGGCGAAGCCCAGCGCGCTGGTCTGTCCGTTGGCGTTGCTCAGCGTGACCTGCTGCACGCCGCCAGGCGTGCCGGCGGGCGCGACGCAGGTGAGGGTCGTGTCGTTTACGACGATCACGCCCGTGGCCGGGGTCGCGCCGAAGGACACCAGGTTCGTCCCGGGGGTATCGCTCTGGAAGCCCGAGCCGGTCAGCTGCACGATCGTGCCGCCGAGTGCGCTGCCCGCCGCCGGTGTGAGCGCCGTCAGGGTCGGCAGCGGGTGGTAACGGAAGCCCAGCGCGAGGCGCGCGCTGCCGTTGATGTTCGAGAGCTCGACGTCGACCCGGGCCCCGGGCGTTCCGGGCGGCGCCTGGCAGGTCAGGGTGGAGTCGTCCAGCACCGTCACGGCGCTGGCGGCGAGGCCGCCGAAGCGCACCACGTTGGTGCCGGGCGCGTTGGCCTGGAAGCCGGTGCCCGTGACCTGCACGATGCCCGGCGCGCTGGCCTTGCCGCTCGGCGGCGTGAGGGCCACGAGGCTGGGCGCCGGCACCGAGTAGCTGAAGCCGCCCGTGAGCGTGCCCGAACCGTTGGCGTTGGAGACGACCACGTCCACCACCGCGTTCACGATCCCCGGCGGCGAGGTGCAGGTGAGCGTGCCGTCGTTCAGCACGACCACGTTCGACGCCAGCGCACCGCCGATGGTGACCACGTTCGGGCCGGGCGTATCGACCTGGAAGCCACCGCCGCTCAGGGTCAGCGCCGTGCCGCCCTGGAACGTGCCCTTGTTGGGGGTCACGGCCGTGACGCGCGGCCGCGCGTAGTAGCGATAGCCCCCGACCAGCGTGGCCGTGCCACGCGCGTTGGTGAGCACCACGTCCACGCTCGTGCCCGGCGTGCCGACGGGCGCGTTGCAGCGCACGGCCTGGTCGCCGACGATGGCCACGGAGGTGGCGGGAATGCCGCCGAAGGTGATGGTGGGCGTGCCGGCCTGATCGTTGACGAAGCCCGAGCCGCTGAGCGTGACGCGCAGCTGGCTGGTGGCCGCGCCGCCGGCCGGCGAGGCCGAGAGCAGGGTCGGGGCGGTGTGGTAGCGGAAGGCGCCGACCAGCGTGCTCGTGCCGTTCTGGTTCACGAGGATCAGGTCGACCGTCGCGCCCGGGGTACCCGGCGGAAGCGCGCAGGTGAGCGTGGTGTCGCTCAGCACCTCGACGCTCGAGGCGGCGACGCCGCCCGCGACCACGAAGGGTGCGCCCGCGTCGTTGTCGAGGAAGCCGCTGCCGGTGACCGTCGCGGGCGTGAAGGTGCCCGCGTGTCCATGGTTCGGCGAGACCGAGGTCAGCGTCGGCACCGGGTTGTAGCGGAACGCCGCCGGGGCGGTGACCGTCCCGTTGGCGTTCGAGACCTGCACGTCCACCAGCGCGAGCGGCGTGCCCGCGGGCGTGTTGCAGCTCAGCGTGCCGTCGTCCAGCACGTTCACCGCGCTGGCCAGGACTCCGCCGAAGCGCACGCTCGTCGCTCCGGCCGGACCGTTCAGGAAGCCGCTGCCGGCGATCGTCACGCTGGTGCCGCCCAGCGAGGTCCCGGTGCTCGGCGTGAGCGTGTTCACCGCCAGTGGCAGCGCGTAGGTGTAGGCCAGCGGCAGCGTGGCGATGCCGTTCAGGTTGGAGACCGTCACGTTGACGGTCGTGCCCGCCGCGCCCGCCGGCGCGAGGCAGGTGAGCGAACCGTCCGACTTGATCGAGAGCTGCGTGGCGCGGATGCCGCCGAACCGCACCTGGTTCAGACCGGGCGTGTCCACCTGGAAGCCCGAGCCCGTCAGCGTGATCAGGGTTCCGCCGCTGGCGCGTCCGGTGCCGGGTGTCAGCGCGGTGATGCGCGGCAGCGCGTTGTAGCGGTAGCCGATGAAGCTCGCGCTCCCGGCGCTGTTCGTGACCACCACACTCACCGTCGTGCCGGCGACGCCGCTCGGCGCGACGCACGAGAGGCTGGTGTCCGACAGGACCGTCACCGAGGTGGCCGGGAGGCCGTCGAAGGTGACCCCCGGGGTCTCGCCCGTGCCCGTGAAGGAGGTGCCCGTCACGATCACGGCCGTTCCCCCCAGGGAGGTGCCGTTGGCGGGCTGCAGGGCCGTGATGGACAGGTTGGTGTCGTAGCGGAAGGCGGCCGGGAGCGTGGCCAGCCCGTTCGCATTGCTCAGCGAGAGCGCGACCGTGGCGCCGGGCGTACCGGCGGGCGTGCGCACGGTCAGCAGCGAGTCGCTCTTGATCGACAGGCCGGTGCCGAGCACGGTGCCGAAGCGCACCTCGGTCGTGCCGCCTCCGAGGAAGCCCGAGCCGCGCACCTGGATGGTGGTGCCGCCGTGCAGGTCGCCGCTGGCCGGCAGGATCGAGGTCAGCGTGGGCAGTGCGTTGTAGAAGAACGTGCCCGCGTAGAGCGCCTTGCCGTTGTTGTTGACCACGCCCACCACGACCAGCTGGCCCGGGGGGCCGGCGGGGCTGGTGCAGGTCAGCGTGGTGTCGTTCAGCACGACCACGTTGGAGGCGTCGCGGCCGTCGATCAGCACGCGGTGCTGGCCGGCACCCGCGGCCAGGAACGAGAGGCCGGTCAGGGTCAGCGCGGTCCCACCCAGGGAAGTCCCCGTGAGCGGGGTGACGTCCAGCAGGCTGGGCGGGGTCGAGACCAGCTCCACGTTGCCGTGCGCGTCGATGACCTCGCGCTGGCCCGGGACCGGCGCACAGGGCGCGCTCGGCTGGCTGCCGCGGATCACCATGCGGTTCGTCGGGTCGTTGCGGATGTCGAGCACCAGGTCGATCGAACCCGCCGTGTGGCCCGGCCGATGGAAGGTCCACAACTTGCCGAGCGGTGAGCTGTAGCTCGAGAGCTCCTGCAGGCAGGTCGTGCCGGCCGGCATCATCCGGAACAGGGCGCGATCCGCGCTGGTCCAGCTCATGCCGTTGACCAGCGGGAGGTCGGCGGGGTGGAAGGCGATCTCGAGGATGCGGTAGCCGAGGCGTTCCAGCTCGCGGTTGCAGGCCGGATTGACGTGGTCGCCGTGCCCGTGGGGCACGAGGATGCGCAGCGGCGTCTGGGCCGGATCCTTGCCCATGCAATAGCGGATGACCTGGTCGACGCGCTCCATGTCGTAGGCCGCGTCGAACAGGTTGGCGCCCGGGATGTTGCCGTAGCCCGAGCCGTACAGCAGCACCTCGCCGCCCGTCAGCTCGATGATGTAGATGCAGACGTTGCCGCCGACCCCGCCGGTGGCCGAGGCGCGCACGCCGTAGACGCAGTAGAAGCCGAGCCCGTCGTCGCCCGTGATGGGCACGAAGTCGGCGTTGGTCTTGATCGGGGTGCCGCGGTTGACGCGCGAGTTGTCGACCGAGCAGATCCCGGCCGTCATCTTGCCGCCCAGGGTCTGGCTGCGCAGGGGGTTGCGCGCGGGCGTCGGGCCGCCGTAGCCGACCAGGTGGACGCAGTCGTCCTCACCCTCGGCGGGACGAGCTTGCGACAGCGGTGCGAGCAGGACGGCTGCGACGAGCACGACCGCGCTCTGCCGGACGAGAGCGAGCATAGGGGGGTATCCGGGTGGAAGGGGTATCTGCCGAAACCTATCCCCTCTGGAGCGTGGGGGAGGATCACAGGCGTGAGTTGTGCTCGCACTCGCGTGGCCAGCGGAAAGGGCTTCCGAGATCGCGGACTCTCGACGTCCGCCGCGCGCGTCGCAGGCAGAACGGAGTTCCCGCGCGCCGCGCCGGCGGGGGGCGCGCGCGCCGGGAGCGCCGGCCGGAGCGCGCCACGCCGAGCTCCCGTTCCGAGCTCGGCCCCGACTCCGTCCGCTGCATCCCCAGGCCCTCCCCCGGCCTCCGTCCCGGGCCGGGGCCCGTTCCCATGCAAGGAAGTCGTCAGGGGCGCGCTCGAGCCTCGCCCGGGCGCGCCGAGCCCCTACACTGTCGCCCCCCCTGTCCCCCAGCGCTCCCCATGCGAACCCCTGTCCTCCGTCTCCTGTGCGCGTCGCTGTGCTCCGTCCTCCTGGCTCCGCTGGCCTCGCCGACGCCGCGGCCCGACGAGGGCATGTGGCTCCTGAACAAGCTGCCGCGCAAGCTGCTCAAGGAGAAGTACGGCTTCGCCGCGGCCGACGAGTGGGTCGAGCACATCCAGAAGTCGGCCGTGCGCATCTCGACCGGCGGCTCGGGCTCGCTGGTGTCGGCCAAGGGCCTGGTGATGACGAACCACCACGTCGGCTCCGACATGCTCGACAAGCTCTCCACGCCGGAGCGCAACTACCTCGAGCACGGTTTCTTCGCGCGCACGCCGGCCGAGGAGATCCCCTGCCCGGACATCGAGATGGACATCCTGTGGTCGATCGAGGACGTCACCGCGCGCGTGAACGGCGCCGCCGGCGCCGCCAAGAGCTCGGCCGAGGCCAACGACGCGCGCCGGCGCGAGATGTCGCGCATCGAGAAGGAGGCCAGCGAACGCACCGGCCTGAAGTGCGAGATGGTCACGCTCTACCAGGGCGGCGCCTACCACCTGTACGGCTACCGGACCTACACCGACGTGCGCCTGGTGATGGCGCCCGAGAAGGGCATCGCCTTCTTCGGCGGCGATCCGGACAACTTCGAGTACCCGCGCTACGACCTCGACATGTGCTTCTTCCGCATCTACGCGGACGGCAAGCCGCTCCAGGCCGAGCACCACCTCGAGTGGAGCGCGAACGGCACGCAGCCGGGCGAGCTCGTGTTCGTGGCCGGCCATCCGGGCCGCACCGAGCGCCTGTACACGGTCGCGCACCTCGAGTTCCTGCGCGACGTGGTCTACCCGCTGTCGCTGCGCAACCTGTGGCGTCGCGAGGTGCAGCTGCAGACCTTCTCGGGTCGCAGCGAGGAGAACCGCCGCATCGCCGAGAACGACCTGTTCGGCTACCAGAACAGCCGCAAGGCCCGCACCGGCATCTTCCAGGGCCTGCAGGACCAGCGCCTGATGGACGGCAAGCGCGCGGCCGAGAAGGCGCTGCGCGCCGCGGTCGCGGCCAAGCCCGAGTGGCAGGAGCAGTGGGGGGACGCCTGGGGCGCGATCGAGCGGGCCGAGCGGGCCTACGCCGAGTTCTATCCGCGCTACGCCAGCCCCGGCGTCGGGCGCGTCGGGATGGGCACGCTGTTCGGCGTGGCGCGCAACCTGCTGCGCCTGGCCGAGGAGAAGCCCAAGGAGAGCTCGGCGCGCCTGCGCGAGTACCGCGACTCGAACCTGCCCTCGCTCGAGCTCAACCTGTTCTCGCCGGCGCCGGTGCACACCGCGCTCGAGATCGACTGGCTGGCGAGCGGCCTGCAGCTCCTGGGCGAGATGCTGGGCGGCGACGATCCGTCGGTCGTGAAGGCCCTGGGCGGGCTGCCGCCGCGCCTGCGCGCGGAGCAGATCGTGCTCGGCTCGAAGCTCGCCGACGTGAGCGAGCGTCGCCGGCTGTACGAGGGCGGCAAGGCCGCGCTGGACGCCTGCAAGGATCCGCTGGTCGAGCTCGCGCGCCTGTTCGACGCCGAGAACCGTGCGCTGCGCAAGCGCTACGAGGACCAGGTCGAAGCCATCGAGCGCGAGGCCTACGCCAAGATCGCCGCGGCGCAGTTCGCCGTGCTGGGTGACGAGATCTATCCGGACGCGACCTTCACCCTGCGCCTGGCCTTCGGGACCGTGCGCGGCTTCCAGGAGAACGGCAAGACCGTCGCGCCCTACACCGACTTCGCCGGCCTGTACGCCAAGAGCGCCGAGCGCAAGAACCAGGCGCCCTGGGAATTGCCCGAGCGCTGGGTCGAGCGCAAGGACAAGCTCGCGCTGGACACCGCCTACGACTTCGTCTCGGACTGCGACATCATCGGCGGCAACTCGGGCTCGCCCGTGGTCAACGCGAAGGGCGAGGTCGTGGGCCTGATCTTCGACGGCAACATCCAGAGCCTGGTGCTCGACATCGCCTACGAGGGCGAGCAAGCGCGCGCGGTCTCGGTCGACTCGCGCGCGATCGTCGAGTCGCTGCGCAAGGTGTACGACATGCCGGGGTTGGCCGACGAGCTCACCGCGAAGAGCGGCCCGTGAGGCGCAGGAGCCGGAGGAGATAGGAGGCAGAGAAGGCGCACCGCGGAGTCGCGGAGGGCGCGGAGAAGCACGGAGCGAACGGAAAGAAAGAGAAGAGCATGAAGCACGAGTTCGTCGTCGGGATGTCGGGGCTGCTGCTGTGGTCGTGCACGTCGGCCGGAGGAGGAGCGGGAGCGAAGGCCGGGAGCGCGGCGCGCGCGGGCGCGGTCGAGGCGGCCGCGCGCGGCGGCACGCACCCCTTCGGCATCGAGGACATGCTGGCGATGGAGCGCATCAGCGATCCGCAGGTCTCGCCCGACGGCAAGTGGGTGCTGTTCAACCTGCGCACCACCGACCTCGCGGCCAACCGCGGGCGCACGGACCTCTGGCTGATCGGCGTCGACGGCACGGGCCTGCGGCGCCTGACCGAGCACGAAGCCAGCGACGTGAACGGGCGCTGGATGCCGGACGGGAACTCGATCGTGTTCCTGTCGAGTCGGCCGGGTCCGAAGGACGCGGCCTCGATGCAGGTCTGGCGCGTCGGCCTCGACGGCAAGGCGCCCGTGCAGCTCACGACGCTGCCGCTCGACGTCGGCAACCTGGCGGTGTTCCCCGACGGCAAACGCCTGCTCTTCTCGCTCGACGTCTACCCCGACGCCACCACGCTGGCGCAGACCGCCGAGCGCGACGCCGCGGCCGAGGCCAACCCGGTCAAGGCGCGCGTCTACGACTCCCTGCTCTTCCGGCACTGGGACACCTGGGAGGACGGCAAGCGCAGCCACGTCTTCGTCTGGACGATCGGCGGCGGCGAGCCGCTCGACCTGATGCGCGGGATGGACGCGGACGCGCCCACGCACCCCTTCGGCGGCACGGAGGAGCTCGCCATCGCGCCCGACGGCAAGGAGGTCCTGTTCGCCGCCAAGGACGACGGGCGCGCCAACGCCTGGACCACCAACATCGACGTGTGGCGCGTGCCGGCCGACGGCTCGGCGCGGCCCGTGCGCGTGTCCCTCGGGCGCGGCATGGACAACGTCCCGAGCTATTCGCCCGACGGCAAGACGATCGCCTGGCTCTCGATGGAGCGCGCCGGCTTCGAAGCCGATCGCCAGCGCATCGTGCTGCTCGATCGCGCCAGCGGGAAGGAGCGCGTGCTGACCGAGGCCTGGGACCGCTCGCCCTCGGAGTACTCCTGGTCGAACGACGGGCGCACGCTGTTCGCCACCGCCGACCACCTCGGCAACCACGCGCTCTTCGCCATCGAGGTGGCCAGCGGGCGCGTCACGACCCTGCTCGACAAGGGCACCGTCGGCTCGCCGGCCCAGGCCGGCGCGCGCCTGGTGTACGCGCTCGACACCTTGCACTCGCCGGTCGAGCTGTGGTCGATGGACCCGTCCGGTGCCGCGCCGCGCCGGCTGACTCGCGTGAACGACGAGCGCGTGGCGGCCGCGCGCATGGGGGCCTACGAGCCGTTCTCGTTCGAGGGCGCCAAGGGCGACACCGTGTACGGCTTCCTGGTCAAGCCGATCGACTTCGACCCGGCCAAGACCTACCCGGTCGCGTTCCTGATCCACGGCGGCCCGCAGGGCTCCTTCGGCGACCACTTCCACTACCGCTGGAATCCCGAGGTCTACGCCGGCGCCGGCTACGCCGCCGTGATGATCGACTTCCACGGCTCGACCGGCTACGGCCAGGCCTTCAGCGATGCGATCCGCGGCGACTGGGGCGGCGCGCCCTACGAGGACCTGATGAAGGGCCTCGACCATGCGCTGGCCAAGTACCCGTTCCTGGACGGCACGCGCGTCGGCGCGCTGGGCGCTTCCTACGGCGGCTACATGATCAACTGGATCGCGGGCCAGACCGAGCGCTTCCGCTGTCTCGTCAACCACGACGGCAACCTCGACGAGCGCATGGCCTACTTCGACACCGAGGAGCTGTGGTTCCCCGAGTGGGAGCACGGCACCCCGTGGGAGAACCCGGAGGGCTACGCCAAGCACAACCCGATCGACCACGTCGCCAAGTGGAAGACGCCCATGCTCGTGATCCACGGCGCGCAGGACTTCCGCGTGGTCGACACGCAGGGCATGTCGACCTTCACCGCGCTGCAGCGGCGCGGCATCCCCTCGAAGTTCGTGAGCTTCCCCGACGAGAACCACTGGGTCCTGAAGCCCCAGAACAGCCGCTTCTGGCACGCGCAGGTGCTGGGCTGGCTCGACCAGTGGTTGAAGGGCGCGCAGCCCGTCGCGGCCTCGGCCGCACGGTGAGGAGCTCGAGACCGTGCGCGCGCTCTCCGTTCTCGCGCTGGCTCTCCCGCTCGCGAGCGCCTGTTCGTCGTCGCGCCCGGGCCCCGAGCGCCTGAACGCCGCCGGCCGCAGCGACACGCTGCCCTTCAGCCACGGCGTGCTCGCCGGCGACTTCTACTTCGTGGCCGGCACGCTCGGCATCGACCCGGCGACCGGCAAGCCGCCCGCCGACGTCGAGCAGGAGATCCGCCTGATGCTCGACGACGTGCAGGCCAAGCTCGCCCTCGCCGGCCTCGGCCTGGACGACCTCGTCGCGGTGCAGGTCTACTGCCCCGACCTCGCGCTGTACGAGACCTTCAACCGCGTCTACGCGGGCTACTTCACGCCGGGCGCCTTCCCCGCGCGCGCCTTCATCGGCTCGGGCCCGCTGCTGCGCGGCTGTCGCTTCGAGCTCCAGGGCACGGCCGCGCGGCGGTAGACGGGCCCGGCGGGTCCGGAATCGGGTCGGTTCGGCAAATTAGCCGACTATTGTGGTGTTCGGCTATATTGCCGAACATAGGCCCAGCATGGCTCGGCACGCCAAGAACCCCATCTACGTCGCGCTCACCGGAGACCTGGTCGCCTCGCGCAACCTGTCGCCGAAGGATCGAGCGGAGCTCCAGCAGAACGTGCTCACGATCCTCGCGGCCCTGAACGGGAGCCTCGGAGCGGAGACCCTGGCGGCGCCCCTGACCCTGACGGCGGGCGACGAGATCCAGGGCTTGTTCCGAAACTCCCAGCGCCTGGTGGAGGTCATCCAGGAGCTCACCGACCGGTTGTTCGGAGTCACGCGCTTCCCCTACCTCGTCTTCGGGGCCGGTCGGGGGTCGCTGACGACGGGGCCCATTCCGAGCTCCCCCCAAATGGCGCCCACGCCAGCGCACCTCGACGGCCCGGCCTTCCACTTCGCCCGCGCCGCGGTCGAAGCCGCGAGCCGCGACAAGGCCTGGGCCCGATTCCGGGGTTTCGGCCCGAGCGAGGACGAGCTGCTCGACGCGCTCTTCACCCTCATGGGCGCCGTGCGCTCGCGCTGGAGCGGCGAGCAGGGCGTGAACTCCTATCTCGCCCGCGGCTACGAGCGCCAGAAGGACCTTGCCGCCCACCGCGTCGTGAGTCCGTCGGTCGTCAGTGAGAGTCTGAAGGCCGCGCACCACAAGGAGCTCCTGGCCGGCGAGCGCGCGGCCCGCCTCGTCCTCGCGGGCCTCCGGTCCGGTGCGGGAGACGGCTGATGCCGCAGGTTCTGCTCGGAAGTGGATCGCCGAAATCTACGCCTTCAACGTGAACGGCGGCTCGGCGATCGTGTCCGGCGTGCTCGAGGGACTGCGCACGAGCGCGAAGATGCCCGGCGCCCGCGCCGGGCACGTGATCGGGATCCTGGAGCGCATGGCCATGCTGACCCTGGTCTGGCTCGGCGAGTGGAGTGCGCTCGGCTTCGTGCTCGCCGCCAAGTCGGTGGCGCGCTTCAAGGAGCTGGAGAACCGCGAGTTCGCCGAGACCTACCTGGTCGGCACGCTGACGAGCTTCCTGGTGGCGGGCGCGAGCGGGCTCCTCTTGCGCGCGCTCGTGACGTAAGTCCCCGAGCTCGCGGAAAACAGAAGCGGGCCGCCGAGACGACTCCCGGCGACCCGCCCACGCGCTCCCTCCTCGAGGCACGTGTCGCAGCGAGGCTCCCTCCTCAACCCAGGGCGAGCGTGGTGTCGCTCGGCCGGGTGCATGGGACCTGCGCGGGGTAGGCGGGCTCGGGCACGAGCGCGGCGAGGCGCACGAAGGCCCGGGCCAGCAGCGAGGGCGACTCGTGCACCGTGCGGCGGCGCCGCAACGGACGATGGGCGTGCCCGACGCGGAAGGCCGGCGCCTCGGCATGCAGCGACTCCAGGGGGCGGCGGTAGGGTGAGTCGGCGAGCGCGGCTCGGGACATCCGCAGGGCGACTTGGCTGAACATGGCTGGTGTCCTCGAAGGGGGTTCCGGCGCCAGCGCATCGCCCGCGGCCGAGCGGACGCGCGCGGCGTCTGGGAGGGGAATGGGAGAGCACCGCCCGATCGCACGCGGAATCGGAGCTCCGTTCCGTCGGCATCTTCGTGGCGCCGAGGCTTCGTGACGGCCTACGGCCTCGGGCCCTACCGACCCTCGCCCGGCACTCGCTGGACCCCGTCTCCGCCAGCCAGGAGGACAACCTCCGGGCGCGATCGCCCGTCGTGGATAGGATTTCCGCGTAGCCGCGTGGGGCGCGGAGGCTCTTGCGGATCAAGGGCTGAGGAGCCCACCCGTGCCGGAGA
Organism: uncultured Planctomycetaceae bacterium; assembly: GCA_964631945.1. Classification (GTDB taxonomy): domain Bacteria; phylum Planctomycetota; class UBA1135; order UBA1135; genus JABFRZ01. The sequence continues at coordinate 63,514 of CAZWAY010000030.1, forward strand.
GAGGAGGACACGCTTGATCGCCGCGATCCCGAGGGGCCGACGCCTCTGCCCGCCGTCGATCAAGGCGTCGTCTCTGCCAGCGGAATCAACGCCAACAACATGACGGTCTCCGTCGGCGGCCACCGAGAGCCGACGTCAGACCGACACTCACAGCGAATCAGGATGACCCGGATGAGCAGCGCACTTCGTCTTGCAATCGGATTCACCGCCGTGATCGTCCCGATCGGAGGAGCGTGGCAAGGTCACGCTCCGCGCGCGGCAGCGGTTCACGACGACGCGGGAGACCAGCCCGTGATCGCCGAGATCCCGCCGGCCGTCATCCAGCGCTTCCTCGACGCGGCCCGCGCCGAGGCGGCGAACGGCCAGCTCCCCGTGAACCATCGCCTCCTCGAGCAGCTCGCGTTCACGCACGCGTCGCAGGCTGGCGAGCGCGCGCCGTTCCCGCTGACGCCGCGCGTGGCGAGCTTGCTCGCGCGCCACGGACTGCAGGGTTTCCTCGCACAGGCGCTCGGCGCGCGGGGCGGCTCGAGCGCCGCGAGCGCTCTCGCGGGCCCTTCCGGGGACACGGAACCGCCCGAAGTGACCTGGGAGCTTCCCGCCGAGGGCGCGAGCCTGACTCCGGAGACCGGGGTCCAGCTCAACTGGAACGCGGTGGACGAGAGCTTCATCTACTGGGCGGACCTGTTCGCTTCCTACGACGGAGGCGCGACGTTCACGCCGATCTACCTCGGCTTCTGGCCGGGCACGAACCCGCAGAGCGTGCGCTAGTACCCGCTCCAGCACCACTTCCCGTATCGGCCGGGGCCCGTCGTGCTGCGCGCCGAGGTCACGGACTCGGCGTTCAACGTCGGGTCTGCGCAGCGCACGATCACGCTCACGAGCCTCGTCGACTCACGCCTGCCGACCACGCTGCGCGACTTCGATGCCCCCGGCACGCAGCCTCTGGAGGCCTCCACCTACGGCGGCTCTTGCGCGAGCTGCCACGCCAACTTCGACCGCGCCTCGGAACCCGATTTCCCGTGGCGGGGCTCGATGATGGCCCACAGCGGAAGAGACCCGCTGTTCGACGCCAGCCTCGCGATCGCGGAGCAGGATGCGGGGGGCTCCGGCGACCTGTGCTTCCGCTGCCACGATCCCGCGGTCTGGATGAACGGGCGCGCGGTCCCGAGCGACGGCTCGCAGCTCTACGACTGGGAGCGAACGGGCGTCGGCTGCGTGATGTGCCACACCATGGTCGACCCCGTCTTCACCCACGGCGAGAGTCCCGTCGAGGACCTCGACGTCCTCGCCCGTCTCTCCGATCCGCCCAGCGTGCCGGGGAACGGGTCCTACGTCGTGGATCCGTACGGCATGCTGCGCGGCCCGTTCGAGGACACTGCTTGCGCGCACTTCCGCCTGGTCTCGCCGTTCCACCAGGAAGCCGAGATGTGCGCGAGCTGCCACGACCAGAGCAACCCGCTCTACGAAGCCGACGGCTCGGGGCACTTCGTCCCGGGCGCGTTCGACCAGCGCGCGTCCTCGTTCGAGCCCGGCGAGCTGATGCCCGTCGATCGCACCTTCAGCGAATGGCTGCACAGCGACTTCAACACCCCGGAAGGCGTGTACGCGCCGGAGTTCGGCGGCAACCGCGAGCGGGTCTCGACGTGCCAGGACTGCCACCTGCACGACGTGACCGGTGCGGCCTGCTACTACTTCGGCGTTCCGGTGCGCGACGACCAGCCGTTCCACGACCTGACCGGCGGAAACACCTGGATGCCGAGGGTGCTGGCGGCCCTGGATCGCTACGGCTACGAGCGGGACGCGCTGAACGCCGCGATCGAGCGCGCGCGCACCATGCTCCAGAACGCGGCCGAGCTGAAGGCGCGGGTCGAGGGCGACGCGCTCGAGGTGACCGTCACCAACAAGACCGGCCACAGGCTGCCGGGCGGCTATCCACTCGGCCGACGCATGTGGCTGAACGTGCGTTTCTTCGACTCCGCGGACGCGCTCGTCGGCGAGTCCGGCCACTACGACTTCGACACGGGTGTGCTGAGCGAGGACGCGGGCCTCAAGGTCTACCGCATCGTCTCCGGGATCAGCGACGAGGTCGCGACGCTGACCGGCCTGGCGAACGGGCCCACGCTGCACGGTGTGCTGAACAACGAGATCCTCGCGGACAATCGCATCCCGCCGCGCGGCTTCACCAACGCGGCGTTCGCCTCGTTCGGCGGCGCTCCGGTCGGCGCCTCCTACGCCGACGGCCAGCACTGGGACGTCACCCGCTACCCGTTTCCCGCGGGTGCGAGCCGCGTGACGGTCACGCTCTTCTACCAGTCGACCACGAAGGAGTACGTCGAGTTCCTGCGCGACGAGAACCGCACCGACGAGCGCGGGAAACGGATGTACGACCTGTGGGCGGAGCACGATCGCTGCCCACCGGAGGTGATGAGGGAGGTGAGCTTGTCGCTCGAGGGCCGAGCCCGCGCGTTGACGCCGGCTCCGGCGGCACCGCGGTAGATCGAGGGCTTGCTCCACCGGCCCGTCCTAGGGTCCTTCTCCCGGAGGGAATCGATCGGTCGGTGTGCCGGTCTCTGCCGATCGGGCGAGTGTCGGCTTCCACCCGCGCCTTCCGCGCCACGACCTCGGAAGGGCGGCGCCGGCCACCCTCCGAGGAGCCGAGGAGCCCACCCGGGCCGGAAAGAGGAGGACAGCTTGATCGCCGCGATCCCGAGGGGCCGAGGCCTGGTTGTCGTCGTCGTGCTGCTCGCCACGACGCTGCTCCTCGCCGGCTGCGGCGCGGGCACGGCCGGGATCGTGGCCGGCTCGAGCGGTTCGAGCGGCGGCGCGACGCCCGCGCTGGACGCGTTCGTGGTCGAGAGCCCCTGGACGGCGACGGCGACGAGGATCTCGTCTCGGCTGACGTGGACGGCGACACCCTGACGATCTTCTGGGGCGGCCGTTGAGGCCCGCTCGGGCGCTCACGCCGCCATCGGCATTTCGAAGCTCGTACCGGCCCTCCCACGCCGACCCGTCCCCCGGAGTCGGCCGCCCGGACGGCCCCCGGAGCGGAACTGCATCCCGAAGCTGCCGGCCGCTCGATCAGTGGGCGCGCCCGATCTCCACCAGCGGTTCGCCCGCATCGAAGTGCGCGCAGGCGAAGCCCCAGTTCCGCTCCACGGTCTGCCAGAGTTCGATGTTGCTCACGTTCCCGAGCGTGATCCAGAGGACTCGTGGAGGCGGGCCGGATCGCTCCAGCAGACGAACGAAGTCGGAGTCCTTCGTCACCACGATGGCGTTGGCCTCCCGTGCGGCTCCGAAGATGTTCTCGTCCTTGGCATGGACGAGGCCGAGTTCGTGAAGGTGATGCGCGTCGACCGAGAATGCCTCACGGAGCGACGTCGCGAGCTGCGGAGGAAGCTGGGCGTCGATCCAGACCAGCACGGCGCTCGTCAAGCCGCGATCGTCGGATGGTCGAGGCGTCGGGCCGCGTACAAGAGAGCGGCGGAGATGTCCTCGGCTTCGAGGTACGGATACTCCGCGAGGATCTGCTGCGCGGTCTCACCGGCCGCCAGGAGCTCGAGTAGGTCCGTGACGCGCATGCGCATGCCGCGGATGCAGGGACGACCTCCGCATTGCTCGGGGTCGATGGTGATGCGCGCCAGGAGATCGGACATGGCGGCGAGTCTAGCACGACTTCATCGGCCCGACATTCTTCCCAGGCGACCTCGGGAACACGAACGGTCTCGCCTCCGTGGCGGCGGCGCGATTCCGTACCGGCCCTCCCACACCGATCCGTCTCTCGGCGTCAGTCGCTCGGACGGCACCCCGAGCCCATCTGGAGCGCGCGTGGCGGGAACCGCCCCTCCACGACTCCATCCTGGATGAAGACCTTGATCCGGAACTCGCCGTAGCGGGCGTGGAAGTGGGGCGGGAGATGATCCTCGAAGTACATCTGGATCACCATCCCGAGGAACGACTGATCACCGGCATGCGGCCCCCAATGCCAGAGACCTGACCAGCGAGCGCCGGTCTCGTGTCGAGGGCGCGCTCGGACGCCCCCAGGCGCAGAGGAGGCCGATCCCCGGCCGCGCGCTCCTCGCATAGAATCTCCCCGGGATTCGCGTGGGTCGAGGACGCCATACCGAGTTGGTGTGTGAGGGAGCGCGTCGGCTCCCGCCGGAGGATGTCGAGCACATGATCACCTGGAACCGAGGACTCGGCCCGTGGGCCGTGCTCGCCCCGTTGCTCACTGCCGGCTGCGGCGCGGGCACGGCCGGGATCGTGGCCGGCTCGAGCGGTTCGAGCGGCGGCGCGACGCCCGCGCTGGACGCGTTCGTGGTCGAGAGCCCCAAGGAATCGCCGAGTCTCCTGAAGCTGGACGCGAGCCAGCCGGTGCGCGTGGGGCTCTTCTACGACCTCGGCGCGGGCGAGCAGGCGATGACGCGGCTCCTCGGGATCGCGGGCAACGAGGTCGACCTGCCCGCCGGCGAGTTGCCGCTCAGGTGGGACTTCGCGGCCGAGCCGGGGATCGGCACGCCGGGCTTCACCTCGGGCGTGCGTCTGCTGGCGAAGCGCGGCAGCACCGTGCTCAGCGGCGGTGAGCTCACCCTCGGCCTCGGCAACGACGCGCCGGTCGTGCTCTCGATCGACCAGATCGACATCGATCCCGATGCGGGCGAGGCCTCGGGCACCACCGGGATCCAGCTCACCGTCGCCGACAGCTCGGACGACGTGGTCTCGGTCAAGGTCGAGTTCGACATCCAGGGCGACGACCCCGACGCCGGCTGGCAGCTCGCGCGCCCGGCGCTGGCGGATCCAGACCTGCCGACGCCTCTCTTCGGCCTCACGGGCGTGCAGGTCCAGAGCACCGGAACGCCGCTCACCTTCTTCTGGGACACGGATGCGCTCACGGACCTGAAGGACCTCGAGCGCGACGTCCGCCTGCGCTTCACGGCCACGGATGGCTTCCTGACGGGAGCGCCGCTCGCGTCGCCGGCCTTCCGCGTCGACAACAACGCGCCGCCGATCGTGCAGCTCGACTCGGGGCCGCTGATCCTCAATCCCGACGAGCGCCGCGGCATCCCGATCCCGTTCCGCGTGATCGACGAGGAGGGCGACCGGGTCGAGGTGATCTTCCAGTGGCGCAGGGAGGGGGAGGAGTTCCCCGAGCTACCGCGGGACAAAGCGCAGCTCGACGCGATCCTGGCGGACCCGGAGCTACGCCGCGAGCACCGCATCTGCACCGAGTACCCGCGCTACGCCCAGGGCCGCGTGATCCCGATCGACGCGACCACGGTGCGCCTGCCAGAGCTGGCGTCGAGCGAGTCGTGGATCCTGGCCGGAGGCCTCGAGGGCAAGACGCTCGAGCTCCTTCGTCCATCATCGATCCCCCAGCCGATCACGCCGACGTGGAGCTCGAACCCCCTCGTTTCCCCGATCGCGGCGCTGCCGGTGGGGGACGGGCTGACCGCGCTGGTCCTGGACGTCCCCGGCAACGGCCGCTTGCGCGAGATCGAGCTCGCGACGGGCGCGGTCGTGCGCGAGATCGCCACGATCGGGCCAGGGATCCCGAGCGCGATGGCCTTCGAGCGCCGTGAGAAGGCCGTGCTCGTCGCGCTGGACGACGCCGGCACATGGCGCATCGTCCGTGTGGAAGTCACGAGCGGCGTACTCACCGAGCTCATCGTCTCCGATGGTAGCGAGCCCGCTCCCGTGCGGGGGATCGCGAGCCTCGGGACGAACGCGGCCGTCTTCACCGCGGGCTCTTCGCTCTTCCACCTCGACTACCGCGACCTGCTCGCGCCGCAGCTCGGCACGGTACTCACCGATCTCGCTACGCCGTGGGGCCTCGTCGTCGACCCATTGCCGCCGAATCAGGTCTACGTCAGCGAGCGCGACGCGAACCGCGTGCTCGTTGTCGAGCTCGATTCGCACGGGAAGCTGCCGGTCGTCGTCAAGACCGCGGACTCGCAGCCCGCGCATCTCGAACGCCCCTCGGCGCTCGAGCTGGAGCGCAACGGTTCGCGCATGCTGGTCGTGACGAACGAGC
>CAZWAY010000031.1:0-67241 GCA_964631945.1 uncultured Planctomycetaceae bacterium
GCCCCGCGCGGCGAGATCGCGCCCGAGGACCTCGGACTCGACCCCGTGCGCCGCGAGGAGCTGCTGCGCGAGGCGCGCCAGGCCGAGCAGGCCCGCTCCGAGGACGAGCCCAAGCCCCAGTAGCCCCGCCTCTTCCCTCCGCCCTCCGCCCAGAACGCGGCCTTTGGCGGGGCTACAGGCTTCCTTGACCGCTTCTTGATCTGGCGGTGGTGTGATGGCTCTCTCGCGCGGCCCAGCCCGCCGGCTCCATGCGCAAGACGACCCTGCTGGTCATCGAAGACGATCCGGACATCGTCGAGCTCCTGCGCTACAACCTCGAGCGCGAGGGCTTCCGCGTGCTCGTGGCGACCGACGGCGAGCGCGGCCTGGCGGAGGCGAGCCGCCACCAGCCCGAGCTGATCCTGCTGGACCTGATGCTGCCCGGACTCGACGGGCTGGAGGTCTGCAAGCGCTTGCGCGCCCAGGAAACGACGCGCGCCATCCCGGTGCTGGTGCTCACGGCCAAGAGCGAGGAGACCGACGTCGTGATCGGGCTCGAGATGGGGGCCGACGACTACCTCACCAAGCCCTTCAGTCCGCGCGAGCTCCTGGCGCGTGTGCGCGCGCTCCTGCGGCGGGCCCAGCGCGGCGCGGACGAGAGCGGCAAGACGCGCATCGAGCTGCACGGCCTGGTGCTCGACATGGAGCGTCACGAGGTGCTGCACCAGGGCGGGCCCGTGCCGCTCACGCGCGCGGAATTCCGGCTGCTGTGGACCCTCGCCCAGCGGCCGGGCCGGGTGTACTCGCGCAACGAGCTGGTGGACGAGATCACCGCCGGAGAGGCGCTCATCATCGATCGCAACGTGGATGTCCACGTCAGCTCGATCCGCAAGAAGCTGGGCGAGGCGGGGCACCTGATCGCCACGGTGCGCGGCGTCGGCTACAAGTGCGCGGACTGACGCGGCCGGCGCTCCGGCGGCTATAACGCTGCCCATGGCCGCCAGGGAACCGTCCGGGCCCGGACCGTTGCGCTCACGCGTCTTCTGGCGGCTGTTCGGGGCCAGCCTCGGGCTGCTGCTCGTCACGGGCACGCTGGTCGGCTGGCTGGTGCGCAGCCGGATGGAAGCGGGCCTGCTCGACGAGCTGCGCACGACGCTCCAGAACGCCTGCCACGTGATCTCGCCGCTCGCGGCCGGAGTGCTGCGCGACCCCGAGCGCGCGGTCGCGGGCGAACTCGAGCGCCTGCGCGAGTCGGCCGGCCTGCGCATCACCATCGTGGCCCTCGACGGGCACGTGGCGGCCGACTCGCACGAGGACCCGCGCACGATGGGCGACCACTCGAGCCGGCCCGAGATCGCCCAGGCGCGCGGCCAGGCCTTCGGCAGCGCCCGGCGCCTCTCGCGCACCACGGGCGTGGAGCTCCTGTACGGGGCCCAGCGCGTCGAGCTGGACGGCAAGGCGCTCGGCTTCGTGCGCGTGGCTCTGCCGGTCGCTCCGATCGAGCGTCGACTCGCGGAAGCCACGCGGGACGTGTGGCTGGGCTGCGCGGGCGGTGTCCTGCTGGCCCTGCTCCTCGGGCTGTTCCTGGCGCGCGGCGTGACCCGTCCGGTCGCCGCGCTGACGCGCACGGCCCGGGATCTCGTGGCCGGGAACTACGCCAGCCGCGTGCAGGTCAGGGGCCGCGACGAGTTCGGAATCCTCGGCGAGACGCTCAACGCGCTCGGCGAGGAGACCACGCGTCGCATCGCGGCCCTGTCCCAGGAGGATGCACAGCTGCGCGCGGTGCTGGCCAGCATGATCGAGGGGGTCGTGGCCGTGGACGAGGACGGACGCGTGGCCTTCATCAACCAGGCCGCGCGCGAGCTGCTCGAGATCGTCGAGCCCGCGCCCGAGGGGCGCGCGCTGTGGAGCCTGGCGCCGATCCGGGAGCTCGAGGAGCTGCTCGACCTCGCGCGCCGCTCGGGTGGCCTGGAGCTGCGCGAGGTGGACCTCTTCCGCGGCGGCAAGGAGCGCGTGTTCCAGGCCCACGCCAGCCCGTTCCAGGGTGGCGGCCAGAGCGGCTTCGTGCTGGTGCTGCACGACATCACCGAGCTGCGCCGCCTCGAGCGCGTGCGCCGCGACTTCGTGGCCAATGTCTCGCACGAGCTCAAGACGCCCCTGACCTCGATCCAGGGCTTCGTCGAGACGCTGCTCTCGGGCGCGCTGGCGGACCCGCAGCACAACGTGCAGTTCCTGCGGCGCATCGAGGCCAACGTGAGGCGCCTGACCAACCTCGTCTCCGACCTGCTCAGCCTGGCGCGCATCGAGTCCGGCGCGCTCGAGGTCGAGAGCGCCAGCGTGGATTGGCGCGAGGTGCTGGAGGGCGTGCTGCGCCTGCGCGAACCGGCCCTGGCGGCCAAGGGCCTGACGCTGGAAGTCGAGGGCCGAGAGCGGCCTGTACGCGTGCGCGGCGACCGCGAGGCGATGACGCAGGTGCTCGACAACCTGCTCGACAACGCCATCCAGTACACCCCGGCGCCCGGACGGGTGCGCGTGCGCCTCGCCAGCCAGGACGGCCACGGGTGGGTGTCGGTCGAGGACTCGGGCATCGGCATCCCCGCCGCGGACCTCGACCGCATCTTCGAGCGCTTCTACCGCGTCGACCGCGCGCGCTCGCGCGCCGCCGGCGGCACGGGTCTCGGCCTCTCGATCGTGAAGAACCTGGTGCTGCGCATGCAGGGTGAGGTGCGCGTCGAGAGCGTCGAAGGCAGGGGCTCGACCTTCACGGTGGAGCTGCCGCTCGCGCCCTGAGGCCGCGGTGGGGCGGGGGGGCACCCGCCCGCACGCCAGCCCCCGGCCCGCGCCTTCGCCAGCGCGCCATTGATCGTTCCTTAACAGAACGCTGATGTCGGATTGAGCGTCCGAGCGCCTGCTGTCGGCGCGAACACCCGGTACCGAACCGTGCGCCCGTCGGGCGCACCAGCACGACAGAGGGAACCCAGCATGAAGTGTCTCGTCCCCGTCCTCGGGCTCATGGCCCTCACCGCGGCCGCCCAGGGAGTGCAACTCGATCCCAAGCTGGCGCCCTACAAGCCCGTGCAGGGCGTCTCGGGCAGCATCCAGAGCAAGGGCTCGGACACGATGAACAACCTGATGACGCTGTGGACGGAGGGCTTCAAGAAGCACTACCCGAGCGTGCAGGTCTCGATGGAGGGCAAGGGCTCGGGCAGCGCGCCGCCGGCCCTCGTCGACGGCACGGCCAACTTCGGGCCGATGAGCCGCGAGATGAAGCAGGACGAGATCGACAAGTTCGAGAAGGCCTTCGGGTACAAGCCGGTCGCCATGCCGACCAGCGTGGACACGCTGGCGGTGTTCGTGCACAAGGACAACCCGCTGCAGGCGCTGACGCTGGCGCAGATCGACGCGATCTTCTCGAAGACCCGCAACGGCAAGTTCGCGAAGGAGATCCGCACCTGGGGCGACCTGGGCCTGGGCGGCGACTGGGCTGACAAGCCGATCAGCCTCTACGGCCGCAACTCCTCCTCCGGCACGTACCTCTATTTCAAGGAGCACGCGCTGTTCAAGGGCGACTTCCGCGACGACGTCAAGGAGCAGGCCGGCAGCTCGTCGGTGGTGGCCGCGGTGGCCGGGGACAAGTACGCGATCGGCTACTCGGGCATCGGGGCGAAGACCGATGGCGTGCGCGCCGTGCCGCTGGCCGCGCGCGCGGACAAGGCCCCGGTCGAGGCCAGGCTCGAGCACGCCTACGACGGCACCTATCCGATGTCGCGCTTCCTGTATGTCTACGTGAACCAGAAGCCCGGCACCGAGCTCGACCCGCTGCGGCGCGAGTTCCTGCGCTACGTCCTCAGCAAGGACGGGCAGTCCGAGGTCGTCAAGGAAGGGTTCTTCCCGCTCAGCGCGGAGATGGTGACGCGGGCCCTCGCGAACGTCGGGCTGAAGCCGCTCGCGATCGAGGCCGGGTCCCGGTGAGGCGCTCCGGCTAGGCTGGCCGTGCAGCGGGCGGCGCTTGCCGCCGCCCGCGCGCACACCGTCCGGACGACACGATGGCCGACGCGTCGAGGAAGCGCCACCGCCGCCAGCGCACGACCCGCCCGGGCGTGAAGGTCGCGGATCGCCTGGCTCAGGCGCTGATCACGGTCGGGGGCATCGGCACGATCGCGGCCGTCTCGACCCTGTGCGTCTTCCTGGTGTGGGTGGTGGTCCCGCTGTACCTCGCTCCCGAGGTGCAGGAACGCGCGCGCAGCGCCGAGGCGCCGGCCGCGGATGCGATCGCGCTCGGCCTGGACGAGTACACCGCCTGCGGCTGGACTTGCTCGAGCGCGGGCGAGATCCGCGCCTTCGACCTGGCGAGCGGCCAGGAACTCGCGCGCGAGGCGCCCTTCGCCGGGCTGGCGCCGAGCGCCGTGCGCGTCTCCAGCGCGGAGAACCGGCTGGTCTTCGGCTTCCCGGACGGCAGCGCGCGCATCGGCTCGATCGCCTTCCCGGCCACCTTCCTGGGGGCGGACTCACTCACGGAGGAGCTGCGCGCGTTGCCGCGCGGCGCGCGCTTGCGGCTCGGGGCCGGCATGGTCGAGCACACCGAGGCCGGGCCGTTCCGGCGCGTCGAGCTGGCGCTGCACCTCGAGCCGCCCGTGGAGGTCGCACCCGGCCGCCGCCTGCTGCTCGTGGACATGGTCGAGACCACCGCCGGGCCCGTGCTGGCGAGTCTGGCCGACGACGGAGTGCTGCGCGTCGCGCGCCTGACGCGCCAGACCAACATGATGACCGGCGAGGAGCGCCTCGAGCTCGAGAACGGCGAGCTGGCGCTGGACTTCGCCGCGCTGGGGAGCCCGCCCGCGTGGCTCGGGGTCACGGGGCTCGGGGACAGCGTCTACCTGGTCTGGGACGAGGGCAATGTCTGGCGCTGCGACGTGCACGACCTCGCTCGCCTGCGCGTGGCCGAGACGCGCGACCTGATCGAGGAAGTCGGCTTGCGCCTCACCGCGCGCGAGTTCCTGCTCGGGCGCGCGGCGCTGGTCGTGGGCGACGCCTCGGGACGCGTGCGCGTGTGGTTCACCGCGCGGCGCGCCGAGGCCGGGACGCCCGATGGGCTCGAGCTGGTGCGCGGCCACGAGTTCGCCGGCCACGGCGCCGCGGTCAGCGCGCTCGCCCGCTCGGCCCGGCGCCGGATGCTGGCCGTCGGTTATGCCGATGGAGTCGTCAAGCTCTTCCACACGACCAGCGAGCGCGAGCTCTTGACGACGGAGCTCCCCGGCGCGGCCACGCCCGTCACGGCGCTGGCGATCGCCCCCAAGGACGACGCGCTCCTGGCCGCGGGGCCGGGCGGGCGCGTCCTGTGGCACCTCGACGCGCCGCACACCGAGACCAGCCTCTCGGCGCTGTTCACGCCCGTCTGGTACGAGGGCTTCCCGGCGCCCGCCCACGCCTGGCAGACCACCGGCAGCGACGAGTTCGAGCCCAAGTTCGGGCTCGTCCCGCTGGTCTTCGGCACCCTCAAGGCGACGCTCTACTCGCTCCTGTTCGGCGTGCCGCTGGCCCTGCTGGCCGCGCTCTACACCAGCGAGTTCCTGCGCCCGCGCCTGAAGGCGCGCGTCAAGCCGACGATCGAGATGATGGCCAGCCTGCCGAGCGTGGTGCTGGGCTTCCTGGCGGCGCTCGTGCTCGCGCCCCTGCTCGAGGGCGTCGTGCCCGCGGTGCTGCTGACGCTCGCGCTCCTGCCGTTCTGCGTGGGCCTCGGGGCCTACCTGTGGCGCACGCTGCCGAGCGAGCTGACCGTGCGTCTGGAGCACACCCGGCTCGTGCTGGTGGCCGCGTGTCTGGCGCTCGGCGTGGCGAGCGGAGCCGCGTTCGGCCCGTGGTTCGAGCGCCTGTTCTTCGACGGTGACTTCCGCCAGTGGCTGGCGGGTGGAGCGGGCGGCGGCGTGGGCGGCTGGATGATCCTCTTGGCACCGCTGGTGGCCGTGGGCGTGTGGGGTGTGGTCGCGAACTGGGTCAACCCGCGGCTCCTGCGCGCGTGCCGCGAGCGGCCGCGCGCGGTCTTCGCGCGCGCGGACCTGCTCAAGTTCCTGGGCGCGAGCGCGCTCTTCCTGGGCCTCCTGCTGGCCATCGCGGCGCTGCTCGACGGCGTGGGCTGGGACCCGCGCGGCGGCGTGCTGGACACCTACGTGCAGCGCAACGCGCTCGTGGTCGGGTTCGTGATGGGCTTCGCGATCATCCCGATCGTCTACACGATCGCCGAGGATGCCCTGGCGGCCGTGCCCGACCACCTGCGCGCGGCCTCGCTGGGCGCGGGCGCGACGCCCTGGCAGACGGCCGTGCGCGTGGTCCTGCCCACGGCCATGAGCGGGATCTTCTCGGCCGTGATGATCGGCTTCGGGCGCGCGGTGGGCGAGACCATGATCGTGCTCATGGCCGCCGGGAGCACGCCGGTCCTCGACTGGAACGTGTTCAACGGCTTCCGCACGCTGTCCGCCAACGTCGCGATCGAGATGCCCGAGGCGGTCAGCGGCAGCACCCACTACCGCATGCTGTTCTTCTCGGCGCTGGTGCTGTTCGCGCTGACTTCCGTGCTCAACACGCTGGCCGAGGTCGTGCGCCTGCGCTACCGCCGCAGGCGGGTGCAGCTGTGAGCACGCTCCAGCGCCAGGCGCCGCCGCCCACGCCGCCGCAAGGCTCGGCGCCCGGGTCGTCTTCGCCGGGTCTCCGCCGCCGCCGCCGGCGCGCGCTGCAGGGCCCGATCAGCCTCCTGTCCCAGGGCACGCCGCTGGTGTGGCTGACGGGCGCCGGGCTGGTCGCGTGCCTGTGCATGGTGCTGGGCTTGCTCGCGCTGGTGCTGTTCCAGGGCCTGGCCACGCTGTGGCCCGCGCGCCTCGAGCTGGTGCGCCTGCACGACGGTCGCGTCTGGCTGGGGGAGGTCACGCGCACCGAGGAGTTTCGCCCCGAGGGGCACGTCTTCGAGGCGCTCGATCCGGCTCGACGCGCGGCGGCCGAGGAGTTCGTGCGCGCGCGCGGCGGCGTGTCCGAGCGGCGCCTGTTGCGCACGGGCAACTACGAGCTCAGCGGCGAGCACTACCGCTGGGTGAGCGACTTCGAGCTCGAGAGCGCGGAGCACCCGCCGTGGGCCCTGCTGGTCGAGCGCCTGTCGTGGGGCCGTTTCTACGGCTTCCCGCACGCCTTCCGCCTCGACGGCCAGGCGGTGGCCAGCGAGCCGGACGCGGTCTGGGAACTCTTCGAGCGCCACCACGGGGAGGTGCTGGCTCGCCGCGAGGAGCAGCGCGAGCTCGAGCACGACGCCATCGGCGCGATCAACGCGCGCACCGAGGCGGCGCGCCTGGCGCTGCGCGAGATCGAGCTCGACCACGGCCGGGACTCGCCCGAGTGGCGCGCCGAGGACGAGCGCGGGCGGGCCGTCGCGCACGAGCTGGCCGAGGAGTTCGCGCGCCTGCGTGGCGAGAGCGCGGAACTCGTGCGCGAGAACGCGCGCTACGAGCTGGAGCTCGTCACCTCCGACGGGCAGCTGAAGCGCTTGCCGCTGTCCGAGATCGTGCGCGCCTTCCCGGCCAACCAGCTGGGCCCCGTCGCGCGCCTGGGCGTCTACCTCGCGCGCTGGCGCGAGTTCCTGCTGGACGACCCGCGCGAGTCGAACAGCGAGGGCGGCGTGTTCCCGGCCATCTTCGGGACGGTGACGATGACGCTGCTCATGACGCTCCTGGTCGTGCCGATCGGCGTGCTGGCCGCGCTCTACCTGCGCGAGTACGCGCGCGCCGGCTGGATCGTCAGTGCGGTACGCATCGCCATCAACAACCTGGCGGGCGTGCCCTCGATCGTCTTCGGCGTCTTCGGCCTGGGGTTCTTCTGCTACCTGCTGGGGGGCTCGATCGACCATGTGTTCTTCCGCGCCAAGCTGCCCAGCCCGACCTTCGGCACCGGCGGGTTGCTGTGGGCGGCGCTCACGCTGGCGCTGCTGACGCTGCCGGTCGTGATCGTGGCCACCGAGGAGGCCCTGGCCGCCGTGCCGAACTCGATGCGCGAGGGCTCCTATGCCTGCGGCGGCTCGAAGTGGCAGACGATCCGTCGCATCGTGCTGCCGCGCGCGCTGCCGGGCATCACCACCGGCGCGATCCTGGCCATGGCGCGCGGCGCGGGCGAGGTCGCGCCGCTGATGCTGGTGGGGGCGGTCAAGCTGGCCCAGACGCTGCCGCTCGACACGACCTTCCCCTTCGTGCACGCCGAGCGCAGCTTCATGCACCTCGGCTTCCACATCTACGACCTGGGCTTCCAGAGCCAGAACAGCGAGGCCGCCAAGCCCATGGTCTTCACCACGACGCTGCTCTTGATCGCGGTGGTCGTGCTGCTGAACCTGGCGGCCATCGCGCTGCGCGCCCGCCTGCACCGGCGCTTCAAGGGCAGCCACATCTGATGACTCCCGAACTGCACCGGCCCGGAGCACGACCCGGGCCCGATCCGGCCTCCGCGGCGCGCCCGCTGCCGCTACGATCCGTGGAGCTCCGTCCGTTCCAGTCCGCGCGCACCGCCCCCAAGGGAATGAATCCGACCGACGCGACCCCGGCCCATGCCCAAGGCCTGCCCCAGAGCAACGCGCGCGAGAGCGGCCTGTTCGAGGCCATCCAGAGCGGGGCGCCCTTCCAGGCCGCGATCCACGCCTCGGTCGCCGAGCAGCAACCGATCGTCGAGGTCGAGCACTTCGATCTGTGGTACGGCAAGGCCCAGGCCCTGCACGACATCTCGATGATCTGCCCGGCCGGCAAGGTCACGGCCCTGATCGGGCCGTCCGGCTGCGGCAAGTCGACGCTCTTGCGCTGCGTCAACCGCATGAACGACCTGATCGACTCGGTGCGCATCGGCGGGCGCATGCGGCTCGGTGGCCAGGACATCTACGAGCGTTCGCTGGACGTGATCGAGCTGCGCAAGCGCATCGGGATGGTGTTCCAGAAGCCCAACCCCTTCCCGATGAGCATCTTCGAGAACGTCGTCTACCCGTTGCGCATCGATGGCGAGCGCGACAGGCACGTGCTGGCCGAGACGTGCGAGAGCAGCCTGCGCAGCGCGGGCCTGTGGGAAGAGGTCAAGGACCGCCTGGACGCGAGCGCGCTGGCGCTGTCGGGGGGACAGCAGCAGCGCCTGTGCATCGCGCGCGCCATCGCCGCCGATCCCGAGGTGCTGCTGCTCGACGAGCCCTGTTCGGCGCTCGACCCGATCGCCACCGGACGCATCGAGGAGCTGATCCACGAGTTCAAGGGCGAGTACTCGATCCTGATCGTGACCCACAACATGCAGCAGGCCTCGCGCGTCAGCGACTTCACCGCCTTCATGTACCTCGGGCGCCTGGTGGAGTTCGGGGCCACCGACGAGATCTTCTTGCAGCCGACGCTCAAGGAGACCGAGGACTACGTCACCGGCCGTTTCGGATAGGCCCGCACGATGAGCAAGCACCTGATGCGCGACCTGGAGGGCCTGGAGCGGCGCCTCCTGTTCCTGGCCAGCGAGGTCGAGGAGGCCGTGCGACGTTCGCTGCGCGCGCTGCTCGACCGCCGGGTCGAGCTGGCCGAGGGCGTGATCGACGGCGACGACGAGATCGACCGGCGCGAGGTCGAGCTGGAGGAGGAGTGCCTGAAGGTCCTGGCGCTGCACAACCCCGTGGCCAGCGACCTGCGCTTCATCGTGGCCTGCCTGAAGATCGAGAACGACCTCGAGCGCATCGCCGACCTGGCCGCCAACATCGCCGAACGCTCGCTCGGCTTCGCGAGCAAGTCCGACATGGCCGTGCCGCCGCGCATCCGCGAGATGGTCGAGACCTGCGCGCGCATGCTGCGCCAGAGCATCGACGCCTTCGTGCGCGGCGACGCCCAGCTCGCCCGTCGCATCTGCGAGGAGGACGCCCAGGTCGACCGCGCCAACCGCGTGATCATCCAGGAGCTGCTGGAAGCCATGCACCGCGACCCGGCCTGCATCGACCAGGGCGTGGAGCTGATCTCGGTCTCGAAGAACCTCGAGCGCATCGGCGACCACGCCACCAACATCGCCGAGGACGTGGTCTACCTGGTCGAGGGCGACATCATCCGCCACCGCTCGAAGCGCTGACCCGCTGCCCGGACGAGTCAGGCCCCGCTCGTGCCGACGATGCCGTCCAGCGTCCCGGCCGAGACCGGGTGGTAGCGCGCGCGGTTCCGCGCGTAGAGCTCGCGCGCGCGGACGGGGTCGGCCTTCACCAGCGCGCTGTAGAGCGGCTTCAGGAACTTGCGCCGGCCGACGTCGCGCAGGAACTCCTCCAGGCGCGCGTCCGCGGGCGCGTAGCCGTGCTGGATCGAGAGCTCGAGCCACTGGCACAGGATCTCGCTGTTGCCCGAGCGCGTGAAGCCGAAGGCCGTGTCGAGGGCGGCCATCCGCTCGCCCGTGAGCTCGGCCGGGAGTCCGCGCAGGAAGCGCAGCCATTGCTGGGTGCTCCAGCCGGTGCTCACGAGCTCGACCGCGGGCACGCCCGCGGCGTAGGCCGCGAGCTGCGCGTCGACCGCGGCCAGCGCCTCGGTCGCCGGGCGCGGGGCGTCCGCCGGCAGGCCGGGCTGCGTGGTCCACAGCGCCACGTCCACCGCGCGGTAGACCTCGGGCAGTTCGCGCTGGAGGTCGTCGAGGAACACCTGGGTGGTGATGCTCTGGAAGGCGTGGCGCGTGAAGTAGCCGCGCAGGAACGCGTCCCAGCGCGCGTGCCCGGCCTCCTGCTCCAGGCGCGTGAGGAACAGCGCGCCCTTGGTGTAGGGCACGCCGGTCGAGCCCTCCTCGGGGCTGTGCCCGACCAGCGACATGCGCAGCAGCTGCTGCCAGGGCTCGAGCGTGGTGAGCTCCGCCTCCAGCTCGGCGATCTCGAGCACGCGCTCGGTGGCCGCGCGCTCCTTCCCGTACAACACCTCCATGATGCGGTTCTCGCAGTAGGTCGTGAAGCCCTCGTTGAGCCAGAAGTCGTCCCAGGTGGCGTTGGTCACGAGGTTGCCCGACCAGGAGTGCGCCAGCTCGTGCGCGATCAGCGCCACCAGCGACTTGTCGCCCGCCAGGATGGTGGGCGTGGCGAAGGTCAGGGTCGGGTTCTCCATGCCGCCGTAGGGGAAAGAGGGCGGCAGCACCAGCACGTCGTAGCGCCCGAAGCGGTAGGGTCCGAAGAGCGTCTCGGCCGCCTGCACCATCTGCTCGGTGTCGGCCAGCTCGGCCTGCGCGCGCGCGACCACGCTCGGTTCGGCCCACACCCCGCAGCGCGCCGACAGCGCGCGGAACTCGAGCTCGCCGCAGGCCAGCGCGATCAGGTACGGGGGCACGGCCTGCTCCAGGCGGAAGCGCCAGGCGCCCAGCGAATCCCGCCCGAGGCGTTCCGCGCTCATCACCGCCGTCAGCCCCTCGGGACAGCGGATGCGCGCGTCGTAGGTGATGCGCACCCCCGGACTGTCCTGCAGCGGGATCCAGGAGCGCGTCAGGATCGACTGGCCCTGGGTGAACAGGAACGGTCGCTTGCCGCCGGCCGTCTGCGCGGGCGTCAGCCACTGCATGGCCTGGGTGCGCTCGGTCGTTCGGTAGCGGATGCGCACGCGTTGGTCGCCGGAGTGCAGCTGGATCGTGAGCGGACGTCCGAGGTGCTCGACCTCGGCTCCCAGGCTCCAGCGACGCAGCGTGCCGTTCACGCCGGTCACCTCCTCGATCACCAGCTCGTTCGTGTCCACCACCAGCGGCGCGCTCCGGTCGTCGCGTTCCAGTGCGAGCTCGACCGTGCCGCGCGCCACGCGCGCATCGAAGTCGAGCGCGAGGTCCAGCGAGGCGTGCCGCACGCGCACGCGGCTCGGTTCGGCGAAGCTGTGCACGTCGGGCGTGACCGGGCGCGCGAGCGAGGCCGGCAGGGCATGGCAGGCGGGGAGCAGGAGCAGAGTCAGGAGGGCGAAGCGCATGCGGGAATGCTAGCCCGAGGCATTCCCGAGTCCGCGCGCGAATCGCCGCGAAGGGCCGCGGCCTGCAGGGCCGACTGCAGCGAGGGCGCGGGCGCGGAGGTTTCCCGCCTACAGGACGTGCCGGCCGAGGGCGCACGCGGCGCTCCTGCTCGCCCCCGGACAGGCCGACAACTCCCTCTGGATGCGTCCCCCACAGAAGATGCGAGAACCTGGATTGACAGGTTTCCGAAGGTGGGATCCCCTCGAAGGAAAGGAGTCCTGACAGTTCATGTCCCTCACCAAGATCTCGATCGTGCTGTCCCTGTCGATGCTCTCCCTTGCATCCGCGGCGAGTCCCTTGCCGCGCGCAGCAGCGCCCGTGCAGGGCTGCAACGGTTGCGCCGGGTCGGGTGGCTCGAGTTCGGCCAGCGGCGGGACGTGCTCGGGCTTCGTTTCGGTGAACGTGACCGTGGCCGGCGGAAAGTGCCAGTGGGTCAAGACCTTCGACCCGGTGTTCATCTCCTGTTCGTCGGTGCGCCAGTGCCGGCCGACGGTCGAGCGCAGCTGGTCCGGGCTGGATCCGGGCTCGACGCTCGGCTTCTGCGTCACCTCCGACGAGGAGACGTGGTGCCTCGAACCGGCGCCCGAAGTCGGGGGCGGTGGCTCGGGCTCCGATTCGCGGCCCTCGGCACCCTTCGGCTGTTCGAGTACGCTCTCCTTCTCGATCAGCTCGGCGAGCTGCGGTCTGTCGGCCGCGGTCGCCGCATCCTGCTCCGGGTGTGGAGGGAGCTGAGCGTGGGGACGACGAGCCAGCCTGCCAAGCCGTGAAGCCCATGAGACCCTCGCGCACGACGCTCTTCGGCCTGGTGATCCTGGGGCTGGCGTTGCTCGTGGTCCTGTGGGCCGATCCGGGTCGAGCGGTGCGCGTGAGCGGGGCGAGCCAGCAGGATCAGGGCGCCTTGCTCGAGAACGGGGCCAGCTCCTGGCTCATCGGGGCGGCGAGTCCGGCCCCGACGCTGCTCGCCGAACGGCACGAGGCGCTGGCGGAACCCACCTCCGCGCCGCGCCCGCAGCGCGCGCGCGACTTCCTGGCGGGCTACTACGGCGCGCGCTGGCCCGAGGTCGAGGCGCGCATCGAGGCCGCCGGTCAGGACCTCGATCTGCCCTACTCGTTCACGCCCTGGGAGCAGGTGGAAGCGCAGTTCGATGGCCTGATCGGGCTGACGGCGACCGGCAGGGCCAGCATCGTCCGCGACCAGGTGCGCTGGACGGACGAGCTCACGCCCGAGTTCCTGCGCACGAACTACGCGCTGGGTGAGTCCTTCGCGATCGATGCCGCCGACCTGGTCGCGATCGAGGCCCAGGTCACCGATCGGAACCGGCAGATCGCCGAGCTGGCCGAGCACTATTGCGCCCTGATCGACACCTTCGTGCGCGCCAAGTGGGCCTCGGGCGACTACGTGCGCGCGCCCTACACGACCGCGGGCCTCAGCCAGGAGATGGGCTTCCACTCGCAGTCCCACGGCGGCCTCGGCTGGGCCGTGACGCTCACGCTGACGCGCGAGCGCTACCCCGAGGTGGTGCCGGTCGAAGAGCGCATGAGCGAGCTCGTCGCGGAGCGCGACGACAGCGTGCTGGCCTACCTGCGCCAGCGCTTCGGGCGCTGAGCGCGAGCTTCCGCGCGGAAGGGTGTGCGCGCGCCGCCGGCCGGCTAACCTTGGCGGCGTGGCGCGCGGCGCGCCGTCGGCCCCAGGGACCCAGGCGAGACCTCGATGTTGCAGCGGATGGCGAGCGGGTGGTTCGGCGCTCTGGCGCTCCTGGTCCTGGCGGGAAGCGGAGCGCGGCGCGCCTCCGACGACGACCAGGAGGGCGTGCGCGGGCGCAGCGAGCTCGCCGCGCGGGTGGCGGCCGCGCTCGCGCAGCAGCCCGAGCCGGCGCGCGCGGAGCTCTCCGAGCGCGAGCGCGCCTTCGGTCTCTCCATGGAGGCGGTCGAGCTGCGCGGCGTGCGCGTGCTCGCCACCAGCGGCGCGGACGAGGCCCAGCGCGTCGCGCGCACCCTGGGGGCGGCGCGCGAGCTCTTCACCCAGCTCGGCGGAGCGCCGGCGAACTACCCGTTCGGGCTCAGTCTGTACCTGCTCGGCACGAGCGCGGCCAAGGACGCCTTCCTCCGCAAGCACCCGCAGCTCGGACCGGAGAAGAGCGCGCGCCTGGCCAAGCTGGAGTGCGCGGGCGTGGACGGGACCGCCGACTGGGCCTTCTGGCAGGAGGATCCCGAGCAGCGCCTGGACGGCGCGCTGCGCCTGGCCTTCGACTGGCTGTTCCGGGCCCAGAAGATCACGCTCGAGCGCCAGGCCTGGCTGCACGAGGGCCTGGGCTTCTACCTGACCCACGCCTTCACGGGGACGTACCTGACCTGGATGGTGCCGATCCCGCCCGCCCTGGCACGGCGCGATCCGGACAACATCGCGCTGCACGCGCAGATGAAGGAGCCCGGGGCCGACTGGCTGGTGCTCGCGCGCGGGCTCTTCGCCGCCCAGCAGGCCTTCGACCTGGAGGAGCTGCTGCACCTCGAGGCCCAGGAGTTCGATCCGCGCGACACCCTGCGCATGCACGCGCTGGTGGCCTTCCTGGTGGAGGTGCGGCCGGCCGTGCTGGGCGACGTGCTGGCGCGCTGCGGCGCGGGCGACGACCCCCGCGCGGTGCTGCAGGAGGCCTGCGGCTGTTCCCTGGGCGAGCTGCGCACGCGCATCGAGGTCTGGCTCGAGCACCGCGAAGACCTGGTGGCGAAGGCCGAGGGGCGGCGCACGGATGCCGAGCTCCTGGCGCAGTGGCGCGACTTCGGTGCGGTGCGCAAGCGCGCGGCCGTGGCCGAGCTCGAGCGGCTGCTGGCCGAGCTCGACACGCAGCAACTGCGCTGGCTGCGCGCGCTCACGGCCGGGGCTCCGACCGACGTACCGCAGGCCGCCGACGCGCCCTTCTTCGATCCGAAGGTCCACGCGCCGGCCCAGCCCATCGCGCGCAAGCGTCTGGCCAGCGCCGACGGGCGCGTGAAGCGCCTGCTGAAGGACCTGCCCGCTTCCGACCCGCGCGCGCCGCTCCTGGTCTACGACTACGACTGGGCCAGCGCGCGCGTCGTGCGCCGCGGCAGTCCGCGCGATCCCGAGGTCGTGTTCCACAACGCGCTGCTCGGCCTGCCGCCGGGCGCGGACCTGGCGCGCGCGCTGGTGCTGGCGGCGCTGGACCACCCGGAGGAGCGCAAGCTGCAGGCCGCCTTCGCGCACGCCTACACCGACCGCGAGGGCAACGTGTATCCGCTCACGCTGTACGAGCTGTGGTCCACGGGCGAGACGATCGAGATGCCCGACGTGGACACGCTCGGCATCCTGCACGAGGTCCGGAACGAGTGGACCCGCTGGGTCGCGCCCGTGCCGGGCACGCAGCACGAGGCGCTCTACAAGGTGCTGGGCGAGCTCTTCTCCGCCTGCCGCACCTCGCGCGAGATGCGTCTGTCGCTGGCCGAGCTGTACCTCGCGCCCAGCATGACGCCGCGCAAGGGCTACGAGTCGCTGGCCTTCAACCTGCAGGCCGCCTGGGCCGAGAACGAGTCGGACCCCGTGCGGCTCGCGGCCAGCCTGCCGGCGGGCAAGGAGATCGAGACCTACCGCGCCGCGCTCGTCGCGCGCTGCAAGCAGGACTACAAGCTCTACGCCCAGGGCCGCCGGCGCGCGGCGCTGTTGCGCCAGGACGGACTGGCGCTGCGCAAGGCGCTGGGCGCCGCTCTCGACGCGGCGGCGGTCGTCGAACCGGCGCCGGCCCCCGACGGAGCCCCCGCGGAGGCGCCGTCCGGCGGACGCTAACGGCTCCCGGAGCCCGCTTCGACATGGAGCCGCGCGCGGTCTTCGTCACGGGCGCGAGCGGCTACCTCGGCCGCGCCCTGGTCCCGGCCCTGCTCGCGCGCGGGCACCCCGTGTGCGCGCTGGTGCGCGCGGGCTCGGAGCGCAGGCTGCCGGCGGGCTGTGGCGTGCGGGTCGGCGATGCGCTGTCGGCCGCCAGCTACGCCGCGGCGATCCCGCCGGCGGCCACGCTCGTGCATCTGGTCGGCACGCCCAAGCCGGCGCCGTGGAAGGCGCGCCAGTTCCGCGCGCTCGACCTCGGCGCGCTGCTCGAGGCGCTGGCGGCCGCGCGCACCGCGTGCGTCGCCCAGCTCGTGTACGTCTCGGTCGCCCAGCCGGCGCCGGTCATGCGCGCCTACGTGCGCGTGCGCGTGGAGTGCGAGCAGCACATCCGCGCCTCCGGGCTGGCGGCGACGGTGTTGCGTCCGTGGTACGTGCTCGGCCCGGGACACCGCTGGCCGCTCGCACTGCGCCCGCTCTACGCCCTGGCCGAACGCCTGCCCGCGACGGCCGCGGGCGCACGCCGGCTCGGCCTGGTCCGCCTGGCGGAGATGGTCGCCGCGCTGGTCTGGGCCATCGAGCACCCGAGCGTGGAGTTCCGCATCCTCGGGGTCGAGGACATCCGGCGGCTGGGTTCGGCCTCCGCGCGGCCCAACGGCTGAGCTCGACTGAAGCGGTGCGGGCCTGGCCGAGCCTCGTGTGCGCACGAGTTCCGGTCGATGGGGGAGCGTGTCGCACGGTCTTGACCGCGTTCGAACGCTGCCGCGGCGGCGAACGAGTAGGCCGGTGCCCGGGCCGCGACTAGGCTGGGCGAGGACAGCTCCCGCGGTGCTCCGACCCTCTGGTCTCGTGTTCGCAGCGTTCGCGCTGGTTGCCTGCCGGCGCGGGGGGAGTTCGTCGGCGCCGGAGCCGCTCGCGCAGAATTTCGGGCTGGCCGCGCGCGCCCTGGTGGGGGCCGAGCGGCTGTGGCTGGTGCGCGTGCTCGAGGCCGAGCAGGGGGGGCGCGACGCGAACGGCGACGGCGACGCGGACGACGAGCTCCTCTACGTGCTCGACCTGGAGCGCGGGGGCTTCGTGGGCTCGCCCCTGGCGATCGCGGACGCGCACGGCGCGCCGCCGATCCTGGCCTGCGACGGCCAGAGCGCGGCCTTCGCGGTGGACGAGGCCGCCGAGGGCGCGCGCGACCTGAACGGCGATGGCGATGCGCTCGACCGCGTGCTGTTCGTGCTCGAGCGCGAGGCGGGGCGGCTGACGAACCTCGGCTTCGCCGTGAATGCGCTGGAGGTGGGCGGGACGCTGGTGGCCTTCGCCGTGGACGAGCATGGCCAGGGCGGAGTCGATCTGGACGCCGACGGCGACGCGGACGGCGGCGTGCTGCACGTGCACGATCTCGCCGACGGTTCGTTGCGCGTCTTCTCGCTGCGCGATTCGCGGCCGCTGGCGGTGGCGGACGGGCGCGTGGCGCTGTGTCTCGCCGAACGTCCGGGCCTGGACCTGACGGGCGACGGCGACGACCTCGACCGCGCCGTGTTCGAGGTCTACGACGGGCGCACGGGCTTCCTGCACAACACCACCCTGGCCCTGGCCGGACCCGCGCTGGCCGCGGTGGGCTCGACCTTCGGCTTCTCGGTCTCGGAGGCCGGTCAGGGCCGCGGCGACCTCTCGGGCGACGGCGCGGCCGACGATGCGGTCTTCCACGTCTACGACCCCGAGCGGGGCTACTCGATCAACCTCGGACTCTCGGTGCCGCTCTACCCCGCGCCCGCGAGCGACGCGCACCACTATCTGCTGCGCGCCATCGAGGCCGCGCAGGGTCGCGACCTGAACGACGATGGCGACCTGGACGACCTGGTCGTGTGCGTGTTCGAGCCCGACACCGGCCGGTTGTTCGAGACCGGGCTCGCCTCGCAGGGCTCGGCCGTCTTGCTCGACGGCTGGGTCGGGGTGAGCGTGTTCGAGGCGATGCAGGGCAACAGCGATCTCGACGGCGACGGCGAGGCGCGCAGCAACGTCGTGCACGTCTACGAGCTCGCCACCGGCTTCGTGCAGAACCTGCGGCTGGACGCGTTCGTGGTGCACGCCGGAGCGCAGCGCGTGTTCCTGGCGCCCTTCGAGACGCTCGCGGGGATCGACT
The DNA here is from genome assembly GCA_964631945.1 of uncultured Planctomycetaceae bacterium. Taxonomy (GTDB): domain Bacteria; phylum Planctomycetota; class UBA1135; order UBA1135; genus JABFRZ01. Next base: position 17,934 of record CAZWAY010000031.1, read on the forward strand.
GGAACCAGGACGGCGACCGCGAGGACCGCATCCTGTTCGACTGGAGCTCCACGGATCTGCGCACGCGCAGCTCGGGCGAGGGCATCGGCAGCGTGCTGGCCGTCGCGGGCGACCAGGCCCTGCTGGTGGCGCGCGAGGCCGAGCGGGGCGGCGACGGCAACGCGGACGGCGACGCGGACGACCTGCTGCTGGAACTCTACGACGCCGCCCGCGGGCGCACCCTCGGGCTGGGCTGGAGCGCGGGCAGCGCGGCCTTCCTGACGCCGCGGCTGGAGGTCCTGGCCCTGGTCGAGGAGGACGCGCAGGGCCGCGACCTCAACGGGGACGGCGACCGGGCCGACGAGGTCCTGCACGTGCTCGTGCGCTGACGCTGCCCGGATCGGAGGCCGAACCGAGGCGCCGGGAGCGCTTCCGGGCGCTCCGCGGCGTCCGGCCGGGGAGCCCCGCAGGGCCGGAGAGCAAAGCCGCGCGCTGGCGGTTCAGTTCACGGCCCCGGGGGGTCGATGGCCAGGTCCGAGCTCCGTCCCCGCGTTGAAGTCCACCCCCGAACGCGCCGCCGGTCCGCGGCACATGCTGCAACTCGACGGCCTGCGGGCCATCGCGGTGCTGCTCGTCTGCTGGCACCACTGGATGCCGAAGCGCTGGCACCTCGGCATCAACTGGGGCAGCACGGGCGTGGACCTGTTCTTCGTGCTCTCGGGCTTCCTGATCACGGGCATCCTGCTGGCGTGCCGGCGCCCGCTCGAGGAGGGACGCCAGAGCGTGGCCTTCACGGCCAAGCGCTTCTACATCCGGCGCTTCCTGCGCATCTTCCCGCTCTACTACGCGGTGCTGGCGCTGGCGAGCGTCGTGCTCGCGCTGGAGCCGGGCGTGCTGGTCTCGCTGTGGACGTACACCTTCAACCTGTACGGGGCCTGGCGCGGGATGCTCTCGGGCACGCTGGTCTCGCACTTCTGGTCGCTGGCGGTGGAGGAGCAGTTCTATCTCGTCTGGCCGTGGGTGATCCTGCTCGTGCCGCGGCGCGCGCTGGTGCCGGTCGTGGCCGCGACGCTGTGCGTCGGGCCGCTGTCGCGCTGGATCCTGTTCCAGTCCGGCGCGCCCTTCGACGCCATGCGCATGGTCACGACCTCGTGCCTCGACCTTCTGGCGGCGGGCTCGCTGTTCGCACTGCTGGTCGAGCGCGAGGGGCTCGAGGCCGTGCTGCGCGGGCGCTTCGCGCGCCTGGTGGGCCTCGCCGGCGCCGCGCTGTTCGCGTGGGGCGCGGCGATCCAGGTGCGCACGAGCGGCGCGGAGGCGACCGCCCTGGACGTGTTCGTGGTCTACACGCGCTGGCCGTTCTTCGCCTGGCTGGTGCTGGCCTGCGCGCGCGGCTTCGGCGGGCTGCTCGGGCGCCTCCTGTGCGCCAAACCGCTCACCTACGTGGGCAAGGTCAGCTACGGCGTGTACGTGTTCCACGCCTTCGCGCTGCTGCTCGACCGCGTGGGGTTGGCCGGGTTCCACCCGCTGGTGCGCTGCGCGCTCTACTTGGCCTTCACGCTGGTCGTGTCGGAGCTCTCGTGGCGCTTCTTCGAGTCGCGCATCAACGCGCTGAAGGAGCGCTTCCCGTACGAGGAGCGCGCGCCCGCGGCCGGCACGCGCCGCGCGGCGTAGATCAGGTCCGCTGGGCCAGGGCCCGTCCGGCCGCGCGCAGGGGCTCGGCCAGCAGCGCGCCCGCGCGTTCGACCACCGCGTAGAGCTCGCGCGCCGCCGCCAGGTTCTCCGCCAGGGTTGTGGCCAGGCGCGCGCGCTCGCGCGCGGCCCCGATCTCCTTCTGCGCGACCAGAGAGACGAGCGGGGCCCGCCGCAGCGTGCGCGCGAGCTGCTTCTCCGCCCGGGCCAGGGCCCGGGCGTCCGGGCGCGCGCTGGCGCCGAGAGCACGACAGCGTCGCGCGGCGTCCACGCACGCATCCAGGGCCAGCGCCGTGGCGTGCGTCCAGGCGCCGAGCTTCTGGCTCCGTTCGCGCTCATCCCCGGCCCGCCGCGCGCGCTCCAGCACGGGGGCCGGCGGCGGCAGCGCCTTCCAGTCCGCCGTGGCCTCGGCCAGGCTCAGGTGCTCCATGCCGGCGATGTGGGCGCCGCCCTCGGTGCAGTTCAGGACGCGCGCCGAACCCTTCAGGCTCGGCGCGACGCTCTCGAACCAGTCCAGGAAGACCTTGAGCTGCGGGGTCGTGCGCACGCTCCCGCCCGCCCAGCCGGGCACCTCGAGGATGCGCTGCGGGATCGTGAACTGCAGCCGTCCGTCGTCCAGGGGCGTGCCGATGCCGCTCGCGCCCGCCGGCTTGATCAGCACGAACTGGTCGGCTCCCGCCGCGGCCACGGTCGCGTCCCCGTCGAGCCCCTCGGCGGCGTAGAAGCGCTCGGTGAAGGAGAGGTCCTGGCCGACGAAGGCGATGCGGTCGCAGCCGAGGTGCAGCGCGAACGAGTACAGCGAGCACGCCACCGAGCCGCCGGTGGCGAGGCCCGGGGTCGCCCCGAGCGCCTCGAACAGCCAGGCGTCGAGCGCGCCATTGCTGGCGAACACGAAGCGTTGCCGCGCGGGCAGGGCGAAGGTCTCGGCGCGACAGGTGGCGCCGACCACCAGCGCCTCGAGCCCGGAGAGGTCGAGTCCGGCCCAGTGCCGCGACAGGTCGCCGGGGTCGGCACACAGGACGAAGTGCGGCGTCACGCCCGCCCGTTCCAGGGCCGAGAGCGCGTGCGTGCCGGCGAGGATCAGCGCGCGCCCGGAGAGCTCGTGCAGCGCGCCGACGTTCCTGGACAGCGAGGGGCCGGGCGAGACCAGCACGCACGGCTGCCCGGCGAAGGCCCCGCGCAGGGCGTCGATCGAGGGCAGCGCGGCCAGGGCCGGCAGGTTGGCGAGGCCCTGCAGGAGCCAGGTCGGGCCCGCGTCCTGCAGCGTCTTCTGCTGCATCGCGCGCGAGCGCAGGGCGTTGCGTAGCGTCGTCGCGAGTTCGCGCTGGAGCTCGGGCGCCACGCCGGCGCAGCGGTGCACGAGCACGTGTCGGGGGGCCACGCCGGTCAGCGCGATCACGGCCTGGAACAGCTCGGCCCCCGTGCGCACGACGCGTCCCTCCGCGAGCGTCGCCTGCGGGGCTCCCTCCGGCACCACGAGCACGCGGGCCCCGCTCGGCAGCCCGGGTCCGGGTGGGCCGATCCACAGCAGCACGTCGCGGGCCCCGTCCCAGGTGGGGGGCAGGACCAGCCCCGCTTGCGCCACCCGCTCTCCATCCGTCCCGTGGGCCGTGCTCATGCCGGCTCTGTCGGGCGTCGCGGCGCATCCCTTGACCGATCCGTGCCCTCAAGTCGTCGGCCATTCCTTCCGAAGGGCGCGAGAGCCCCGAGAACTCCGTGACGAGGACCGCATGACCCAAAGCGCGGCCGACGCTCGCCTGTACCAGGTCGAGCGCTGGCGGACCGAGAACCTCGACATCCCGTTGTGGCACGAGCGCAGCGACCACATGGTGGCGTTGCTGGCGCGCTACCTGGGCGAGCGCGGCGAGCGCGAGCGCCCGCTCGGGATCCTCGAGCTCGGCTGCGGCGCGATGGCGGTCGAGCGCGCGCTCGCGCGCCACGGTCTCGGGCACTGCCGGTACCAGCCGGCGGATTGCTTCGCGCGCGACGCGCGCACGCTGGTGATCGACCTCGACGACCTGGCAGCCGTGCGCGCGCTGCCGGCCATGGACGTGATCTTCGTGGGCGGCGTGCTCGAGTACCTGGTCGATCCGGTGGCGGTGCTGCGCGAGCTCGCGCGCCGCTGCCGCTACCTGTACTTCTCCTACTGCCCGCGCAGCGCGGCCCAGACGCCCGCCGACCGCAAGGGCTGGAAGAACCACTTCACGAGCGCGGAGGTCGCGCGTCTGTGCCGCGAGCTCGGACGCGAGAGCGAGCACGACGCCAGCTTCAGCCCGCGCGCGCCCAAACCGGTCGAGACCTGGTTCGTGGTGGCGCGCGGCGGCAAGCGCGTGCGCCAGGCCTGCCCCGGCTGCGCCGGGCGTGAGTCCGCGCTCGGCCACGTGGGCGAGCTGCCGCTCGCGGGCGCGATCCTGCTGCAGGAGACGCGCGTGTGCGCCGCTTGCGGGCTGGTGTTCGAGCTCAGCGAGCCCGACCAGGACTGGGCCGCCCTGTACGGCGACGTGTGGCAGCGGGGCGCGCTGCCCAGCCCGGCGCACCACGCGCTGTACGCCAACGACGCGCGCGTGCTGGGCCCGGGCGAGGGCCGCACGGTGTTCGAGATCGGCTGCGGCTGCGGGCTCCTGCTCGACGAGCTGGCGCGGAACGGCTGGCGCACGAGTGGCTGCGATCCGGAGGCGGCCGCGATCGAGCGGGCGCGGGCCCACGGACACGCGGTGCGCTGCGAGCTCTTCAGGCCGCGCGCGGGCGAGCGCGCCGACCTGGTGGTGCTGGGCGACGTGCTCGAGCACCAGGCCGACCCGCGCGCGATGCTGCGCGAGGTCCGGGCCGGCGTGGCCCCCGGCGGCCGGCTGTACGTGCGCGTCCCGGACCTCGACGCGCTGGACTTCGAGTCCTTCGGCGACGCCTTCGGGCTGCAGCACCGCGTGTGGTTCACGCCCGCGACCCTGGCCGAGCTGCTCGCCAGCGAGGGCTTCGAGGTCGAGCGCACGGGCCGCTTCGGGCGCGGCCAGCACGCGCTGGCGCGGCTCGCGGAGGCGCGGCCGGCGCGCCGGCCCGAGGGCGAGCCGGGCAAGTCGCTGGCCCTGGTGCGGGCCTATTCGAAGGCCCTGCACAAGCGCCGCGCGCGCATCGCCGAGCGCCTGGCACCGCTGGCCGGGCGCGCGCTCGCGCTCTACGGCGGCGGCGAGCACGCCCAGGAGCTGTTGGCCTTCAGTCCGCTGGGCGCCCTGGCCACGCGCGTGGTGGACGGCAATCCCTCGCTGTGGGGCCGGCGTTGCGGCGCACTGACGATCGAGGATCCGGCCGAGCTGCGGCGCCGACCGCCCGAGGCGATCGTGATCGCCAGCCGCGCCTACCAGGACGAGATCGCGCGCGGGCTCGCCGACCTGGCCGCACGCGGGGTCGAGATCGTGGCCCTCTATCCGCGCGAGGCCGCATGAGCGCGCCGAAGCGCGTGGTCTTCGTCGGCGCCTACGGCATCCAGAACGCTGGCGACGACGCGCCGCTGTTGGTGCTGGCGCGCGGTCTGCGCGCGCGCTTCCCGGCCCAGCGCTTCGAGTTCACGGTGGTGGCGCGCCATCCCGATGCGCTGATCGAGCGCGTCGCGGGCGCGCGCTTCCTGCCCAATCCCGAGTACCCGGACCGCGCCTCCGCCCAGGGCAAGGGTTTCCGCGGCCTGAACCCGGGTGACGACCGCTCCGACCTCGAGCAGGTCGAGCACGCGATCCGCGCGGCCGACCTGGTGGTGGCGGGGGCCGGCAACGCGCTGGTGGACCTGGCCTTCGACCTGTTCCGCGGACCGGTGCCGCTGCTCGCGCTGTACTCGTTCCTGGCGGACGTGCACCGCACGCCGCTGTTCCTGTACGGCATCAGCGCCGGCCCGCTGCGCACCCAGCGCGGGCGCGAGCTTTCAGGCTGGATCGCGCGCCGAGCGGCGGCCGTGACCGTGCGCGACGAGGCCTCGCGCGCGCTGCTGGCCGAGCTGGCGCCCGAGTGCGGGGTCGAGCTCCTGCCCGACCCCGTGCTGGGACTCGCCCCGGCGGACGAGGCGGCCTTCGAGCGTGCGCTGGTCGAGGAGGGTATCCCGCGCCGCGGCGCGCGCCCGCGTCTGGCCCTGGCGTTGCGCGACCTGGCCTTCCTGGGAGTCGGGCGCGAGCTCGTGCGCGAGACCCTGCGGCGCCTGGCGCCGCGCTGCGAGTTCCTGTTCGTGCCGCAGTGCACCGACCGCGATTGCGACGACCGCCAGGAGGCCGAGGCACTCGCGCGCACGCTGCCGGAGGCCACGATCCATCGCGTGCGCGCGCGCCACGCGCCGGACGTGCTGATGCGCTTCTACGAGACGGCCGAGGCCACGCTGGCGATCCGCCTCCACGGCGCGGTCTTCAGCGCCATGGCCGGCACGCCCGTGGTCGCTCTCGCGTACCTGCCGAAGGTGCGCGGCTTCCTGGAGCGCGTGGGGCTGGCCGCGAGCTGCTTCGAGCTCGCCGAGGCCACGCCCGAGCTCCTGGCCGCGGCCGTCGAGCGCGGCGCGCAGCCCGGGCGCGAGGAGCTGCGCGGCACCTGCCGCGAACTCGGCCGAGGCGTCGAGGCCTACGTCAGCCGTGCGGGCGCGCTGCTCGGGCTCGAAGCCCGCCAGCGCATCCGGGCCTGAGCGGCCTCCGAGGGCGCTACTCCGGATCCTCGAAGCAGTACAGGCGTTCCTTGCAGCGCACGTAGACGGCCTTGCCGGCCAGCGCGGGCGTGGCCCACACCTCTTCCTCCTCGAGCGCGTGCGTCGCGAGCGCTTCCCACTCGGCTCCGGCCTTCACGACCGTGAGGATCCCCGACAGGCTCGCGAGGTAGAGCTTGCCGTCGCCGGCCACGGGCGAGGCGTAGTACTGGTCGGGCTGGCCGACGCGCTCCTGCTTCAGGACCTTGCCGCTCTCGAGATCGAGCGAGGTCAAGAGTCCGCCCTCGCTGATGACGTACAGCGCGTCGCCCACGATCACCGGGGTGGTGACGTCGGAGAGTCCGCGCCGGTCGTCGAACTTCCAGGCGCTCGAGACGCTGCCCTTGGCGCCCAGCGGGATCGCGTACAGGCCGCCGGTCGCGTCGTTGCTGGCGAGCGCGTAGGCCCATTCGTGCGCGTCCATCAGGTCGTCGCCGTCGAGATCGAAGATGAACCAGACGTTGTGCAGCTGGGCCTCGCCGTATTCCGACTTGGCGATCTTGCCGTCGTGGTCCGCGTCGTGCTCCGCCAGGACGGACTCGAAGGAGCCCGAGAAGCTGGGCATCTGCAGGTCCGAGAGCGAGGGCATGAAGGAGTTCACGTAGCAGCGCCCGTGCGCGAAGAGCGGCACGCTCTTGGATTGCCAGGCCGAGCCGTCCATCCACCACAGCTTCTCGCCGCGCTCGAGCGAATAGCCCGCCACCTGGAACGAGCCCGAGACCACCAGCTGGGGCGCGCCGCCCTCCGGCTGCCACACGGCCGGCGTGGCGTAGCTGTGCGTGACGCCGGGACGCTGGACCTTCCAGCGCTCCTGGCCGCTGCGCTTGTCGTAGGCCACCAGGTAGGCGTTCTCGTCCTGGTCGACCTGCAGCAGCACCAGATCGCCGTGGATCAGGGGTGAGGTGGCCATGCCGTGCGGGATGTTGAAGGGGCCGATGGGCTGCTTCCACAGCTCCTTGCCGCGCGTGTCGTAGGCGATCAGGCCGAGGTGGTGGAACAGGACCACCACGATCTCGCCGTCGGTCGCGGGCGAGGGCGCGGCCGAGGAGTTGCCGCCCGGACGCGCGCCGCTGAAGTCGAGTTCCGCCTGCCAGCGCGACTCGCCCGTGAACGAGTCCAGGCACAGCGTGACGAGCTTGCCCGAGAGCGTCCGGCCCTGGGCCGTCTCGCGCACGCCGGTGAGGTACAGGTTCTTGCCCGAGATCACGGGCGAGGAGTAGCCGGCCGGGACCTCGACGCGCCACATCAGGTTCTCGTCCGGGTCGAGCGCGCTGGGCAGGCCCGCGCTGGTGGAGACGCCGCAGCCGTTGTTGCCGCGGAAGCCGCTCCATTGCGGGGCTTCGCCCGCGAGCAGGGCCGAGACGAGCAGGGACAGGGACAGGGGCTGGATCAAGGCGGGACTCCTGGCGCAGGTGCGGCCGGGCAGGGGAAGCGACGCGCGGGTGAAGTGCGGGCGCGCGTCGGGCCGAAGATATCCTCTCCGCGCGCGAGCCAGGTGTTCGGGTCCTGTAGAGCCCGCGCCGGCGCGCGTCACTGCCCCGCGCCGCAACCCGCGTCCACGCCGAACCCATGTCACCGTTCCCGAGAGTGCTCGTGCCCGCGTTCCTGATGGCCGTGGCGGCTCCCGTCCGGAAGGACGAGCTCGCCTTCGGCGTGGCCCCGCAGACGACGCTCGTGCGCACGCTCGCGAGCACGTTGTCGATCGAGCTCACCTCGATGGCGCTGACGCTGGACGGTGAGGAGCTGCCGGCCGAGGCCCTGGGTGAGTTCGACATGCGCGTCGAGCGCAAGGAGGAATACGTCGTCACGGACGTGTTCGAGGCCGTCGGCGGCGGCCGGCCGCTGCGCTGGCTGCGCACCTTCGAGCAGCTGGGCGGCAACGAGCACACGCGCTTCTCGTCGGAAGAGGGCGAGGACCAGAACGAGCGTGAGTTCGAGAGCGCGCTGGAGGGCCAGCGCGTGCTCTTCACCTGGGACGAGGACTCCGCTGAGTTCGAGGCGGCGTTTCCCGCGGGGACCGAGGGCGATACCGAGCTCTTGGCGGGGCTCGACGCGGACATGGACCTCTTGCGCTTCCTGCCGCAGGGTGCGGTGGACGAGGGCGATTCGTGGCAGGTCGAGCCGGCGGCCTTCGCCTGTATCCTCGACCCGGGCGGCGACCTCGCGCTCGAGAGCGAGACGGACGAAGCACAGGACAGCGCGGATCAGGACGAGCAGCTGCGCGCGAACCTGGGCGGCACGATCGCGGCGACCTACCGCGGGACGCGCGAGCAGGACGGCCGGCGCCTGGCGGTGATCGAGCTCGTGGCCGACACGAACACGCACGCCGAGGACAGCGGTCCGATGGAGGACGATCCGGAATCCCACGCGACGAACCGGGTCGAGGCCGAGTTCCGGCTCAGGGGCGAGCTCCTGTGGGACCTGGAAAACGGCCACGCGTTCGCGCTCGAGCTCTCGGGCGAGAACGAGTTCCGGATGGTGCAGACGCTCGACGGCCAGCTCGAAGGGGAGAGCTACGAGCAGGTCCAGACCATGGTCTTCGCCGGGAACTCGGACTACTCGATGCGCTTCGAGCGCCGCTGAGCGCCGCTCGCCGCGACGCGCTCGAAGTCGCGTGAGCCTGGCGCGCTGGTTCGCCAGCCAGGAAAGAGAGGAGGGGAGCTCCTCCGCGTGGAAGAACTCCCCTCGTTTCGGGCGCGCTCTGCGCGGCCTGGACCGTGGCCGGCGCGCGCGATCCCGCAGCGGACGACTAGACCATCTTCTTCAGTCCGCGCATCGGGCGCACCTTGACCACGTTGCGCGCGGGCTTGGCCTTGAAGATCGTCTTCTCCTTGGTGAACGGGTTGATGCCTTCGCGCGCCTTGGTGGCGGGCAAGCGCTTGACCATGACCTTCATCAGGCCGGGGACCTGGACCACGCCGGGGCCCTTCTTGGAGAGGTCGGCCGACAGCAGGGCTTCGAGGCCCTGGAACACGGCCACGACGTGCTTGCGGTGGACGCCGGTATGGCCGGCGATCGCGTTGTAGATCTCGCTCTTGGTGCGGACCTTGGACGCGGTGGAGATCTTGACGGTCTTGACCGGGGCGGCCTTGGCAGCCTTGGCCTTCTTCTTAGCCATGGTGTTTTTTGCTTTGTTTCTAGGGTTTTTCGGTGAGGACGAGAGTCCGACCGCCGGCACTCCACGAGCTGCGCAGGAGAGAGTCAAGCGAGAAATCCCGAGGAAATCGCGCTCTCCGCTCATGAGCAGTCGCCATCGACGACGTGGCGAGCGCGCCCGCGGTTCCGCTGGAGCCCGAGGTTCTCCCGGGAAAACGAGCCCGCGGCGAGCACGGCTCCGGCGCGAGCGCGCGTTCCACCCCCCGCGCCGAGCCGCGTCGCGTCCGGGCTCCTCGTCGCTGCACCCCCGGGTTTCTGGGGGTTCTTGCGTCCGCTCGCGAGCCTTCGGCCCGTTCACGACGGGCGCCGTGGGTGGGGGCGATGGTCTTTGAGCGGTGCCCCCCGCAGGTCGAGGCCGATCCCGCGCTCGCTCGCATCCGACGGCCAGATCAGACGTTGTGGCGGTGGGTGGGTTGCGCGCCGGGGCTCGGGGCGCGCGCGGCCCGCGGGCCGTTCCCCCACGCGCCCGGCCCCGTGTCAGGGCTCGCCGCGCGCGCGTTCCAGCTCGGCCAGGGCCTCGCGGGCCGCGCTGCAGGTCCGGTGGCGACAGGCCTCGCACACGTTCGCCGGGCTCGGGCCGCTCGAGCTGCACTCGCTTCCGGGCCCCTCGTGTCCGATGCCGATCAGCGTGGCCGTTCGGAAGACGCGCGCGCGCTGCAGCAGGAGGCGGGCCTCCTGCTCGGCCTCCGGACCGACCATGTCGAGCAGTAGGAGATCGGGCAGGAAGACGTCGAAAAGCGTGCTGAGCACGCGCTGCCGGAGCCGGCGGATCCGCTCGCGCGCCAGCGGGCGCAACGGGGTTTCCACCCGCAGGCTTGGGACCTTGACGATCTCGAGGCGTGGGGGGCAGGGCCCCGAGACCGAGTCCGGAGCGCCCGTGGCGAGCACCACGCTGCCCGTCGAGAACTCTTCCGAGAGGGCCCGGGCCAGGGCCAGGTCGCGCCGGGTCAGGGCGGGGTCGTCGCTGGCGTAGAACAGGATGCGCGGAGGTGGGATGCGCGTGCCACGCGGGAAGGACAGGTAGGGGCGCATCCTCCGGCGGACCTCAGGGACGGGAACCACGGGGAAGATCCTTCGTGGAGGCAGGGAGGTCCCGGCGCCCGCGGGCCGAGTAGGCAACCGGACACGGCCGGGTCGAGGCGTGGAGTTCTTTCACTTGCGTGTGTGGAGGTTCGCGACTTCCTGCTGCATGGCCCGCGTTCCGGCTCGTTCCGCGCGCGCGAGCGGCATCGGCGCCATGGGAATGCGAACCGGGTGCCAGAGCTCACGGCCGGCGTCCGCTCGGATCCGCGCCGGACCGGGTGCTGCGAGCGAGGAACGCGGCGCCCTATGCTGGGGCGAGAAAGGAAGTCCATGCTCCCCATCCCCGCCCTGTGTCTCGCCCTCCTGCTCGCGCCCGGTCGCGGGGGCGACCCGAGCTTCACCTCCGAACGGGTCGCCGCGCTGCGCTCGGTCGCTTCGGCCGTGCTCGCACCGGACGGGGCGCGCGTGGCCTACCTGCTCTCCGTGCCGCGGCGCGCCGGCGTGGACGAGGATGGTGCGGCCTGGAGCGAGCTCCACGTGCTGGATCTGGCGGCAGGGCGTGAGCGCGCCTTCGTCGCGGGCGAGGTGAACGTCTCGGCGCTCTCCTGGACGAGCGCCGGCGACGAGCTCGCCTTCCTGGCGAAGCGCGCGGGGGATCCGGAGACGGCTCTGTACCTCATTCCGGTGGACGGCGGCGAGGCCCGTCGCGCGCTGGCGCTGTCCGGCGCGATCGAGTCCTACGACCTGAGTCCGGACGGCGGCGAGGTCGTGTGCATCGCTGCGCCCGCCAAGGACCCGGCGCGCGAGAAGCTGCGCGCGCAGGGCTTCAAGCAGGAGATCTACGAGGAGGACGGGCAGCCCAGCGAGCTCTGGATCGCCGCGCTCGATGGCTCCCGTGCGCCGCGCAAGCTGGCCTTCGAGGGCCACCCGCGCGAGGTGCACTGGTCGCCGGTGGACGCGCGCCTGCTGGTCGCGTGGGCGCCGACGACGCTGGTCGACGACGACTACATGCAGAAGCGCGTGGCCGTGCTCGACGGGGTGAGCGGCGCCGTTCTCGCGCGCATCGAGAACCCGGGCAAGCTGGGCGAGATCGGCTGGAGTCCCGACGGCTCGCGGGTGGCCTTGATCTCGGCTGCCGACCGCAACGATCCGAGCGCCAGTCGGCTGGCGCTCGCGCCCGCCAGCGGGGGCGTGCCGGTGGAGCTCGTGCCGGGCTTCGCGGGCGACTTCGTCGACTTCGCCTGGCAGGGGCCCCGGGCGTTGCTGGCCGTGACCCACGTCGGGCTCGCCGCGCGCCTGGAGAAGCTCGAGCTCGAGGCCGGCGGGGTGGCCTCGGCGCGCATCCTGGCGGACTTCGGCGGCCCGATCCTGACCAGCCTCAGCCTGTCCGCCGACGGCCAGGCGGCCGTCCTCGTCGGCAGCACGCCGGCGCACCCGCCGGAGGTCTTCCACCTGCGCCACGGCGAGCGCGCGCCGCGGCGAGTGAGCGACTCGAATCCCGAGCTCGCGGAGCTCGCCTTCGCACGCCAGGAGGCCGTGCGCTTCACGGCGCGCGACGGGCTCGCGCTCGAGGGCGTGCTGGTGCACCCGCTCGAGCGCGCCGAGGGCGCACGCGTGCCGCTGATCCTGAACGTGCACGGCGGCCCCGAGTCCCACGTCTCCGACGGCTGGCTCACGAGCTACAACAACCCCGGTCAGGTCGCGGCCGCGCGCGGCTTCGCCGTGTTCCAGCCCAACTACCGCGGCAGCACGGGCCGCGGCGTGGCCTTCAGCAAGCTGGGCCAGGGGGACGCCGCGGGCAAGGAATTCGACGACCTCGTGGACGCCGTGGACCACCTGGTTGCGAGCGGGCTCGTGGATCCCGCCAAGGTCGGCGTCACGGGCGGCTCCTATGGCGGCTATGCCACCGCCTGGTGCGCCACGCGCTTCAGTGCGCGCTTTGCCGCGGGCGTGATGATGGTGGGCATCTCCGACACGCTCTCGAAGTTCGGGACGACCGACATCCCCGAGGAGGAGTTCCTCGTGCACGCGCGGCGCCGTCCGTGGGAGGACTGGCAGGGTCAGCTCGAGCGCAGCCCGATCTTCCACGCCGAGGGCAGCCGCACCCCGCTCCTGATCCTGCACGGCAAGGACGACCCGCGCGTGAATCCGGGCCAGTCGCGCGAGCTGTACCGGCACCTGAAGCTGCGCGGTCAGGCGCCCGTCCGTCTGGTGCTGTACCCGGGCGAGGGGCACGGCAACCGCAAGGCGGCCGCGCGCCTCGACTACGCCCGGCGCAGCCTGCAATGGTTCGAGCACTACCTGCTGGGATCCGGTGGCGAGATGCCTCCGCCCGAGCTGGATTCCGGGGACGCGCAGGCCGACGGCTGAGGGCGGGCGGGTTTTCCTGGAGATAGGGCGAGCCCCGGCGGGGCTGGTCGGTTCCACTTGGGCTTCCGCGCCCTTCCAGGTCCACCCCGCGCGAGCCCTGCCGCATGAAGACCCCCGAGATCCTCCTCGCCAGCGCCGTCATCGCCGTCGTGGCCGGTGTCGGCACCGCCCTTGCCACGCGCGCCTTCCAGGACGCGCCCGTGCGCGCCGAAGTCGAGGCCCGCGGCGGTTCGTCCGAAGTCGCCTCGCCTCTGGCCGGCCCCTCGCCCGAGGCGCAGCGCGCACTGAACGAGCTGCGCCTGGACAACGCGGCCCTGCGCGAGCGACTGGTCGCGCTCGAGGCGCGCCTGGCCGAGTTCGCCAGCACGCGCACGCCGCTGGCCGTCGAGTCCGATGGCGGCGCGGGCCTCGAGTTCGCGGCCGCTCGCGCCGCGCGCCAGCCGTCGCCCGAGTTCGCGGTCGACGACGACTTCGTGGCCTCGGTCGGGCGTGCCCTGGACCAGATCGAAGCCAAGGATGCGGCCGCGCGCGAGCTGCGCCGCAAGGAGCAGCAGGCCCTGCGGATCGAGGAGCGCGTGGCCCAGCTGCAGCAAGAGCTCGGCCTGACCAACCGCCAGGCGAGCGACGTGCGCACGACCCTGATCGGCGCGGACGACAAGCGCGAGGCGCTGTTCGCCGGCCTGCGCGAGAATCAGGGCGATCCGCGCGAGCTGCGCGACGGCTTCCGCACGCTGCGCGACGAGACCTACACCGCGCTGCAGGGCGTGCTCACCCCCGAGCAGTTCGAGACCTTCAAGAAGAGCGACGAGTCCGACTTCGGGCGCCGCGACTTCGGCGGCCCCGGGGGTCCCGGTGGGGCGGGCGCGCCGGGCTCGCGCCCCGACCGTCAGGGCCGCGGCCAGCGCTCGGGCGGCTAGCGACTCCCTCCTCGCCCGCGCCGCCGCGCTCGGCTCGCCTGGCGCCGGATGTCACTCGCCGCCGTAGCCGATGGCGTCGAGGAAGGCGCGGTCCTCCTCCGACAGGTGCACGCGCTCCGGCGCGGCGAGGGCCTGGAGCATGTGTTCGATCGGCTGGGCGTGGGTGCGCGCCAGCGCGGAGGTCCAGGGCGGCTTGTTCACGACCTGCTGCTCGCCGGGATCGAGCGCGAGGTCGGTCCCGAAGCGCACCTCGCCGGCGGCGAGGCGCGCGGGATCGGCCACGGCGTAGATCTTGCGCGTGCCGTCGATGACCGCCACCATCGGCTCCTCGGCGATGCGCACGAAGCAATAGGCCGGACGGGCGGCGCCCGGACCGGCCTCGGCCAGCGCCACCAGATCGCGGCCCTCGAAGCTCGGCGCGGGCGCGACGCCCGCCAGCGCGCAGAAGGTGCGCGGCAGGTCCAGCAACGAGGCCGTGCTCGCGACCTCGGCCGGGCGCAGGCGCGGGCCGTGGAGGAAGAGCGGGATGCGGATCTTCTCCTCCCAGGGCGAGCCGCCATGACCGAGTTCGCCGTGCTCGAGGAAGGCCTCGCCGTGGTCGCTGGTGAAGGCCAGATAGGTCGGTCCGCGTCCCAGGGCCTCGACCTCGCGCCACCAGGCTCCGAACTGCGCGTCGAGGGCGCGCACGCCCTCGTGGTAGAGCGCCAGCATGCGCGTACCGGCCTCGCGCTCGCCGATCGAACCGTCGCCACCGTGCCGGGCGCTGCCGTGGCGCAGCTCGCGCACCAGCGCCTCCAGCGCGCCGCGGTCCTCGTCGACCCCGGTGCGGTAGGGCATGTGCGTGCGGTAGGTCTGCACGAACAGGAACACCGGGCGTCCGTCGTCCGCCGCCAGGAAGTCGCGCGCCGCGCGCAGGGTCGCGCCGAGATCCCAGCTGCGGAACTCCTGGAACCACTCGAAACCCTGGTCGAAGCCGTAGTGACGCGAGACGAAGGCCGAGTCGGTCACGGCTCCGGTGCGATAGCCGTGCTGCGCGAGCCGTTCGGGCAGCGTGGCGATCTCCGGCGCCAGTCCGTGGCCGAGCGAGGTCGCACCGTGCTGCTCGGGATGGAGTCCGCTCAGCATCGAGGCCTGCGAGGGCAGGGTCCAGGTCGAGGGCGCGCGCGCGGCGCTGAAGCGCAGGCTCTGGGCCGCCAGGCGATCGAGCTCCGGCGCGAGCTCGGGCGGACCACCGAGATAGGCCAGGTTGTCCGCGCGGAAGGTGTCCGCCAGGAACAGGATCAGGTCCGGACGGGCGCGGGGCGCCTGCAGCACGAGCGGGACGAGGCGCGGGGCCAGCACGGCGCTCAGGCACGGCTGGCCGCCGAGCTCGAAGGTCAGCTCGGCCGCGGGCGCGTCCGCGGCGGGCAGCGCGACCTGGCACCAGCGTCCGGAGCCGCGCGCGTCGAGCTCGTTCTCGAACCTGGCCAGCTCGCGGCCGTCCAGGCTCACGCGCAGCCAGGCCCGTGTCGCCGTGCGTCCGAGCAGGCCCTCGGCGCTCCAGTAGAAGTG
This sequence comes from uncultured Planctomycetaceae bacterium, assembly GCA_964631945.1. Classification (GTDB taxonomy): domain Bacteria; phylum Planctomycetota; class UBA1135; order UBA1135; genus JABFRZ01. The sequence goes on from CAZWAY010000031.1 coordinate 33,327, forward strand.
CAGCGCGCGGCCGGGCGCGAGCGCGCTCCTGAAGCTCATGCTCTCGCCGGGCCAGAGCGTGAAACCCTCGCCCGTCCACTCGCCCAGCACGGGCCGCGAGCCCAGCGCGCGCGGCTTGCGCACCGCGAACACGAGCGGCGTGCGCGGTTGCTCGCCGGGCGCGAGGCGCAGGTGCAGCAGCTCGCCCACGGCCGCGAACGAGCCGGGCTCGAGCCGAGGGAGGTCGGCCGGCGTGTCGACCTCGGGCCGGTTGACGTAGCGCACGTCCGCGGAGCCGAGCGCCAGTTCCTCGCCGCTCTTCATGAAGCCCACGCCGTCGGGGCGCCGCGCGATCCAGCTGTCGGGCTGTTCGCTCGCGCGCCAGGCCTCGGGCGCGAGCGTTTGCTCGACCCAGGCCGCCGCGCCGTCGGGCTCCAGGCGCAGGTGGGAGTCGGCCACGGGCTGAGCCGTCGTGCGCCGCAGTCCGCCCTCGAGCGCGAGCCAGTCGTCCGCTGCGGGCCGCGCGCAGGCCGCCAGGCCCACCAGGCCGGCCCCGGCGACGACCGCGGCGAACGTCGAAGCACGCATCGCGGAGCAGTCTCGCAAACCGTCGGGCCTGGGCACAGCGCGCGCTGTGCCTACGCGCGGCCCAGCCCCGACCAACGCGCCGCGCTCATTCGCTCTTCACGTGGCACGAGCCGCCGTGCTTGAGGTGGTAGTCCTGGTGGTAGTCCTCGGCCGGCCAGAAGCGCGGTCCGGGGGCGACGAGCTGGGTCACGATCTTGCGCTTCTCGTAGCGCGCGGTCTTCCCGAGCTCGGCCAGGTAGGCCTGGGCGGCCGCGAGCTGCGCGGGGTTGGCCGCGAACACCGCGCTGCGGTACTGCTCGCCGTGGTCTGGCCCCTGCCGATTCAGGGTGGTCGCATCGTGGTTGGCGAAGAAGAACTTGAGCAGCTCGGCATAGCTCACGCGCTTGGGGTCGAAGACGACCTGTACCGTCTCGGCGTGGCCGGTATCGCCCTCGCACACGGCCGAGTAGCTCGGCTTCTCGAGCGTGCCGCCCATGTAGCCCGAGACGGCGTCGAGCACGCCGGGGATCTGCTGGAACACGTCCTCCACGCCCCAGAAGCAGCCGCCCGCGAAGTAGGCGCTCTCGGTCACGGCCGGGCGCGACTCGGGCGGCAGCGTTTCGCCCTCGGGGATGAACTTCAGGGCGGCGCCATTGATGCAGAAGCGCTTGCCGGTCGGGGCCGGGCCGTCGTCGAAGACGTGCCCGAGGTGCGCGCCCGAGCGCGCGTCGAGCACCTCGACCCGGCGCATGCCCAGCGTGTGGTCGACTTCCAGCCTGACGTGCTGCGGATCGAACGGGCGCGTGAAGGAGGGCCAGCCGCTGCCGCTGTCGTACTTGTCCTCCGAGCGGAACAGCGGCAGACCGCCGATGGCGCACACGAACAGGCCCTTGCGCTTCTCCTTGTTGAGCGGGCTGGTGCCGGCGCACTCGGTGGCACTGCAGGTGGTGACCTCGAGCGCCAGCGGATCGAGGCCTTTCGACAGTTCCTTCACCTGCGCCGGCGTGAGCGGGGTCAGGTCGTAGCCGGAGCTCGACAGGCGCGAGCCGCGCGGGCTTTGGGTGGTCATGGCGTTCTCCTGGGCACAGCGGGTGGAGGTGAGGCCGAGGATCGAGAGCACGGAGGCGAGTACGGCGGAGTTCTTCATGGCGGAGGGGCTACGGAGCAGCGCGCGGCGCGTGACCGCCCGCGCTACTCGGGCGGCAATTCGTACAACCCGTGGCGGCCGGCGATCAAGCGTCCCTGGCGCGCCAGCTCGTCCCAGACCGTGCGCGGATAGCGATCGGGCGGGCGGATCCCGAGGATGTTCGAGTGGCGTCCCGCGCTCATCGGGCCGCCGGCGATCGAGGATTCGGCGTCGAGCCGCGTGACCTTGAGCGACTTCCGGAAGGCCTTCATGGCGCGCGCCAGGACCTCGCGGTCCTGGACCGGCAGCAGGCGCTTGCCGCTGTTCCAGCCCTCGACCACGGCCTGCAGTGCGGGCCCATCGCGCGCCTCCAGCAGGCGCGCGAGCTCGGGTTCCTGGGCGCGCGTGGACTCCAGCGCCTGGCGTGCGCGCGTCCAGGCCTCTTCGCTGGCGGGTGCGGTGGCCAGCTCGTCGGCCGAGGCGCGCAGGACCGTGCTGACCAGCTCCATCGAGGGGTTGAACATGGCGTCGAGCCTATCCGACCTGGTCCGCCGGCGCTGCCAGCGCCTCCGCGAGCCCGCCCTGCTCGGCCACGAAGCCCGCCTTCCCGGCCATGGCCGTGGTCCAGTCCATCGTGAAGCGTGCGTTGATCTCGCTCAGCGGATTGAGCGCCTCGCCGTGTTCGGTGCGATGGCGGAAGGCGTCGATCCCGAAGGGCCCGAAGTAGCCCGCGCGCGCCAGCGCCTCTCCGGCCGCCTGCACGGCCTGGGCCAGGCGCTCGTCGTCGCCCGGCGACACGGCCCCGCGCTCGGCGCGCTCGGTGCGCCTCCAGGCCCCGTGCGCGTTCGTGTGCTGGAAGCACGGCGCCGAGAGCACCACTGCGCCGCGCGGCGTGACCCAGGCCGAGCGCGTGAACTCGCGCGTCACGCGCACCCACGGCTCGATCACGAGCACGCCGCGCCGCAGGCTGGCGAGCAGCCAGGCCAGCTCGGCGTCCGTCGGCCGGCCGGGCGCGATGCGCCGCCGGCCGCGCCCGGCCGCGCCGAAGGTGCGGCGCACGAGCCAGCCGTCGGCGGCCGGCCGCGCCAGCTGTTCCAGGACCTCTTCCAGCGTCGCGACCACGCGCTTCGCGAAGCTGGCGCCCGCCAGCGGCGCGCGCACCGCGGCGGCGAAGGGACGCGCGTTGACCGCGCGCAGCACCGCCACGGGCGGCGCGACGGGCACGCGCGCGCCGGACTGCGCGAGCCGCGCCAGCGCGCGCGGCGTGGGGCTCCAGGCCAGGCCCTGGAGTCCGCGCGTGAGCCCATCGTGCGGGTCGGCCTCCCTGCCCGTGATGCGCTCCTCCAGCACCACGTCTCCGGGCGCCACCAGGCTTCCCAGCAGGCGCCGGCGCTCGCGCGCGACGATCGCGCGCAGCGCCAGCGTGGGCGTGTAGCGTGTTCCGGCCTCGAGCTCGTGCTCGGCGTCGAGGTTCAGCACCCACACGCGCGGCGGCGTGCTCACGTCCTGCTCCTCGCGTGCGCGGGCGGCTCGCGCTCGAGGCGCGTCAAGAACTCGGGGTCGAAGCCGGCGCGCACGCGCGCGGCGCGGTTCAGCGGTCGGCCCTGCAGGACCGAGGGCGTCAGCGGCCCGGGCAGCGCGGCACGCCAGCGCTCGTAGTCGAGCGGTGCCCCCGCCAGCCGCGCGAACCAGCGCGCGGCGAAGGCCACGTGCGCGATCTCGTCGCGCTCGATGCGCTCCAGGATGCGCGCGGCCTGGACCTCGCCCACGCGCCGGAACGCCGCCGCGAAGCGCGCGCTGTGGTCGAGGTTCGCGCCCTCCAGCCCCAGACCGAGCAGGGCCACGAAGGCGGTCGCATCGCGCACGCCGCCGACGCGCTGCCAGAACCAGTCGCGCACCGGGAAGGCTCCGACCGCGTAGCCGAGACCGGCCAGGTGCTGCGCGTACAGGTCCAGGTGCGCGAGCTCTTCCCGACACAGGCGCAGGAGGCCGGCGCGGAACGCGCGCGGCGTGCCGGGGAAGGCCAGCAGCGCCCAGGCGAAGAGCTCGGCCGCCTGCAGTTCGTGGTGCAGGAAGGTGTGCAAGAGCTGCGCCCGCGCGCGCGGCTGGGCCAGCGCGGCGAGTCGCGGAGTCCGCGCGGCGCGCGCGCTCACGCTCAGCTCGCGCGGTCGTCCCGGAGCCACGAGGCGCCGCGCGGGCGCCTCCGCCTCCCAGTTGCGCGAATCGTCGGCCGTCGGTGCCGGCGGCGGCGCGAGCTTGGCCGCGAGCGCGACGGTCGTGACCAGCTCCCAGCACCAGGCCTCGATCGTGCCCGCCGGCGGCGGCCCGGATTCGGGCGGGGTCGGGGCGGCGGGGGCCGGCATGCGGCCATCATGCCAGGGCCCGTGCCCCCGGCAGCCTGTCGATCTCCGGTGAATGCCGGCCGGTCTGGATCTGCGCGCCCGCTCCGGTCGAAAGGACGGGCCGTGGACCTCAGCGCCTCGGGACTCCTCAGTTCGCTCCTGGTGAGCTCGGTCGGCTACGTGCTCTTCCACTACGGCCGCAAGAGCGTGCGCACGCCGCAGCTCGTCTCGGGGCTGGTGCTGATGGTCTTCCCGGCCTTCGTTTCGGGCGCGCTGCTGATGCTCTCGATCGGCGCCGCGATCCTGCTCGGACTGTGGGTCAGCCTGCGCGCCGGGCTCTGAAGGGCTTGCCGTCGGCGGGAGCGGCTGCGAACCGCGGCGCTCGCTACGGCAAGGCCGGCTCGAGCCAGGCGCGCCAGGTCGCCGGCTCGGGGCCGAGGTCCCGACCCGTCAGGCTGGTCAGGGCGAGCCGCGCGGCGGCGCGCACGGCTTCGCGCTCGTTCTCGAGCATCTCCACGAGCGGCGCGACCGCGCCCACGTCGTCCAGGCTCGCCAGCGTCGCGCAGGCTGCCACGGCGACCAGGGGCTCCTCGTTCGCCAGCTGCTCCCGGACCTCCACGCCGAGCTCGCGGCGGTGCAGCGGATGGGAGCCGAGGATGCGCAGGGCCGCGAGCGCGCGGGCCGGCTCGGGCGCGCTCAGGTCGGCGCGCAGGGCGCCGGCCTCGGCCTCGAACCAGGCCTGTTCGCGCGCGTACCAGTGCTGCCAGGCCTCGGCGCGCGGACCGAGTTCGAGGCTCGAGATCCAGCCCAGGGCCAGGCTCGCGGCCCGTTGCACGCGTCGATCCGGGTCCTCCAGCAGGGCGAGGAGCTCCGGCACGGCCTCGTCGTCGCGCAGTCGGCCGAGCGCGAGCGCGGCCTGACGCCGCAGCTCGGGATCGAACGCGTCGAGGTAGCGGCGTAGCACGCGCGATGCGGCCTCGCCGGCGCGCGGGTCGTCGTGGGGCCGCAGGCGCCCGAGGGCGGCCAGCACGGCTCGATCGAGGCTCGCCTCGTGGCCGAGCAGGCGCTCGAGCAACGCCAGGCCCCGTCCGCGCCCGGTCCGGCCGAGGGCCGCGACCAGACCCAGGCACAGTTCGGCGGGCGGTACTCCGCGCTCGAGCCGCTGCGTGAACTCGTCGTAGGTCCTCCGGTCGCGTTCCAGCGCGCGCGCGAAGGCGCGTTCGAGCTCCTCGGCCAGGCGCGGATGGACGCGCTCTTGGTCGGCGAGACCGGCGCACAGCTGCTCGACCGCGGCCACGCTGCGCGGGCCAGCGACCTCGCCCGCCAGCGCCAGCGCGCTCAGGCGATCGTCGAGCGTCGCCTCGCGCGGCAGGGCCGCCACCAGGGCGTCCAGGGCCACCTCCGACGGCCAGGCGCGCAGGCTGGTGAGCAGGAGCTCGCGCTCGTCCGGCCCGAGCGGCCCCGTGTCGGTTCCGCGCCCGGAGCACAGCGCGAGGATCTCGGCCGCCGCTCCCGGTCGCAGCGCGGCGAGTTCGCGCGCGGCCCCGGCCGCCACGCGCGCATCCCCCGCGCGCAGGCGCGCGATGCACTCGGCCACGTCCTGCGCGCGGGTCGCGGCGCCCGACGCTCCGCCCAGGAGCGCGAGCACGCCCACGATCGGCAGGCACGCCGGACTCACTGCAATCCGACCTCGCGCCAGAAGACCACCTCGAAGCCACCGACCCCGGCGCGCACGCGCGGGATACCCGGCAACGACACGCGGCCCTTCGAGAGCCGCTCGTCGAACTCGACGTCCAGCTTCGAGTGCGCGACGGTGCCATCGCGCCTGACGAAGTCGCGGTTGATGGAGACCTGGTTCCCGGCCGTCATGTTCCCGAACAGCTCGACCGTGCTGGAGCCCGCGGCGTCGAGGTTGTTGTCGTGGAAGTCGCGCTCGGCGTACATGTAGGCGTACATGCGTTCCAAGGTCCCGTAGCGCGGGTCACCGAAGTAGATGTCGCCGCTCTCGGGCTCGGCCGCGTCCTTGATGGCGATGAAGGCCACCGCGTCCTTGTTCGGGTCCTGCAGCAGGACGTCGTCGCTGAAGTAGATGTTGCCCTTGACGATGAAGGTGACGCGCGTGCCGCTGCCGTCCTGGGTCAGGAAGCGCAGACGCAGGAAGGTGCGGTTGTGGACCCACAGGTTGCCGTCGATGTAGTAGACGAGCTGGTTGCCGTCGCGGCCGGGCTTCCCGGGCGCGCCCGCGAGCGTGATCGTGTGCCCGCGCCCGCCGTTGTAGGCCGTGAAGTCCAGCACGGGCATGTAGGGGTCCTCGAGGAAGAAGTCGTCCTTGCGGGTCGCGCTGGTCTCCGCCAGGCGGTTGCTCGGGTTCTTGCGGAAGATGTGGGCGGGCTCCGACTCCGGCAGCTGGAAGGCCGAACCACCCAGGGCATTCGCGCGCCACGCGCCCCCGGCCGCGAAGGCCGCGGCCACGTTGACGTCGTGGTTGTGCTCGTAGTCCATCCCGGCGATGTCCGGCAGCGGGCGCGTGACGTTCTCGGTGCCGGTGATGCCCGTGACCGTGCCGCTCGCCAGCACCTCGCCATCCACCGTGGCATCGCCCGTCACCAGCACGTCACCGGCCGAGAACACGTTGCCCACGATCTCGTCCTTGTGCGTGCCCCGGCCGCCGAAGCGCAGGGTGTAGTCGGGGTCGCCCGAGGTGTTGCCGGCGAAGACGGCGTGGTCGAACACGCTGGTCCCGGCGTGCCGCAGCACGGCCTCGATGCTGCGCGTGGAGCCGTTGACCCAGCCCGTGGAGACGACGCGGTAGGTGTCGTCGCCGTTGTCCTCCATGCTGGTCCACACGCGTCCGCCCTCCAGCTCGATGGGGGCGTCCGGCGTGCCGTGCTCGCCGGGGAGCGGGGCCTTCTCGCGTACGGCGGCGGCCACCGCCAGCAGTGCCTCGCCGACACCGGCCTCGGCCAGGTACAGCGCGCGCAGCTCGCGGCCGGAGCGCCCGACCTCGGTCGAGTGCGTCAGGCTCAGCGTGAAGATCAGGGCCGAGAGGCCGGCCAGCACGATCACGGCCACCAGCGAGGGCAGCAGCGCACTGCCGGCGCGTGCGTGGGATGTGGGCTGCGTCATGAGCCGGAATTCCTCAGGCGGATGGAGGTCTGTTGCGAACGCACGATCGCTCGTCCGTCCGGGCCGCGCCGTTCCAGGCTCAGGCGGATGGTCAGGACGTCCCCTGCCAGCGCGAAGGCGAGTCCGCGCTCGTCCACCAGTCCGTTCCCGTTGTCGTCCAGACCGTTCGCGCTCTCGCCCTCGAACCACTCACGCACGCCGTTCACCAGGACCACGCGCTGCTCCTCGGGCGCGCCGGCATCGAGAACCAGCACGAGCGCACCCTGGTCCGCCAGTCCGTCGCCGTCGTCGTCGAGGTCGTTGTCGGTCTCGCCGGGCGCGAGCTCCCAGGCCAGGCGGCGCGGTTCGCTCCACACGACCGCGCCGTCCGCGTAGGACTCCCCGATGCGATAGTCGAGCACCGAACTCCACACGGTCGCCGCACCCGGCGGCGTCGTGAGGTTCGGCTGGACGATGCCCGAGCTCGAGCCGAGCAGTTCCCGCACGAGGCGGCTCATCGCGCGCGCGGCCCGCACCTCGATCTCGTTGTTGGCCGAGCCCTGGCGGAAAGCGCCCAGCCCGCGGTCGGTGGATTGCACCACGGCTCCGAGCACCAGCATCGTCAGCGTGGCCGCCACGACGACCTCGAGCAGTCCGGCGCCGGAAGCGGAGCGCAGGGCGGGCGGCGGCCTCATGGCGAGATCAGCACCGTTTGCAGCTCGACGAAGCGGTTGCCCGAACGGCCCTTCCAGTCGATGCGCACGCTGACGGGCAGCAGCACGTAGTCGCCCGAGCGGTCCTGGGAGTCGAGCAAGCCGTTGGCGTCCAGGTCGAGCGTGCGGCCGTTGAACTGCAGGTCCTCGCGGAGCCGCGCGGGAGCGTCCGCGCTCACCGGGAACGAGATCTTGCCCACGCGTCCGTCGGCGTCGGTGTCGCGCGGCGCGAACCCGGCCACGGCGAAGTTCGCACCGGGCGAGGGCACGCCGAGCGGATCGTCGGCGGTGGTCTCGTTGTAGCGCGCGAACAGCAGCGCGAAGTCCTCGGTCTCGAGCTGCTCGAGCATGCGCTGGGCTTCGAGGTAGGCCTGCGAGGTCTCGTGGGCCGCGGCTCCGAGCACGAGGTGGCCGGAGATCGTGCCGAGCGTGCCGCCGATGGCGACCAGCAGCACGACCATGCTGATGCAGACCTCGACCAGGGTCATGCCGCGCCGAGCGGAGGGCGGGCGCGCGGGCCCGCGGGCCCGCAGGGGCATCGTTCTCTGGCTCGGCATCCGTGGGGCTCCGGGGGGCGGCGCGGGGAAGTGCTCGTCCCGCGCGAGGGATCGGATCCAGCCCCTGGACAACTGGACTGTTTCTGCCGAGGCGCGCCTCAAGAACGGGCGACGGTCGGACGATCTTGACTGGGCGCGGCCCCACCGCGTGCTCGCCATGCCCTCGTTCCCGCGCAAGAAGAAGCTCGTCCAGCCGCGCCTGCAGCTACGCCTGATCGGCTTCTTCATGGGCATCGCCACGCTCGGGCTGCTGCTGCAGTTCCTGCTGCTCGCGGCGCGCCTGAGCGCGGCCCTCGGACGCCTCGACGACGGCGGCGCCGAGCTGGCCGACGAGGTCCCGGCCATGATGCTGGAGGTCCTGGGCTTCTCGCTGATGATCGTGCTGCCGATCGTGTTCGCGATCGGGATCCTGCTGACCTTCCGCATCGCGGGGCCGGCGTACCGGATCGAGACCTACCTGCGCTCGCTCGCGCGCGGCGGCGAGTCCGAGCCGTGCCAGATCCGCAAGAACGACGAGCTGCAGTCGCTGTGCGAGGCCGTCAACGAGGTCGCCGCCGTCGTGCGCCGCGCACGCCAGGGCGGCGCAGCGGAAGCGGACGCTGCGCGCCAGACTTCGGCCGCCTGACGGGCGCTCGGCTCCGTCGGCCGCGTCCGCCACCGTGCGTGCTCGGTCCGCGTGACGATTCGCGCGCGCCGTGGGTGCCGCTTGCGCGTTCTCCCGGGCGGGGTGGCGCGAGTAGGATCTGCGAATGCCGTCCGCGGCCGCCCGGACCCGATCCCTGCTCGCGCTCCTGGCCCTGGCTCCGCTGGCTGGCGGCTGGGCGCACCCTCCGCCGCCGACGGGCGAGGCGCTGCTCCCGTCCGGGCCGTTCGCGGTCGGCTTCCGGAGCACCTGGCTCCTGGACGAGGGCCGCACGTACCGCACGACCTTCGACCAGGGCCAGACCTACGGAGCCGAGAAGGCCGCGCGCCCGCTGCTCGTGTTGCTGTGGTATCCGGCGCGCGCGGCGGCGGCGGCCATGGAGCGCATGCCCCATGGGGGATACTTCGCGCTCGCGGACGACGATCCGCGCCTGGCACGCCTCGCGCGAGCGCTCTCCGCCCATGCGCGTGGGGTGTTCGTCGAGCAGGTGATGGGGGAGGCCGAGGCCGAGCTCGAGCCGCAGGACCGCGTCGAGCTGGAGACCCTGCTCGCCGCTCCCACGTCGTGCCGGATCGCGGCCGATCCGGCGGACGGTCCGTTCCCGCTGGTCGTCTACCACAGCGGCGCCGGCTCGTCGTTCGAGGACAACGCCGCGCTGTGCGAGTACCTGGCGAGCCACGGCTACGTCGTGCTCGGCAGCGCCTTCCCGCGCGCCGACGGCACCTCGTTCGGGGTCGACGCCGGACGTGGCTCGGCCGAGGACGTGCAGTTCCTGGTGCGCTGGGCGCGCACGCTGTCCTTCGTGGACTGGCGCCGCGTGGCCCTGGTCGGGCACAGCGCCGGCGCGCAGGCGATGCTCAAGGGTGCGGCCCAGCCGGGCTGCGTGGGCGACGCGCTGGTGCTGCTCGACACGACCCAGGACTACTATTCCCTGAGCCTGCCACTGCAGAAGGAGCTGGTGCGCGAGGCGCGCGCGGGCGTGGCGCAGCTGACGCGACCGATGCTGGTCGCGGCCGGGCCCGAGGCGCAGTTCGCGCTGTGCGACACGCTCGTGAACGCCGAGCGCACCTACCTGACGGTGCCGGAGCTCGGACACGACGAGTACATCTCCCAGGGGTTGCAACGGCTGGAGCGTTGCGTGCTCCAGGCCGAGCGGGCCGAGCGGGCCGAGCAAGGCGAGGCCGAGCGGGCGCCGGCGGTGCGCGCGAACTACCGCGCGCTGTGCGAGACCGTGCGCGCCTTCCTGCAGGCCACGCTCGCGGGCGAGCCGGCCGAGTTCGCCGCGCGGCTCGCGCTCGATCGCGCGCGGCCCTGGGATCCGGCCGTGCCGTGCCTGGTGCGCGTGGCGCGGGGCGAGAGCGCGCCCGAGCCCTATGACATGGAGAGTGACGCAGCGCCCACGCCGCGCCAGTTCACCCGGCTCATGGCCGAGGAGGGCGTGGCGAGCGCCTGCGAGGTGCTGCTGCGTTTCCGTGCGGCCGAGCCGCGCGGACCGCTCTACTCGAGCACCATGCTGGCCGGCTCCTTGCTCTACGACCTGGTCCAGCAGGGACACCGCGAGGACGCCGGGCGGTACTACGCGACCCTGCAACAGATCGAACTGCCCGCGCTGAGCCTGTTCGAGTTCCTGGCGGACATGAGCACGCTGACCCAGGAACCGGCCCAGGCGCTGCACTTCCTGCGCCTCGCTCACGAGCTCGATCCGGAGCACGCGGGCATCGCCGGCAAGCTGCGCCAGCTGGAGGAGCAGGGGCCCAGGTGAGCGCGCTCCGAGAGGCCGACGGCCCCGGCCTGTCGCCGCGGCTGCGCTCGTTCCTGGTGCTGCTGTGCTTCGCGGCCCTCGGCCTGTGGGCCTGGCACGGCGCGCTCGATGCACCCTTCGTGTTCGACGACGAGCCGGCCATCCGCGACAACCCGCGCATCCGCGAGCTGTGGCCGTCCGGCGACGCGAACTACGCCGTGCAGTCGAGCGAGCGCGGGCGGCCGCTGGTGCGCCTGTCGCTGGCCCTCAACTACCGGCTCGGGGAGCTCGAGCTCGACCCGCACGGCCCCCTGGCCGGGGTCGCGCGCACGCTCGGGCTGGGGCAGGGCGGGTTGCACGTGCGTGGCTACCACCTCGTCAACCTGGGGCTGCACGTGCTCTCGGCCCTCCTGTTGTTCGCGCTCGTGTGGCGCACGCTGCGCGGAGTCGGCGGGGCAGCGGCCGAGTTCGCGCCCGCCGCGCCGGCCCTGGCCTTCGTCGCTGCGGCGCTGTGGCTGGTCCATCCGCTGCAGATCGACGCGGTGACCTACACGATCCAGCGCACCGAGCTGCTGATGGGCCTGTGCCTGCTGGCGACGCTGTACGCGGCCGTGCGCGCGCTCGACGCGCCCCGGCCCTGGCCCTGGCAGCTCGCGAGCGCCGGCGCGTGCGCGCTCGGAATGCTCAGCAAGGAGGCCATGGGCGTGGCTCCCCTGGTGGTGGCCTTGTACGACCGCGCCTTCGTCTTCCCGTCCTGGCGCGCGGCCTGGGGCCGGCGGCGCGCGCTCTACGTGGGCCTGGCGGGCACGCTGGTGATCCTGGCGGGGATCGTGGCCTCGGGTCCGCGCGACGAGACGGTCGGCTTCGACCTCGGCGTCCCGTGGTGGCGCTACCTGGAGACCCAGGGCGGCATGATCCTGCACTACCTGCGGCTGGTCTTCTGGCCGGAGCCGCTGTGCCTGGACTACGGCCGGCGCCTCGCGCAGGGCGCGGGCGAGATCCTGCCCGGGGCGATCGTGGTGGGCGCGCTCTTCCTGGCGACGCTGTGGGCGCAGCGCGCGCGGCCCGGGCTCGGCTTCCTGGGCGCCTGGTTCTTCCTGATCCTGGCGCCGAGCTCGAGCGTCCTGCCGATCGTCACCGAGGTCGGCGCCGAGCGGCGCATGCACCTCCCGCTGGCCGCGGTGGTCGTGCTGGTGGTGCTCGGGCTGCACCGGCTGGCGCGTCGACTGCTGCCGCGTTCCGAGCGCGGCGCGCAGGCGCTCGGCGTGCTGGCGGGGCTGGCGCTCGTGGTCCCGCTGGGCGTGCTCACGATCCGGCGCAACCAGGTCTACCGCAGCGAACTCGCGCTCTGGGAGGACACGGTCGCGCAGCGGCCGGAGAATCCCGGAGCCCGCAACAATCTCGGGCGCGCCCTGGCCCGGCTCGGGCGCTTCGACGAGGCCGTGCAGCAGTTCTCGAGCGCGCTCGCGCTGCCCGATTGCCCGCCCGACGCGCTGTTGAACCTCGGCAACGTGCTGACCGACCTCGGGCGCCTGGACCAGGCCGCCGCGCACTTCCAGCAGGTGCTGCTGCGCTTGCCCGGAAGCCCGAAGGCCCACGAGGGCCTGGCGGCCGTGTACATGCGGCAGGAGCGCTGGGCCGAGGCCGTGGCCAGCTACCGCATCTGTCTGGCGGCCGGGCACCGTTCGGCCGACATCCACAGCAACCTGGGCAAGGCGCTGTACAAGCTCGGGCGCGTGGACGACGCCATCCGTGAGATGCGCGCGGCACTCGCGCTCGACCCGCGGCACGAGACCGCCGCTCGCAACCTGGCCCTGGTCGAAGCCGCGCAACGGCCCGCCGCGCCGCCGCGCTGAGGCGTCTCAGCGCGGGCCGGCGCCCGCGCGCAGCCGCAGGCGCGTGCGCTCCAGCCCGGCGCGGGCCGATGCGTCCGTGGGGTCGAGCTCGAGTGCGCGCTGGAAGTGCGCCTCGGCCTCGCGCAGCCGCTCCAGCGCGAGGAACGCCTGGCCGAGTCCGCGGTGCGCGTAGGGTGAGTCGAGCCGTGCGAGGGCTTGCTCGTAGTACTGGCGCGCCCGCTCCGTCTCGCCGCGGCGCAGGTAGCAGTCCCCGAGGTTGCTGAAGGAGACGTCGTAGGCCGGGTCCGCGACGAGTGCTTTCGTGAGCGTGGCGATGGCCTGGTCCAGGCGTCCGGCGTTCATCTCGATCGCGGCCAGGTTGTTGTAGGCGAGGGCCGAGGGCGCCAGGCGCAGGGCCGTGTCCAAGGCCGTGATCGCCTCTTCGGTCCGACCGGCCTCGATCAAGGGTCCGGAGAGGTTCTCGTAGGCGCGCGCGTTGGTGGGATCGCAGGCCACGACGCTCTGCCACATGGCGATGGCCGAGCGGTAGTCCTGGTTGCGGCGCGCGGTCGTCACGGCCAGGGCCAGCACGAGTGCGCCCGCCAGGATCCGCGGCAGGCCGGGCGCGCGCGGGGCGAGGCGGCGGCACAGGCGCCAGCCCGCCACCACCGCCACGAACAGCGGCGCAGCCAGGGCCAGGTAGGTGCGGTGCTCGAAGGCCAGGTCCTGGATCGGGACGAAGCTCGAGGTCGGCGCGAGGATCACGAAGAACCACGCGCCCGCCAGGCCGAGCCAGGAGCGCCTCCACAGGCCGAAGACGCACAGCGCGAGCAACCCGAGCACGGCCAGCCCCTGCGGCACGAACTCGGTCCAGGTTCGTGCCACCGGCCAGGCGAGGTCCAGGCACAGCGGGTGCGGCCAGCCGGCCAGGCGCAGGTAGTGCAGTAGCACGCCCGGCTGGGTCCGCAGGTACTCGAGCGGGCTGACGCCGGCCACGCCGAAGCCGCTGCTCGAGCGCTCCGCGAACAAGGGCGGCGCCACGAAGACGACGAGCAGCGCGACCCAGCTCAGCGCGAGCACGGCCCCGAAGGCGCGTCGCGTTCGCGCCGGGGCCGCGCCCGGGGCCAGCGTCCACGCCAGGATCCAGCCCAGGATCGGGGCCGTGGCCACGATCTCCTTGCTCGCGAAGCCGAGCACGAGCGCGAGCCAGGCCGCCGCCATCCACGGCCACGCGCGCCGTGCCTCCCGCGCGCGCAGGCCGGCGTACAGGAACGCGAGGTAGAACAGCGAGGCCAGGGACTCGGCGCGCTGGCTGATGTAGCTGACCGATTCCGTCTGCAGCGGGTGCACGGCCCACAGCAGGGTCGCGGCGAGCGCGAGCCCGGCGCGCGTGCGCGGCGCGAGGTCGCGCGCGCCCAGCCGCAGGGCGCGCCGCAGGAACGCGAGCAGCAGCAGCGCGCAAGCCGCGTGCAGACCGACGTTCACGAGGTGGTAGCCGAGCGTGTCGCTCACGCTGAAGGCCCGGTTGAAGGCGAAGCTGAGCCAGGTGAGCGGACGCGAGCGCCAGGCGAAGGCGACGCGCGGCTGCGTGTCGTCGAACAGGAACGGCCCGCCGAGCGCGTTCGCGAAGCTGGCCACGACCAGCGCGAGCACCAGCAGCCCGTGGCGCCGGGTCGAACCCTCGAGAGCGGTTCCGTCGCGGTCGAGGGCGGGGGACACGGCGCGCCGGTCGCCCGGCGGGGCGATCATCGAGGGCTCCGAACGGGGTGTCAACGAGGCCGGTCCGTCCAGACTCGAGCCCGCGCGCGTCCAGGACATGGACGATAATTTCCACACCCTGGGTCCTGAAGCCCTCCAGTGGCCCTCGCAGCCTCCCTGCCCGGGGGTGCAGGGTTTGCGCTTCCAAGCATGCAGGTCGCGCCACCGAGTCGGTCCGCGCGCCCCCGTCCCCCTCCGTGACGCACCCCCGAAACCCCGGCCGCCCCGCGAGCGTCCTCGCGCGCTTCCTGCCGACCAGCCTGCGGGCCCGCCTGGCGCTCGCCTTCCTGGCGCTCGTCTCGCTGATCCTGTTCGTCGGTCTGGCGTCCTACGCGATCCAGCGTCAGGTCCACCGGCGCGTCTCGGAGCTGCGCTCGAGCGATCTGATCGACCTGCGCCGGGTCGACCTCGACAACGTGGTGCTCGAGTTCGAGGGCTTCTGGAATCCGAGCGGCAGCTTCGTGGCCGAGGACGTCGAGGTCCTGGCCGGCAGCGCGCGCCCGCGCCTGCGCGGCGCGCTCCAGGGCGTCGACGAGGCCCGTCGCACCCTCACGCTCTACGGCGTGACGATCCACGTCACCGAAGACAGCGAGTCGGGCGAGGTCGACGACGAGCCGGTGTCGATCGAGGACCTGCACGTGGGCCAGCGCGTGGAGGTCACCTGCGAGGTTCAGCCCGACGGTCGCTGGGACCTGCACAAGCTCTACCTGAAGGACGTCAAGGACACCGACAAGATCAAGGGCATGGTCACGAAGGCCGAGCTCGACGGCCAGGCGCCCGAGACGGTCGAGATGCACGGGCTCGTGATCGTGGTCGAGCCCAGCACCTCCTCGGACCCTGTCAGCGCCCTCGGCCGCATCGAGCGGGCCACGCAGATGATCCTCGAGCTGCAGCGCCTGGGCACCACGGCGCGCGAGCTCGTCAGCGGCCCGGACACGCGCGTGGCCAGCGCGGGCGAGGACGAAGAGCGTCCAGCACCCGCGAGCGAGCGCCTCGAGCAGATCGCCGCGCGTTTCGTGCGCCTGGTCGAGGAGTCACAATCCGAGGGCAGCGATCCGAGCCACACCGCGCCCCACGACTTCCAGCGCAGCCTGCTCGCGCTGCAGGGAGGGGTCGCGCCCCTGCGCGCGCAGGTCGCCCTGCTCCGGCGCCTGGCCGCGAGCGATTCGGGTCTGGTCGAAGCCCAGGTGACGCGAGGATTCGAGCCGCTCCTGCGCGAGCAGCTCCTGCCGCTGGCCTACGCCTACCTGAGCCAGGCCGAGGACGACCTGGGCGACCAGTTGCGCGAGATGCTCACGCGCACGACCGACACCACGCGCGTGGCGCTCGCCACCAGCGCCTTCGCGGTGCTGGTCGCGCTGGTGCTGGGCTTCCTGGTGTGGCGCTCGATCCACCGTCCGCTGCGCGCCCTGAGCGAAGCCGCGGGGCGGCTCGGGCAGGGACACCTCGACACGCGCATCCGCATCGAGTCCCACGACGAGATCGGCGTGCTGGGCGAGGCCTTCAACCAGATGGCCTCGGAGCTGTTCTCGACCACGGTCTCGATGGAGAGCCTGGAAAGCGTGTTCGATTCCATGGCCGCGGCCCTGATCGTGTTCGATTCCGACGGCAACATCGTCAACGTCAACCGTGCCACGCTCGACCTGGTCGGGCGTGAGAAGGACGAGCTGATCGGGCAGACCTTCGACGTGATGTGCCGCTTCTCGGCCGGCGAGAGCGTGCGTCCGGGGCCGCCCACGCGCGACCCCACCGGCCTGCCCAGCGTGCGCATCGCCGCGGTCGAGAAGGTCTTCGTGCGCAAGGACGGGCGTGAGCTCCCGGTGTCCTTCTCGGGCGCCGAGCTGCGCTCCTCCGGCGGGCCGCTGCAGGGCTACGTGTGCGTGGCCCTGGACCTGTCCGAGCAGAAGCGCATCCAGCGCCGCCTCTCGGAGTCGGTGGCGGAGAAGGAGCTCTTGCTGCGCGAGCTGCACCACCGCGTGAAGAACAACATCCAGGTGATCTCGAGCCTGCTCGCGATGCAGTCCACCGACGGCGATCCCGAGGTCGCGAGACGCCTGGAGGAGAGCCAGAATCGCATCCGTTCCATCGCCCTGATCCACGAGCAGCTCTACCGCTCGAGCGAGCTGGCGCACATCGAGGCACGCGACTACCTCGAGGTCCTGAGCAGTCAGCTGCTGCAGTCCTTCGGCCAGGCCGGCGCGGTCCGGCTCGAGCTCGACACCGATTCGGTCCAGCTCGACATCGACCAGTCCATGGCCTGCGGGCTGATCGTGAACGAGCTGGTGACGAATGCGCTCAAGCACGCCTACCCGCAAGGACGAGCGGGCGTCATCCGCGTCGGCCTGCGGGTGCGCTCCGATGACGAGCTGGAGCTGAGCGTGTCCGACGACGGACCGGGCCTGAATGGTTCGCAGGCGGGGGCCGCGCCGACGCTGGGGATGAGTCTGGTCAGGACCCTGGCGCGCCAGCTGCGCGGACGGGTCGAGGTCGATGGCTCGGGCGGTACGACGGTACGCGTGTTCTTCCGGCGCAGCGGCGCCGTGGCGGCAGTGGCATGAGCGCGCGGCGGATCCTGATCGTCGAGGACGAGATGGTCGTGCAGCTGCACCTCTCGCGCCTGGTGGCGGAGCTCGGTCACGAGGTCGTGGGTACGGCCATGAACACGCGCGAGGCCCTGGAGCTCGCGCGCGCGACCGCGCCCGAGCTGGTGCTGATGGACGTGCACCTGGCCGACGGCGACGACGGCATCGAGACGGCCCAGCACCTGGTGCGCGAGCTCGACTGCGCGGTGATCTTCGTGACCGCCTACGCGGACCAGGCCACGATCGAGCGCACGACCCGCGTGGGCGCCGCCGGCTACCTCGTGAAGCCCTTCAGCGCGCCGGCCGTGCGCGCGGCGCTCTCCACCGCGCTGGCGGGCCACCAGCGCTTGCAGCGCGCGCGCGGGGAGGCGCGCACGTTGTCCTCGATCGTGGGCAGCCTGGGCGATGCCCTGTTCGTGCTGGACGAGGCCGGCCGGATCACCTTCTCCAACCCGCGTGCGGGCGAGCTGACGGGCTGGCCCCCGCGCGAGGCCGACGGGCGCGCGCTGCTGGAGGTCGTCGGCGTGCCGGTCGAGAGCGAACGCCGCAGCGTCCAGGCCCTGCTGAGCGAGTCGCAGACCACGCGCTCGCGCACGACCCACGCCGGGCTGTCGATCCGCCACCGCGGCGGCAACGAGTGCATGGTCGATCTCGAGATCGAGCCCGTGCACGAGGACGAGGTGGGAGCGTCGGGCGCGCTGCTCGTCAACCTGCGCGATCGCACGCGCGCGCCCGTGCCGGCCGAGCCCCGCGCGCGCGGCGTGAAGCGCCCCTTCGGCAAGGGCACGCGCGTGCTGGTGTACTCGCACGACACCTTCGGGCTCGGGCACCTGCGCCGTTGCCTGGCGCTGATCCGCGCGCTGTGCGCGCGCCACCCCGAGGCCTCGGTGCTGCTCGTGACGGGCTCGCCCATGGTGCACCGCTATCCGATGCCGGTGGGCGCCGACTACGTGAAGCTGCCGGCCATCCGCAAGGTCGAGTCCGAGCAGTACGAGGCGCGCACGCTGAACATCTCCGGCGCCTCGATCCGCTCGATGCGCAGCAACCTCATCCTGCACACGCTGCGCGACTTCGATCCGAACGTCCTGGTGGTGGACCACTCGCCCACGGGCAGCAAGGGCGAGCTCCTGCCGGCGCTCGAACACCTGGCCGAGCGCGGCGGCTGCACGCGCATCCTCGGCCTGCGCGACGTCCTCGACGAACCCGCGGCCGTGACCGAGCTGTGGCGCGAGAGCGGCGTCTACGACGTCCTGCGCCGGCACTACGACCACCTGGTGGTGTACGGCAACCAAGCGCTCTACGACCCGGTCGCGCAGTACGAGTTCCCGGCCGAGGTGGCGCGCAAGACGCACTTCGTGGACTACGTCTGCGATCGCACCGCGCCCGAGGGCGGGGAGCCGGTCGAGGGCGACACGCGTCCGCTGGTGGTGGTCTCGATCGGCGGCGGCGACGGCGGCGGTGAGAGCCTGATCCTGCCGTTCCTCGAGATGATGCGACGCTTCCGGAGCGAGCTCGACTTCCGGGCCGAGATCCTGACCGGTCCGTTCCTCGCGCCCGAGCTGGCCACGCGTCTGCAGACGCTGGCCGCGGGCCTGCCGGTCGTGCTGCGCGACTTCCTGCCCTCGACCGCGGCGCTCTTCCGGCGCGCGGAGCTGGTCATCTCCACCGCCGGCTACAACACCACCACCGACCTGTTCCAGCACGCCCGACGCGCGCTGCTCGTGCCGCGCGTCCTGTATCGCCAGGAGCAGCTCATCCGTGCCCGGCGCCTGGCCGAGCTCGGACTGGTCACCTGGCTCGCGCCGGACGAGGCCACGCCCGAGAACCTGCTGCGCGCCATCCGCGAGGCCCGACGCGACGAGCCCCTGACCCGGGCGCGGGCCGAGGGCCGGCTGTTCCTGGAGGGTGCCCAGCACTTCGCCGAGTTCTGCGCGGGGCTGGAAGTCGATGACCGGGGCTGAGCGCGGAGCGCGGCGCGCGCGCTTCCGGCGCGACTCATGAACTCGCGGGTGGCCTCGGCGTTCCCCGGCGGCCGCTCCGGCGTGGTTCAGGTGCCGTGAATCGTGCGCGGCCAGGGGCACACGAGCCCGGGGAGCGCTAGCCTTGGAGCCCGAGACCATGACCAGGCAAGCGAGCACAGCCGGCAGCCCGCGGGGCGCCCGCCGCCGTCCGCGCGCGGCCCGCGCCGGATTCTGGCGCGCCGTGGGCACCTCGACCTCGGTGCACGCGGTGGTCCTGGGGGCCGGGGTGGCCTGGGGACTGTTCAGCGCGAGCGGCGAGTCGCGACGGGTGCCGAGCTATGCGGCGACCTTCGTTCCCTCCGCCACGCCGGAGCTCCCGGCCCCGGAGCGCGAGCGGCTCGAGCCGACGCTCGTCGCGCCGGAGGCCGTCGAGCCCGCGCTGCGCGAGTCGGAGGTCTGGGACGAGCCCGAGGAGCTGTTCGCCCTGGAGGAGCCCGAACCCGAGGTCCTCGGCTGCGAGCGTCCCCACGACTGGATCGCCAGCCGTCCGTTCGAGATCGGCGTGCTCTCGCCCGCACCCGCGGCAGACCCCGCGCCGGAACGCGAGCTCGCGCGGGTGGAGCTTCCCGCCGAGCCGCTCTTGCGCGTGGACGAGCCGGTGCCCCTGACCACGCCGCCCCCCGCCTACCCGCGCCTCTCGCGCCGCGCGGGCGAGGAGGGCAGCGTGCTGTGCAGCCTGGAGCTGGGTGTGGACGGGAGCGTGCTCGCGGTCGAGATCCTCGAGTCGAGCGGTCACCCGCGGCTCGACCTCGCTGCGCGCGAGGCGCTCGTCGGCTGGCGCTTCGAGCCGCGCCGGGAAGCCGGCGCGCCCGTGGCCGCGCGCATCCTGCACCGCGTCACGTTCCGCTTGCGGGAGAGTTGAACCACGCCGGGAGCGGCGCCGTTGGGGCGGCCCATCCGATCCCCCCGGTCCGTGTCCCCCCCCGCGGAGCCCCGTCCATGGACGCACGCCCCCTCTTGCTCGCCTTCCCGTTGCTGTTCCTCGCGCGCTCCGCGCCGACGGCCCAGCAGGTCAATCCGGCCGACAAGCAGCGCGAATTCTCCGAGGAGTCCCGCGAGCGGGCTCCCGACGAGCGCCTGCGCTCCTTCGAGATGCCGCCCACGGTCGTGAGCGCGACCCGCGAGGGCGCGCTGCGCGAGGAGGACCTCATCGGCAGCTACGGGCAGCCGCGCTGGACCGCCAAGCGACTCTTCCCGACCACGCGCGTGTACGTCGTGCCCGAGGGCAAGGTCGAGGTCGAGCACTGGACGCGCGTCAAGGTGCCCGAGAAGGGGCCGAGCGAGGTCGAGACTCAGTACGAGCTCGAGTTCGGCCTGCCCCACCGCCTGCAGCTCGACCTGTACTACGTGACCAGCAAGGAGGGCAGCCAGGGCGCGCTCGACGTCTCCGAGCAGAAGTACGAACTGCGCTACGCCTTCGCCGACTGGGGCGAGCTGTGGCTGAACCCGACCGCGTACCTCGAGTACGTCTCGCGCAACGGCCAGGCCGACAAGCTCGAGACCAAGCTGCTGCTCGGCGCCGAGCTCGCGCCGGGCTGGCACTTCGGCTCGAACCTGGTTTTCGAGCACGAGCTCGGCGGTGCCCTGGAGAACGAGTACGAGCTCACCGCCGGTCTGGCGCACACCCTCGTGGACGAGCGCTTCTCGCTGGGGGCCGAGCTCAAGGCCGGCCTGGTGGACACCCATGCGGACCGCGGCGACTACCAGGAGACGCTGGAGATCGGGCCCTCGCTCCAGTACCGCCCCGTACCGCAGCTGCACATCGATTTCGCGCCCCTGCTCGGGATCGGCGCGGACGCGCGGGCCGCGGACCTGTTCCTCGTGCTGGGCTGGGAGCTCTAGCCCCGGGAGCTCCGCCCGATGCTGCGCCACGTCTCGGCTCCCTTCGTCGCCCTGCTGAGCCCGTTCGCCACGGCCCAGGAGCCGTCCGGGGACGAGCGTCGCGCTCCGCTCCCGGTCACGCTCGTCACGGCCACGCGCGGGGCCGAGAGCTGGATCGAGGCGCCCTACGCGACCACCGTGATCCAGCCGCAGGACCTGGCGCGGCGCTTCGCGCGCACCACCCCGCAGGCCCTCGCCGGCGTGCCCGGGGCGAGCGTGCAGGAGACCGGCTACGGCCAGGGCTCGCCCTACCTGCGCGGCTTCACGGGCTACCAGACGCTGCTCTTGATCGACGGCATCCGTCTGAACAACTCGGTGTTCCGTGCGGGTCCGAACCAGTACTGGAGCACGGTCGATCCGCTCTCGATCGCGCGCCTGGAGCTCGTGCGCGGGCCGAGCTCGGTCCTGTACGGCTCGGACGCGCTCGGCGGCACGGTCAATGTGCTCACGGCCGGGCCCACGACGTGGGGCGAGGGCTTCCGGCACTCCGAGTCGCTGCACTACCGTTTCACCAGCGCCGACACCTCGGACGTGGTGCGCGCCGAGGTCGCGGGCACCTTCGGGCACGAGACCGGCTTCCTGCTCGGCGCCGACGGCAAGTGGTTCGACGACGTCTCGGGCGGCAGGGACATCGGCATGCAGGAGAACACCGGCTACGACGAATGGGCCGGCGACCTGAAGCTCGAGCACTTCCTGGGCACCAAGACGCGCCTCGTGCTCGCGCACCAGCGCCTGCAACAGGACGACGCGCCGCGCACGCACCGCACGATCTTCGCCGAGTCCTTCGAGGGCACGACGGTCGGCACCGATCGGCGCCACGACTTCGACCAGCAGCGCGCGCTCACCTACCTGCAGCTGCACGGCGAGGAGCACGGCGGCGCGCTCGACGCCTTCCACGCCAGCGTCTCGTGGCACGACCAGGAGGAGGTCCTGGAGCGCGTCACCGGCGGCGGCGCCGCGAGCGCGCAGGGCTTCGACGTCGAGACGCTCGGGCTGTTCGCCCATGCCAGCGCCGACTCGGGCCTCGGGCGCCTGACCTATGGCGGCGACTACTACCGCGACGGCGTGGACTCGTTCAGCAGCACGCAGCCGATCCAGGGCCCGGTGGCGGACGACGCGACCTACGAACTGTTCGGGGCCTTCCTGCAGGACGAGTTCGCGCTGTCGGAGCGCACGACACTGACGCTGGGGGGCCGCTTCAACCGTGCCGCCGTGGACGCCGGCAGCGTGTTCGACCCCGTGAGCGCGGCGCGAACGGACCTGCAGGACGACTGGCACGCGTTGGTCGGCAGCGCGCGCTTCCTGCACCGGCTCGAGCCGGACGCGCTGCACCTCTTCGGCGGCGTCAGCCAGGGCTTCCGCGCGCCCAACCTGTCCGACCTCACGCGCCTCGATTCGGCGCGCTCGAACGAGTTCGAGATCCCCTCGCCGGGGCTCGACCCGGAGTACACGACCAGCTACGAGCTCGGCCTCAAGGCCCTGGCGCCGCGTGCCACGAGCCAGGTCGCGCTCTTCTACACCGACGTGCGCGACCTGATCCTGCGCCGTCCGACCGGCAACGTGAACGGCGCCGGCCAGTTCGAGGTCGTCAAGGAGAACGTCGGCGACGGATACGTGTACGGCGTCGAGGCCGAGTCGGCCGTGCGCGTGGGTGGCGGCTGGGAGCTCTTCGGCAGCGCCACTTTCGTCGAGGGCAAGGTGGACACCTTCCCGACCTCGGCGCCGGTGACGGACGAGGAGTACCTCGACAAGCTCATGCCCTTCAGCGCCCAGCTCGGTACGCGCTGGGAGCAGGAGGACACCTGGTTCGAGTTCGTGGCCCAGGGTGCGGGCGACGCCGACAAGCTTTCGACTGCCGACACGCTCGACACCCAGCGCATCCCGCCCGGAGGCACGCCCGGCTACCTCGTGTTCCACGCGCGCGGCGGCTGGCGCCTCGGCCGACACCTCGCGCTCGACCTCGGGCTCGAGAACCTGCTCGACGAGGACTATCGCGTGCACGGCTCGGGCCTGAACCGACCCGGGCGCAGCCTGGTGCTCGGCCTGACGCTGGCGCGCTGACCACAGGTCTTGCTGCCTTCCGAGCAGCCCGCGCGCCCCGCGCAGGTTGCGGCACCCGGGATGAAGTCGCTCAGCGCGCGCGCGCCAGCCACAGGTGTCCGCCGGCAACGACGCGTGCGCGCCAGCCGGGCGGAACCAGGGTCGTGCCGGAGTACTCCTCGACCAGCGCCGGGCCGGCGAAGGTGCAACCGGCCGGCAGCCGTTCGCGCTCGATCACCGGCGTGCGCCGCGTGCGTTCGAAGGTGACTGCGCGCTGTCCGCGCCGGGCCGAGCGCGGCAGGGCACATGCGCGCGGCTGGCGCACGGCCGGGAGCGCGTGGGCGACGCGCGCGCGCACGCGCAGGCACACCAGCTCGATCTCGCGGTCCTCCAGCGCATAACCGTAGAGGCGCGCGTGGGCCCGGTGGAAGTCGGCCGCGGGCTCGGGCGAATCGGCCAGGCGCAGCTCGAAGGACTGGCCCTGGTAGCGCAGATCGAGCGTGGCCCGACAGCGCACGTCGCGGCGCGCGGCGCCCTGCGCGCGGAGTTCACCTTCGGCTCGCGCGACGAGCGCCCGCAGACGCGCGCGCCGCGCGCGGCGCTCCAGCGCGGCCAGCGGCGCGAGCACCGTGTCCACCAGGTCGAGCTGCGGCTCCGCCACGGTCATGCCGTGCGCCGAGAGCGCGCCCGGGAAGCGCGGCACGAGCGCGCCGCGCATGCCGAGCGAGTCGGCCAGCGCGGCCGCGTGCAGCCCGCCCGCGCCGCCGAAGGCCACCAGCGGCAGGCGCGCGGGGTCCTGGCCGCGCTGCATGGTCATCACGCCCAGGGCGCGGCGCATGGCGGCGCGCGCCACGTCGAGCACGGCCCGCGCGGCCTCCGGGGCCGAGCAGCCGAGGCGCCGCGCGAGCCGCGCGAAGGCGCGCGCGACCGCCTCGCGCTCGAGCTCGAGCCGGCCGTCGAGGAAGGGTCCGCTGGCCACGTGTCCGAGCAGGACGTGCGCGTCGGTCACGGTCGGGACGTCGCTCCGTCCATAGGCGACCGGGCCCGGATCGGCGCCCGCGCTCGCGGGGCCGACGTGCAGGATGCCGCCCGCGTCGACGCGTACCAGGGAACCGCCGCCGCAGCCGATGGTGTGGATGTCGAGCGCGGGCACGCCCACCGGGTGTCCGGCCACGCGCTGCGGCTCGACGGCTTGCTCGAGCGGCCGTTCGTCGCGCGCCCCGGCCGCGGAGTCGGCCGCATGGAAGGCGACGTCGGTCGAGGTCCCGCCCATGTCGAGGCCCACGAAGGCCGCGAACCCCGCCTGCGCGGCGGCGCGCGTGGCGCCGACGACTCCGCCCGCGGGTCCGGAGAACAGGACGCGTACGGGCTCTTCGCTGGCGCGCGCGGCCGGCAGCGTGCCGCCCGTCGATTGCAGCAGCGAGAGCCGCGCTTGGCCCAGGCGCGGCTCGATCGTGCCGAGGTAGGCGCGCATCAGCGGCACGAGCGCGGCATTCACGGCCGCGCTCGAGAAACGCTCGAACTCGCGGTGCTCGGCCAGCAGCACGCCCGAGCAGGTGATCGGCAGTCCGAGCCGCGCCAGGGCGCGCGCCAGGGCCCGTTCGTCGCGCGCATCGGCGTAGGAGTGCAGCAGGCCGATGGCGATGCTCTCGGCCCCGCTGCGCGCGATGGCGCGCGCCAGGCGCGCGAGTCCGGCCGGCCGTGGCGTGTGCACACGTTCGAGCGCGCCGCTCTCGCGCTCGGGCCACACGCGGCTCGCGACCTCGAAGCGCCGTTCCCGCGGGACCAGCGGCACGGGTTTCTCGGGGTGCAGCGCGTAGATGTCGGGGCGGTCCCCGCGTCCGATCTCGAGCAGGTCCGCGAAACCCTCGTTCGTGACCAGCGCCACGCGCGCCACCTTCCCCGTGAGCAGGGCGTTCAGCGCCACGGTCGTGCCGTGCACCACGTGGTCCCCCTTGCGCAGTCCACCCAGCCGTTCGAGGCCCGCCAGGATCGCGCGCACCGGGTCGGCGGGGGTCGAGGCGACCTTGGCGACCGAGAGACGCCGGCCGTCCGCGAGCACGAGATCGGTGAAGGTCCCGCCCGTGTCGATCCCGATCGTGCGGCCCACGCGCGCGAGAGTGTACGCAGCCGCGGCCCTCGGCCGGGGGCGCTTTCCCTGGCGCGCGCCCCCGCCGGAGGGGAGACTGGCGCCGCGGATGGACGAGCTCCTGCCCCACACCCCGCTCGGCTGGCTGGCCCTGCTCGTGTCCTACCTCCTGGGCGCGATCCCCTTCGGTCTCGTGCTCGGACACCTGGTGGGCGGCGTGGACATCCGCAGCCAGGGCAGCGGCAACATCGGCGCCACCAACGTCGGGCGCGCGCTCGGCCGGCCGTGGGCCATCACGGCCTTCGCGCTGGACTGCGCCAAGGGCTGGGCGCCGGCCTGGCTCCTGCCGCAGTGGCTGGCGGCCGAGACGCCGCACGCGCTGCGCGTCGGCTGCGGCTTCGCGGCGGTGTGCGGGCACGTCTGGCCGATCTACCTCGGCTTCCGGGGCGGCAAGGGCGTGGCGACGCTGTGCGGCGCGGTGCTCGCCATCGATCCGATGGTGTTCCTGGGCGGCGGGGCGGTCTGGCTCGCGACCCTGGTCGGCACGCGCTACGTGGGCTTCTCGTCCATGCTGATGGGGCTCTCCTTCCCGTTCCTGGCGGCCTGGCGCCTGCAGGGCCGTTCCTACGCCGGCGAGGTGATCTGGGGCACGGCCCTGCTCTCGGCGCTGGTTTTCGTGCGCCACCGTGCGAACATTGGGCGCATGCTGGCCGGAACCGAACCCAAGGCAGGACGCAGGCGGACCTCCTGATGGCGCAGTCCTACTCGCGCGTGGTGGTGATCGGCGACGGTGGCTGGGGCACGACCCTGGCGATGCTGCTGCACAAGAACGGCGTGCGCGTGGCGCTGTGGAGCGCCTTCCCCGAGCACGTCGCGGAGCTGCGCAAGGACGGTGAGAACAAGCGCTTCCTGCCGGGCGTGAAGCTGCCCGCGGACCTGTTCGTGAGCGCCGATCCGTTCGAGGCCGCGCGCGGCGCGGAACTGGCCGTGTCGGTCGTGCCCACGCAGTTCCTGCGCAAGGTGGCGGAGACCTTCGAGGACGCGCTGGCGGGCGAGGTACCCGTGGTCAGCGCCACCAAGGGCATCGAGATCGAGACCTTCAAGACGCCCAGCGAGATCCTGAGCGAGGTCCTCGGGCGCCGCCCGATCGCGGTGCTCTCCGGGCCGAGCCACGCCGAGGAGGTGGCCATCGGCCTGCCGGCCTCGGTCGTGGTGGCCAGCACCGACGAGGCCCTCGCGCGGGCGGCTCAGGCCACGCTCTCCTCCGACAACCTGCGCATCTACACGCACCAGGACCCCAAGGGCGCCGAGCTCGGTGGCGCGCTCAAGAACGTGATCGCGATCGCGGCCGGCATCTCCGACGGCCTGGGCCTGGGCGACAACGCCAAGGCCGCCCTGCTCACGCGCGGGATCGTCGAGATGGCACGCTTCGGCCAGGCCCACGGCGCGCGCTCGGCGACCTTCTTCGGGCTGGCGGGGCTGGGCGACCTGGCCACGACCTGCTACTCGCGTCACTCGCGCAACCGCCACGTGGGCGAGGAGATCGGGCGCGGCAAGTCGCTCGAGACGATCCTGGCCGAGATGCACATGGTGGCCGAGGGCGTGTGGACCACGCGCGCCCTGTTCGGGCCCGAGTCCGAGGCGCGCGGCATCCCCATGCCGATCGCCGAGCAGGTGCACGCGGTGCTGTTCGAGCGCCAGGACCCGCGCCAGGCGGTCAGCGAGCTCATGGGCCGCGAGCTGGCGGGCGAGATGGACGGACTCGGCCGCGCATGACGGCCGAGCGCGGGTTCGTCGCCTGTCTGGCGCTGACGTTGCTGTTGCTCGGTGCGGTGGTGTGGACCGGACTGCGCGCCCGCCGACGCCTGCACCTCCCGTGCGTGGCGGCCACCCTGGCCGCGCTCGCGAGCACGATCGCTTTCGCCGTGCGGATGGGTGCGCACTACGACCTGGCCGCGGCCGGCCTGATCACGCCCGTGCACCTGTGGCTGGCCAAGGGCACCACGCTCGCGTACCTCGCGCCGCTCACGACCGGGCTGCTGACGCTGCGCGACCCGCGCTGGCGTGGGCGCCATCGGCTGTGCGCCTTCGTCGTGCTCGCGCTCACGGTGGCGACGGCCGTGACCGGCACGTGGATGCTGCTCGCGGCCGAGCGCCTGCCCCTGGCGGGCACCTGAGCGGGGCGGCGCCCGATCAGGGCGGCGGCGCGAACTCGGCCGCCAGCCAGGGCACGAACAGGAGGCTGCCGTTCGCGAACAGCGGCACCAGCGCGAACAGGATCCAGGCGCGGCGTGCGCGCAGGGTGAGGATCGCCACGCCGAGCCCGAGCAGCGCCGCCGCGGTCGAGAGCGCGCTCGGCAAGGCCAGCGAGAACTCGAATCCGGGCGCGAAGTGGTGCACGAACAGCACGCACCACCACGTGCCCCAGCCGAGCGTGGCCAGGCTCATCGAAAGGTGCCAGCTGCGGTGCCGGCGACGCGCGTAGGTCCGCGTGATCCACAGCGCTCGTCCCGGCCTCGGCATGGGCCGCATTGTGCGTCTGGCGCCGGCGCGGCGCCAAGCGCGCGTCCGCTCGCGCATTGACGCGTCCCCGCGTGCTCTCTATAACCTGTGCCCCTTTCCATCGGGGCGTGGCGCAGCTTGGCTAGCGCGCTTGCTTGGGGTGCAAGAGGTCGCAGGTTCAAATCCTGTCGCCCCGACCAACTCCTCCTGGCTCGGCGAGCGGGAGCCGCCGAACTCGCGCCTGGGATCCGAGGGTTCTCTCCAGGACCGGAGACACCTCAGCTTGCGCGGTGAACCCCGGGTCGGGGGACGCGTTCACGGGGCAACGCTGGTGATTCCCGGCGGCGCGCGCGCCTCTTCCCTGGCGTGGGCAGCGCGGACGGTCTCGATGCGCGGCCCGCGGGCCGTGGAGGAACCCATGGCGATGCAACCGGTCTTCCGGGCGCGGACGTTCCACGCTGCGCTCTACGAATGGATGGAGCGCGCGCCCTGGCTGGCGCTCTCGGCCGCGACGCACCTCTTGCTCTTCCTGGTGCTGGCGGCGATTCCCTGGCAGCAATTCCGCACGCCGGAGGCGGTGTTCGTGCAGGCGCGCATCGCCGAGCCCGCGCCCGAGTTCGTCGAGGAATCCGAGCCGCCGCCCGAGCCGCGCGCCGAGCCGCTCTCCAGCGTCGAGCCCGAGTTGCGCTCGAACGAGGCCCTGGACGAGCCCGAGGAGCCCAGCCCGAGCGAGCTCGACTCGACGCCGGATCCGTTCCTGGCGCCGGCCGACGTGCTGTCCGCAGAGCTGACGCCGCTCGGCCTCGGCGGCGGCGCGCCCCTCGGCGGTCACGCCGGCCCGCGCGGCCAGCGCAAGGGACTGCCCACCGGCGCCGGCCTGGAGCCCGCGCTCGAGGCCGGCCTGGCCTGGCTCGTGGCGCACCAGGCCGAGGACGGCTCGTGGGACTGCGACGGCTTCGGCGCGCGTTGTGGCACGCTCGGCGCAGGCACGTGCAGCGGAGCGGGTGCGCCGACCCACGACGTGGGCGTCACCGCGCTCGCCCTGCTGGCCTTCCTCGGCGACGGCCACGCGCAGAACGACGGGCCGTACCGCGTCACGCTCGCGCGCGCCCTGGCCTGGCTGGTGGACCAGCAGGATCCCGACAACGGCCTCCTGGGCGAGCGTTCGGGGCACGACTTCCTGTACGACCACGCGCTCGGGACGCTGGCCCTGTGCGAGGCGTACTTCTTCACGCGCAGTCCGCTGCTGAAGCGTCCCGCGCAGCTGGCGGTGAACCTGATCCTGCGCGCGCGCAATCCCTACGGCGCCTGGCGCTACGAGCTGCCGCCGGTGGGCGACAACGACACCTCGGTCACGGGCTGGATGGTGTTCGCGCTGGCCTCGGCCGAGGACGCGGGCCTGGAGGGCGACTTCCGCGCGGCCTTCGCGGGCGCGCTGGCCTTCCTCGACGAGGTCACCGACCCGGTCACGGGGCGGGTGGGCTACTCGGCCCTCGGCGAGCTCTCGGCGCGCACGCCCGCCAACCAGCACTTCCCGCGCGAGCGCGGCGAGGCCATGACCTCGGTTGCGCTGCTGTGTCGGATCTTCCTCGGAGAGACGCCCCAGGACCATCCGATCCTGGCCAAGCACGCCGCCCTCATCCAGGCCAAGCCGCCGGTGTGGGACCCGCAGGGTTTCGGCACCGACCTGTACGCCTGGTACTACGGCACCTACGCGCTCTACCAGATGGGCAAGCCCTACTGGCCGACCTGGGAGAAGGCCATGAAGGCGGCGCTGGTGGACTCGCAGTGCCGCGCCGGCGACAGCCGGGGCTCCTGGGATCCACAGGTGTGCGCGTGGGGCTATTCCGGTGGGCGCGTGTACTCGACCGCGCTGATGGTGCTCGCGCTGGAGGTCTACTACCGCTACGGGCGCGTGCTCGGCGCGCGCTGAGGCGGCCGCTCGACGGGCGGCGGCGCCGGACGCTCGCGCGGCTAAGCTCTGGTGATGGAGCCTCGCGCGAGTCGCGCCGGCGGAGCCGGACTTGGGCGCTGAGCCCGTGTCCTTGCCGCTGGCCTGCAGTGTGCGCGCCTGCGGCGAGCGACTCGTGCGCGGCGCGCGCGCCTTCGCGTGCGCGCGCGGGCACGCCTTCGACCTCGCCAAGAGCGGCTACCTGAATCTGCTGCAGCCCCAGGACCGGCGCTCGCTCGCGGCCGGGGACGCACGCGCCGAGATCGAGGCGCGCGCGCGCCTGCTCGCGGCGGGGGTGGGGGCGGAGCTCGGGCTGGAGCTCGCGCGCCGTGGGCGCGCGCTCGGCCTTCCCGGCGGGGCGCTGGCGCTCGAGCTGGGTTCGGGCTCGGGCGAGCGCCTCGCGGCCCTGGTGGCCGAGCTCGGGCTGGTCGGGATCGGCCTGGATCTCTCCAGCGCGGCCGCCGAGCACGCCGCGCGGCGCTTCCCGGCGCTCACCTGGGTCGTCGCCAACGCGGACCGACGCCTGCCGCTGCTGGATGCGAGCGTCGCGCTCGTGCTCACGATCCACGGCCGGCGCAATCCCGCCGAGTGCGCGCGCGTGCTGGCACCCGGCGCGCACCTGGTGGCGGCGCTGCCGGCGCCGGACGACCTGCTCGAGCTGCGCGCGCGGGTCCAGGGCCAGGGCCTCGAGCGCGAGCGCGTCGGCGCCTTCCTGGCCGAGCACGCGCAGCACTTCGAGCTGCGCGCCCAGACCGTCGCGCGCGAGCGCCGGCGCCTGGAGCGCGCGCAGCTGCTCGATCTCCTGGCGGGGACCTACCGCGGCGCGCGCCGCAGCTCGGCCGCGGCGGTGAAGGGCCTGGAGGCGCTGGGGGAGCTCGAGGTGACGCTGGCTTCCGATGTGCTCGTGCTGGTCCGTCGCTGACGGCGACGCTATCCCAGCCCACGCAGACCCAGCCCGAGCGCGGCGCTGAGCGCCAGCGTCCGCACCATCCCGAGCCGGGTGCGGAACAAGAGCAGCGCCGCCAGTGCGCTCAGCCCGAGCGCGGCCCAGTCGAGCGTGTCGCGCTCCGGCACGTACAGCCGCACGCCGTGCCAGTCGCGCTCCTCGACCACCGCGAACAGGACGTGCAGCCCGAACCACAGCGCCAGGTTCAGGACCACGCCCACGACCGCGGCCGTGATGCTGGAGAGCACCGCGTCGAGGCGCCGGTTCCCGCGCAGGGCCTCGACGTAGGGCGCGCCCGCGAAGATCCACAGGAAGCACGGCGCGAAGGTCGTCCACACCGCCACCAGCGCGCCCACCACGCCGCCGACCAGCGGCGCGAAGGGCCCGGGCTCGCGGTAGCCCGCCAGGAAGCCCACGAACTCGAGCACCAGGATCAGCGGTCCGGGCGTGGTCTCGGCCAACCCGAGACCGTCGAGCATCTCGCCAGGTTGCAGCCAGCCGTGGCGCTGCACCGCGTGCTGGGCCACGTAGCCGAGCACGGCGTAGGCGCCGCCGAAGGTGACCACCGCCGTGCGGCTGAAGAACAGGCCCTCCTGCACGAACACGCTGGCGCCGCCGAGGGCCAGCGCCAGCGCCCCGAGGGGGACGAACCACAGCGCGAGCCAGGTGGCGAGCACGCGCAGCGTGCGTGCGGGCGTCGGGCGCGCGTGCTCGGCGCCGCGCTCCAGCACGTCGTCGGCCGCGTGCGCGCCGGCCCGCATGGACCCGCGCGCAGGCCCGTGGGCGATGGCCGGGAAGAGCTCCGGCCCAAGGCGGCTGGCGAGCCAGCCGAACGAGCCCGCCGCCAGCACGATCAGCGGGAAGGGCGCGCGCAGGAAGAAGATGCCCACGAAGGCCAGGGCCGCCAGCGCCACCATCAGGCCGTTCTTGAGGATGCGCTTGCCGATGCGCAGCACGGCCTCGAGCACGATCGCCAGCACCGCCGCCTGCAGTCCGAAGAACAGCGCGTCGATGGCCGGGACGCGCTGGAAGGCGGCGTAGAGCGCGCTCAGCGCGAGCACGCACACCACCCCGGGCCCGATGAACAGGAGCCCCGCCGCCAGTCCGCCGCGCGTGCCGTGCAGCAGCCAGCCGACATACGTCGCGAGCTGCTGCGCCTCCGGGCCGGGCAGGAGCATGCAGTAGTTCAGCGCGTGCAGGAAGCGCTGCTCGCTGATCCAGCGCTTCTCCTCGACCAGCACGCGGTGCATCAGCGCGATCTGGCCGGCCGGTCCACCGAAGGAGAGGAAGCCGATACGTGTCCAGACGCGCAAGGCTTCGCGCCAGGGGACAGCGCTCATGCTCCTAGGGCGTCGGACTGCGCGAGGGCTCGGCCGCGCGGGCCGCCTCCTCGCGCAGCGAGCGCTTCCACGGCTCGAGGTGCGCGGTGAAGCGATAGCGCAGCATGGCGCTGAAGACCTCCCACGAGGTCGCGGCGCGCACCTTCGAGACGCCGCGGTGGCGCGGGCGCGCGAAGGCGTTGAGCTCGAGCACGCGCAGGCCCATGTGACGCGCCTTGATCAGGATCTCGGCGTCCAGGAACCACAGCTGGGACGCGAGCTGCAGGCGCCGCAGCGCGTCGCGGTGGAAGATCTTCGGCGAGCCGTTGACGTCCAGCGTGCCGAGCCCCGGCCACAGGAGGCGCATGAGCGAGTTGCAGAAGAAGGTCACGACCCGGCGCGAGGTGCCGTCCATGCGGAAGCGCCGGCACACCTTGCCGAGCGTGTTCGGGCCGCAGCTCGCGAGCTCGCCGAACAGTCGCGCCACGTCCTCCGGATCGACCTGGCCGTCGGCGTGCGCCCAGCCGACCCACGGCGCGCGCGCCTGGGCCAGGCCGGCCAGGACCCCGTGCCCGTAGCCGTGGTTCACCTCGATGCGCACCACGCGCAGCGGCAGGCCGCGCGCGCGCAGGGCCTCGAGGCGCTCGCCCGTGCCGTCGCTCGAGCCGTTGTCGACGGCCACCAGCTCGAGCCGGCGTCCGCTGCGCGCGAAGGCGGCGCACAGGGCCGGCAGCGTGGCGGGGATGCACTCGGCCTCGTTGTAGCAGGGCACGACGAGCGACAGCTCGGGCTCCGCCGGGTTGGCCGGTTCCGTCACGCGCCGGGCTCCTGGTGGGGGTCGATCTCGGGCTTCACGCGCTGGTCGGGGGATGGGGCCGGGCCAGTGTAGGCAGGAGGGCGACCCGGGCCGAGTCCTTCCTCGACCGTAGGCGCGGGGAGCCGTGAAGTCTTCCCCAGGACTCCGTCGCGGTCCATTCGAGAACGGACTTCTCGCCTGGGTCGGTGTCCGCGCGAGCGAGGAGCGCGTGCCGCCTCATGCGGCGCCGCGGCGTGCACCGAGCTCGCCGCACAGCGCGGCCAGCAGGCACAGCGGAACCAGGGCGTAGAACGGGGCGTAGAAGCGGTCCCAGAGCTGCGGGAACAGGAAGAAACGTGCGGCGTAGGCGCCGAGCAGCGCGGCCAGGAGGGTGGCGCAGCGCGGCTGGGTGCGGCGTAGCGCCACGCCGAGCGCGGCCAGGGCCGCGTAGAGGAACCACAGCGTGCTGCCCGTGACCTCCCCGGCCGGGGTCGTGGTGTAGCCGTCGCCCGGGATGGCCGCGGCCTGCCGCGCCAGGATCGCGCCGTACTCGGGCCAGTCGACCGCGGTCGCGAGGGCCGACGGGTGCACGCTCTTCTCGACGAACGAGATCTGGATCAGCGGCCACCAGCCGTACTCGCCCGAGAACCCGCGCAGCCCGAGCACGAGCGCCACGGCCGCGCCCAGCCAGGCCACGAGCCCGCCGAGGCCCGGGCGCTGCGCGCGCGGCAGCAGGAGAAGGCTCGCGGCCAGCGTGCAGCCCACCAGGAGCAGCGCGTCCGGGCGCGCCGCGATGGCCAGCGTCAGGAGGCCCAGCCCCCAGGCGAACGCGCGTCGTTCCAGCAGGGCCCAGGCGCCGAGACACGTGAGCAGCGTGGCCAGGCCGTCGGCGCTGGACATGTTGGCCTGGTTCAGGAGCGCGGGCGTGTGCGCGAGGCCCAGCGCGAACAGCGCCGCCAGCGCCAGCGGCAGGTGTCGACTCGCCCACAGCAGGAACAGGCCGGCGCACAGCGCGAAGCTCGCGAGCGGGACCCAGTAGGTCGCGGCCGAGAGCGGTGCTCCCAGGCGGTGCAGGGCGTACACCGCCAGCGAGTACAGCACGCGCCCTCGGTAGAAGGGCAGATGCTCGATGAAGGCACCCGGGTCCTGGGCACGCACCTGGCGCACGCCCGCGGAGGTCAGCTCGGCGAAGCGCGCGGGCGGCAGCTCCGCGCGCGCGAGCTCGTAGGTGCGCCGGTGCAGCGCGACCGGATCGTGCTCGCCCCATTCGAGCGCCAGCGCCATGGCCGGCAGCATGTCCCAGTTCAGCGTGGGCGCGCGCTCGAGCTGGCGCAGCGTGCGCGCCAGCAGCGCGACGAACAGCACCAGCGCCAGGGGGCCGGGTGCGAACTTCTTCCAACGGGGGTCCACGCGCGTCGTAGG